>NZ_LT629787.1:3163337-3796005 GCF_900105655.1 Halopseudomonas salegens
AAGCCGTTGCGACACGAATATGTACCGACTGAACGAGGTCGCGACCTCAAAGTGGTGCTTTTCGCGTTGATCGCTTGGGGCAACAAGCATTTCGCACAGGACGACGTGAGTGTTCAGGTAATCGAGAAAACCACCGGTAAAGCGCTGCAGCCGATGATGGTCAATACCGAAACGGGGCAGGCGGTGCCATGGGATGAGTGCAAGCTGGTGGATGGGCCCGGCGCCAGTCCGGGCATGCGAGAACGGTTACGGGGTATCAAAGTCTAGCCCAAAAAAGGGGGCAGTTAATCCTGCCCCCCTTTTACTCGCCAATTTTACGCATCCAGATTAGACGCCTGCTTTGTTTTCCGGCAAAACAAGCACTTTCTCAGTCGACGGACATATCCACTTCGCGAATATACAGCCGCCCCGCATCAATGGTCCCGGCATCCAGCATCTTCTGCTCCAGCTCGCCGCCAGTGGACCAGGTCGCAAAGTCATCGTCATTAAGCACGCCCAAGTGCTTGTCATCGATGCGCCACAAACCTTCCATCTTGTCATGTGGGTAGTTCGCCTCTACCACCATATCCAGCACCAGCGTCTTGTCTACCGGATAGATGCCAACAGCCGCCAGGGCGGCCCAACCGCCATCCAGCACGACCTTTTCCAGCGTTTGACCATCGATGGTCAGACCCAGGTCTGCGTCCTGAACCATGCCAGCCTGAAGGGCGACAGTCTCCAGGTTGGTGCCCGTAGACAGATCAATACGATAAACCTGTTTCTGTGCATTGGGGCTGACGCCGGCAGCGCCACCTGGCCCGCCATAAAGGAAGCTACCATCACGTTCCAGCACGAGGAAATCCGTATCGCTCAGCCCGACCATTTCCGAATTGGAGTTGGCTGCTTTCTCTTGCTGATAAAGATACTGACCGATAGCGCCCGTCTCCAGATCAACCGTCACTATACGAGTGATGGTCAAGGCGCGTACGGCCTTGGTGGGCAAGTCCATGGTGGATTGCATTACGCCGACCAGCGTTTTTTCATCCGGGGTAATTGCCAGGCCTTCCATCCCGCGATTAGCGCGACGATAGGCAAATTCCGCAGGCAAGTTGAAACGGGTACGTGCATCCATCGTGAAAGGGTTGATGCGATCAATCTCTTTGCCGTCCGCGTCAAAGTGCACCATGTGCGGGCCATACTCATCACTGACCCAGAAGCTGCCGTCACTCAGCGCAACCAGGCCTTCACCATCAAGACCGTAGTCGTCCAGCTTGATCGGATTGGTGGCCGCGTCGTAAGGTTGTGAAGGGTCTACCAGCACCGGGCTGCCATCCGGGTTGTAAGGCGTTTCGCCCGTACCGCCCAAGGCCGAAGTATTCGGCAGACCGCTGATCAGAGTGCCGTCAGGGCGTTTGAGCAAAATGGTGTCGAGTAACTCAACGCCGCCGTTTGCTGTCAAACGGAAGTGCCCCATGCGCGGAGTGTAATCCGGCACAGGAAATTTCTTGCCATTGCCATAATCGCCGTTAAAGTTCGCATTTGGACCACGATCAGTCAGCGCATAGAATTCATCCAGTTTGCTCGGGTGAGCGGTCATCGCCGAACCAAAACCACCGTTGCGCACCTCGAAGGGGCTCATTGTCTTGCCATCAATCAGATCGTCACGGAGCACCGTGAAGGGCAGTTCAACGCCATCAGCCGGGAAGCTGGCCAGGCGCTCGGCCAAGGCTTCCTCTGGGGTCTGAGCGGTATCATCATCGTCACTGCCGGAGTTGCAGGCAGTCAGCAACAGGCTGCTGCACACCAAAACGCACATCACTTTCCAGTTAGTCATAACTTTTCCTTTTTGGGGCAACCAGGCACACGCTGGATACACAAGCAGCCACTGTAAGGATCGGAAATGACAAAAATACGAAGGAAAGATGATGTTGTGTGCAGTACCACCTAATCGAAAGACGGCATACTCGGAGCCACAACGGGTTTACCGGCGTCACTCCACGCCTCAAAACCACCGCTGATGGACTGCACGTTCAGGTAACCCATCTGCTGCAAGGAGTTGGCGGCCAGCGCGGCGCGGCCGCTGGTCTTGCAATACAGCACCAGTTTGAGGTCACGAGCAGACATTTCCGGTGTACTGCTTAGCTTGAATTCCAGCAGGCCACGGGGAATGTTCACTGCGCCGGCAATATGGCCCGCAGCGAACTCATCACTTTCGCGTACATCAATCAGGGCATCCGCGTTGCGGATCGCGGCTTCGGCGTCCTGTACCGATACCTCTTGAATCTGCGCCTTGGCATCCACTACCAGATCATGAGCATTTTTCATTAAATTTCCCTCGGGTTGGATGGGTGAGTGAAGAATAGACAATTGCGTTTTAAGCGCGGCGTCGCGCTCACGGCGCAAAGCAACAAACTCGGACTCATTGACTCCCGTGTGACGAATCAAAAACCTGCCCGCAAGCGCAGCGATAACTAAAAAATAAATCTGTCACCTTTTTCTAATATTTCCTGAGCATCAGCCTGCTCATCCGTTCGTATTATCGACATATCAAACCGCTCCTGTCGTTGGTTCAGTATCTAATATTCATCTGACCTCAATTACTCTCCAATTACTTTATGCTGGCTGTTTTCGACATCGCCAGGCTTCTCCGGCAGAGGCACCAGATACCCCACACCAAGCAACAGCAGGCCAACCACAATAAACGAAACGATACGCTCAACCGTGCCGCTATTGGACAGATCAACCAGCAGTAGCTTGACCACCACTACCGCGATCAGCGCCATGCCCACCATCCATAGGTCTCGTTTGAGCAAACGATTGGCCGCCACCAACAAACCAACGCCGAGCAGGGTCCAGAAAATCGACAAACAGGTTTGCACCAGGTCCATTTCCAGCATGTGCGCGATATTGAAAGTTACCCCGGTAAAGGCATGCACGGTGCGCAGCAATAGTGTATTGAGATAGATAAAGCCCAGCCCGAGCAAAACCCTGACACCTGAGATGGGGGAAACGGCAGGGGGCAGTGCATGGCAAATACTACGCCACCACAAGCCAGCACAGACCAGTATACCCACCTGCCAAAGATCGAGCGGGTTCAGTAACGGCCAGTAAGGTAGCGGGTCGACTACCGGTTGAATGAAGCAGCCGATCAGCGTACTCACAAGTAGCATGGCAAATAGAATTGCCACGGCGCTGCGGCGATACAGTGGGTCCAGGCGCGCAGGCCACAGCCGTGTTTTAAGCGCCAGGACGATGGCAGTCAGCGGCACCAAACCAACGCCGATCAAATGCCAGCTATCGACGTCAGTATGCTGCTGAACTTGCCACTCCACTTCCAGCGCCGCAACGATGGTCATGGTCAGATAGCTCACCAGATGCCACGGCTCTTCTGCTTTGCCGATCATGCCGCTGAAAAAATTAGGGCGGTTATATAGCCAATACAACGTGATAAACGTCAGTGGCCAGGCAATATAGCCAAAGGATGAAAACGGATGTGAGCCAAAATACCTATGGGTCAGAAGCAGACCAACCGCTAGCGGCAACAATGCCAGTAACACCGGTGCCAGCGCCTGCCAGTGATAACGCATGCGCAACCATTGCAGGGCAATAAAACTCAGCGATACAAAGCACAGCACGGCCGGCAGAACTTGCTGATGCGTCAGGTGCGCTCCCATTTGCCAAACTCCGCCGGCAAACCACCACAATAAGCCCCAGCTCAGAACCGGTAAATGCAGCAAGCGCACCCAGTAGCTGTCCGGCTGCGCGCGCAAAATCCATGCGCTCCAGAGCGCGACTATGGCAATAGCGCAACTGCTGGCATAGCCCGCATTGAAAAACAAATGCTCACCCGCGGCAGGTGTACTCAGCAACCATGAAACGCCAGCGCCCACTTGCACTACCAGCGCCAGGAGCCCGCCCCAGTTGCGCTGTTGTCGAGCCGACAGCCAGATGGCTGCCGCGCCCTGAAACGTCCACACCAGGGCAGTGACGTCATGATCAAACGCATAAGGAACGGCCAGCGTCAGCATCACCACGCCGATGGCCGTCAACGACTCGCGCAACAAGAGGGCACGCTCGGTCAACATCTTCCACCAGAGCGCAGTGATGCCGAGATAGAACAGACCAAAACCGAGCGCACTCCACGCCATGCCGTACTCAAACTGTTCTACCAGCAAGGCTTGCAAGGCAAAACCAATTGTTGGTGTGCCAAACAAAATAGGGCCGTCGATAAACCGATGCGGGGGCCACCGCTTGCGCAGCCCAAATATCAATACCACCGCCACATAAAAAAGCATGAACAACAGCAGGAAAGGCTCGGTACTGGCGAACAGATCAGCCTGGTAACGCATAACACCCCAGGCTACGCAGATAATAAAGGTAAAGATGAACCCCATCAGCGTGAGCGCTCGCCATGCCTTGAACCAGACGATGGCCAAAATACCCGCATTGAGAATGGCGTAATAACTGAACAGCATCACATGGCTGCCGCTGCCAGTAGACGCGAGAATCGGCGCGAGAAAACCGCCGAGAATACCAAACACCGCCAGCGACTTGGCGTCCTGTTTTATCGACATCAATGCGGCAAATACCGACAACCCCACCAACAGCAAGAACCCAACGGAAGGAGACACGATCGGGTATACCTTCATACTGGCAAAGGTCACGAGATACCAGGTACCCACAGCGGCACCTTGCAGCAACAGCGCATAATCGCGGCGCTTGTGCCGTAGACGCCAGCCCAGCAGAAATACCACTAATGCAGCCGCAGCGATGCCAAGAAAGCGCAGCTCGATTCGCACGCTAATGCTCTCTGACGCGTACTTGACCAAGAAGGAGACGCCCAGAAACAGGATCACAATGCCGACGCGGGTAATCATATTGGTGCGCGCAATCAGCTTGCCCAGGCCACTTGATGCCCACAATGCGAGTAATTTATCGCCAGTACTTGGCACAGCGGGAGGGACGGCAGCGGTTACCGGCCGGGATGTGATGGCAGCAAACTCAGGTTCAACCCATGTGGTCTCTGCCGCTGCGGGCCCCTTGACGTGTGGGTCGATACTGGACGCAAGCTCCGGCGTGGCCGCTTCACTGAATACGTCGGGCGCTGGTGAGGGCTGGGCAGCATTGGGATTTACTGGCAATTCAGCGTCTGCAGCTGGCGCTGCGACAGCATCTGCCTCGGTACTAACAAGCTTCTTGCTCAGGAAGGCTATCTGCTCTTGCTGGCTACCTACCAGCCGGCTCAGCTCCCGAAACTTCACTAACAAGCCCGCCAAAACCGCCAACCCCAGCGCGCTTGCTACCTCCCCCAGCACGAAGCCAATCATCAGCCCCGCCGCCACCGCGATCACCATCCCCATTTGCGCATCCTGCATTAGTTGGAACGCCAGGGAGTATGGCGGATGCAGACCAAACAACCAAGTAGCGGAACGCTGGTTGGAGTAACTGGGGCTAGTTCAGATGAAGATTAATCCAGCCACTCAGGACAAGTAATGCAAGACTGCAAAAAATCGCACCGCAGGGAACACCCTCTACCATGCTTACACCGGGTAACGGGGGCAGGTGACCAGGTATCGATGATTGCGGAGCAGCCTTGCGGCCAATCGCAGCCACCGATATCAATCTGGTAGATGATAATCTGTCCTCATCTCTCTAGAGACAAATTTCATGAATTTTGGCAGCGACAATCAATCCGGCGTGTCACCCGCGGTACTTCAAGGAATCGTCGAGGCCTCGACCGGCGTAGCCGGCTCTTATGCCAATGACCACTGGACCCAAGCCGCCAATGCCAAGCTTTCCGACATCTTCGAGAAGCCGGTACAGGTGTTTTTTGTGGCCACCGGTACCGCTTCGAACTGCCTGGCGCTGTCCGCGTTGGTACAACCCTGGCATTCGATCCTGTGCCACTCGCAAGCACATATCGCGGTCGACGAGCTAAGTGCGCCAGAACTGTTCACCGGCGGTGCGCGCCTGGTGCTGATGGGCGACGATGGTGGCAAGCTGACTGCTCAGCTTTTGAGTGACACGCTGCAGAAACTGCCTGCAGACCGCCCGCATAACCAGATCCCGGGCGCACTCAGTATCACGCAGTGTACGGAGAGTGGACAGGTCTACAGCGTTGAGGAAATTCGAGCTCTGACGGAGGTCGCGCACGCCGCCGGCCTGCGAGTACACATGGACGGCGCACGCTTCTCCAACGCCCTTGCGACGCTTGAATGCTCTCCCGCTGACATCACCTGGAAAGCCGGAGTGGATGTGCTCTGTCTCGGCGCTTCAAAGAACGGCGCGCTGGCTTTAGAGGCCGTGATTTTCTTCGACGACACGCTGGCAAAGGATTTCGACCTCCGCCGCAAAAGATCGGGCCACCTGGTTTCCAAGGGCCGCCTTTTCGGCGCACAAATGTGCGCCTGGCTTGAGAACAACCATTGGATCAAGCTGGCGCACAAGGCGAACGAAGTAGCCCTGGCGCTCGAACACTGCCTCAAGCAGCACCCCGCTATCCAACTGGCCTGGCCGGTTCAAGCCAACGAGCTGTTCGCCGTGATGCCCACAGCGCTGTTTGAGCGCCTCAAGACAGAAGGTGTGCGGCTGAATGAGTGATCTGCAAGCAGCCTGCCCAAAGGGCTGGCGGTAGAAGCGGATCATCTAGCCGTGCGCTTCGTCACTTCGTTCGAATCGGAGAAGGCAGAAGTAGAGCAACTCAATGCGGTGCTGGCTACTTACTTCGCGGCCTGATTGCCAGCTCGGCGAGAGACAGATTCCCGCATGGAGGTGGTGGTTGCCGGAACACTTCCGCCGAGGCGGCGTAGTCATATGGATGCCTAGACAGGGGAAGCAATCAATGCTCATCCAACCCCAATTGTATGCTCATTTCCAGTTCGAGGAGATTGCGAGTCAATGACGGTAAGGCTACATATTTTCGGTGCATCAGGGTCGGGCACCACCACCCTGGCCCGCGCACTGGCCGAGCGCTGCGGCTGGCTTCACCTGGACACTGATGACTTCTACTGGTTACCCAGCGAACCACCCTACCTGCACAAGCGGCCACCCCAGGAGCGGGTGGCAATGATAAGCGAACAAACCGCCCAGGTGCCAAACTGGGTACTGAGCGGCTCGCTGTGCAGCTGGGGTGAAGCACTGATCCCTTCATTCACTCACGCGCTGTTCCTGCGCCTTGATGACGACGAGCGCATGCAACGCCTGCAGCAACGCGAATCGCAGCGTTACGGCACAAGCATCCAGCCCGGCGGCGACATGCATGCGCAAAGCCAGGCCTTCCTCGAATGGGCCGCAGGTTATGAGCATGGCGATGTACGAACTCGCAGCCTGCTGATGCATGAAACATGGATCGAACGGCATCTCGCCTGCCCGCTATTGCGTCTGGACTCGAGCCGGGAGACGCCGGAACAGCTTGTTGAGCGGGTGGCGTCTTGGCGACAGTAGCCCAGGAGCCACAAAATATCACCAAGCCGGCAATATTGTGTCCCCCAAGCCACAATAACCTATAGACACGCTTGTGAGAGCGTGGCTTACGGGCTACATTAATTGGCATATCAGCCCTATTTGTCGCCCAGGAGCTACAGATGTCCTCACTATATGACGTTGCCGAAATGCTCAAACAGGCGCGCCATGACGCGAACCTGAGCCAGGAAGCAATAGCCAGCCGTGCCGGCGTATCACGCTCCACAGTGGCCCGTATGGAAACATTGGCCAAAGGTGATATGAGCGTCTCTGCATTGGTTCGTCTGCTCGAGGCCGCAGGGTATGACTTGAAGCTGGTCAAGGTCGGTCATGGTCGTACCGTTGAGGACATTCTCAACGAACAGCGCGCAGGAAGAGGCTAACCATGATTCTCGACGTACACATTAGCGGAAGACTTGTGGCCAAGCTCTATCGCGAGCGCGATGAATACGTCCTGAAATACCTTCCGGGCACCGAACTGGCAGACTTTGTCAGCCTGACCATGCCCGTTCGTGAAGAGCCTTGGCGCTGGCCACGCGATCTGTTTCCGTTTTTCCGGCAGAACCTTCCCGAGGGTTATTTGCTCGGCGTTATTCGTGAGGAGTTCGGCGCAATGCTGGATGGCACCGACTTGTCTCTCCTGGGTTTAGTGGGCGGTACAGGCATCGGCAGAGTCTCGATTACGCCTGAAGGCGTCCAGCCCGGTATAGACATGGACCCTCTGGAAATAACCCACATGCTCCAGGCGGAAAATACCGCAGAACACTTTGCCGAGCTGGTACGCCAGTACGCACGCGTGGCCATCTCCGGGGTCGTGCCAAAGTTCATCGCCAAAGACGCCTCACACAACCAGCAGCCGCTGGGTAAGCCGACGCTGAGGACCGGATTTCATATCATCAAAGGTTCGGATGACAACACGCCGTTTCTCGGCTTCAACGAGTTCTACACCATGCACGTACTGGAACGGTTGAATGTCGTGCCCGTTGCCACATGCCAGATGTCTGAGGATGGAAGGGTTCTGGTAGTAGACCGCTTTGACGTTGATGAGCAAGGCATCCCCCACTATGGCCTGGAAGACGCGTGCGGACTGCTCGGCTTGCCGCCACACGAAAAGTATCGCCCCACAGTCGAGCAGGTGTGGAATGCAACCCGGTCTTATATGGGCGCAGATCGACTCCGCGAACAACGCGAGCACCTGGGCTGGCATCTGTTGACCAATTACGTGGTGCGTAACGCAGATTGCCACGCAAAAAATATCGCGCTGTATTACACCTCCCAGGCTGATGTCGGCTTTACCCCAGTCTATGACCTGGTAACCACGCAGGCTTACCCTCGCTTCGCTGCCAGCCCACCAGGGCTTTCCCTCGGCGGCAGGCAAACCTGGACGCCAGGCCGCTCGCTGGAAACCTTTTTCAAGTCTGTGCTTAGCATTCCCCCAGCGCAGTACGCTGCGATGGTTGAACAACTGTGTCAGTCAGCTGTGGAGGTTGGGCACAAGGTGATTGAAGCATCGAAAAACGAACCAGCCTGGCGCGATGTCGCCAAGCACATGGTGCACGCCTGGAATGACGGAATGGAGACATTACGCAGCGCCAAGGCAGCACCACAGTTTCGCGGTCTGGATAATGCCATTGCAGAAGCCGGCTTCTCAGGGCCACGCAAGCCTGAGTCTAGAGGTGAGGTGGTTGGTCGTTCTGAATTGTTGGCGAAAAAACGCTGAGGGCTTGAACGTGCGTTTTCGATTGGGACAAGCCGCTGTGCATGTGTGAGCGTAGAACTGTCACGCCCAGAACTAAAAAATAAATCTGTCACCTTTTTCCCAATAGCCGCGTGCAAGCCAAAAGCAACGACATGCCCCAGCAAATAAGGCAAAATCTGACGGCAGAAGCCAACTGCGATTGCAGCGATAGACGGCACTACCGAAAAGGATTCACGCCCCAGATGTTCGAACAAACCTTCAAAGCCATCGACGATGTTCTCTGGAAAGACGCTGGTTGCTCCAGTGAGCTGGATTACACCGAGCAGACCAGCTGGATGCTGTTTCTCAAATACCTGGACGACTTGGAGCACGAGCGCAGCCTTGCGGCCGAGCTAATGGGCGAGCAATACCAGTACATCATCGACGACGCCCACCGCTGGAGCCGCTGGGCTGCGCCCAAAGACGCCGCGGGCAACTTTGACCACAACAACGCCCTCACCGGCGATGACCTGATCGACTATGTGGATGGCGAACTCTTCCCCTACCTCAAGGGCTTTAAAAAGCGCGCCGACGGCCCCGACACCATCGAATACAAAATCGGCGA
The DNA here is from genome assembly GCF_900105655.1 of Halopseudomonas salegens. Lineage (NCBI taxonomy): Bacteria > Pseudomonadati > Pseudomonadota > Gammaproteobacteria > Pseudomonadales > Pseudomonadaceae > Halopseudomonas > Halopseudomonas salegens. Next base: position 3,173,081 of record NZ_LT629787.1, read on the forward strand.
AATCTTCGGCGAGATCAAAAACAAGATTCAGAGCGGCTATTCATTAAGAGACGCTCTGGAAAAGGTGGACGAGCTGCGCTTCCGTTCACAGGAAGAAAAGCACGAACTCAGCCACCTGTACGAAACCAAAATCAAGAACATGGGCAACGCCGGGCGCAACGGTGGCGAGTACTACACGCCCCGCCCGCTGATTCGCGCCATGATCGACGTGGTTCAACCCAAAATTGGCGAAACCATTTACGACGGCGCCGCCGGCTCCGCGGGCTTTCTCTGCGAGGCCTACGACTATCTGCGCCAGGGTGGCCGCAGCAAGCAGCAGCTCTCTACCACCGCGCTGAAAACCCTGCAGGAACGCACCTTCTACGCCAAAGAGAAGAAGTCCCTCGCCTACGTCATCGCCATCATGAACATGATCCTGCACGGCATAGAAACCCCCAACGTGATCCACACCAACACGCTGACGGAGAACTTGCAGGACATACAGCCCAGCAACCAGTACGACATCATCCTCGCCAACCCGCCCTTTGGCGGCAAAGAGCGCAAAGAGGTGCAGCAGAACTTCCCCATCAAGACCAGCGAAACCGCCTTCCTGTTTCTGCAGCATTTTATGAAGATACTCAAACCCGGTGGCCGCGCCGCCGTGGTGATCAAAAACACCTTTTTAAGCAACACCGACAACGCCGCCGTCGCCCTGCGCAAAGAGCTGCTGCAAAACCACAACCTGCACACCGTGCTCGACTGCCCCGGCAAAACCTTCCTCGGCGCTGGCGTGAAAACCGTGGTGCTGTTCTTTACCAAAGGCGAGCCCACCCAGAAGGTGTGGTACTACCAGCTCGACCCTGGCCGCAGCCTGGGCAAAACCAACCCGCTGAACGACAACGATCTGCAGGCGTTTGTGCAGCTGCAGAAAGGCTTGGCAGATTCGGACAAATCCTGGTCGCTCAATGTCGCCGATCTGGATCAGGCCACCTGGGATCTGTCGGTGAAAAACCCCAATGCCAAAGAGGAGGCAGAGCTGCGCGAGCCGAAAGACATCATTGCCGATATTATTGCACTCGATAAAGAGAGCGAGGCCATACTGTCTAAGATTCAGGAGTTGGTGTGATGGCTTGGCCAACAGTTAAGTTGGGAGAAATATGCCAGATTGAGAAGGAACAGTTCCGTGAAGGAAATTTACCTTACGTTGGTATGGAAGATATAGAGGGCCATACTGGTAGATTTCTTGGAGAGCGGAGTCCTAAGTCTGTTGCTAGCTCAACATTTAAGTTCTCCGATAAGCATGTCTTATATGGGCGACTCAGACCCTATTTGAATAAAGTTTTAGTGCCTGGTTTCGAGGGGCATTGCTCCTCAGAAATATTTCCTTTGAAGCCCAGCGATAAGCTTAACCGAAAGTTTTTATATTACTGGTTATCAAGTGAAAAAATTGTATCTGCGATAGATGCGACGTGTACCGGCGCCCGGATGCCCAGAGCGAATGTGAAGGAGGTGCTAACTTTTGATTTTAGCTTGCCCTCCCTGCCGGAACAAAAACGCATCGTCGCCATCCTCGACCAGGCCTTTGCCGACATCGACCAAGCTCGCGCCCTAACAGAACAAAACCTCAAAAACGCCCGCGAACTGTTTGAAAGCTATTTACAACAGGTGTTTAGCCAGCGTGGGGAGGGGTGGACTATTGAACCACTGGAGAATGCGGTAACAAAAGACTGCACTTTATCTTACGGCATAGTTCAGCCAGGAGATAACGTCGCTGGAGGCTTGCCTGTAGTCCGCCCAACAGACCTGATAAAGGAAGTGATAGATCTGTCTGGCCTTAAGCAAATTGACCCTTCAAAAGCTGAAGGCTACATGAGAACTCTGCTGCAGGGTGGCGAGTTGTTAGTGTGCGTCAGGGGAAGTACTGGCACCACATCAATTGCGAGTGAAGAACTTTCAGGGGCCAATGTAACAAGAGGCATCGTTCCGATCCGATTCAATCCTGAAAAGATCTCACAAAGGTTCGGCTACTATCAGTTTATTTCTCCGGCCATTCAAACTCAGATTCAGGCAGGCACATACGGCGCAGCTCTGATGCAGATTAATATTCGAGACTTAAGGAAGCTGAAAGTCAGGATTCCATCCTTGGAGGTTCAGCAAAAAATTACAGACCAGCTCGACTCTATCAAACCCGACCTTGAAAGAATTGAAGCAATTTACTCAGCAAAGCTGAACGCGTTCGAGGAACTCAGATCTTCACTTTTAGAGAAAGCTTTCTCTGGAGCCTTAACCACGAATAACGAAAAAGCTGTTGCCTGAAATAGCAGGCAAGTAGCTTTACACAGTGTTATACGAAGTACATATACCACAGGGAACGGACAACCCATGACCATGAACGAAGCGGATACCAGAGCCAACCTGATCGACCCCAAACTGGTCGCTGCGGGATGGGGTTTGGTGGAACACAGCTATATCCGCCGTGAATGGTCGATTACCCAAGGCCGGATCATCGGCCGCGGCAAGCGTGCTTCGGCACTGAGCAGTGATTATGTGCTGGAGTATCAGGGCCGCAAGCTGGCGGCGATTGAGGCAAAAAAAGAGAGCCTGAGTTATACCGAGGGCGTGCGTCAGGCCAAGGACTACGCCCAGCGCCTGCAGTGCCGGTTTGGCTACGCCACCAACGGCCACGACATCTACCAGATGGATATGCTCACCGGTGAAGAGAAACTGGTAGAGCGCTTTTTAAGCCCCGCTGAGTTGTGGCAGCTGACCTTTGACCCCAGCCATAAACCCGGCGCCCTGCCCGAGCCGGACTTTGCCGCCGTGTGGCGCGAGCGCTTTGCCCAGATTCCCTTTGAGTGCAAGGGCGACTGGCAGCCGCGCTATTATCAGGAAAATGCCATCAACAACGCGCTGGAGGCCATCGCCCAGGGCCGGCAGCGTATTCTGCTCACCCTGGCCACCGGCACCGGCAAAACCTGCATCGCCTTCCAGGCCGCCTGGAAGCTGTTCCACAGCCGCTGGAGCCTGCGCGCGCAAACCCACCCCGCTGCCGCCAAAAAGCGCCCACGCATTCTGTTTCTGGCCGACCGTAACGTACTGGCCAATCAGGCGTTTAACGACTTTGGCCCCTTTGGTGAAGACGCCATTGTGCGCATTGAACCGGGAGAGATTAGAAAACTGGGCGCGGTGCCGAAGAATGCCAGCGTCTTCTTTACCATTTTCCAGACCTTTATGAGCGGGCCGGAAGACGAGCACGGCAACAGGACGCCCTATTTTGGCCAATACCCCGAAGACTTCTTCGACTTCATTATCATCGACGAGTGTCACCGCGGCGGCGCCAATGACGAGAGCAGCTGGCGCGACATTCTTGACTACTTCGCCCCCGCCGTGCAGCTGGGCCTGACCGCCACGCCCAAGCGCACGGTGAATACCGACACCTACAGCTACTTTGGCGAGCCGGTTTACAGCTACGCCCTGAAGGAAGGCATTAACGACGGTTTTCTCACCCCGTTTAAAGTGCTGCCCATCGTCGGCACCCTGGACGAGTACGTCTACACCCCCGGCGATGGTGTGGTGATCAAGGGCGAGCCGGAACCGGGCCGCATCTACAAAGAGGCGGACTTCAACCGCATTATCACCATCCCCCAGCGCGAGCAGATGCGCGTGCGCTACTGGATGGATCGCATCAACCCGCATGACAAAACCATCGTCTTTTGCGCCACCCAGGAGCACGCCGGCATGGTGCGCGACTTTATCAATCAATATGCGTCCGCCCAAGGATGGACCAGCAACCCCGGCTACTGCGTGCGTGTGACCGCCAACGATGGCAGCGCTGGCGAGAGTGACCTGAAAGTATTTCAGGACAACGAAAAGACCATCCCCACTATTCTCACTACCTCGCGCAAACTCTCCACCGGTGTGGATGCCCGCAATGTGCGCAATATCGTGCTGATGCGGCCATGCAACAACATGATCGAGTTCAAACAGATCATCGGTCGTGGCACCCGCCTGTACGACGGCAAGGACTACTTCACCATCTACGACTTCGTCAAAGCGCACTACAACTTTGCCGACCCGGCATGGGATGGCGAGCCGCTGCCACCAGAAGGTAAAGACTGCGCAACCTGCGGCCACAAACCCTGCACCTGCCCCAAAGAGCCCTGCTCTGTTTGCGGCTTTAACCCCTGCAACTGCGTAACACCCTGCCCGGTTTGTGAGGAGGCGCCCTGCAGCTGCCCATCAGCAGGCTGCGCGGAATGTGAACAAAGCCCTTGCGTGTGTGCCGGCCAGCCATGCCCTCTATGCGGTGCATCCCCTTGCGCGTGCGAAAAACCTGAAAAGCTGGTCATCCACCTTAGCGACGGCAAAACGCGCAGCATCAAACACATTGCCTCTGCGCTGTACTGGAGCCCCGAGGGCAAGCCGATTACCGCCAAAGAGTTTATCGAACGTTTGTTTGGCCAGATCCCCCAGTTTTTCGTCGACGAAGACCAGCTGCGCCAGATATGGAGCGACCCCACCACCCGCGAAAAGCTGCTGGAAGACCTGAGTGAGGCCGGTTATGGCGAAGAACAGTTGGACAGCATGAAGGAGCTGATCGACGCCAAAGACAGCGACGTCTACGACGTGTTGGCCTACGTTGCCTATGCCGCCGAAACCCACACTCGCGCAGAGCGGGTACACATCGCCAAGCCCGCCATCGCTCAGGCCTACAGCAACTTTAAACAACAGGCATTCATCGACTTTGTGCTGAGCAAATACATCGAAGACGGTGTGGCGGAATTATCGCCGAAAAAGATGCGCAGCCTGATCGAGCTGAAATACAACACCATCAGCGATGCAGCGAGTGAATTGGGCTCAACGGCAACGATCCGCGAGACCTTTTTGGGCTTTCAAAGGCTGCTTTACGCAGCGCAGAGCCAGGATAAAAACCAGCAGGTTTGACGCCACAACCTTAAACAGATGATAGCTCGTGCAGCGAACAAGTGTGCCGGATTGGTGCCTTCACCCCCTGCGCCACCCAGTTCTCACGGAGTAGTAAGAGCTACATCCAGCACGCCGTCGGAGGAGCTGGCGCGGCCATCACGGCCGCCGGTGGCTTTTGTGCAGTAATTGGGGTCAGATTAAAATTTACTGAAGCTCTTTGATGGCTCGACAGATTTTTGTTCTCGCGATGTTAATCCGATTCCGTTTCCTGCATCTCATCCACCCGCTTCACCCCAAACGCTCGACCTGAATCGATTCGACAAGCTGGCCAACCCAGCTTATCGATCCCGTTAAACCGACTGCGAATCACTCGACCCGTGTCAGCGTTACGTCAATGTTGCCGCGGGTGGCATTGGAGTAAGGGCAGACAATGTGGGCGCGTTCAATCAGGGTTTGGGCCTGTTCATCGTCCAGGTTTGGCAGGCTGATACGCAGTTCAACCTCGATGCCAAAACCTGTGGGGATGGCACCAATACCCACTACACCCTCAATCGATGCGTCTGCTGGCATGCTGAGCTTGTCCCGGCCAGCTACGAACTTCATTGCACCCAGGAAACAGGCTGAGTAGCCCGCAGCGAACAACTGCTCTGGGTTGGTACCTTCACCACCTGCGCCACCCAGTTCTCGCGGGGTAGTAAGGGCTACATCCAGCACGCCGTCGGAAGAAATTGCACGGCCATCACGGCCGCCGGTGGCTTCTGCATAGGCACGGTAAGCAACGTTTTGAATAGACATTTGGTAATCCTCTTGATTGGTTGGGTTTTGGCCGAAGGGCATGAACCACATCGGCCATGGAGCTACTGCGTTACTGCTGAAGGAAGTTCAGCAAATCCTGATTCAGCTGTTCCTTGTTGGTATCCGCCAGACCATGGGGGGCACCTTGGTACACGATCAGTTGGGCATCCTTGACCAGCGCGGCCGAGGCTTTGCCGGAGATGTCCAGGGGCACAATCTGGTCGTCACTGCCGTGAATCACCAGCGTGGGTACGTCGAACTTGGCCAGGTCACCGCGAAAGTCCGTCGCAGAGAACGCCGCGATGGAATCGTAGGTGTTCTTGGCGCCAGCCAGCATGCCTTGCCTCCAGAACGACTGGATCATGCCTTGTGACGGCTTGGCACCTTCGCGGTTGAAGCCGAAGAACGGGCCACTGGCAATATCCAGGTACAGCTGCGACCGGTCGACGTTGGAGGCTTCACGCAGACCATCGAATACCGAGAGCGGTAAGCCGTTGGGGTTGCTGTCGGTTTTCAGCATCATCGGCGGTACGGCGCTGATCAGGGCCGCCTTTTTCACCAGACCTGTGCCATGGCGGCCGATATAGCGGGCTACTTCACCACCACCGGTGGAAAAGCCGACCAGGGTAACGTCCTTGACCTGCAACGCTTTGATGACGGTTGAGAGGTCGTCGGCGTAGTGGTCCATATCGTTACCTTCCCAGGGTTGGCTGGAGCGGCCGTGGCCACGGCGGTCGTGGGCGATAACGCGGTAGCCCTTGTCTGCCAGGAACTGCATTTGCGCTTCCCAGCTGTCGGAGCTGAGCGGCCAGCCGTGGCTGAACATGACGACTTCACCATTCTTTGGGCCCCAATCCTTGTAGTACAGCTCGACGCCGTCCTGGGTGGTGATGGTGCTGGCAGTGCGAGCAAACTCTGCGGCGTGAGCGACCATTGAAATAACTGGCAGTGCAGCGGCGGCGAATGCGGCGATGGCGGTACGGGTAAATCTGTTCATGGCTTGATTCCTTTTCAGTGTAGTGAAAGTGCTGTTGTCTGTTGACGAAAAGGAGTTTCAGGCATTTACTGGTACGAATTAACACAATTTGTCTTAACTTTTTGACGGATCGTATTTTATGGTTGATCGACTCGCTGCTTTGCTGGGGCACTTTGCTGTCAGTGCGCGCACCTTCCAATCCGGTCCGCTGTGCGGCGTCAACACGCTGAGCGGCACCGAACCCTATGGCCAGTTGCATTTGCTGCGCCGCGGCACGGCTGAGGTCTGGCATGGCGCCAGCAAGGCGTACAGCCTGGATGGCCCGACCCTGCTGTTTTACCCACGCCCAATGGCGCACCGCTTTGTGACCGACAGCGAACAGGGCGCGGATTTTGTTTGCGCGCATATTGTCTTTGAGGGCGGCTCGGCAAACCCTCTGTCCAGTGCCCTGCCCGCGTGCGTTTGCATACCGCTGGACCAGTTACCGGACAGCGTGCCGGTGCTGACGCTGCTGTTTGCCGAGGCCGAGGCCAACAACTGCGGCCGCCAGGTCATGCTTGATCGGCTGTTTGAGGTACTGTTGGTGCAGCTGCTGCGCCAGTTGATGGAGAACGGCAGCACCCAGGTGGGACTGCTGGCGGGCTTTGCGCACATTCAACTGCGCCGCGCCATTGTCGCCATGCACCAGGCACCGGAGCGTGACTGGTCGGTGGAATCACTGGCGGCGGTGGCGGGCATGTCGCGCAGCGTATTTGCCAATCAGTTTCGTGAAGCGGTAGGCGAAACGCCGGCGAGCTACCTGCAGCGCTGGCGAGTGGGGCTGGTGCAAAAGTGGCTGAAGAATGGACAACCACTCAGGCTGATCGCCGAAGAGGCTGGCTACAGCAGCGAGTCTGCGCTGTCGCGTGCATTCAAGTCGCAGTGCGGACTATCACCCATGGCGTGGTTGAAGCAGGAGCGGTTGGTGGGGTAAAGATTGCGTGCCGTGGTAACTACGCCTATCTGTGCTTCCTCTCGATGATGGCGATATCAAAGCCGGTCGCGGCGGAACCAAGTGGCGAGCAGGTTGTGATCTGCTAGTTTGCAACATTGTTGTATAGACAGATCTGGCGCCAAACCTATGGCTACGCCATCGATTCAGACTGAAGACGCCCGAGGTGAGAAGCGCCAGAAAAGGCAACTGATTGACCAGTGCCGCTAGTCTCGCCAGGTAAAGCCGGTGTTCTCTAGGTCCGGGGCACTGACCGATTGCCCGCACCCTGCGCAGCCTGACGTTTTAGTGCAATCCGCATCAGCCTTTGAAAGGTCGGGCACTCCAGATGACTGGGTGCTGAGCAGGCCACCACATGACGCAACCCATCACGCAGTGCTGTCAGCTCCTTGATGCGTCGATCCAGAAGGTCAGCCTTTGCACCCACCATCTCGCGGTCTATGTCTGGCTGGCGTTCAGAGCCGAGCATTTCGCGTATGTCGGCCAGCGAGAATCCCGCAACCTGTCCCAAGGCAATCAGCGACAAGCGGGTCAGTACGTCCTTATCGAAAACCCGGCGCAGCCCTTTGCGGCCGACTGACCGAATCAGGCCTACTTCCTCGTAATAGCGCAGTTTCGAGGCAGCAATACCACTTTTACGCGAAAGTTCCGAAATTTCGAGCATGGCTCTTGACCTAAAGTCGACTTTAAGTAATAGGCTACTTGCCCACACCCTGACCATCAAGGAGATTGCGGAAATGACCGGACTGTTATTGGCTGCTCTGTTGCTCGGCGTTGGCGCTACCGTTTTCATGGATGTCGTCGCACTTTTACAAAAGCGTCTGCTTGGCATCCCCGCTCTGAACTACGCGCTGGTCGGACGCTGGCTTGGGCACATACCCGGCGGTACCCTTATCCACAAGTCCATCGGTAACAGCTCCAAAATCCGGGGAGAACGGATTCTGGGATGGATCGCGCACTATGGGATCGGGATGGTTTTTGCGGTGACGTTCCTGGCTCTTGCCGGGCAGGACTGGCTGGCTCGTCCCACGCTCATACCTGCGCTGGCTTTTGGGGTGACGACAGTACTTGCGCCTTTTCTTGTTCTGCAACCGGGTATGGGTGCAGGTGTCGCGGCTCGCAAAACACCGCAGCCGAACACAGCCCGACTGCGGAGTCTTTTTGCGCATTTCAGTTTCGGCCTTGGCCTCTGGCTGGCCGGTTTCGCTTGTAGCCTGGCCCTCCAAATCAACTGAAGGCGGTATCTCTGAAGCTTTGGCGGCTGGAGATTTCGCTGTACCTGGCCTGAAGATGCTCGCGTTTTACTGGCCACTGCAGCTCCGGCAGACGAAAAGTCAGGTAGTCCAGCGCCACCATCACAATGATGTCTCCCATGGTCAAGTCCGCTGGCGCTGTTTCTGCATAGCGGGCTTCCAGGGCGTCGGCACTGCGTTCGATAGCGCGCAGGCGGCGCTGCCCAAGTACGGACGCGTCGGCTTCTTTGCCGTGATGCTTGCGCTGGATAACCGTATTGAAGGCTGCTTCCATAAGCCCGTAGCCGATCCCAGCCAGATGCAAGGTACCGGCGGCACTGGCATCCGGTAACAGCGATACACGGCTTGAGAGGCGCTGCAAGTACTGCGCAATAAGCAGTGATTCCGCGATCGACTCGCCATCATCGGTGATCAACACCGGTACACGTCCGCAGGGATTCGCGGCCAGCAGCGCCGGTTCATCGGCCCAGGGATCACTCCAGACCAGCTCCAGCCGGTCATCCAGCCCCAACTCCAGGGCAATGATTCGGGCCACCCGGGCGTAGGGTGATGTCCGGTTGAGGTGCAATTGCATGGGATGCTCCTGTTAACGAGTGAAAGCGCTGCGCCGTGGGTCAAGACACAGCAGCACGAAACCGGCAACCAGCAAGAGGGTGCCGACCAAGAAGAGGGGTTGATAGGAACCGCTTGTGGCGTATAGCGAAGACATGGCATACCCCGACAGGGCCTGCGCCGCAGCGAAAACAGCGGTCGCCTGACCCCAGATGCGTTTGTGCGCTGTCGGACCAACCAGCTCTGCCAGTCGACCGGCAGTCAGGGCGACTATGCCCGGGACCATCGCGCCGACAATGAAAGACGAAAGCGAGCGACTGACCAGACCGGTCGAAAGCAGCGGCAGGCCAATCGCTACGGCTTTCAGTAAATACGCGGCAGCCAGGCTGGTGTGCCAGCCAAAACGCTTGACCAGCCAGCCAGCTGCGAATGGCCCTACTATCGCGCCCAAGCCAAAAACAAACCATTGGATTGCGGCGCTGCGGCTGCCCAGATCGACCTCGCGGGCGAGAAAATCTACCCAGAATACGGTATGTGGCACAAACCCCAGCGCGTCAAAGGCATAAGCTGCTATCACCAACAGGACGGAAACAGTCAGCAGCGACCGCAGCGGGCCGCCATTTACCGGCGTGCTGGCCTCTGCCGGTTTCAGTTCATTCAGTTTTGCCATCGACACTGTGCCGGCCAGACCCGCGGCAGCACAGAGTACGCCCAGCGCCAGCCATGTCCATTTCAGATCAAGGGCCAGCAGCGCCGGCACCAGGGTGGCAGAGACCAGTGCCCCGGCGCCGATACCGGTAAATACCAGGGCACCCACGGCCGGTTTTCCTGAACCAGGCGTGGCCGCCAGCGCCATGGACGGCCCCACCACCATCAATACCGCGCCAGCAAAACCCGCCGCAAACCGCCACAGGCTGAACCAGGCGTAACTGCCGGGCACGGCGCATAGAAGGAAACTCAGCGCTATGATCGCAAAGGCCCAACTCATGACGTGGCGAGCGGGATAACGCTCAGACAGAGCATGGGCTGCCAGGGCACCAAAAAAATACCCCAGCAGGTTGGTCGCACCCAAGTAAGCGGCCTGGGTATCGGAAAACCAGCCTTCAGTGACCAACATGGGTAGCAGCGCTGTGTAAGCGAAACGCGCAATACCGACACCACACAAGGTTGCCAGAAATCCGCTCGCCAACGCGGGTAGGTTTTCTCTCTCGATCATGACTCGATTGACTCGTACTAGCCTGAAGGAGCCTAGAATGGCAAAATCAGCTAAGCATTTATAATGATTATTTAAGATCACAGGCATCTCAAAAAGAGATAAGGGGTGGCTATGCAGCTACGCTCGCTGCAGGTTCTACTGGCAGTGGCTGAAACCGGCAGCTTTGTTGCTGCCGCATCCAGGCTGCATACGGTGCAATCCAATATCACCGCTCACATCAAGAAGCTTGAAACCGAGCTGGATACACTGCTGGTAACTCGAGGAAACCGAGCCGCCCTTACCCCGGCGGGCTTCTTGCTCAAGGGGTATGCCGAACGCATGACAGCCGCCCATGATGAAGCCGTATTACTCCTGCGCGGCAAGAACACACCGCTTGGCCAGTTGCGCATAGGCGCGATGGAAACCACCACCGCGTTTCGCCTCCCCCCACTGCTCGCTGCCTTTCACAAAGCCTACCCCGCTATTGAACTGAAACTGACCACCGGGCCGACGGCTGACCTGACCACTGGGCTGATCGAGGGCCGATTCGACTGTGTTTTCATCGCTGGCAAGCTCAATCACCCGGGCATTGAGAATACCCGGGCTTTTGTTGAAGAGTTGGTACTGGTAACCGACAAGCCACTGGACCGGCTGCCGACCAGCGCAGAATGGTTCTCGTCCAGCTTTCTCGCCTTCCGCCAGGGCTGTAGCTACCGCCAACGGATAGAGCTGTTGTTATCTGCAGCCGGTGTGTCAGCAACCCGGATAATCGACTTCGGCACCCTGGATGCCATGCTCGGCTGTGTGGCGGCCGGAATGGGTTATGCCCTGTTGCCGCGTTCAACCGTTGCAGCCCAAAGCCATCGCTTTGACGTCCATTGGGTGGAAATTCCTCGGGAAATAGCCTTGATTGATACCTATTTCGCCACCCCGCCCGAACATAGCTGGACGCCGGCACTCAGGTTGTTTGCCGACGCAATACCGAGCCCAGGTAACGAGTGACGGGAAGTTGGTAGAAACGCTCGCGCAATCGGCCCGCAGCGATTTGCAGGAGCTGACCGGATCTCTCTGAGCAGTCACCTTCAGATCACTACTCGACTGTTGCACCTGATTGCTGAGAGCGCCGACTCAAAAACCTGCCCGCAAGCGCAGCGATACACTGCGCTGCGCGCCGAGTACTGCACCATAATCACCTGAGCCGGTCAGTGCGTAATAGGCTGCCACGTAGTCTTTGTCGAACAGATTGCGTCCGATCAGCATCAGGTCCCAGCGGTTGCCGGCATCCGCTATGCCGAGGTAGCCATCTGCTGTGCCACGGGATGAGAGGTAAGTCCCTTCACCCCGTTCCAGAGTACCGTAAGCACCGCTGCGCCAGCTGTAGCCGGCCCCGGCCAGCCAATTCAGCCCGGGCCAGGCCGCACGGCGATAATCGAAGCCACTCGCGGCACTCCAGCGCGGCGCGCCGTAAACCTGCTTGCCGCGCTGATCGCAGTACAGTTGCTCGGTCGGCGGCGGGCATGGGGCGTCACTGAAGTGCCGATAGCGACTGTCATTCCAGGCTACAGCCAGGTAAGCATCAAGGTTGTCGGAAAACATCCAGGTCGTATCCAGCTCAATACCCCGTGAGCGAACCCGGCCGACGTTCATGAGATTGTTGCGCTGCGGGTTGAGTACCGCCGAATGCGGATTATACGTAATGGCCTGATAGTCATGGACCTGGGTGTGATACAGCGCAAAGTGGGTGTTTCCCCGGCCTGCGGCGAAAGTGAAGGAGCCGCCCGCTTCCAGCGTGTGCGCACGCTCCGGGTCGAAGGTCGGGCTGACGCCCGTGCCAATTGGCTCGGCATTGATGCCGCCGGCCTTGTAAGCGCTGGCAGCACCGGCATACAGAGCCAGGGAATCCGAGACGTAGCGGGTAATGCGCAGATGCCCACCCAGTAACCGGTCATTCACCGCATCGCGTCGCTGGTAATCCTGCCCCAGCGTAGCGGCCTGCAATGCCGGGCCGACCAGTTGGGACACCGGGTCAGCAGCCAGAGCCGGGCGCCGTGCCGTGCGACTGGCTGAACCATGCTTGCGCTCGTCGGCGATGCGCAACCCGACGCTGAGCAGATAGGCGTCGGTGGGGCGCCAATCAAGCTGCCCGAACAGGGCATGACTGCGAGTGGTCTGGCTGCCCGGTGTGTTGACGCTGGCGCCGTCGAGGATTGCGTCGTCGATCATCCCCGGGGTGATGCCCAGTTGTCGGACCTCGGGCACGCTGCCTGCGAACCAGTCTGCGGCTGACGGGCCGTATTCGAGCCAGCCACGGCGATCCATTGTCTGGTACATGCCGTGGTAGCCCAGCAGGTAATCCAGAGTGTTGGTTACCGGCCCCGTCAGCCGGAATTCCTGGCTGTACTGGGTATGCTCAAGATCTACCCCGCCTGCCGGTGATATCGGCAGGCCGATACCATCCAGGTCGCCACGTGATGCCATATCCCAGCTGCGCCAGCCGGTAATGGAAGACAGTCTGCTCGCTGTACCCAGCGGCATGTCGATATGCAGGGTAACGGCGTCCTGGTCTGCGGTGATCCGGTTGCGGGTGTCCTGCTGGACACGGCGCTCGAAGGGACGGACGGGCGGCAGGTCATACCCCACATAGTCCGCACTGCTGCGTGCGGACTGGCTGTAACGAACGACCGGAAAGGCACAGCAGTCCTCCTGCTGACGGGTCTGCTCGACTATCAGCCTGGCTGCCAGCCCGGCAGGGCCACGCCAGAGCAGCTGGCCGCGCATACCCCAACGGTCTTCGTCGTTTACCGCCGAGCCAACCAGGCCATTGCGCACGGAGCCATCGGCGCTGCGCTGGTACAGACTCAGGCTACCCGCCAGCACCTGATCCACCAGAGGGCCGGCCAGCTCGGCCCGGTACTGTCGCTGGCCGTTCTCACCAATCCGGATTTCGCCCCGACCAGAAGGCTGCCAGCTGGGCAGACGACTGATCAGATGAACCACGCCAGCGCTGCTGTTGCGGCCATAGAGCGTGCCCTGCGGGCCACGCAACACTTCGATACGCTCCACTCCGGCAAGGTCTGCCGGAAACATGCCCTGACGCCCCAGATAGACTCCATCCACCCACAAGCCGACATTGCTTTCCATGCCATCGTTGAACGATGAGGACCCCAGGCCACGGATGGAGAAGCTGGTCAATCTGGTCGATGGCGCGGCAAACTGCAGCGTCGGTATGCGACGGGCGAGCTCTTCGGCCGATTCCGGCGGCAAGGGCCCGGTCTCCTCGATAAACAACAGGTCGCGAGCCTGAATGGTCGGCCAGTCGAGATCCTGCCAGCGAGCAACCGTCTCGCTGTCGGGCAGAACGAGTGGGGCATCGGCCTGCGCCATGGGAGCAACACACAGGCATCCGAACAGGGTCGTCTTCAGCAGTCCTTTGGCGGGTTCAATTGTCAGCATGGCGGGTCCGTGCACTGGCTCTGAAAACACTGGGAGTCATACCCAGGCGCTCACGAAAAGCGGTGGTGAAATTGGCGGCACTGCTGAAGCCGACCAGGTCTGCAATGTCCTGCATGCTCATGGCCGTATCGGTCAGAAGTTCCTGGCTTTTGTGCAAACGTTCCTCACGTATAAAAGCAAAGACACTGGTACCCATGCGCTCGCGGAAAATCGCCGACAGGCGTTTCTCATAAGTGCCTACCCGGCGCGCTATCTCGGCTAACGAAGGAGGACTGGCCAACTCGTTGCCGATCAGCCGTAACGCGGCATTCAAAATCACCTGTTCCGGATCATGCGGAGCGTCGGAGAGCGTCGGGGCAGAGTAGTTGCGCTTGACCAGTTGCAGGTGAATGCGGATGCGGGCGAGGACTTCTTCCGGCAGAAATGGTTTGGTGACGTAGTCCACACTGCCCAAACTCAGACCATTCAACCGTTCCTCAGCCGATGCCGCTGCGGTCAGAAAGATCACCGGCAGGTCCCGTGTTGTGGGAGACTCCCGGAGCAATCGGCACAAGGCGAAACCATCAAGATCCGGCATGTGCACATCCAGCAGCACCAGGTCCGGCCACAGGGCGATAGTCCGGTCCAGCGCACGACGCGCTTCGGTAACAATGGAAATACGCATGCCTTCAGCCCGCAACAGTGCCATAAGCGAACCCAATGCCTCAGGCTGATCATCGATGATCAACACGTGCGCATTTGGCTTGTTGTTATTCATGTTTCCAATATCCCTTTGGCTGGATACAGCCAGCCAGTTCAGGGCGAACAAACCGCGTGCCCACCTGAAAAAACGTCCGCTCCAATCGAAACGCTAACGTGAAGACAACTCCGGCGAAATCCATGCTGCACGCGCTGCACCAGGCCATGCTGGCAACTGTGAATTCGATGCAGAGCGCATAACTGTCAGAATACCACCGTCAGGAATACATGATAGACGCAAACGGCAGCTGCAAGGAATCCGGGTAGCTCAACACCCTGATGCCTCAAGGTCTAGCCTGAGCCGACGAAAGCACCCAACCGCTTGAGCGGCGGTCAAACCGACCGACGCTTATTGCGTGCCGGCTCCCGGCTATGGCTGTGCAATAAATGCCTGACCTGGCCGAGCAGGTCACCACTGGTCGCCGGCTTGAGCAGATAGCTATCGAAATCAATCGACGGCGCCAGCTGCTCCGGCCTCCGTGGGGGTATGCCCGAATAGAGCATCATCTGCAACTGCGGCCAACGTCTTCGCACCTGCTCAAGTAACACCCAACCGCTTTTACCGGGCATCGATTGATCGCAGATGATCAGTTCAAAGGCGTTGTTTTGCAGGCTCTCCAAAGCCTGATCAACATCTTCACAGCTAACCACGTCATACCCATAGCCACCGAGCAGATCGCTCAAGGTATCGCGCACCATAGGCGAGTCGTCCACAACCAGGACGTGACTACCATTATCCACGACACTGGCCTCGTAGCTTTCGATGAAACTCTGTTCCACCTCTTGTTCGCCAGCCGGATCCAGTAGCAGTTCAAAGCTGAAGGCGGCTCCTCCCAAGCTGGACTTTTCCAGTTCCAGCTGCGAACCCATGCGCTCAAGCATCTGTTTGACGATAAACAAGCCAAGGCCCACGCCTTTTTCACCGCTGGCATTATCGCCACGGCCAAAGGGTCGCGTCAGTCGCTCCCAGTCAACGGCAGAAACTCCCCGGCCACTGTCTTCCACGCAGAAGCGTAGCGCGACTCGATCAGCCGCAGCCGTGGCGCCCGGCTCTACCGTGAAACGAATCTGCCCATTGCGGGTAAATTTCGCCGCATTGGCCAACAGGTTGACCAATACCTGACGCAGGCGGCGGAAGTCGGCGTTGACCAAGGTAGGCAGGTCAGACGACAAAATCGACTCGAAATGGTTGGCGTTGCTCTGCGCCAGCAAACGCCCCTGGAGCTGAACGTCGTCAAGAAAACCAAACAGATACCCCGGAGCAATCATCAGCTCCTTCTGCCGCAGCTCACTGCTGGAAAATTCCAACAACTCATCGATCAACTCAAGTTGCTGACTGGCAAAACGCTCGATATTGCGCGACGCCTCCTGCGCAGACACGCCGTTCTGACGCAACTGGCGGGCACTGCTGACGACACCCTGCATCGGCGCGCGCAGATCATGACTGATGCGCGCCAACAGGAACCCCTGGGCATTAAGCGATTCCCTGAGCTGTGTGGTCCGGCTGTCGACCTGATGCGCCAGGCGCTCCTGCTCGGTCTGCTTGAGCCGCTCGATATCATCCAGCGCCTGCTTTTCGCGGCGCCGACTCAAGGCAATCTGGCTTACCAGGGTATAGGTCAGCAGGGCGGCACCCGGCAGGGTTGATACCGAGAACCAGCTGTATTCGTACGGCGAAACCGGAAACAGACCCTGGTGAAATGCCAGGAAGGCCAGCGACTGGATGATCACCAAGGAGGTGACCAGATAGACAAACCAGCCATAGCGCAAACCCTGGCGGATGCCAGTGACCAGCACCCACAGCAGCACTCCGACAGTGAACAAACGCACCAGCTCCGCCGCAGCTTGTGCCAACAGGGAACCGGGGGGCAGCATCAGGTTACCCAGCGCAACCAGAACAATCATAATCTGGCACAGGGTCATCAGATAGCCGCTTAAAGCTGGCTGTTTACGCACCATCAGGAGAATACGCAGGTAGACAAAAACCAGAAAACGGGTGAGTGCTCCGGTTATTTCAATCAGGATCAGATCAAGCTGCGGATTGCCCGGCCACAGATAGACAAAACCGTAACCGGCGATCAGCGCCACCAGCAGCACATACGACAGTACCGACATGGCATGCGCGAACAGCAACGGCAACCTGAGAATATAGCCCGCCGCAAGACTGAACAGCACCAGCAGCAAGACGATGCCGAACACCACACCATCGGCAAGACTCTCGGCCATGCGTTCACTCAGCAAGCGGTCGTGGGACAGCAACATTGGTTGCATGGAAAAGCGCAGATCGCTGGCCATACGCAGGTAAATCGTTTGCTCCTGCTGTGCGGCCAGCACTACCGGAAAGGCCGGCAGGCGAATCGGGTTCTCCCATTCGTTCAACGGGTAATGCGCCCCGGCGTACTGCGCCACCCAGGCTCCATCCTCTCGCTGGAAAAGACTCATGTCCCGTGCTTTGGCCGTCCCCGGAAACAGCCAGAACCGGCATTCCCGTGGCGCATTATTGCGCACGTTCAGTTGCAGCCAGAGGGCGGAGGATTTCTGCGTGGTGGTCAGGTGTCGCGCTGTAACGTCTTCCCAGGCGGTGGTGGGCAAGGCCGTTACTGCCGACAAATCCATGCGCCCCGAGCCATCCTCCAGCGCTGACAGCCAGGGCTGCAGAACCAGCTTGTCGGCCTCGCAATCCTCAAGCGTCATGGTCTCGGCCCGGGAACTCAGGGACGCAACGGACAGGCAGAGGATAATCACCCACAGCAGGGGTTTAACCAGGCTGCGCGAGCAATCAGGGTGCAAGGCATGTATGGGCCAGAAAGACGACAACAGCGTTCCCTCGATCTGTGCGGTCGGGCAGCCGTTGGCCACCATATCTCGGAAGGGAACTCGCCAGATACCTGCCAAGATCAAGCTAGTTAATTATAGTTTCTATTTGTACTGTCTCGACCAAAATAGCCCAGACTCATTCGCCCAGCCAGGCAATTATGGGGGTCAGCGCAATTTCTCTAACGCTCCCCGGCGTGATATAAACCAGCTTGAAGTGAAGGCCAGAGCCCAGGATCGCCTGGTCACGTTCTTGTCGCTGTTGGCGACCCACCTCGCCGGAGATGACGCCCATTCTGTTCTGGAAGAAATTCACTGACCTTTTCCTGCTGCTGACTCTCCTGTCGGCATTCCCCCTCAGTGGGTATGCCGCCATCCTAGACTGCCGCCCCGGGGTTGAGTCCGTGCTGGATCATGCCCTGATTCTTGAAGATATGGACAGAAGCCTCACCCCTACCGAGGTGGCTGCACTTCCCGTCGGGCAGTTTTATACCCATCGTAGCAGTTTGCCGGACTGGGCATTGACACGTTCTGCAATCTGGCTGCGTTTTGAACTGGGGAATACGCAAACGCAGCCTTGCTCGCGCTGGCTGACTGTTGGTGAGCCTCGCCTGGAAAACATCCAGGTCTTCTTGCAACACAATGAAACCAGGACCCGACTGCAAGCCGGCAGTGCTTACCCTCTGGATGACTGGAGCGTGGCTGCTCGCCAACCCCGATTCAGGCTGGATGTGCCACCGGGTGAATCACTGCAGGTCCTGGTTCGTGTGGTCAGCAACAGCGTAATGCTGGTTAATCCAAAGCTATGGGACGACTCTACCCTGTTGAGCAAGGTGGCCAAGGATCAGTTGATTGATGGTATGACGCTGGGCTTCATTCTGCTGATGGTCTCTGTGGCGTTGATCATCGGCGTAGTCATTCGTTCCAGACTACTCTTGCTGCATGCTTTGGTTGTTCTCTGTTACAGCGGCTTCACCATGGCCGTCAATGGTTACCTTTTCTATTGGCCTGCTTTGCTGCCCTGGTCCAGAGAAATCGTTGCTGGCCTGTCTGCAGTGTCCTATCTTCTGATCTATTTTCTGCTGTATACACTTTTGCGCCTGGACTCGTTGCACCGCTGGCTGAATGCTGCTTTTTTGTTGTATGCCCTGATTACCGTGATTGTCCTGCTTCAAGGCATTGTTGGAAACTTTATCTGGTCCCTGGAAAAATTCGACGTACTACGCTTCGGGTACTACATTCTGGTCCCCATAGCCCTGCTGATTTCACTTTACCAACGCGTGCGCCTTAGCTGGCTGGCATGGTTACTTTGCACTCTGTTGAGCCTGCAAGGGCTACATTGGCTTTGGATGCAATTTCAGAATCTCGCCTGGACCGACGACGTTGACCAGTACTCACTGCAGTCGGGCTTCTTCTTCGTGTTCTTGCTGTTGTGCACCCTGACATTTGAAGCGCTTCAGTTGCGCCGTCGTGAACATACCGCACAGGATGAGTTGATTGCTCTGCAGCAGGCTGAGCACGAGCGGCTGGAAAGTCAGGTGGAAAAACGCACGAGCCAATTGCGTGAATCACTCAATGCACGCAGTTCACTTCTGGGGCGAATCAGCCATGATCTGCGTTCCCCGTTGAGCAGCATTATCAGCTACGCCCAGGAGTCACGCGCATCTTCAAGCAAGGAGTACCTTGAGCGCATTGAACGCCATGCCCGCCAGCAACTGGCCATGCTTGACGACCTGGTCGAGTTCTCAAGAACCGAACTACAGCAGATTGAGTTGAGCCTGGCGCCGGGCTACCTGTTCGGTTTTCTATATGAGATAGAAGAAGAGGGCCGCTTTCTGGCGCAGAGACGCAATAATGAGCTGCGCTGTGAATTGGCAGATGACCTGCCGACGGTGGTTAACGCTGATTTTCAGCAGCTCCGCCGGGTACTGATCAACTTGTTGAACAATGCGGCTAAATTTACCAGGAATGGCACGATAATACTGCAGGTTGAGACGCTGGCGCCGGCGAAGCAAGACAGTGGCCTGAGGTTTGCCGTGCGTGACAGCGGTCCAGGTTTTCCTGTCGGAAAGAGTCACCAGATGCTTGAGGCCTTTCAACGTGGCAATAACTCAGTTGGTGTTGAGGGGTATGGGTTGGGCCTGTCCATTGTTGCCGAGTTACTGAAACAAATGGATTCCGAACTGCAGATACAGAGTACACCTGGTAGTGGCAGCTCACTCAGCTTCGAACTTGAACTGAGCTTTGCATCGGAAGAGGAATTGGACAGCCTCTTTCTGGAAAGCCATACCCTTGGCGTGCATGGTGAGGGCTACCGCATCATTCTTGTTGACGATATAGCCCTGACCCGGGCATTTCTGGGTGACTTGTTGATGGGTTATGGCTTTGATGTGACGGCTGTCGAGACTGCCGAGGAAGCCCTTTCATATCTGGCAGATGAGCCTGCCGATCTGATGATTACTGATCAGCTGATGCCGGGAACAAATGGCTGGGCGCTGCTGCGTGAAGTCCGTCAGAAACACCCCAAGCTCCCGGTTATGCTGTATTCGTCAATACCACCCAGGCCACCCATTGAACACCAGGATCTGAGCTTCGACACCACGCTACTAAAGCCTGCCAGCACGGAAAAACTTCTCGACAGCATACAGGCGTTTTGCCGACACATTTCCCGCTGATCCTGAAACGCTTTGGCCCGCACCCTGCTATCCGTCACTTATCTTGAAGTGCTTTTTCAGGGTATATACCGATGCCTGCACATCGTCACTAATGCGCAAACAAAGTTGGCTTATGTCACGACTGTCAACATCGGCCAGCGTGTGCTGCAAGGTTCTTGCTCTGGCTTCCAGTCTGCGCAGCCCGGCATGTCCAGCGGTACTGATGAGATCATGTGCCTCTTGGCGCAATGTCTGCAAATCGATGGCGCCGGCCAGCTCACTGAATCGCCGTCCACGCTGCAAGCAGTCGTCTACCAGCATCGTCAACATACTGGCGAAGCGTTCGGCGCTAACCAGTTGCCTGAGCTTCTCCAGTGGCATCGGGTCCAGTATGGGCTCGTCATTGACTATGCGGCTTGACTGATCCTTTGGATGCTCGGCTACCGGCGTGCGATCAACACACAACTGCACCAGTGTTTGCCACAACAATGCCTGGTCTATCGGTTTACCGATGTGCGCATCCATGCCGGCTGCTCGGCATTGGCTGGCGTCCTGTTTGCTGGCATTGGCCGTCATGGCAATGATTGGCAGTTTGTTGAATCGCGTCTCCTGGCGCAGCATCCGGGTAGCATTGAGGCCGTCCAGACCAGGCATCATCATGTCCATCAGCACGGCGTCGTACGTTCCCGTTGGCGCTTGTTTCAACACGTCGATGGCCTGTTGTCCATCCTCAACCTCATCCAGCTTAATGCCGGCTTCCTGCAGAAACTCACGGGCAACCTCGCGATTTAGCTCATTGTCGTCCACCAGCAGCAGACGCAACCCTGCCAGCCGCGGTTCTGCGACTAATGGCACGGGCAAGGCACTTGGCAATACCGCTTCTGCGTCGGGAAGACGGACACGAACGCGGAACCAGAAGCGGCTGCCACGTCCTGGCTGGCTGTGTACGCCAACGCTACCCTCCATGAGTTCAGCCAGGCTACGTGAGATTGCCAACCCCAAACCCGTTCCGCCAAAACGTCGGGTGATGGACGTATCGGCCTGTTGAAAGGGCAGGAACAAATGCTCTTGCTCCTGCTCGCTCATCCCGATCCCTTGATCCTCCACTTCACCATATAGAATCGGGGCACCTGATTCTTCGTGCTGCAGACTTAACCGCAAGGTCACGGTGCCATGTTCGCTGAACTTGAGTGCATTATTGGTGTAATTGAGCAAAATTTGGCTGATCCGCAGTGGATCCCCCATCAACACGGGCAGGTCTGTTTCTGACTTCATTGTCAATATCAGCCCCTTGCTCTGCGCCTTTTCTTCCAGCATCTCGTGGATGTCTTCCAGCAGTTGCTGAGGGCTGAAAGCAATGCGTTCGGCTACCAGGTGCCCACCATCAATCTTGGTGAAATCAAGAATATCGTTGATGATGCCCAGCAGGTGGTGCCCAGACCTGATTATCTTGTCCATATGGTTCTGCTGGCGCGTATCCAGGGGATGTTTGAGAATCAATTGCGCGAGCCCAAGAATGGCATTCATCGGCGTTCTGATTTCGTGGCTCATTGTCGCCAGGAAAGCCGCTTTGGCGTGGGCGGCCTGCTCGGCCTGTTCCTTGGCATTTTCCAGCGCATGTGCCTGCGCCTTGGCCTCGCTGACATCAAGCCATATGCCGTTGAACAGTGTCGCGCCATCCTCCGTTCGTCTGGCGGTGGCCAGGGTCTTCAACCAGAAGCGCTGGTTGCCGTGCTCTACCTGCATCTCGATGTCGAGCGGCTGCAGATTGCGCAGGCTATGCTCGATGGCCAGGTCCAACTCATGCAGATGCTCAAGACTGTGGTTGATACGTATGTGGTCAAGACGCAGCCCCCGATGTTGCTTATCAGCAAGTGAGGGGCCGACATAGCGCTCGGACTTGCCGCTGAGGAAGACAAACTGCTGATCACCATTTACTGCGACTCGAAGCTGGAATACAGCGCCCGGCATGGCATCGGTAAGATCAATCAGCTGTTGCGAAATACGCCGATTTTCGGCGTCAACAATGGCCTCGCGCTCCAACTGGTCAGCACGCTGCATGCTGTCCCGGAAAACCCTGAGCGCCAAAGCCATGCTCCCAACCTCGTCACGGCGCTCGGTGTAGTCGATCGAATGATCGTAATCTCGTCGGCTGAGCCTGGCCATGGCGTTGGTCAGCTGCTTGATCGGGCGTGAAATCTGAGTAACCGATATGTAGGCGGATAGCCCAATGATCACTGCCAACGCCAGGGTGAAGGCTATCGTAGTGTTGAACAGGGTACGGTGGGTGGTCAGTGTCAACTCCTGCGAGGTGTTGTTGAAGTTGTCCACGGCGCTGTTGCGCAAAAAATCCATGTCACGACGCATAGCGCTCAACGCCGGATCGAACTCCTCATGAATTATCCTCAGCGCACGGTCTCCACGCCAACGAGCCGCCGAGTCAATGACTGCATGGGCCAGCTCGAACAGCTGCTCCTCTTTCTGACGTATGTCCTCCAGCCTTTGGTCCGCGTTTTTCAGCAGCGGCGCAATGCTTGATAGCTTCGCCTCAAACTCTTTCTGCTTTACATCCAGCAACTGCTGCGTTACGCGCATGCTGCCTTCGTCCTGCTCGGTCAGTACCGACAGTACCATTCGACTGGCATCACTCAGATCAAGCAAGGCGGCACTGATCATCAGTGACGCCTTCGCGTCCTGGTCAAGCAGCGCACGGTAGTCGCGATCCACCGTGTGCAGGCTGGTCATGGAATACAGGGTGATAATTATCGAGAGGGCGCCCAGCAGCGCGACCAGCAGCACGACCTTGCTGGTCAGCCCGAGATTATTGAACAGTCGCATTCAGTTACCCTGTGAGCGCGCGGCATTGATGATGACAGCTTTCATTCGGTCGACCGCTTGCGCATCGCTGATGCGCCCCAACAGGTGATCACTGACGACAGTGTAGATAGCCTCCTTTACCTTGCCTGGATTGGCGTTGCCCATCGCGATTGAGCCCATGACAGTGCGCCGCATGTTGGCCGCACGCAGGTCGTTGATCGCCCGCTGACCACACTGATTGAAACTCTCGCGCGGTACATCGACTCTGGCCGGGGCAGCGCCAGTCGCGATATTGAGTTCACGCTGCAACTCTACTTCCATCAGTGTGCTGGCAAAGGTGTTACGGATTCCGGGGTCGACCGGGTAATCCTTGAAGAACATGTATTGGTCGCTGTTGAACAGAAATACCCCCTGAGTATCAGGGAAGCGGAAACAAGCAAAGTCCTGACCCGGGATCATCCCGTGAGCGTTGAACTCGCCGTTTACCCAACTGCCTTGCACCTGCATCAGAGCTTGTCCGGTCCGAACCAGATCCGTTCCCTGGTCCCAACTGCGCGTATTCATACCCTCATCCATATACTCGCGCAACTGACTCATGCGTTGGAATATCAACCCCAGCATGGCGTCGTCCAACGCCACCGGATCAAGATCGAGGAATACCCGGCGATAGAACTCCGCACCACCCGCGCCTGCTGCCACAGACTCGAACAGCAAGGTGTGCTCCCAGGCGTCCCGGCCGATTGCCAATGGAATGATGTCAGCCAAACGCGCAGCTTCAAGCATGTGAATCAGATCTGGCCAAGTGTCGGGGACTGTCAGTCCCAAACGGGACAATTGTGGCTGGTTCAGCCACAACCAGTTGGTCGAGTGGGCATTGATCGGTGCCGCAACCCAATGCCCCTGGTACTTGGACAAGTGCTGAATGTCGAAGGGGACAACCTCATCCCACTCCTGCTGTTCGGCAATAGCATCCAGATTAGCCAACTTGCCTTGTCTGGCCCACTCCTGAATGTCGTATCCAATCACCTGAGAGGCCATCGGTGGATTACCAGCCGCCACCCGTCGACGTACGACATCCATATAGCGCGACGTCCCGCTGCCCGCCATCGCCTCCGTGATCCAGACAATACCCTGCTCAGCCAGATGCCGTTCGATCACCTGGATACTGGCCTGCTCGCCGAGTGAAACCCACCAGTGGGTAACGTCAACAGGGTATACGGCGTTATCAGTAGCCAGCGCAGTATTGAGCCAGATCAGCAAGAAGAGGGCACAGAGGCCAAGAGGACGCATGGGCATGTTAATCGCCGACAGGATAGACACTCTCATAGTGAGCTATTTGACGCCAGCCGACAATTTATCACAAGACTTTACATGTGCACGAAAATACACATATAGTAAACCCATGACGACGCCTCTTACCCGCAACCAGGCCATTGAGGCCGCCATCGACTCCCTTGATGGGACCTTCTTCAAGGCCCTGTGCGAGCCTGCCCGGGTTGCCGTACTGAAGCGCGTCATGCAGCTGGGTCGAGCCGATGTAACTGACATTGCAACCGGGCTACCTCAGGAGCGCTCGGTGATATCACGTCACCTGCAGGTACTGCTGGACGCGGGGATTGTTCGCGCCAGCAAGGTTGGCAGACAGGTTTTCTATGAAGTGGATGGGCCGGCCATTGTCCAGCGTCTGGAGGACATCCTGCACCACACCAAAAGCCTGACCCCCTTGTGCTGCCCGGGTAGTTCAGGCTGATTTATTTGACTTTAAACGTGCATAGGTGCGCATATATGAACTTAAACAGGGATGTGTTCGATGTCGTGGTTATCGGTGCCGGTCAGGCCGGACTTGCCAGCGGCTGGCAGTTGCAGCAACAAGGTCTGGATTTTCTGATCCTGGATGAGCAAAACCAGCCGGGGGGCAACTGGCGACACTACTATGACAGCCTGCAACTGTTCTCGCCGGCAGCCTATTCATCACTCCCTGGCCTGGCTTTTCCCGGCAAGCCGGGCCACTACCCGGTTCGCGATGAAGTCGTTCACTACCTGGAAACCTATGCCGAGCTCTTCCAGTTGCCAATCCTGCAGGGCATTCGAGTAGAGCGGGTCGATCAGACAATCAGCGGATTTCAGCTCACCACTGCCCACGGCCAGCAGTTCCAGGCGAAAGCCGTTATCGTCGCCTCGGGCGCTTTCAGCCGCCCTTACATACCTGAGATCACTGGCCTTGACGGCTTCGGCGGCAAACTGCTGCACAGTGCCGACTACCGCAACCCACAAGGCTTTCGCGGTGAGCGCGTGGTGGTCGTTGGGGCGGCCAACTCCGCCGTGCAGATCGCCTGTGATCTGGCCAATACTGCCAGCGTCACCCTGGCTACCCGGGAAGCAATTCGCTTCGCGCCCCAGCGCCTACTGGGCATAGATTTTCATGCCTGGCTGAAATGGACCGGTCTGGAGAAGACGCGCTGGCTGAATGATCAGAGCACCCCGGTACTGGACAACGGCATCTACAAAGCGGCCCTCAGAGCCAACCGATTCAGCCAGAAGCCGATGTTCACCCGGGTAACGCCGACTGGCGTTGAGTGGCGCAATGGCAACCAGGAATCGGTCGACAGCCTTGTTTTTGCCACCGGATTTCGTCCCAACCTGCCTTTCCTCAAGGGTCTTCCGGTAGTCAATGAGCAGGGCAAGGTGCTGCAGCGCGATGGCTCTGCCTTGAGGGTTCCCGGATTATTTTTTGTCGGCCTGCCGAAACAGCGCAACTTCGCCTCTGCGACGCTCAGGGGTGCAGGGCCGGATGCCGCCCATATCCTTCCCCCTCTTCAGGCGTATCTGCGCGGCCTTCAACACGCATCAACCCCCATGACGCCGGACAGGGCAACCCGCGCATGAATCACAACAAAGCCAGACCCATCAAAACATTCAAGCTGGTGGGGGCACTGGGTATTGCCCAGATACTTGCCTGGAGCAGCACCTACTATCTGCCGGCGGTACTCGCCACGCCGATTGCCGAAGACACCGGCTGGTCGCTGACCCGTGTCGTCATCGGGCTATCCTGGGGCTTGCTGATCGCCGGGGCCTGTTCGCCGCTGGCAGGCCGCCAAATTGATCGCCTGGGCGGGCGCTCGGTGCTGGCCACCAGTTCAGTGCTGTTGGCACTGGGCATGCTGTTGATGGGGCTGGCGCAACACCTGGTCACTTACTATCTGGCCTGGACCCTTGTCGGGGCAGGTATGGCGGCCGGTTTGTACGACGCGGCGTTCTCCACACTGGGCCGCCTGCTGGGCGCCAACGCCCGCGCATCCATCACCGGGCTTACGCTGATCGGCGGTTTTGCCAGCACCCTGGGCTGGCCATTGATCGCCGGGATGGAGCATCAAGTCGGCTGGCGCTTCAGCTGCTTTGCACTTGCAGCCATGCACCTGGTGATAGGGCTACCGATTCATTTGATGGCCATTCCCCGTGAGCAGGATACGCTGACCGAAACTCCGATCCCGATGCACCCAACCGGCGCTGCCAGCAACCCTTCCGGCACATCTGCCAGTCAGCTGCTGCTGTTGCTGGCCGCTCTGCTGACGCTGCAATCACTGGTGATCTCCACACTGTCGGTGCACCTTCTGGATGTGCTCAAGCTGCTTGGCATCGCCACGGCCACGGCGCTGGCCATCGGCATGATGATAGGCCCGTCTCAGGTAGCGGCCCGGGTTGCCGAGTTCGCTATTGGCCGCAATCTGCATCCAACCTGGTCAACGCGACTGGCCATTGTGCTCTGTGGGTTGGGTATTGGCCTGCTGTTGCCTGCCATGCCATGGCTCGGTTTTGTCGCCATGGGCTTGTACGGCGCCGGGGTTGGCATTCTGACCATCGCGCGCGGCACTCTGCCACTGGCGCTCTTTGGCTCTGCGGGCTATGGCACGCGCATGGGCCAATTGGCGCGCCCCATGCTGCTCGCGCAGGCCGCGGGCCCAGTGGGCGCAGCACTGATCCTCGAGCAGTTCGGTTCAACATTCCTGCTGGCGGTGCTCTGCGTGTTGGTTGGGATCAGCTTGATAATCAGCTTTGCCCTTCCGGCCAGATAGAAAAGCCGTTGTTCCGAACCGCATCATTCAAATCTTGCCCAGCAACAACAGGGCCACAATCACGACCACTACCAGGCCGAGAATACCACTGGGCATGTAGCCCCAGCTCCGGCTGTGCGGCCAGGCAGGAATGATGCCGATCAGAAGCAGGATCAGCACGATCAACACAATAGTGCCTACACTCATGGGACTCTCCTTTTATTCCGTGGGGTATGGGGTAAAAAGACCCGGGGCTACGCACCGCTGTGCGCAGACCCGGGCTGTATCAGTAGCTCAGTTCATTCGCCTGAACGCTCTTCACGCCACGCACATTTTGCGCGAGCTCTACCGCCAGAGCATGTTCGCTGCCACTGCCGACGACACCCTTGAGGCTGACGACGCCATTATCCGTACTGACTTCAATATCGGTTCCGGACACGTTGCTGGAGTAAAGCAAGGTTGATTTGACCTTGGTCGTAATCCAGCCATCGGAAATGCTTTCACCCGCTTCGGCCATGACGCTTTGATCATCCTTGTGCGTTCGGTCATCTTGCGGCTGATTAGCCGCACCTTCGACGCGCAGCTGGTTATCGACCGACACCACATTGCGTGTATTAGCCGCCAGACGTTCAGCCAGCTCGCTGTCTGCTTCGCTGTTGGCGGTACCACTCAAGGTCACGCGGCGATTTTTGGTTGCCACATCAGTCGCCAGACCTTCAGCATTCTTGCTCCACATGAGCTTGGCTTTGACGGCTGCGCTGATGCTGGCATCTTCAATGCGTTCACCAAATCCGCGTTCTGCATTATTGCGTTCCGCCGACCGATGGTTGGCGTCCACAACAATGTTGTTTTCCACCGAGTTGATTCCTTCGACGCCTTGTGCAATTTCCTTGGCCAGAGCCTTGTTGACGTCATCAGTCACATTGCCCGTCAAGGTCGCCTTGCCGTCTTCAACCGTCACTTGCAGGTTGTGGTCACGCAAGTAAGGATTGAGTTCGTAGGTAGTTGATATACGGGTTTCCTGGCGGGCATCGTTGAGCCCTTGCGTGGTGGTATCAGCAATAACAGCAATACTGCTGGTCGCAAGGGCCAGTGCCAGGGCTGAGACCTTGAAAAAATGACGTGGATGCTTGTTCATACAGTTTCTCCTGTCGAGAAAGTTGCTGCCGGCAGCGGCACACACTCAGGCTTTGCAGCAAAAGTGCGAGCAGGATGCGTCCGGCAACGTGTTCAGGAAGTTATTGTTTGCTGGCCTGAATCATGGCTTGACCGGGCCACGAAAGGCAGCCATGGCTTCGCTCTTCACCGCATCGTCAGAGCGTTGATCAGAGGGCTTTTGTTGACTCTGATTGATTTGGCTGAGCGGCTGATTGATTCGCGTGCCAGCCCATTTATGCGAATGCTCGTCATCCTTGATCGGGCCGTTGGAATGCGTGGTATCAATTGGCTTTTTCATGGTGACCTCCCAACATATTGCGGCACGGGCAAGATTGCGCGGTACCTTGAGAGGACAATGACAGTTCGTCGGTGGGGGTGTCGGTGCGCTGTCGCGCTTAGGCTAGATCCAGGTTGTTGAGCGGGGCTGCCAAGCCCCGCTCATGGTGCTCTACAGATTACCGACGGGTCGGCGCGCGGCTCCAGAGGCTCTGACAATGGTGATGCTGAGAAACCTCAAGCACAGAGGTCTGCACCGGTTCTGTTGTTTTCAGCTCTATCATGTTGTTCGGTGTCTCTGGAGTAAAGCTGTCGTACGCAGGCCACTGTTCCGCTACGCCGTCGCTGGCGTTGGGATCACCCGTTTTGGCAAACGTCGTCCAGTAATCCAGCATTCGTTCGGCAAGCAGCAATTGGCTTTCATCATTTCCCGTGCGCTCGAGCAGGACTTGTTCGCTTCCCCACAGGTAAGGCAGATCAGTGGTATGTGCGGCTCCAAGCGGGATACCCGGATCCGGGAAACGGTGAGGTGCGTTCTGCTCAGTAAACCAGTAACTATAGAGGTTTGTTCCGCTGGGTTTGTTGGCTGAGAACCCGTCAGGTGGCGGACTACCGCTAAGCAGAGCCAGCTGATTGCAGGCATAAGCCCAATCCGTTTCGATAGCTGCCATCACCAGCGGGTATTTATCGTCATCCCGATCATCGTACTCCGGTTGCGCCAGATAGTAGTCGACGATAGCCCCGGCATCCAGCCCGCGCCAATCGAATTGCAGGAGTTGGTGCGCTTTCGCTTTGATATTGGCCGCAGTAACCTCTACGCCCAGCCATTCATTGAACGCGATAGTGAATCGTCCTTCTTCCCGGTTGAAACCGACAACCAGGCCGTCAATGGGATTGGTACGGCCAGCCCTGAGTGCGCTCCATACTGATTCCGGGAAAACGTCACCCTGATTGCCAGCCACCGGCAGATAGCTCGCCCCAAGGTACTCGTCACCGCTGGAGCCGGCCCGGCCTTGCGCCTGCAGAATATCTGCAAGCTCACTGTTTCTCAGGCAGTCGCGTATCTCTTCTGCGCTGTTCAAGTCACAACCAAGCCGTTCAATAAAAGCCTGCCCCAGAGTGTAGGCTGCTGCTGGTGGCCGCTGGCCGGGCGCATAGGTGCCGCCTTGAGAAATGGCCTTGCTGAACAATCCCTCCGCAGTGGGCGAAACAACGTGAGTCAGCACACTGTGCCCACCAGCAGATTGACCAAAAATAGTGACGTTGTCCGGATCACCGCCAAAGTTGGCGATATTTGCCCTGATCCAGCGCATCGCTTCCTGCTGATCCAGAATGCCGTAATTGCCGGTAGCACTTCCATGCTCTTCAAACAAGGCGGGGAGCGCCTGAAATCCCAGGGCGCCGAGACGATAGTTGATGGTGACCACGATAACGTCCCGTTCGACCAGACGGGTGGGAAGGTAAAACTCTTCACCAGAGCCTTCCACAAACGCACCGCCATGCAGATATAGCATGACCGGCAACGCCTCTTCCGCAAGGCTACCCGCCGTCAGCTCTGCCGGACGGAAAATATTCAGAAAAAGACAGTCCTCGCTGATGGGAGAGGTATTCCCACTGCTGACCGGGGGCTCGTGCTGAGGGCAACGGGCCCCATAAGCATCGGCAGAGTCCGGGTCGCCTGTGAGCTCATCGACCGGGGTGACTGTCAGCGCTGCGGGCGGTGCAAAGCGAACCGGCGGCTGGGCATAGCGCAGGCCAAGAAAAGCCAGCATGTCGTCGCGTATCACACCCGTTATACGCTGTTGTTCGGTGGAGAATACCCGCTCTGCAAGGCTGGGTTCTGGCTCAACCGGGCCTACCGGTTCCTGAGGGTCTGTCGGCTCTGCCGTAGATGGCGGAGTCGAAGGTGGGCTGGAGCTTCCGCCGCCGCCACCGCCAGAAAGACATCCGGCCAGGGTCAACGACATGAGAAATAGAGCGAGCGGCTTCAACGCGAAAACGCCAGTCGAGGTAGTTAGTGATGACATATGTCCCTTCCTTGTTTCAGTGTGCTTGGTGGAGGCAGTAAAGGAAGGCTATCGCTGCGTATTATTGCTCGCATCGTCCAATTGGATGATGACAGAACTCTGGATTATGATTTCGCGGTAATATCAACGCGGAATGACAGGAAACACTCGAGAGCAAGACTGCCTGAGGGTCCACGTCATGGGTTGGATGCAACAGTCAGATGGAACCTGAGCATGATCAATAGCGAACAGCAGTGGCTTGATGTCGTGGATTGCTTCGCCGATGCGGCCGTCAGCGGCAATGGCTGGTATAACGCTCTTGAACGCCTGGCCCATGCCACCGGCTCGGAATTCGGTCAGCTGATTTGCCTTGGTGCGCAGCCGCCCATCCCTTTCAATGTCTGGACAGTTGATCCAATCGTTTCCCAGGAATTCGATCAACTGGGCTATCACGATCCGGCACTGAATCCCAGGGTGCGCGCTGGCACTGGTATTCCCGAGCTGGTCGTGCGTGCCGATGCGGACTTCATCACCCCCGATCAAGCCAGACACCACCCTCATTATAAATGGGCACGACATCACGGCCTGGGCTACATCTGCCTGACGCCATTGATTATCCGCCCCAATATGCTCATCGGCATTTCCGTTGGCCGCCGACAGGAAACCGGACACATCACCTCGGCGCAGCGTCAGATATTTGCTTCGTTGGCCGCCCATATGCGAGCGGCTATTCGCACGCAGTTACTGCTTGAAAGTGAGGCTGCGGCGTTACTGGTGGGTGCATTGGAGGCCATGTCACTCACCGCTTTTGCCTGTGATCGCGCTGGACAGGTGATCGGCATGACGCCCAAAGCGGAGCAGCTGGCTGGTCGAGGAGAATATCTGAAGCTTCGCGCCCGGTTGCTTCACGCTGAATTCGAGCACGAGACGCTGATCCTGTCCAAGGCAATAAAAACGGCAGCCAATGGCCTGACGCGCCCCGGCGACCCGTTACTGCACAGCTTCTTCCTGCACTCCGCCAGTGCACCATTGAGCCCTGTGATCGTGGACGTTATCTCGCTGCCCCAACAGTCCTTCAGCTTCGGTTTTCGCCCACAGGTAATGGTCGTCGTCAGAGGACTGGAGCACGACGACGATCAACTCGTCGCGGCCTTGCGTGCGGGCTTTGACGTCACTGCGGCTGAAGCCCGGGTGGCGATCCTGCTGGCTGATGGCCTGAGCCCGCAGGCAATCGCCCGCCAACGCGATGTTTCAGTCAATACCGTGCGTTCACAACTGCGCAGCCTGTACGACAAACTCGGTGTCTCTCGTCAGAGTGAGCTGGCTGCACGGCTTCGGCCTCTTCGCTAGATCACCGGCCCGGAAACTGGCCCATCCCGGCTTTCATCCGGTGGCCGGCAGTCGATTTCACCAAGCCGCCTTGCTCCCCTTTGACGGCTGGCATAACCTGTCCTTGCGGACAGCCAACATGTTGCAACCAAGCCACAACCATCAAGGAACCATAATGAAGAAAGTCATCTACGGGGCGCTGCTGGCCTCAACCGTGCTGCTCAGTGCCTGCTCCAGTGGCCCGTCAGAAAGCGACATCAAGGCGTTGCTTGAAGCAGAAATGGAAAAAATGTCAGCCATGATTGGCGAGCTTGGAGGCGACAGCATGTCCGACATGCTTGAAGTCGAGATTCACAAGGTCACCATTCATAGCTGCGAAGAAGAGCGCAGCGATGTCTACCGCTGCGATGTCGAAGTCGATGCAACGGCACCGGTAACCGGACGTTCGGTTGAGCGCGCGGAAATTGTATTGGCCAAATCTGACGACGGTTGGATACAGGCGCAGTAACTCTTGCTCTTTGTGATTAGTTAACCCGCTGTCCGCGCTGCAATTCCGTCAACTGTCGGATCGGGCTCCACCATGCAACAGAAGCCCTTCTGGGATTATTCGCAGGTTCATCGCACGCCTGGCGGAGAGTTGCCAGCCCGCAGTGCAGGCTAGTGTGAACGAGGTATTTGCCGGGCATCGGCATGCGGTATGAAATCTACCGCAAAATCCCGCGCATCAAGCTGGCAGATTTGCTCTGGCCGCCCATCGCCGTCAAGTTGAACCCAACCGATGCCACTGCCATTCCACAACCTTTCCCCCGCACTGGCCCGGTCGGGATCACGCGGCAGGATGAGCATACGCCGACGCTTGGTAAGCCAGTTCAACGGTGACCAGGGCGCATATAACCAACGATCAAGCCGATCAAACCAGTCAAGCAATGTTGTCGGGAAAGTGTTTTTCAATCCACTACTGGTAATTTGCCAGATATTCGGACCAGTCCGCTGATCACGGATGTGGATATCGTAAACAAAAGAATAATGTACATCACCAGACAACATCACATAATTTGCTGGTGTATGCGAGTGTCTGAAGATGTTCAACATGACTCTGGCTGCTCCACGATGTGCCATCCAGTTCTCAGCATCAACCAACAACGGTTGGCCGATCAGAGTAAAAAGCTTCTGAATGCCTTCAATCAGCTTTACGCCGAACATCGGTGCCGGTGTTACTACAACCACGGCAGACTGCCCGATTAGGTGCTGTTGCAGTTCACACAGCGCTTCCCAATCCATCAGCCCTGAAGGCCTTGAGGGGCTACGCTCACTGCGCCAACGCCGCGTCCGGGTATCCAGTACCAGTAACAGCGGGGTGCCGGGTATCTGATACTCCCAGCCCTGGAAGGCAAGTACGTTATCAATGCAGATATCCTGCTGTTCAGCGGGTAGCCAGTTCGATTGTGCAGTGACTTGCAGCAAGGAGCGCAAGTTTCCCAGTGGTGTGGCAACCCGGTCAGGATCATTGCCCCAAGCCTGACAAAGCAGGTAAGCAAGCAATGCATTGCCAATAATACGCCGTGAAAAAGGATGCCCATAGGCTGCCGTTTCCCAGTCCGCGGTCAGGTTCCAGTCATCTGTAATGTCATGATCATCAAAGATCATAAGGCTGGGCAGATGTGCCAATAGGCGCGCCACCTGCGGCAGGCCGTCAACAAAGCGCGATATCTGGACCTCTTCGCGCCGATAGTTTTGTTGGTGTTCAAGGGTCAAACCAGATGGCATCTCTGGCGCAATCAGGCGCCAGCACTCGGGTGACCAAACCAACAGATACATGGCCAACACCTCTGCCAGTGTTACGAGGTGATTATGCGCATGCACCGAAGTAAACACCGGCTTGCTGGCACCGCCAAAAAAACGCTCGCGCAAGGGACGGTTGGCAGCAACATCTGGCAACAGCACTGCTCGCTGGTAATAACTATGCTCAGTCTTGAACAAAGCCTGACTATCAACCACCGTGGCGCCTTCAAGTGTTTCATCAAACAGACCCAAGCGCTCAATCAGGCGATGAATCGCCACCAACATCGGACCCGCAACATCATCTGCATAAACCTGGTCGCCGGTCATCAACAACCAGTTTGGACGCTCGCCTGCTTGTGCAAGACGCTCTCCCAACCCTCGATCTGCTTGCACAAGTGCATCCGCACTGTCATGGTGAGGCTTGCGGCAAGAGCCATGCAATAGACGTCGGTTACTGGTACTGACCACAAAGCTGGGTCTTTGTTGATCTGGATGACGCAGATAGGGCATTGCCTCAAGCAAAGAGTGTTGATGGCCCTCCCGACTCCAGGCAAGGTCATATTCGATTGGCGTATCCAGTGGCAATGGCGTTGCTAACGGCACGTCAATCAGCAAGATATTGGCGTATCGTCCTATCGGCAAGAAATCACAGTAGTCAGCCAGCGGTACCTCACGCTCCGGCTCACCCATTGGCTGCAGTTTCAAGGTTAAAGCCAAGGGCTCACTGACCACCATCCAGATAGCCAAACGATCGGCTGAGCAGCGGCGCAGAATTGGACCAGTCAGTAAGGGCGGCAACGTATCAGCGGAATCAGGCATGCAAGTCTCTGACGATAACAACATGTATGCCATCATGCCGCGCATCAGCAATAGCTGCCAGAGTACGGAAAAGATTGCACACCATTTGGCTCAATGCGTGTGTCGCCGAATCTGATCGGTCCAGGCAGGCATGAGCTGCTGCAGAAACTATTTATGGCAGGCACAAAAAAGGCCGATCATTGCTGATCGGCCTTTTTCTCGTTGCCATTTCGTGCACCCTGGCGGGTGCAAGCGAAATCAGATGGCTACGATGTTTTCTGCTTGCGGGCCTTTCTGGCCTTGAGTCAGACGGAACTCAACTTGCTGGCCTTCAGCCAGAGTCTTGAAACCGTTGCCCATAATGGCGCTGAAGTGAGCGAACACATCAGGACCTGAAGCTTGTTGAATGAAGCCAAAGCCTTTAGCTTCGTTGAACCACTTGACGGTACCAGTAACTGTATCGGACATAATCGTAATTCCTGAATAAATATAATGTTGTGGCCATTGCTGACCGGTAATGCCTAAGAGTGGAGACTGTAACTTAGAAACTTCAGGACGATTTGTATGCGAACGATACTAACGAAGTGGAGATCTGAACTAAAGACTAACTTTAAGCTGATGACCACCATACAGGGCTTTGCCGGATTAGCAAGGTTTATTTTCCGTGCTCGACCTGCAGCCCCGATGATGTCAATTCCCTGCCCGTTGCTTGAAGGCTGGGCCATACCCCCCATTCAAGGCTCTGCCTTCTCACGCAAGGCCTGCAAGCGCTCCTCGCCGGCATCGGCACGCTCGATAAAGGCTGCAACCGTGCTTGTCTGGTTGTGGCGCAGGCCAGGCGGATAGGGTGCATCCATATAGACCTTGTTCGCCAGCTTGCCGGTCGTCTCATAATTGATGGCCAGCAGCATGCCGGTGACAATCAGGTAGAGCCCGGCGGTAATGCCGGCCATGCGCTTCGACAGCCGCGGGCTGAGCGTCACCAGATGAAAGTAGATTGCCAGCGCCAACGGAGCCAGCAGGAACAGATCACTGTGGCGATCCAGTGCCGCCCATGACAGCCAATAGGCGAGTACTCCGGACACCTTGAACCACAGAGTGGAAAAAAGTATGCCCAAGCTGATGATGAACAGGTGACGGCCGAAACGGGCACTGCCCGCAAACAATCGGTTGATCAACGCCCAGAGAGCAGCCCACATTACGGTCAGCAGCAATAACAGAAAGGTGCCACTGAGCAGGCTGAACAACTCGGTACTGCTATCGCCATCCAGCCATTCATTGCCGAAGGCGGCGACGGCGGCGATGATCACGCCGAGGAGGGCTGGCATCCAGCCTTCCCAGCCATGCCTGGTAGTGTCAGGCAACTCGTCGGCAACCGGGTGGTCGGCGCTGCGCACCCGCAAGCGAGTGTGCCCCAGGCGGACGTGGGTGTGGCCTTGCATGTCGACCTGATCCGCGGCGCGTTTGTTGACAATGATGCCGTTGCGGGTGTCATCACAGCGCAGCACCAATTGTCCCTCATGATCCTCGAGTACCGCATGCTGCGGAGCGACATGAGGGTCATCCAGGATCAGATCACTGGTATAGGCGCGTCCGATGCGCACCGGGAGCTGCTGGAAGCGCTGGCGACGCAGCACCGAACCATTGCGCGCCAGGACTTCGATAAAAATGGGCGATTTCATGGCTGGCCCTCCAGCGGAGTGTCAATGACATTGTCATCGGTGGCTACCTGCATGCTGCTCAGAAAGGCATCAGCCAGTCGCAAACCGTTCTCCCAGGAGACCCCGCGCATACTCATCTTGCTGAGCAGAGCACTGTCCGGGTCATCGGTAGTCACGCTGAGCACGTCCAGCATGTAGAGCCCGTCCAGCTTGTTGTAGGCGCTGAAACAGAGCACGGCACGCAGTGCCAAACCATTGCTCTCAATGAAGTCCTCGGTACATTCAGGCCCGCTGACCAGCGTATTGGAGGACGACCGGTAGACCTGGCCGGAAAAATGGTGTCTGGCCGTGCGGGCAAAACGCCAACGATCCAGCCCATTGCGTTGCAGTAGAGAATGGTTGATGGCGACGTGTCCGGTTCGCAACTCGTCGGATACGAAGACACTGGACTCCATGGCGCACTGAATTCGGCCGCTCGAGTAACCATTGCGCGGACGGGTATTGGCACTGCCCCAGCAGCGCAGCTGCTCCGATTCACGGACCGGAACCCGATAGTCACCCAGTTGCTTCAGAGCCAGCGGTGTTTCCAGCAAGCGGTCAAGCATAACCCCCTGATGCTCCAGCAACTGGGCGGAGATCAAGGGAGTGAAATCGTCGGGCGGCTCTTCGCCGATGCTGTCGAGCAGTGCCTGCAGATAAGGGACCGGCACCAGAAAACTGACCAGCTCTCCGTCCCGTCGATGCGCCACGTTGACCCCGGCAATACGGCCGGATGCGGTGATGCTCGGGCCACCACTCATGCCCGGGTTGAGCGCCCCACTGAACAACAGCAAATCCGAGAAATCCCGCTGGATAACCCCGTTGTAGGTACCCTCGGAGATGGTAAAACCCAGATCCAGAGGATTGCCCAGCGCATACAGGTATTCGCCCTGGATCAATTGTGCAGTTTGGTCCGGCAACTGGAAAAAACCGCTTCCGTGCCGGTCGATGCGCACCACAGCCAGGTCACGCAACACATCCACCGCCAGCAACTGCAGGTTGCCGCGTCGACCGTGGGTATCCAGGTATTCGCCGGTATAGACCTCCGGCTCAAGCGCAATCTGGGATACGACATGGTAGTTGGTGACCACCAGATCGGTATTGCCCAACAGGAAGCCGGAGCCCACCGAGGACTGGCTGCGACCATTTTTTACCAGAACCCGGATCTGCAAAAGATCCTTGCGCGCTTCGGCATACAGCCGCTGTGCCGTGGAAGACGGCGGACTCAGCTCCGTGCCGGGCAAGCTGGCGCTCAGCCCCGTGGCAATCACAGCCAGGCAACAAGCCAGGCTGATACATACAAGTGATTTCATACCGCTCCCTGGAAATATCTGACCAGGGAGTGAGCCCCTGTGTGCCAGTATCACTGATCGTCTCGCGCGCCACTGGCAAGTTGCCAACACCCGCCCAAAAGAACGCTGCGCAAGGGGGATGGCAAGGTGACGCTGTCCGTGCGGGCCGCATTGTAGCGTCGGGTTTTACCTGTAGTCCACCACTGGGCGGAAAGTGCCGACAGGACGAGATTGTCGGCTTGACTACTGTGCCGGATGAATTACCTTTACGTAAACGTAAAGCAATCGAGCCCCTGCCATGCCGCGCACCTACAGCATCAGCGAACTGTCCCGCGAACTCGACGTCACCCCGCGGGCGATCCGCTTCTATGAAGAGCAGGGCATGTTGCACCCCCAACGACGCGGGCAGGAGCGTATCTACGCCCCGCGTGACCGGGTCGCCCTGACCCTGATCCTGCGCGGCAAGCGGCTGGGCTTCTCACTGGCCGAATGTCGCGAGCTGATCGAGCTCTACGACCC
Source organism: Halopseudomonas salegens (assembly GCF_900105655.1). Taxonomy (NCBI): domain Bacteria; kingdom Pseudomonadati; phylum Pseudomonadota; class Gammaproteobacteria; order Pseudomonadales; family Pseudomonadaceae; genus Halopseudomonas; species Halopseudomonas salegens. The sequence continues at coordinate 3,211,136 of NZ_LT629787.1, forward strand.
CAGCGAAGGCAACCGCACGCAATTGCACAGCTTTCTGGCCAAGATCCAGGCCCGCCGGGCGCAACTTGAACAACAGTTGCTGGATATCCAGGCCATGCAGATCGAGCTGGATACCGCCGAGGAGCGCTGCCACAGCGCCCTGGCTGACACCGCACAGAACAACCACAACAAGAACGCGCATGGAGTACCCGAAGATGGCTGAGTTACCCGGCTTGAATTTCTTCCTTGGCCAGGATGTGGATATGTTGCGTGACGCGGTGGCCGCCTTTGCCGCCGCTGAAATTGCCCCGCGCGCCCAGGCCGCAGACCGTGACGATCAGTTTCCGCCGGACCTGTGGCGCAAGTTCGGTGACATGGGCCTGCTCGGCCTGACCGTACCGGAGAGCTATGGTGGCTCTGGCATGGGCTACCTGGCGCATATGGTGGCGATGGAAGAAATATCCCGGGCTGCTGGCGGCATTGGCCTGTCCTACGCGGCGCATTCCAATCTCTGCGTCAACCAGATCAACCGCAATGGCAGCGAAGACCAGAAGCGCCGTTTCCTGCCGAAGCTGATCAGTGGCGAGCATATTGGCGCGCTGGCCATGAGCGAGCCGGAAGCGGGCTCCGATGTGGTCGGCATGCGCCTGCGCGCCGAGCGCCAGGGTGACCACTACCTGCTCAACGGCACCAAGATGTGGATTACCAACGGGCCGGACTGCAACATCGTGGTGGTCTATGCCAAGACCGATCCGCAGGCCGGGGCACGGGGTATGACGGCCTTTATTCTCGACACCGACAGCCCCGGCTTCAGCGTTGCCCAGCGGTTGGACAAACTGGGTATGCGCGGTTCACCGACCGGCGAACTGGTATTCGACAATGTACGCGTGCCGGCGGACCAGGTGCTCGGCGGTGAAGGTGAGGGCGCCCGGGTGCTGATGAGCGGGCTGGATTACGAGCGCGCAGTCCTCAGTGGCGGCCCGCTGGGCCTTATGCAGGCAGCCATGGATATCGTGCTGCCCTATGTGCACGAACGCAAACAGTTCGGCCAGAGCATCGGCGAGTTCCAGTTGATCCAGGGCAAGCTGGCGGATATGTACACCACCCTGCAGGCCTGCCGGGCCTATCTCTATGCGGTTGGCCGACAGCTGGATGCTTCCGGTGAGCAACACCTGCGGCAGGTGCGCAAGGACTGTGCCGGGGTGATTCTGTATACCGCCGAAAAAGCCACCTGGCTGACCGGCGAGGCAATCCAGATTCTTGGTGGCAATGGCTATATCAATGACTATCCCACCGGCCGCCTGTGGCGCGATGCCAAGCTGTATGAAATCGGCGCCGGCACCAGCGAGATCCGCCGCATGCTGATCGGCCGTGAACTCTTCGACGAAACCCGCCCGTGAGTGGCGAAAGGGAGCAGCCATGAGTTATCTGGTCAGTAGCCTTGACCCGCGGAGCGCCGAATTCCAGCGCAATGCCGACGCCATCCAGACCCAGGTCGAGCAATGGCGCGCGCTGGTGCAAGAGATTGCCCGGGGGGGAGGCAAGCAGGCGCAGGCACGGCATCAGGCCAAGGGCAAGTTGCTGCCCCGCGAACGCATCCAGCAGTTGCTCGACCCCGGCTCGCCTTTTCTGGAAATGGGTCAGTTGGCAGCCTGGCAGGTGTATGACGAAGCCGTCCCCGCCGCTGGGCTGATTGCCGGCGTCGGCCGGGTCCAGGGCGTCGAATGCATGATCGTGGCCAACGATGCCACGGTGAAGGGCGGCAGCTATTACCCACTGACGGTAAAAAAGCACCTGCGAGCGCAGCAGATTGCTTTGGAAAACCGCCTGCCCTGCATCTATCTGGTCGACTCCGGCGGCGCCAACCTGCCACGCCAGGACGAGGTGTTCCCCGACCGCGAGCATTTCGGCCGCATCTTCTTCAACCAGGCCAACCTCAGTGCCGCCGGTATTCCGCAAATTGCCGTGGTCATGGGCTCCTGCACCGCCGGCGGTGCCTATGTGCCGGCAATGAGCGATGAAACCATCATGGTGGCCGAGCAGGCAACCATTTTCCTTGCCGGCCCGCCGCTGGTGCGTGCCGCCACCGGCGAAGTGGTCAGCGCACAAGAGCTGGGTGGTGCCGAGCTGCATTGCCAGACCTCGGGTGTCGCCGATCACTTTGCCGCCGATGACCACGAAGCCCTGGCCATGGCCCGACGCTGCGTGGCCAACCTGAACTGGCGCAAACAGGGCCAGCTGGCGTGCCAGCCACCCAGACCACCCCGTTACGCCGCCGAGGAGCTGTACGGCATCATTCCCGCCGACAGCAAGCAACCCTATGACGTGCGCGAAGTGATTGCCCGACTGGTCGATGACAGCCAGTTCGATGAATTCAAGGCGCGCTTTGGCAGCACCCTGGTCTGCGGTTTTGCCCACCTGCATGGCTATCCGGTGGCCATTCTGGCCAATAACGGTGTGCTGTTCAGTGAATCGGCGCAAAAGGGCGCACACTTTGTCGAGCTGGCCTGCCAGCGCGGCATACCGCTGCTGTTCCTGCAGAACATCACCGGCTTTATGGTCGGCAAAAAAGCCGAAGAGGGCGGTATTGCCAAGCATGGCGCCAAGCTGGTGACCGCCGTGGCCTGCGCCCGGGTACCCAAGTTCACCGTGATCATCGGCGGCAGCTTTGGTGCCGGCAACTACGGCATGTGCGGCCGCGCCTATGACCCGCGCTGGCTGTGGATGTGGCCCAATGCGCGGATTGGCGTGATGGGCGCGCAACAGGCCGCCGACGTGCTGGTACAGGTCAAACGCGAACAGGCCGAACGCAGCGGGCAAGACTACAGCGATGAACAGGCCGAGGCCCTGAAAGCCCCCATTGTCGAACAGTATGAGCGCCAGGCGGCGGCAAGCTATTCCAGTGCACGGCTGTGGGATGACGGCATTATCGACCCTGCCGACACCCGCCAGACCCTGGCACTGGCCCTGTCGGCCGCGCTCAATGCGCCGATAGAAAGCACCCGCTTCGGCATTTTCCGCATGTAGGCCTTTTCCACATGAAGCCTGCGCGCAACCCAATCGAAGAGACTTCGCATGAGCACTTTCAGCACCCTGCAACTGGACGTCAGCCCGACCGGCATCGCCACCCTGTGGCTGAACCGTCCGGAGAAAAACAACGCCTTCAATGCCGCCATGATCAGCGAATTGCTGCAGGCACTGGATGCGATCAAGGAACACAAGGACCTGCGCTTCATGCTGTTGCGCGGGCACGGCAAGCACTTTTCCGCGGGCGCGGATCTGGCATGGATGCGTGCCGCCGCCGAGCTGGATTACAACGCCAACCTGCAGGATGCCCACGCACTGGCCGAGGTCATGGCCCGTCTTTACCAACTGCCGATCCCGACGCTGGCCGTGGTGCAGGGTGCGGCCTATGGCGGCGCCCTGGGCCTGATCAGTTGCTGTGATCTGGCGATTGGTGCCAACGACAGCCAGTTCTGTCTCTCGGAAGTGCGTATCGGTCTGACGCCGGCGGTGATCAGTACCTTTGTGGTCAAGGCCATGGGCGAGCGTCAGGCGCGGCGGTATGCCCTGACGGCCGAGGCTTTCAGCGGTGAACAGGCGGTTGACCTGGGCTTACTGCACGCCAGCTATGCCCCGGAGCAACTGGACAGTGCGGTCAGTGACTGGTGCCGCACCCTGCTCGACAACAGCCCAGCCGCCATGCGCGCCACCAAGTCACTGCTGCAGGAAGTCAAACACGGTGAGCTGACCCCGGCCCTGCGCCGCTATTCCGAAGCGGCGATTGCCCGCATCCGGGTCAGCCCCGAGGGGCAGGAAGGGCTGAATGCCTTTCTCGCCAAGCGCCAGCCGAGCTGGCGTGTGGCCGCCCCCCCATCCGATGCGGAGCAATAAACCATGCGCCAGCCCATGTTCAATACCCTGCTGATTGCCAACCGTGGTGAAATTGCCTGCCGTATTATTCGCACGGCACGCGACATGGGCATTACCAGCGTAGCGGTGTACAGCGATACCGACCGCGACGCACCCCATGTACCTCTGGCCGACCGTGCCGTGGCACTGGGTGGCAGCCGCCCGGCCGACAGCTATCTGGATAGCGACAAATTACTCGCCGCCGCCAAGACCAGTGGTGCTCAGGCAGTGCATCCGGGCTATGGTTTTCTGGCGGAAAATGCCGACTTTGCTGCCGCCTGCGAGCAGGCCGGGCTGTGCTTTATCGGCCCGTCGGCCGCAGCGATTGCCGCCATGGGCAGCAAGTCATCGGCCAAAGCCCTGATGGCCGAGGCCGGCGTGCCGCTGGTGCCCGGTTACCACGGCGCCGCGCAGGATAACGCCAGCCTGCGCACCGCCGCCGAACAGATTGGCTACCCGCTGCTGCTCAAGGCCAGTGCCGGTGGTGGTGGCAAGGGCATGAAAGTGGTCAACGCCAGCAGCGAGCTGGACGATGCCCTGGATTCCGCCAAGCGTGAAGCCCAGAGTGCCTTTGCCGATGCGCAGCTGCTGGTAGAGAAATACCTGCAACAACCGCGGCATATCGAAGTACAGATACTTGCCGATCAGTACGGTAATTGCTGCTATCTGCATGACCGCGACTGCTCGATCCAGCGCCGCCACCAGAAGGTGCTCGAAGAAGCGCCAGCGCCCGGCCTGAGTGATGCGTTGCGCCAGCACATGGGCCAGGCCGCCGTCCGCGCGGCACGGGCGATCGATTATGTTGGCGCCGGTACCGTGGAATTTCTGCTCGACAGCGACGGTCAGTTCTATTTCATGGAAATGAATACCCGGCTGCAGGTCGAGCACCCGGTCACCGAAGCCATTACCGGACTCGACCTGGTTGCCTGGCAAGTGCGCATTGCCGCCGGTGAGCCCTTCCCGCTGCAGCAGGCCGATATACCCTGCCGGGGTCATGCCATGGAAGTGCGCCTGTATGCGGAAGATCCGCAACAGGATTTTCTGCCCGCCAGTGGCGAGCTGCACCTGTACCAGGAACCATCTTCCGGCCCTGGCCGTCGGGTGGACAGTGGTGTGGTCGAAGGCGACAGTATTTCGCCCTGGTATGATCCCATGCTGGCCAAACTGATTGCCCACGGCGACAACCGTGAACAGGCACGCCTGCGCTTGCTGGCCATGCTGGATGAAACCGCCGTGGGTGGCCTGAAAAGCAATCTGCTGCTGCTTAAACGCATTCTGACCGAGCCGGCCTTTGCCGCAGCGGAGCTGGATACCGGCTTTATTCCTCGCCATAGCGAGCAGTTGCTGACGCCGCTGCCGGAGCTGGACGAGAGCTTCTGGGCGCACGCCGCCAGCGCCCTGCTCGACAGCCTGCCGCCCGACGTACGAGATGAAGACCCGAACTCTCCCTGGTCAGCGCGCAGCAGCTGGCAAATGGGGCTGCCAGCGCAGACTGACCTGCACGTGCAACAGGGCGAGCAGCAAACACGCGCGTGCTTTACCCTCGCCGAATTACCCCCCGCCGGGCATTACTATCGCCGTGGTGAGCGAGTCTATTTACCCTGGCAGGGCGACTGGCTGGCGGTGCACATGGTTGACCCCTTGGCCAGCCGCACGCATGCTCAGACCGTCGGCGACCTCAGCGCGCCGATGAATGCCAGTATGGTGCGTGTTCTGGTGCAAGCGGGCGATAGCGTGGTTGCCGGGCAAGCCTTGCTGGTATTGGAAGCGATGAAAATGGAACACAGCCTGCGCGCGCCAGTTGACGGCGTCGTCAGTGCGATCCTGTGCCAGGAGGGCGACTTGATCAACCAGGGGCAGACCCTGATCAGCCTGGACGAACACGCCAATGCAGCCAGCGAGCACGCCACTGATTGAAGCCGGTACCTCTGCCTACCGGCGGGTATGCCTGGCTTTGCTGATTGCGTCGCTGGTGATTTTCGCCAATCTCTATGCCATTCACCCGCTGCTGCCCTTGATCGCCGAGCACTATCAGGTCTCGGTACTCAAGGCGGCCAATGCCTTCAACCTGACCAGCCTGACACTGGGCCTGGCGCTGCTGGTCATCGGCCCGTTGTCGGATGCCTGGGGGCGGCGCAATATTCTGCTCTGTGGTTTGCTGGCCACCGCCCTGCTGACCCTGGCCATGGCCTGGACCAGCCACTATCACAGCCTGTTGGTCTTGCGCGCCCTGCTCGGTGTCGCTCTGGCAGTCTTGCCCGCTACCGCCGTCGCTTATCTGGGCGATACCGTCAGCCGCAACGCGCTGATTGGTGCCGTGGGCCTGTATATCAGTGGCAATACCCTGGGTGGTGCCGGCGGGCGTTTGGTTGGCGGCGTGCTGGCTGATCATTTCGGGCTGCACATGATGTTTCTGCTGGTCGGCGGCGTCAGCCTTGGCGGCGTATTGCTGATTGCCTGGCTGCTACCGCCACCGGGTAACTTCCAGCGACAAACGCTGGCACCGCGCAACGTGTTCGCCAACTTCGGCCGGCATTTGCGCCACCCTCTGCTGTGGCCGGCGATGCTGCTGGGCGGGCTGAATTTTCTGATTTTCGTCAACCTGTATACCTACCTGACCTTCCGCCTCAGTGCGCCACCCTGGCAACTGGGTGCCAGCGCGCTGGGCTTGCTGTTTCTCAGTTATCTGGGTGGTACCTTTTCTGCGGCGCTGTCATCACGCATGGCGGCCCGCAGTCAGACCGGCGGCATGGCGCTGGGTGTCGGCATTCTGCTGCTCGGCTGCCTGCTCACGCTGGCGAATAACCTGGGGCTGATTGTCCTCGGCCTGGTGATCAATTCGTTCGGCTTCTTTCTCACCCATTCGCTGGCCAATGCCTGGGTCAACCAGCATGCCGAACAGGCCAAAGCCAGCGCCACGTCGCTGTATTCAGTGTGTTATTACCTCGGCGCAGCGGTAGGTATCTACTATCTGCAATCCTTCTGGCAGTGGGCTGGCTGGCCGGCAGTAATTGGCGCTGCGGCGTTGGTGCTATTGGTCAATCTGGCGCTGATTGCCCTCCTGCAATGGCGCTCTGCCAGCTATAATGCAGATAATTCTGATCCGGAGGCTATGCCATCGTGATACGTCGTTTTGCCGGCTGGCGCTGGCTGCTGTTTACCTGCTTGTTGACCTTTGGCGGTAGCCTGGCTGCCACGCCATCCGGGTCGACATCGGCACCCTTGCAGGTGCTGGTTGCCGATGTCTGGCCGTGGGCGTATGAAGATGAGCAGCAAGAGCTACGCGGCTTGCTGCCCGACCTGTTTGCCGAGCTGGCCAGTATCAGTGGCCAGGCCCTGAACGTGCGCAGATTACCGCACCAGCGCCTGCTGCATGACTTCGAGCGCGGCCAGGGTGATCTCAGTATCCTGTTTGCCAACCCCGAGGTTGATCGCTTTGCCGCACGCAGTGCCCCCATCCTCAGCACCCGCTTTATGCTGGTAGCGCCACGCGATTCCGCAGGCGAGTTGAGCTTGTCAGCCCTGTCCGGGAAAACGGTCGCCTATATTCGTGGCACTTTTTACGGCAGCGCCTTTGAAGCCAACCAGTCGATTATCAAGATACCGGTTCATCACCTGGAGCAGGCGGTGGCAATGCTGCAGGTCGGCCGTCTGGATGCACTGATCAGTAGCGAGCAGGTGCTGCATTACACCTTGCAGGAAATCGGTTCGCCAGCCGATGACTGGCGTATCGAGCTGCATGCCGAAGAGCAAATGGCCTACCTGTACCGCCACCGTGAAAACGTGCCGGCCAGCCGGATCGAGCCGCTGCTGGCCGCGCTAGAGCAACTGCGCGCTAGTGGTGAATTGCAGCGCCTGATGGGGGCTCCATCACCAAGGTAGCGGCTTGCAGGGTATTCTCCAGCAGGCAGGCAATGGTCATCGGGCCAACGCCACCGGGTACCGGGCTGACCCAGCTGGCGCGCTGTCGGGCACTGGCGAAGTCGACATCACCGACCAGTCGCCCGTCGGCCAGACGATTGATACCGACATCCAGCACTACCGCACCCGGCTTGAGCCACTCGCCGCGCACCAGTCCCGGTACCCCGGTGGCGACGACCAGTATGTCCGCCTGGGCGACCAACGCCGGCAAATCCCGCGTAGCCTTGTGCGCAATGGTTACCGTGGCTTCGGCGCGCAGCAATTCCAGCGCCATGGGCCGGCCAACAATGGTCGAGGCGCCAATCACCAACGCCTGCTGACCACGACAATCGACCCCGGCAGACTCCAGCAAACGCATGCACCCCTTGGGCGTGCAGGGGCGCAAGACCGGTAGCCCGGCCGCCAGCAAACCCAGATTGTGTGGATGAAAGCCGTCCACATCCTTGTACGGAGCAATCGCCTGCAACAGGCGGCTGCTATCCAGCCCGGCCGGCAAAGGCAACTGCAAGAGTATGCCGTGCACCGCTGGATCTGCATTCAATGTCTGGATCAGCGCCAACAGGGCCGCTTCGTCGGTGTCGGCCGGCAAGCGGTGACTGAAGGAATGCACACCCACCTCGGCACAGGCGCGGATCTTGTGCTGCACATAGACCTGCGACGCCGGGTCATTCCCCACCAGAATCACTGCCAGACCGGGCGGCGGCAAGCCGTCGGCCTGGCGCTGACGAATAGTTGCTGCCAGCGCGTTGCGTGTTTGCGCAGCCAGTGCGCGGCCATCCAGCAGCCGGGCACTGACTTGCGGATCGGCAAGTTCGGCCATGACTCAATACCCCTGCTGCCCGGGCACCCACTGGGTACCGGCCAGCGGCACCCGGGCCATGGCGGCTGATTCTACGGTGAGCGCCACCAGGTCTTCCGGGTCCAGGTTGAGCAGGTGCGACTTGCCACAGGCACGTGCCATGGTCTGCGCCTCGAGCACCATCACCCGCAGGTAATTGGCCAGTCGACGGCCGCCTTCGACCGGGTCGAGGCGTTTCGACAACTCCGGATCCTGGGTGGTGATCCCCGCCGGATCCTGGCCGTTCTGCCAATCATCGTAAAAGCCGGCCGCCGAACCGATGTCACGCAGCTCGGCATCCCAACGCGGGTGGTTGTCGCCCAGGGCAATCAGCGCCGCCGTGCCAATGGCTACCGCATCCGCGCCCAGGGCCATGGCCTTGGCCACATCGGCGCCACTGCGAATACCGCCCGACACAATCAGCTGCACTTCGCGGTGCATATCCATTTCCTGCAAGGCCTGCACGGCCTGCGGAATGGCGCTGAGAATCGGAATACCCACGTGTTCGATAAACACATCCTGGGTCGCTGCGGTGCCGCCTTGCATGCCATCGAGCACAATCACATCGGCCCCCGCCTTGACTGCAAGTTTGACGTCGTAATAGGGCCGGCTGGCGCCTATCTTGACGTAAATCGGCTTTTCCCAATCAGTGATTTCGCGCAGTTCGGCAATCTTGATCGCCAGATCATCCGGGCCTGTCCAGTCCGGGTGGCGGCAGGCGCTGCGCTGATCAACCCCGATCGGCAGGGTGCGCATGCCGGCCACCCGCTCGGTCACTTTCATGCCCAGCAACATACCGCCACCGCCGGGCTTGGCGCCCTGGCCGAGCACCACTTCGATGGCGTCTGCCTTGCGCAGATCGTCCGGGTTCATGCCGTAACGCGAAGGCAGGTACTGATACACCAGGTGCTTTGACTGCCCACGCTCTTCCAGCGTCATGCCGCCATCGCCGGTGGTTGTGCTGGTGCCAACCATGCTGGCACCCCGGCCAAGGGCTTCCTTGGCTTGTGCCGAGAGGGCGCCGAAACTCATACCGGCAATGGTGACCGGAATATCCAGATGAATGGGCTTCTTGGCAAAACGGGTGCCGAGCACCACATTGGTTCCGCATTTTTCCCGATAGCCTTCCAGCGGGTAACGCGACATGCTGGCGCCGAGCAGCAGCAGGTCATCAAAGTGCGGCACCTTGCGCTTGGTGCCGCCACCGCGAATGTCATAGATGCCGGTTTCGGCGGCACGCTGGATTTCCTGGATGGTCAGGCGGTCGAAGGTGGCCGACTCGCGCAGTACCGGGGGATGCTTGTCTGTCATGCTGTACTCCTCACGGCGGTAGCTCAGTAGGCTGCCGCGTTGTCGACCTTGAAATTGTAGAGTTCACGTGCCGAGCCATAGCGCTTGAAGCTGGCCGGGTCGGCATCGTAACCAGCGCGGTGCAGCAGTTCGGCCAGCTCTTCCAGATGCTCGGCGCGCATGGGCTTTTCCACGCAATCCGAACCCAGTGACTTGACTGTGCCGCGCACATAGATGCGGGTTTCGTACAGCGAATCACCCAGGGCGTCACCGGCATCACCGAGCACTACTACGCGCCCGGCCTGGGCCATAAAGCAGCTCATGTGACCGATATTGCCACCGACCACGATATCGGCGCCCTTGAGCGAGATGCCGCAACGCGCACCGGCATCACCGTCGATGATCAACAAGCCACCATGGGCGGTAGCCCCCGCCGACTGCGAGGCATTGCCCTTGACATGCACGCGGCCGGACATCATGTTTTCCGCCACGCCGACACCGACATTGCCGTCGACAGTAACGCTGGCCTTCTGATTCATGCCGGCGCAGTAGTAGCCGGTGTGGCCCTGAATATCTATCGACAGGCCTTCATTCAGGCCGACCGCCAGGTTGTGCTTGCCGGCGGGGTTCTTGACCACCCACTCACGTTCGCTGACCTGCCCGGCCTGGGCGTGCAATTGCTGGTTGAGTTCGCGCACGGTGCTGTGCGCCAGATCGATATGTTGCATGTGTCTCTCCTCAGGCCGCCGGCCGTTCCCAGATGTACATGGTGGCCGGTTCCGGCTCCCAGACCCGGGCATTCTCGATGCCTGGCAGACCGGCCAGCGCCTGATACTCCGATGCCATGGCGACGTAATCCTCGGTTTCCGCCAGCACCGCCGGCTTGCAGGCAATCGGGTCGCGGATCACCGCAAAGCCCTGACGGGTGCCGATAGCGAACGTGAAAAAGCCATCCAGATCCTGCAATGCATGGTCCAGTGCCTGTTGCAGGGTGTCGCCCTGGCGCAAGCGCCAGGTCAGGTAACCGGCTGCGACCTCGCTGTCATTCTCGGTTTCAAACACCAGGCCTTGGCGTTGCAGGCGTTGACGCAAACGGCTGTGGTTGGACAGCGAACCGTTGTGCACCAGGCACAGATCATTGCCGGTGGAGAAGGGGTGGCTGCCCTCCATGGTCACCGCACTTTCGGTGGCCATACGGGTATGCCCGATGATGTGGCTGCCACGCATGCCGGACAGGTTGAACCGATTGCTGATCTCCGCCGGCAGCCCCATACCCTTGAGAATCTCGATACTCTGACCCAGGCTCATGATGCGGATTTCCGGCGCCAGCTCAGCCAATGCAGTGCGCATTGCCGCTTCCTCGGCATCGGTTTTCAGCACCACGGCATCGGCATTGCGGAACCACTCCAGGGAACAACCCAGCTGACCTTCCAGTTCGCTCATCAGGGTTGGCCAGGGGTAATCCGGCTGACTGCTTTGCAATGTCAGCTTGATTCGGCCGGATTCCACTTCATCGCCATAGATGGCAAAGCCGGCGCTGTCCGGCCCGCGATCGGTCATCGCCAGCAACATGGGCGCAAAGAGCGCACCCAGCTGGTCTTCCAGTGCAGGGTTCTTCAGATACAACCCGACAATTCCACACATAGTTACATCCTCACTGCTGGCGGCAAGGTGCCGCGTCAGACGGCAAGCTGTTAGAGCTTGGGTAATAAACGCCGGTAAGGGCGCTCAGAAAAATTCGGTGTAGCGCTGCACTTCCCAGTCACTCACATGCCGGCTGTACTCGACCCACTCGGCGCGCTTGAGGGCGATAAACTCATCGACAATCTCGCTGCCCAGGGTGTCGCGGAACAAGGGGTCGTCCTCCAGTGCCTGGCATGCCTCGTTGAGGCTCTGTGGCAGGGTGGCGATGCCTCGCTCGGCGATGTCATCCAGGCTCATTTTGTACAGGTTTTCATTGCACGGCTCGCCAGGATCCAGCTCACGTTCGATACCATCCAACCCGGCGGCGATGATCGCGGCAGTGACCAGATACGGATTGCAGCCGGCATCCGGCAGGCGGTATTCGATACGTCCGTAGGGAATGCGCACCATCGCCGAGCGGTTGTTGTCGCCATAGGCGACAAAGGCCGGAGCCCAGGTCGCGCCGGACAGCGAGCGGCCGACCACCAGGCGCTTGTAGGAATTTACCGTCGGTGCGGAAAAGGCACAGAGGGCGGGGGCATGGGCCAGCAGGCCAGCGGCAAAGTGGTAGCCCAGTTTCGACAGCCCCATACCGCGCGGGTCGCTGTCATCATGGAACAGGTTGGGGTTGTCCGCGTCGGCAATCGAGACATGAAAGTGCATGCCGTTACCGGTGCGGGTGGCATCCGGCTTGGGCATAAAGGAGCAGATGATGCCCAGCTCGTTGGCAATCTCGCCGGCGGCCATACGGAAGAAGGTAAAGCGATCGGCCGAGGTCATGGCATCGCTGTAGGTATAGTTGATCTCGAACTGGCCGTTGGCATCTTCATGGTCGATCTGATAGATGTCATAACCGACCTGCTGCAGGGATTCAGTGAGCTTTTCCAGAAACTCGCGTGAGCGCGACAGGCCCTTGTAGTCGTAGCAGGGCTTGTCCAGGTTGTCGCTGCTGTCGACCAGTTGCAACTGACCCCGATCATCGCGGCGGAACAGGCTGAACTCGGGCTCGACGCCGGTATTCATGGTCCAGCCGCGGGCACTCAGGCGAGCAATCTGGCGCTGCAGCACATAACGGGTATCGTAGGGATGTGGCTCACCATTGACGTGACCGATGCACAGCACCCGGCCATAGCCTGGCTGCCAGGGCACCGGTGTCAGGGTCGACAGATCACCCTTGGCCATAAAGTCGGGACCGTGTGGCTCCATGCCCATGCCGCAAACGGCAAAGCCGGCAAAACCGGCACCTCCTTCGGCCACGGCGGCGAGGCCGCTGACCGGTACAGATTTGGTTTTTGCCGAGCCGTGAATGTCGACAAACTGGGCCAGCACATATTTGATGCCGTGCTGCTCGATAAGGCGCTGCGTTTCGGTGGGCAACATGGGTAAGGCGCTCCTGCTGGTTATTCCGCTTGAGAATTTAATTTTCACCAGAGGAAATGCAATTGCCTTGCCAGAATGCCGTCTAGCAGCAAAAAATCTGCTCGATGGCACGAAAGCTGCGGGGTCAAGGGGTTGGCAAGGCATCGCCGGCCGTATTGACGCGACTCGCACTTGCATTGGCCCACGGGCTGGTGCACATTCTCAGTGCGAAAATTAAATTACTGATCAGAAAACGTGCACACCCATGAGCAAAACTGCTGACGCGCCACCCAAACTCAAGCTGGAACAATATCTCGGCCTGCAGATCCGTCGACAACGCCAGGCGCAGGGCCTGAAAATTACCGACGTATCGCGCATTGCCGGCATCAGCCAGGGCATGCTGAGCAAGATCGAGAATGCCCAGGTATCAACCAGCCTGGATACCCTCACCCGCCTTTGTGACGTGCTCGGCCTGCCCATGTCCAAATTGTTCAGTCAATATGATCAGCAGGGCGGCGGCGCGCTGCTGGTCAGCAGCGGCGAAGGACTGGAGGTGGTGCGCCGGGGTACCGAAAAGGGCCACACCTATCAACTGCTCAACCATACCCGGGGGCCGAAGAAAAGTTTCGAGGCTTACCTGATCACCATGGATGATGCCGCCGAGGAGTTTCCAACCTTTTCCCACCCCGGCACCGAATTCATACATCTATTGGACGGCCGGCTGATCTACCGTCATGGCAACCAGCTTTACCCCATGGGCCCGGGTGACAGCCTGACCTTTGATGCCGAAGTCCCCCACGGCCCGGAAACCCTGATCGAGGTTCCTCTTCGCCTGCTGTCGATCATGAACTACGATCAGAGCTGATTTTTATAGCGGCGCCAGCCTGCCCCAGTCTGGCGCTCCGGCCCATGCAGCGCCCTGAAATCTCCCATCCCGCATTATCAGCGACCGCGTCTAAACCCGTTCATATACCCCCAAACCCGCCCAAAAGACCACCGGTCACCCGTTCGAGTTAGCTGGCACAGGCCTTGCTATACCCCCTATAGCAGTTACTGACCTTCAGCTGGGGCGCCTGGCCGTGCCCGCAGCCTATGCAACCGAGCGCTGTGCCGCTCACAGGATGCCGCCATGTTGAATCCGATTTTCCGCTTGCTGACGCCCGACAGCCTGGGGCTCAAGGTTATTGCCTTTACTGTGCACGGGCTGTGCAATCGTCACTTCACCCGTAGCCTGAACGAACGCCTGGCCGAACTGGACGAGCAGCTGGACCTGGCAAAAAGCCGACTGCATATGGCCGGTTTTGATGACCTGCGCCTGCAAGTCGGGCGCTCGGCCCGTCGCTACCCGGCCTCGCCCCAGACACTGTTGCAGCAGTTTCTGCGCGATGCCCAGTTGCGCAGCATTGCCCCGGTGGTTGATTTGTACAACCACTGGTCACTGGTGTCCGGACTGTCGATCGGCGCCCATGATCTGCGTTATCTGAGCCTGCCCGTCAGCCTGACTCTGGGGCGCGGGCATGAGGAGTTCATTGGCCTGGGCAATGACCAGGTCCAGCAATTGCCCTCTGGCGAGTACCTTTATCTGGATGCCGACCAACAGGTGATCTGCCGCATGGATTACCGCCAGTGTGCCGCCACAGCCCTGCAAGCGGACAGCCGCGAAGCCCTGGTCATTGTTCAGGGCCATGCCGATACCCCGCTGACCCACTTGCGCACCACCGCCGAAGCACTGCAAGCCGACCTCAACCGGTATTGCACCGGCCCTGAACAGGGCACCCAGTTACGCCAATCAGCCTGAGGGGGTCCACATGAGCTGGTTTTTACGTACCGCTGCACCACCCAGCCAGCCCGCACTGGACGATTGGCAGCAAGCCTTGTTGAGCGGCGACTGGGATAGAGCCCTGCAGCTGGAACAGGGCCGCATGCCCAGTGCTCTGCGTGAACGCTTGCACAGTCAGCCGGCCAATGCCGAGCAGGATGCCGGGGTTGCTGTGCTGCTGGGCCGGGTACAGGCATTGCAACGACACGCACGCCAGGCTATCGAGCAAGTGGAAGGCACCTTCGCCGAAATTTCTGCGCGCAGCAGCGAGCAGCTGACCTTTCTCGCAAAAACCCGTGACAACCTTGGCAGCAGCAGTAGCGGAGCCGAACAGTTGCGCACCGAGATGGATCTGGAATTGCGCGCTACCCAAACGTTTTTCAGCACGGAATTTGCCGAACTTGCCAACAGCCTGGATGAACGCAGCCAGTCTTCACGGCAGGTGATTGATGCCATCGACCATATCGGGCGTACTGTGCAATTACTGTCAATCAATGCCGCCATCGAAGCCGCACACGCGGGTGAACAGGGCCGGGGCTTTGCCGTGGTCGCCCAGGAAATCCGCGAACTGGCACTGAGCACCCAGGCCAACGCTCAACAGGCCTACAGCCAAATTGACCTGGCCCCGGTCAGTGAGCAATTGCAAGGCATGCTGCAAGATGCTGATGCCCGGCTGGAGCTGCTCGGTCAACGGGTCAATGAATCCCTGCAGACCTTGCATCGACAGCTGGATCACATGGCTGATCATCTGAACGAGATCGAAGCCAACAACAAGGTCATGGCTGCAGGCGTTGCGCTCGGCGAGGCGGCTGACCAACACCTGCTGGCGCGCAACAACTGGAGCCTGGATCTGTTGCACGACATGCACTCCATCTACCGCGAGCTGCCGAACCAGCAACGCCCTCAGGCAGTCCAGAAATTGCTGGCGGAAGAAAAACTGCACACCCATCCCCGGAGCGATCGCCTGGACGCGATACGCCAGCGTGGCGAGTTGCGCATTGCCATCGAGCCCCACTTCAAGGGCCTATCATTCCGGCAGCAAACTGGCGAACCGCTCCAGGGTATGGATGCCGAACTCGCCCGCGCCTTTGCCCGCTGGCTGGGGGTTAAGTGTCATTTTGTCGAGTACCCCTGGGACCGCTGCCTGCAACTTCTCGAAGCCGGGAGTCGCCGCCGCGAGGCAGAGGTCGATGTGGTCTGGAGCGCCTTGCCGCCGATGCCGGACTACGGCCAGGTCGCTTTCTCCGACCCTTATGTATTCCTTCCTTATGTACTGGCCAAACGCGCCGGCGACAGTCGTATCCAGCGCCTGGATGACCTGCAGGGCAAAGTGCTGGGTTGCATTGACGACCCGGCTGCACTGGAAGTGCTTGAGCAAGCCGGACTGCGCTGGGAAAGCAACCGCCACACCCCCGGCGGACGTATCGAGCTCGCCAACCTGCTGGCCTACAACGACCAGAGCCTGATCCATGACTGCCTGGCCGACGGAACGGTGGACGCCTTTGCCGTCGACTTGCCGATCTATCACTGGGCCTGCACCGGTACGGACAGCCCCTGGGCTGGACAGCTGGAAATACTGCCCGGCAACCTGAGCAGCGAGCTCTGGTTCTACTGTGCCGCCGTCGCCAATCAGCCCGGCAATACCGCTTTGCTCCGGGCAATCAACCAGTTCATTGCCGAATTTCGCACCACCCGCGACTACCAGCAACTGGTTGAGCGCTGGCAAGGCCAGGTCTATAGCGCCAACCGCTGGCAGTTTCAGCCCGGGGTACACGACCTGAAAAGTCTGGAGGCAGGCGACTGATCAGCGCACAAGCTGAAACCTTGCCCAGCATCGTGGCTGGCAAGACTTGATATTGACCATAGTTCAGGCTTGTCAGTTGCGTTCAGGCACGAATCTCTGTTGTATATGCATCAGCCAAGTGTATTTTGGAACCGGAGCACGATGTTTGCTCTTTCACTATTGGGTTGATGCAAGGACATTATGCTGGACTGGATTGAACAAAATTCATCACTCATCTCCATGTTTATCAATGCAGCCATGTTGCTTGTCTGGCTGTTTTACGCTCAGCTACTTTTTCATAGCTATCATCGACAGCGCCGACCACGCGTACTCATCAACAAGGGCATTGGTGGTCAGGATCTCGACTCTCCCTGCCTGATTTGCAACATGAGTCAGGAGGCCATATTTCTCTATTTCATCATGGCCAAATTGACGACCTCTGAAGGCAGCCACTTTAGTGCCGTAACGGATGGTGAAGCTGACTCCCTGGGGGATAAAGCAAAACGCAGCTCCTGGACCCGGCAGGGACCATTGGCTTCGGGAGAATGCCTTGATGTCTTTTCCTTCCGGCAAATTCTGACTCGCGTGGCGGGCGAGGCCGGAATTGAGCTGCATGATGGAGTGCCAGTCAACTCCGACATTGAGCTCAAGTCGCTGGAGTTCCACGTCATATCCATCTACGGCTCGGATAACGCCCCCTTCGGGGCGGTAAGACAGTTCGATATTCATTACGACCAGGAACGAAACACCGTCTCCTTGCGGCCAAATTCGATTGACACCCACAGCGAGACCTCGCGGTCTTATCGCCGCCAGATTAAACGCTGGCTGGAAAATGAACTCTAAAGTCTAAAGCTTTCCAGCATCGGTGGTACGCCCGGGAACATGCCAATCGCCGCCATCACGCCACACAGGATGCCAAACACCAGGCCGGGAATGATCCAGCGGCCGATATGTCCCAGGCTCTTGCCGCGCTCTTTGCAGCCGATCAGTCCCAGATTGTCGAGCAGTACGGTCAACGACCAGCCAAACACCGGATTAACCAGCGCCGAAGCGACAATAACGATGGCTGCCGATTCGGTGGTCTTGCCTTCCCGGGTCATCTGCATGCCGGCTTCCATCAGCGGCAGAAACACGCCGACGATCAGCGCGACACTGAGCACCGGCGGCCAGATCGCCAGATCCATCGGATAGCCGAGCAGTGCGGTAATGATGCAAAGCACCCCGGTCAGTACCGCACCCGCCGCAATTGGCCGTTTGGCAATCGCCGCCGGCACGATATAGGTGCCCCAGGACGACGCAATATTGCCGCCGCCGAGCAGACTGCCGACCACTTGCCGGGTGCCGGCGGTGCACATGGTGTCGTCGATATTCATCAACACCTTTTGCGCCTTGGGCGGGTAATTCAGCTGCTGGAACACCCGATGCCCAAGAAAATCCGGTGACCACATGGCCACCGCCAGTACCGCGAAAGGCGCTACCGCCAGAAAATGCTGGAACTCGGGCAGGCCCAACTGCCAGCCGGTATCGTCACCCCACCAGTAGGCCGGGTTCATATTGGGGATACCCGGTTCCGTGATGAACTCGAAGGGCGCGCCCAGGGCAAAGGCAATGCCGGCCGCCATCACCGAGCCGAGCGGAATCGCCAACCAGCGCATCTTGACATGCTCCAGCCAGGCATACATGACGATGGTCGCAATCAGGATGACAAAGGCAATATGCCCGCCCTCAAAACCTTCAGCCCAGCTGAACAGCTTGGCGATCTGCGAGGTAATACCGATAAAGCCCAGATACAGCAACAAACCGCCGCAGACCCCGTTGCTGGTCAGCCGCGCCAGCAGGCTACCGCCTTTGGTGATACCCAGGATGAAACCCAGCACCCCGATCATGATGCCGAGCGCCATCGGGTGGCCACCGGAGGCAACAATCAGGGGGATCATCGGAATCAGCGGACCATGGGTGCCGGGCAGGTTGCTGTTGGGGTTGATAAAGCCGGAGACCAGAATCACGAAGAGCACGGCAGCGATGAGCATTTCAAAGCGCACGTTCTCGGTGACAAAGTCAGCCGACAGGCCCAGTTGCGTGGCAAAGGTGCTGACAATCGCCGCTACCATGACCACCTTGCCGATGGTTGCGGCCATGGCCGGCACCCAGTCTTCAAATTCGAAACGGTAATCACGGCCGGGCAGGTTCATTCGCCAGCGTCTGGGGGCCATGACCTCAAGCTCGTGCTCCAGGTATTCGCGCCGGGTATTGAACGCGGAGCGAGGCTTGCGCTGGCTTTGATAGTCGCTGTTGTTGTGCATTGTGGCGCTCGTATCTCGGACATTGAGCGCTCGATGCTAGGGACTGAGGGAGAACAAGACTATTAGGCCTTAGGCTAACAACAAAATTACCTGGCGGCTTATGGCGTCGCCGGAGAAAGGAAGCAGGGATCAGCCAGGTTCGGGGGTTTCCCAAGCCTTCACGGCCCGAGCCTGTCACACATCATCCGGCTCAGTCGGCTCCTCCCGCTTTGGCCTGGGCCCGGCTGATGCCCACACAGGGTAGCGCAAGCCCGCTAGCCGGTTAACGACAAAGGCATGCATCAACAGGATCAGCACACCTGCCATCAGAATGGGAATCTGCGAGATGTTTGGCATCAGCCCCAGAGCGACAATTAATGCCGTAGCACCTGCCGGAGGATGCACAACATTAAAGGCCACCATCAGGCAACTGGTCAGCCCCATAGCAACTGCCACAGCACCCACACGCGACAAATCCATACCGGCCAGAAATGCAGAATCTGCATGTTGCAAACCAAACATATAGAGCGCACCCAACCCCACCAGCGCACCAATACAGTGCCCGCAGAGCGTATTGCGCGGCGATGCAGGCTGCGCCATAGGGACATGAAAAATGATGAACGCAGTAGCGCCCAGGGATGGGAAAATAAACGCTTCCTGAGTCACCAATGCAACTGTCGCCAGCAGGGCCATGCTGACGCCGCTATTTACCAGGTTGAACAGTGCGAGCACCGTTTTATGGCTGTGACGGGCCATCCACCATTCCAGGTGCATTGCCCGTAACACGCCACTGGCTTGCTGCCAACGCAACTTTTCGTTCTGCGAACTCATGAAACAACCCTTGCACCATTAAGGTGCAGAAGCCTACCTGAGTTCAAGCGACATCCCAAACCTGTTTTTCCGATAACTGTTACCGCCGGCACCACCTTAAACAAGCAATACCTGCCGGGCCAGGCGACAGATAATTTCGTCGCCATCAGAACAGCTGCTCCGGCCTCGGCTCTGGCTCCTGATTCGCCCTATCTCCTGCATCCATACCGTTGTCGCCTACGTTTTGCAGAGGCTACCTGGTTGGCCGCAAAAAATTCCTCTCAGGATATTTATTTTCCTAACAGTATTGACCAGCTCACTCCATTCGCTTATAAAAAACACATCGCGGATATTTTATCCTTTACTGCAATTTATATTTATATCTGAATTTATTTGCCATATATGAATATATGGCTACAAGGAGCCCGGATGTCTACGTCCTACACCATGACCATCAGCTGCCCGGCCAACTCGGGCATTGTTGCCGCTGTCACCACCTACCTGTCCAACTGCGGCTGCTACATCAGCGAGATGGCCCAGTTCGATGACGAGTTTCATGACCGCTTCTTCATGCGCGCGGTGTTTCGCTTCAATGCCGACAGCCCGTCCAATGCCGACAGCCTGAGCGAGGGCTTTGGCACGGTAGCCGCCGAGTTCGACATGCAATGGGCCCTGCATGACAACAGCACGCCAATGAAAGTGATACTCATGGTCAGCAAGTACGATCATTGCCTGACCGATCTGCTGTATCGCTACCACAAGGGCGAGATGAAGATGCAGGTCAGCGCCATCGTCTCCAACCACCTGGACCTGCGGCCGATGGCAGAGCGCGAGGGCATCCGCTTTGTCTATCTGCCGGTCAATGCCGACACCAAGGCAGAGCAGGAAGCCGAGCTGCGCAAGCTGATCGAAGAGACGGGCACCGAACTGGTGGTGCTGGCGCGCTATATGCAGATTCTGTCGGACACCATGTGCCAGTACCTGGCCGGCCGGGCGATCAATATCCACCACTCCTTTCTGCCCGGCTTCAAGGGCGCCAAGCCTTACCACCAGGCCTGGGAACGTGGCGTCAAACTCATCGGCGCCACCGCCCACTACGTCACCTCGGACCTGGACGAAGGGCCGATCATCGAACAGGAAGTGGAACGTGTGGATCACGGCCTGCGCCCGGATGACCTGGTCGCCATCGGCCGCGATATCGAAACCCTGACGCTGTCGCGGGCAGTGAAATACCACCTTGAACACCGGGTATTTCTCAACGGCGAACGCACCGTGATTTTCCGCTAAGCCGACGCCCACAAGCCCGCATTCAGCCCCGGAGGCCCCATGCCTTTCAATCTGCTCAAATATGGTCTGTCCGCCGACTACCCGGCCGAGGTCGACCTGCCACCACCGGTAGAGCTCAAGCCACGCTATGACGTGGTGATCATCGGTGCCGGCGGCCACGGCCTGGCCATTGCCTACTACCTGGCCCGCTACCATGGCATCACCAAGGTAGCGGTGCTGGACAAGGGCTACCTCGGCGGCGGCAACACAGCGCGCAACACCGCAGTGATCCGCTCCAACTACCTGACCCCGGAAGGGGTACGCTTCTATTCCGAATCGGTACGCCTGTTCAAGAACCTGGCCAACGAGTTCGACTTCAACATCATGTATTCCGAGCGCGGGCAACTGACCCTGGCGCACACCGATGCCACCGTGCGCGCCTTCCGCCAGCGTGCCGAAGTGAACACCCACTTTGGCGGGCGCACCGAGATGCTCGACCGTCAGCAGGTTGCCGAGCTGGTACCCACACTGAATATGGACCCCGGTCATTTACCGGTGCTGGCCGGACTCTGGCACAAGGACGGCGCCACTGCGCGCCATGACGCCGTGGCCTGGGGCTATGCCAAACAGGCGGCCAAGCACGGGGTGGAAATCCACCAGCTGACGGAAGTGCAGGAGCTGGTGATCGAGCAAGGCCGGCTGACCGGGGTGAAAACCAACCGCGGCACCGTGCAGTGCGGCTGCGCCGTGCAAGCGGTGGCCGGGCACAGCTCGCGGCTGCTGGATATGGCCGGCATTCGCGCGCCGATTCTCAGCTACCCCTTGCAGGCCATGGTCACCCAGCCGTTCAAGCCCTTTCTCGACCCCCTGGTCAGTTCCTCGGCACTGCATTGCTATGTGCAACAGACCAGTCGCGGCGAAGTGGTTTTCGGGGGTGGTTCCGATCCCTACCCGCTGTACCACACCCGCTCGACCCTGGAATTGAAGGAAAGCCTGATGGCCGCCGCCCTGGAGATGTTCCCGTTTCTGGCCCAGGCGCGCCTGATGCGCCAGTGGAGCGGGACCACCGACATGACCCCGGATTACAGCCCGATCATGGGTTGTTCACCAGTGGACAATTATTACCTGGATGCCGGCTGGGGTACCTGGGGCTTCAAGGCTACACCGATCTGCGGCCAGACCATGGCGGCGCTGATAGCCAGTGACGGCAAAAAAGTCCCGGAGCTGATCCAGCCCTTTGCCCTGGAGCGCTTCAGCCGCTTCCAGCAAGTCAACGAAATGGGCGCCACCGCCGCCAGCCATTGAGGATGCAACCATGAAAATCATGCCTTGCCCGCTCAACGGGCCGCGCAACATCAGCGAATTCGTCTATGGCGGCGAGTTCAAGACCATGCCCGACCCGGACAACTGCAGTGATGTGGAATGGGCCGATTACGTGTTCAACAGCAGCAACCCTGCCGGCATCGTCACCGAATGGTGGCTGCACAGCGCCAGCAGCTACTGGTTTCTGGCCGAGCGCAACACCCTGAGCGATGACATTGTGCGCACTTTTGATCCCAGCGAGATTTTCGCCGCCACTGCCAACCCGGAGGAATCCGCATGATGCCCGCTCGTTTACCTGCGCCCATGGGCCTGCTGATTGACCGTGAACGGCCGCTGAGTTTCCAGTTCGACGGCCAGACCTATCAAGGCCTGGCAGGCGACAGCATTGCCAGCGCCTTGCTGGCCAACCAGCGCTGGCTGCTGTCACGCTCGTTCAAATATCACCGCCCCCGCGGCCCCATGACCATGGCCGGGGAAGATGCCAACACCCTGGTGCAACTGCCCGGCGCACCCAACACCCTGGCGGATGTGCAGCCGCTGGCCGCCGGCCAGGACGTCAGCGCACAGAACGTCAATGGCTCGCTGGAACGCGACCGCAACGCCTGGCTGGGCAAGGCATCGCGCTTTATGCCGGTGGGCTTCTATTACCGCAGCTTCTACAAGCCCAAAGGAGCCTGGAAGCTATGGGAGCCGATCATCCGCAAGCAGGCCGGGCTCGGCGTGCTCGACCTGACACTGCGCCCGGACTATCACGACAAGGCCTTTGTGTTTGCCGATGTCGCCGTGGTGGGCGCCGGTCCGGCTGGTCTGCAAGCCGCCCTGAGCGCCGCCGAAGCCGGGGCCGAGGTGCTGCTGATCGAACAGCAAGCCTATCTGGGCGGCGCCCTGGCCTGGTCGCGCTTTGCCCTTGACGCCGAGGCTGCCGGGCAACTGCGCCAGCAGCTGCTGCAGGCGGTCAGTGAACATCCAAAGATCCGGGTGATGACCCAGGCCACCTGCAACGGCTGGTTTACCGACAACTTCCTGCCGGTGATTCAGGGCCAGCGCATGCACAAGGTGCGCGCACAGCAGGTGATTGTGGCCTCCGGTGCCTATGACCAGCCGGTGGTGTTTCACAACAACGATCTGCCCGGCATTGTGCTGACCAGCGCAGCGCAGCGCCTGATGCGCCTCTATGCGGTCAAGCCCGGCGAGCGTGCCGTGGTGCTGACCGGCAATGACCACGGCTACCTGGCCGCACTGGAGCTGCTGGAGCAGGGCGTGCAACTGGCGGCCCTGGTCGATCTGCGCAGCGCGCCGCATGACCCGACGTTGCTGGAACAGTTAGAGGCCCGGCAGGTGCCCTGCCATCTGCACAGCACCGTGTATGCCGCCAGCGCCGGCAAAGCACAGGGCCGCATTGACAGTGTCGAGGTGCGCGCGATCAGCGGGCGTGGCACCGTCAGCGAGACGGCCGCGCACTATGCCTGCGATCTGCTGTGCATGTCTTCGGGCTATATGCCGGCCTACCAGTTGCTCTGCCAGGCCGGCGCGCAACTGAGTTACGACGATGAGCACGCCGCCTTCCGCTTGCAGCAGTTGCCGGCCAATCTGCATATCGCCGGTTCAGTCAACGGCTTCCATCAACTGGACAATGTACTGGCCGATGCCCGCCGCGCCGCCAATGCCGCCCTCAGCGGACTCGGCCAACCGACACCGGCCGAGGACAACTTTACCGAGGAGCCCGGCTGCAACGCCGACTGGCCACTGTTTGCCCACCCCAAGGGCAAGGAATTTGTCGATCTGGACGAAGACCTGCAGATCGCCGACATCATCAACGCGACCCGGCATGGCTACCGCGATATCCAGCTGGTGAAGCGCTTTTCCACCGTGGGCATGGGCCCCTCGCAAGGCCGCCACTCGGCGCTGCCCACCGCACGCCTGGTCGCGGCCGCAACCCAGCGCAGCGTCAGCGAAACCGGCGTGACCACGGCGCGGCCGCCCTTTGTCGCGGAAACCCTGGCGCATCTGGCCGGACGCAGCTTTGATCCCTACCGACAAACCCCCTTGCACGACCGCCACACCGCCGCTGGTGCGCAGTGGATGCCGGCAGGCAACTGGCAACGGCCGGCCTATTACGGATCGCCCGGCAGCCGAAACGAGAGCATGCAGGCCGAGGCGCTGCAGGTGCGCAATGGCGTGGGCCTGATCGATGTCTCGACCCTGGGCGGGCTGGACGTACGTGGCCCGGATGCCGCCGAGTTTCTCAACCGTTTCTATACCTTTGCTTTCGTCAAGCAACCGGTTGGCCGCTCGCGCTATGCGTTGCTGACCAATGAGCAGGGCGTAGTGATTGACGATGGCGTCTGTGCCCGCTTCGCCGATGAACACTTCTACGTCAGCGCCACCACCAGCGGTGTCGAGCAGGTCTATCGGCAGATGCTGAAATGGAACGCCCAATGGCGCCTGGATGTGGATATTGCCAACGTCACCAGCGCCTTTGCTGCGGTCAATCTGGCTGGCCCCTTGTCGCGCCAGGTACTGGAACAAGCCGGTTGCGACCTGGACCTGTCCGCCACCGCCTTCCCCTATCTGGAAGTGCGTGAAGGCAAGGTGGCCGGCATACCGGCGCGCCTGCTGCGGGTCGGCTTTGTCGGTGAGCTGGGGTATGAAATCCATGTGCCTGCCCGTTATGCCGGCGCACTCTGGGATGTGTTGATGACCGCTGGCGCGGAGGCCGGCATCCGCCCCTTTGGGGTCGAGGCCCAGCGCCTGCTGCGTCTGGAAAAGGGCCATGTGATCATCGGCCAGGATACTGACGGCATGAGCCACCCGGGGGAAATCGGCATGGACTGGGCGATTGCACGCAAGAAACCTTTCTTTGTGGGCAAGCGGTCGATCGAGATTCTCGAGGCACACCCAGCCAAGCGGCGCCTGGTCGGCTTCCGCTTGCCCGCTGGCAGCGCACAACCACTGGAAGGCCACCTGGTACTCGAGGGTGACAACATCAGCGGCAATGTCACCTCCTGCGAATACTCGCCCAATCTGCAGGCCATTATCGGCCTGGCCTATTGCTCACCCGGCCAGGCCAGCCCCGGCCAGTCGTTATCCATACGGGTAGCCGGCGGCCAGTTGGTACAGGCCGAAGTGATCAAGCCGCCGTTTTATGACCCCGACAACCAGCGTCAGGAGCTGTGATATGCACGCCAGCCAACCCCTTGTTGAAAGTCCATTGCACCGTTACCCGGCTGCCGAGTCGAGCAGCGCCGGTAGTCGTGTGCAAAGCAGTTGTAGCCTGAGCGACTGGAGTCTGCTGCCACGGGTCGGTTTTCGTGGCAGCGATACGCCCGAGGACCTCAGTTCGCAGGGCTACCAGCTGCCCGAGCAAGCCAATCAGGCATGCTGGCAAGCGGACGGCAGCCTGTTGCTGCGCCTCTCCGCAAAAGAGTTCATGCTGCTGGCAGCCAGTCAGCGCAGTGCCGATACCATCGACCAGCTGGAGCAAGGCTGGCAGCAAAGTGCGCGCCGGCATTACCTGCTGCCACGTGCCGACAGCCATGCCTGGCTGCACCTCAGCGGAGCGGACGTGCCGCAGCTGATGGCCAAGCTGTGCGCCATCGACCTGCGGGCGGCCGCCTTTGCCCCGCTGGCGCTGGTACAGACCTCGGTAGCGCGCAATACCGCCATTGTGGTCAACAGCAGCCAGGGCGAGACACCACAGTTCGAGTTGCTCTGCGATCGTGCCACCGCGCGTTATTTATGCGACGTACTGGTCGATGGCATGGCAGAATTCAGCGGTCAGGTGCTGGCTGCCACCAGCGGCTGGCCGGACTGAGCAGGCAAACCACAGGGAGTAGGCATGAGCAGCACAAACGACTATCGGGTTCCCGCACTGGAACGTGGCTTGCAGATTATCGAGCTGTTCCACGCCGGTCAGCGCCAGCTGAGCACCCAGGACATGGCTGATGCCCTGGGCGTCAGCGTGTCCGCGCTGTATCGCATTGTGCAGACACTGAACCAGATGGGTTACCTGAACAAGCTGGGCAAGAACCGCTACGAACTGGGCAGTGCCGTGGTCAGTGCCGGCTTCCGCTATCTGGCCAGCCGTGACCTGGTCGATGTCGCCCAGCCACACCTCAACGCGCTGCGTGATCGTACTTCACTGTCCTGCCATTTGAGCATCCGCCAGCAGACCGACAGCCTCTACCTGTGCCGCGCCTTTGCCGACCAGCGCCTGACCGTGAATATCCCCGTCGGCACGCGTATTCCCTGCCATGCCAGCGCCATGGGCCGGGTGTTGTTGTGCGCCCTCAGCCCCGCCGAGCTGGACAGCCTGTATCAACAGGTTCGCCTGGATGACGTCCCCGGTGATGCACCCAGGACCCTGCCTGCGTTGCGCCAGTTGCTGATCGCCGATGTCGAGCAGGGCTGGGTCATGCATGGCTCGGACTACTCCACCGCGATTGCCACCGCCGTGCGCAATCATCACAACGAGATTGTAGCCGCGATCAATCTTTCCGCGCCTGAAGCCCTGCTGTCCAGCGCCAGCTCACAATCCGATTATCGCAATGAGTTGCTTCTCACTGCCGCGCGAATTTCCGCAGAACTGGGAGCACCCGCTGACTGACATTGTTTCTAACTTGTAATCAGCAGGTGAATCTGGACCAAACTTGCTTGTATGATGTACAAAAGACATCAATCGGGAATAGTCGTTTCTACAGGGAATAGCATGCTCAGGTTCTTTATTGTTTTCCTCGTTCTGCTGGCCGTGCTGTTCACACTGGAACTCACGGGCCCGGCACAAAAATACCTGGTCATCCCATGGACCAATACACTTGCCTGGATCAGCGGTGGCCTGGTCAGCATGTTCGACAGCACGGTTGAGACCTATGGCCGTGTCATGCTGAATACCCGAACCGGACAGGGCGTATCCATCGAGGCCGGTTGCAACGGTGTCGAGGCATTTATCGTATTGATTGCTGCCATGGTGGCTTTCCCCGCTTCAATCCGGCTCAAGCTGATTGGCTTGGCCATTGGTTTTGTCGCCATTCAGTCACTCAACGTTGTCCGGGTAATCAGTCTCTACTACCTGTCCGGCTGGAGCCCCAGCCTGTTCGAGTTTGCTCATCTGTATTTGTGGCAAGCGCTGATCATGATTGACGTTCTGATTGTCTGGTTGCTGTGGATGCGTCATGTGCTCAAACCGGCACCTGAGGTAGCCAATGTCCACGCGTGATTCCGGGATTGCCAATTTTTTTATCCGTATCCTGATTTTTCTGGGACCAGCCCTGTTTATCTGGTCAATTGCGCGCGCCCCGCTGTCAGTTCCTGTGGGTGAAGCCGCCAGCTGGCTGGTGCATCTGCTGTTTCCAGACTGGGCCAATGGCGTTGAGCTGGAAGGCACGCAACTGACACTGGTCACCAACTTGCAATTCATGCACGAAAGCGGCCAGCGTGCGATTCTTACGCCAAGTGTTGAAGTCCTCAATTACACCTACGGCCTGCCCCTTCTGGTTGCCTTGCTGATAGCCTCCAACGCACCCGGGCTGTGGTGGAAGGCGCCGCTTGGGGCATTGATTCTGATCCCCTTCCAGTTATGGGGAATCGCCTTTGCCTGGCTGGTAGCCATTGCAATCCACGCCCAGGATGCAACCCAGGCAATTACCGGTTATGGCCCCGCCCAACAGAACTTTTTTGCGACCGCTTACCAACTGGGCACTCTGATCATGCCAACCCTGGTTCCCATCATTGTATGGATTCTGTTTGAACGTGATTTTGCCAACAACCTGGTCAAAGCAAAACACAGTGAAAGCACCAGTCCGGAAGCCGAGCAATAGCCTGCCCAACGAAACTGGCCAAGGCTCTCAGCATGAGCTGAATCTGATGCCACCGAATTTGGGCTGTCGTCTCTGCACTATCTTCCGGCCTTGAGTCACTGCGCAGTGAAGTTAACCGCGCTGCACGCATTGCCGTCGCTGCCGGTTCAGAGCAAAATAGCGGCCATTAGCCATCACCCAATAGCCAAGACATTGACTACACTGCATCAGTACTACGCCAGCCCTTTTTCGCCGAGCAAGGCCAAAACACGCATGATTGATTACAGCAAATCCCAGTTCCTGGTCGTTGATGACTTTTCCGACTTTCGCACCTCGGTCAAGAACATGTTGAAGCAGATGGCCGTGCAACACATCGATACCGCCGCCAATGCCAAAGAAGCGCTGGAACTGTGCCGACTGAAACGCTATGACATCGTCCTGCATGACTACAACCTGGGTGCCGGCAAGAATGGTCAGCAGGTACTGGAAGAACTGCATGAGCGAAAACTGATGATGCCCCACTGCATCTTTGTCATGGTAACGGCAGAAACCAGTCAGGCCATGGTCATGAGCGCCATCGAGTGTGAACCGGATGCCTACCTGACCAAGCCGTTCAACCGGGCCAGTCTGCAACAGCGGCTGGACAAGCTGGTGCAACGCAAACAGGCTCTGAAACCGGTCCTGGATGCAGTGCACAAAGGTGATCACCAGACCGTGGTGGAAGCCTGTCAGCAAGTCATGCGTGACCAACCCAAATACCGCCCGCAGTGTCTGCGCTATCAGGCCAACGCGCTGGAGGCACTGGGGCAAGACCGGGCGCTGGAAAAAATGCTCACCGCTATCATGGCTGACCGGCCACTGCCCTGGGCGCTGGTCGCGCTGGCCGACCTGTACCGCCGCATGGGGCAACTGGACAAGGCGGAAAACCTGCTGGAACAAGGTGTGCGACAGTTCCCTATGCTGCCGATGATTTATGACGGACTGGCGGCGGTGTATCGCGATCGTGATGACCTGCCCAAGGTACAGCAGTGGCTGGAACAGGGATTGCGGATATCCCCGCATGCATTGCACCGTCAGGTCGAGCTGGGCACCGTAGCGCGGCAGAATCAGGATAGTGATGCTGCGCTCAAGGCCTGGCGACAGGCGGTTGATCTGGGTCGCAACTCGGTATTTCACAGCGCCGAGAGCCATCTCAGCCTGGCCGCCACACTCAACGATCAACTGAATGAAAACCCTGATCCCAAGGTAACCCTTGAACTGCGCCAGACCCTGACGGAAATGGAGCAGTCCTGGTCGGATGATCCGGGCTTGCAGGTGCGCAGCAACCTGCTGCAGGCCAGTGCATTGCAGAAAACCGGCAAGAGCGGCGAAGCCAGCGCGCTCTTGAGCAAGGCGCAGGGCCAGTTGGCGCAACTGGATACCTTCTTCAGCCCACAAGCCGCACTGGATGTGGCCGACAATTTGCGCGAGCTGGGCCAAGCCGATCAGGCCGAACAGATGCTCGCCACCTGCGCGGAAATGTATGGCGATGACCCTTCGGTCATGCAACAGATTGCCGGCAAGACCGACAACCCTGCCTTGCTGGATACCAGTAAACGCGCTGCAGAACTGAACCGCCAGGGCATTCAGCATTACCAGCAAAAGAACTACCCGCAAGCACTGGAGGCCTTTCGCCAATCGCAGAAGTTGCAACCACGCAATATCAGCTTTGCGCTGAATACTGCGCAATCTCTACTGCGGCTGATGGCTACCGAACCGGACCCGGCGCTGAAGGAAGAGTGCCGCCTCTGCCTGCAGCAGGTGCGCAGCATTCCGCCCAGTGACAGCCGCTACGAGCGCTACCTGAAACTGTGCAAACATGCGGAGGCTTCATGAGCAATACGCCAGACCCCGAAGAGAGCGGCATGGACTTCGCCACGGTAATGGCCTCGACCGTTCACGACATGAAAAACACCATGGCGTTGATGCTGCAAACCTATGATACCTGGCTAGAGCGGCTGCCACCGGAGCTGGCCGAGGCGCCGGAGCGCGGCATCATCCAGTATGAGTCCATGCGCCTGCACGGCATGCTGGTGCAGCTGCTCGGGCTGTACAAGATGGAAACCAATCGCCTGCCGTTGAACCCCGGCTATTACGATGTTGAAGACTTTCTGCAGGACCAGCTGGCACGTCACGACGATATTTTACGCTCGCGGCATATTGAGGGGGATTACCAGATCGAAGAAGATGGCCTGATGGGCTTTTTCGATAACGACCTGATCGGTTCGGTGGTTGCCAATGTGATCAACAATTCGATCCGTTATGCCCGAAGTGCGATCAGCCTGCGTGCCTGGATGGAAAAGGAGCAACTGGTCATCAGCATATGTGACGATGGCGACGGCTATCCCGAGGCAATGATCGAACAGCAAGCCAATTATGCTGCAGGCATTCGCATGAGCACCGGCAGTACCGGCCTGGGGCTGTATTTTGGCCAACAGATCGCGCACTTGCATCAACGCAATGATGAACACGGATTCATTCAGCTGTGCAATGACAGCCCTCTGGGCGGCGGCGAGTTCCGCCTGGTGCTGCCCTGAACTGAATGACTCAACGCGGCATCAGACGCACGCCCTCCAGCTCACTCAGGGGCTGTGGATGGCCGAGGTGAAACCCCTGCACATAATCCACCTCCAGCTCTGCCAATACTGCCAGGATCTCGGCACTTTCGACGAACTCAGCTACTGTTCGCAGCCCCATTTCATGAGCAATGGTGTTGATCGAGCCGACCATGGCGCGGGCAATCGGATCGATGGCGATTTCCTTGATGAATCCACCGTCGATCTTGACGAAATCCACCGGCAGGTTTTTCAGATAGCCGAAGGACGACAAGCCCGAGCCGAAGTCATCCAGAGCAAACTGGCAGCCGATGTTTTTCAAGGTACGCATAAACACCACGGCGCGGTTCAGATTGGCAATGGCGCTGGTTTCGGTAATCTCGAAGCACAGTGCACTGGTCGGCACCTGGTGGCGTTCGATAGTGAGCAGCACGTATTCGAGAAAGCTTTCCTCGCTCAGCGATGCGGCGGACAGGTTGATTGAGTAGTTGCCGATCTGCTGCGGGTAGCGGCGACTGAAATCGCCCAGCCAGGCCAGGAAATTACCCACCACCCAGGTATCTACCGCCGTCGCCATGTCGTAGCGCTCTGCAGCCGGCATAAAGGCCCCCGGCGGAATGATGCTGCCATCGCTATCCAGCATGCGGACCAGAACTTCATAGTTTTTCCGCTCGTCCTGTTCCTGCATGGAGACAATCGGTTGCACATACAGACGCAAGCGGTCGGCATCCAGGGCATGCCTGATGCGACTGACCCACTGCATTTCACCGCGCCGGCGCTGCAGCTCCTGATCGTCATCCTTGAAAATATGCAAGCGGTTACGGCCGCCATCCTTGGCCGCATAACAGGCGCTGTCTGCAGCACTGAGCAGCGCAGCCAGGCTTTCAGTGTCATGATCCAGCTGCACCAGTCCGATACTGACGCCGACAGCGAAGGTCTTGCCCTGCCAACTGAAACGAAAACTCTCCACCAGCGCGCGAATGCCATCAGCCACCGGTAGCGCCTCCTCCAGCGAGCACCCCATCAGCAGCAGGCCGAACTCGTCTCCCCCCAGGCGGGCAAGCACATCGGTATTGCGAATCCGGGTCTGAAACAGCTTGGTCAACTGCCGCAAGAGTTCATCACCGGCAGCATGACCACAGGTATCGTTGACCACCTTGAACTGATCCAGATCCA
This sequence comes from Halopseudomonas salegens, assembly GCF_900105655.1. Lineage (NCBI taxonomy): Bacteria > Pseudomonadati > Pseudomonadota > Gammaproteobacteria > Pseudomonadales > Pseudomonadaceae > Halopseudomonas > Halopseudomonas salegens. The sequence goes on from NZ_LT629787.1 coordinate 3,242,966, forward strand.
TATAGCAGAGCACATGCTCACCGCGCTCCAACGCGGAGCGATCCAGCAACAGGGAAGCCTGCCGTTCGAATTCGGCCCGGTTGGCCAGCCCGGTCAGGGTGTCATGGGCCGCCTGATGTGACAGCTCACGTGCCAGCCGACGCGTGACGGTCACATCGCGGAAGGTCAGCACTGCACCAATAATATGCCCCTCAGCGTTACGAATCGGCGCTACCGCATGCTGCACTGGTACCTGCTGCCCGTCACTGCGCTGCAACATGGCCGCGCTGCCATCCAGCGTCTGCGTATGTTTGTTATACCGGGTCAGCAAACGGCGTACGGGATTGCCCAGTGGCGCACCGGTGTATTCATCAACCAGTTGATAGACATCATCCAGTTTACGGCCTTCAGCCGCATCCTGAAGCCAACCGGTCAACTGTTCGGCAACCGGATTCAGGTAACGAATACGCGCATCCGGCCCGGTGGTAATCACCCCGTCACCAATCGAGGCCAGGGTTACCTGCGCGAGCATTTTCTCCTGGTACAGCTGCTGTTCCATGCGCCTCCGCTCGGTGACATCGCGCAGGGTACAGGTGAGCGTTTGCTCGGCGTCATCACTGCGACTGACCGTCAGTTCGGCCACAAACTGATCATGCGGATGGCGACTGAACAACACCTCCTGTTTGGACTCGCTGCCGCGCACCGGTACCGGCAAGGCCTGCCAGCCCTGTTCGGCAACCAGCGTCTGCAGCGGCAGGCCGACCAGTTCATTCGCCGGCAACCCCAGAAGCCGCTCGGCCCCCGGGTTGCAGCTGGCCAATATTCCATCCGGGGTACAGGTGACAATGCCGTCGCGAATGTCACGCACAATGGCCTGGGTCTTGCCCACGGCCTGGTTCAGCGCACGAATCACCTTGTTGTACTGGCTGGCAATCTGCCCGACTTCGGTAAATGGTTCAACCGGTACTTCCTGACGGAATTGTCCGTCACGCTGGTGCGTCGCCATCGCTTCGAGCAGCTCGATCAGTTCGGTACGGGCACCATGTTCGGTGACATTCAAGCCCGCCCGCTCATCTTCCGGATCCACACGCAGCGGATAAATACGATTGATCAGATTCAGTAGCACCCAGGTCAAACCAAAGGCCCAGACCCCGGATACCAGGACCGCCTCAAACTGTACCCAGGCCTGTTGCCAGCGATTCAGGCCCGTGCCGAGCAACGCCGGATCCGCAAACGCTGCCAACGCCATTACCCCCCAGACGCCACTGGCCAGGTGCACAGGCACCGCGCTGACAGCGTCATCAATGCGCCAGCGATAGAGCAGACGATCAGCCAGATACATCACCAGGCTGCCAATCAGACCAATCAGGAAAGCGGCACCGGCATCGATCACGTCAGCACTTGCTGTCACCGCCACCATGCCGGCAATCAAACCATTGAGCGGGTAGACTGGATCGACATACCGCCAGCGCAGCCAGGACAGCCCCATACCACCGAGAATACCGGCAATCGCTGCCAGGACCGTATTGGCAATAATGCCCGGTACCCGGCCATCAAAGGCAAAGGTGCTGCCGCCGTTGAAACCGAACCAGCCAAACAACAGCAAGAGTGCACCCAGCATCGCCATGGGTAGATTGGAACCCGGCAGGCTGCGGCCATCACGAGTCTGGTCAAAACGACCCTGACGCGGCCCGAGAACCAGAATGACCGCCAGGGCAATCCAGCCACCAACCCCATGCACAACAATCGAGCCGGCAAAGTCGGTAAAGCCTCGCGCAGCCAGCCAACCTTGGCCGTTACTGAATGCACCGCCCCAGGCCCAATGGCCGAAGAAGGGATAGACCAGGCCTGCCGCCACCACAGTGACAATCAGGTAGCCACCAAAGCGCATGCGTTCGGCCGCAGCGCCGGACACAATGGTTGCTGCGGTAGTACAGAACATGGCCTGGAACAGGAAGAAGGCTGCTTGCCAGGTATCGTCAAAAGAGAGCAGGGCAAAGCCGGTACCGAACCAACCACCCTGACTGACACCAAACATGATGCCGAAACCGAACAGCCAGTAGAGGGAGATGGCGACACTGAGGTCGGCCATATTCTTGACTGCCACGTTGATTGCATTCTTGCTGCGTGTCAGACCTGATTCGAGGCAGAGGAAACCCAGCTGCATATTGAAGACCAGGCCAGCACAGAGGACCACCCACATCACGTCAATCATGGCCACAGACATCAGGTCACCCGCTCAGGCTGGTAATCCAACGCACTTTTGCGGTGCCACCCCGCTAATCCGGCACCGCATCAGTGCACGCACCACCCCAAGCACCTGCAAAATGCCACTATCCTTGGCGCTGAGTGGTTCAGCAGGATTAACAGCACAATTCGTACCAGATTATTGAGGACCGAGGAATGCTCGCCTGCAAGTAATCAACCGAAGCGGCTAGTGGCAATATTTTATTTTGATGTAAAAATAAATTTATTGTAGTATCACCCAATACTACTACTGCAACACCTCTGGCGGGCCTTATTTTATCGGCCAAGACGAGACACAGCAGACAGCTAATTACTACTGTAATATTTAGCCTTCTTGCAATTGCACGCATCCATGACCGGCGTGCCACGGAGCTTACCATGCACATGATGCACGATCTCTATCTAGCCCTGCGCCGTCTGCAACGGGCCAGTGAAATACATGCCAAACGGCTCGGCCGCAATAGTGGCCTGACGCCGATCCAGCTACTGATCCTGCACAGCATCAAGGCCATGGGTGAAGGCACCCTGGGTGATCTGGCCAAGCGTGTCAGCGTTTCCCAGGCCACCCTGAGTACCATTATCGACCGACTGGAAAAGCGTGACTTGCTGCATCGCATCCGCAGCAAGAGTGACAAGCGCAAGGTACATCTGGCCCTGACCGAGACTGGCCTGGCGGCAATTCAGGCCGAACCGGCACTGCTGCCCAGCGAATTTCTCGACAACTTCAGCGAACTGCCTGACTGGGAACAACTCATGTTGCTGGCCAGCCTGCAACGTGTCGCCGGCCTGCTGGAACATGGCCAGGATGGTATCGGCCCCAGTGCGTTGTTCGAGCGCGACCACGTCGCTTGATTGCTCGACAGGGAAGCACTGATTAAATCCGGTCGGAGCATCAGCGCGACTGTTGCTGACCGGTGCTGGACACGCCGTAAACCCATCCATGGGGGCTCGTAGATGCCCGCAGAAAATTGCTCCTGCATTTTCTGCGCTTCCGCCGTCCATGGCGGTCGCCTGGCATCTAACGGTCCAGCACCGGTCAGCAACAGTCACGCTGCCAAAGATTTGTGCAATTAATCAGCGCTTCCCCACCCCCACTCGCAACCCCACCATTTAATTCCCTGTTTCCCTTGCAGCCCCCCTCGGCATTTCTTAGCATGTTTGAAATATCAAACATTTGCGTGTCTTTTGACTGACACCCATGCCATGAGGATTACCGATGCAACTTGCCCGCCCTGACCTTTTCCGCCAACAGGCCTTTATCAACGGTGAATGGTGCGAGGCAGACAGCCAACAGCGCTATCAGATTGCCAACCCGGCTGACGGCAGTGTTCTGGGCAGCGTACCCAACATGAGCACTACTGACGCCCGGCAAGCAATCACCGCAGCGGAAAAAGCCCAGCCGGCCTGGCGTGCGCTGAGCGCCAAGGAGCGCAGCACTGTATTGCGCCGCTGGCACGCGCTGATGCTGGCGCATCAGGATGACCTGGCGCTGATCATGACCGCCGAACAGGGCAAACCCCTGGCCGAAGCGCGCGGTGAAATCGGCTATGCAGCGAGCTTTATCGAATGGTTTGCCGAAGAAGCCAAACGGGTTTACGGCGACATCATCCCCGGCCATCAAGCTGACAAACGTATTCTGGTGCAAAAAGAGCCGGTGGGCGTTACTGCCGCCATTACGCCGTGGAACTTTCCCGCCGCGATGATCACCCGCAAGGCAGCGCCAGCATTGGCGGCCGGTTGCGCCATGGTGGTCAAGCCGGCACCGCAAACACCCTATTCCGCCCTGGCACTGGCCGCGCTGGCTGTCGAAGCGGGGCTGCCTGCTGGCCTCTTCAGCGTGCTGACCGCCGACGCCGACCAGGCAATCGAGATTGGCAACGAACTTTGCAGCAACCCGGTGGTGCGCAAACTCTCGTTTACCGGTTCCACTGCCGTGGGCAGTCAGTTGATGCGCCAATGTGCGCCTTCGCTGAAAAAGCTGTCACTGGAACTCGGCGGCAACGCACCTTTCATCGTATTTGACGATGCCGACCTGGATGCCGCCGTCGAAGGCGCAATGATTTCCAAATTCCGCAATGCCGGGCAGACCTGTGTCTGCGCCAACCGCATCTACGTTCAGGATGCGGTGTACGATGCCTTTGCCGCCAAGCTGTGTGCCGCTGTCAGCCAGCTCAAGGTCGGCAATGGCCTGGAGGAGGGCATCAGCACCGGTCCGCTGATCAATACAGCAGCGCTGAACAAGGTACAGCAGCATCTGCAGGATGCCAGTGACAAGGGTGCCAAACTGCTGCTCGGCGGCAAGCCGCATAGCCTGGGCGGCAACTTCTTTGAACCCACGGTGCTCAGTGAGGTCAACGCCAGTATGCAAGTAGCCCGCGAAGAGACCTTCGGGCCGCTGGCACCTTTGTTCCGCTTCAGTGACGAGGCCGATGTGATTGCCCAGGCGAACGACACCGAATTCGGTCTGGCTGCCTATTTCTACGCCAACAACCTGAACCGGGTATTCCGCGTGGCCGAAGCGCTTGAATACGGTATGGTCGGTATCAATACCGGGCTGATCTCAACCGAGGTAGCACCCTTTGGCGGCATGAAAGCCTCTGGCCTCGGGCGTGAAGGCTCGAAATACGGGATCGATGAATATGTCGAGATCAAGTATCTCTGCCTCGGCGGGATTGGCTGAGCAGGCAGCCAACTGATGCGCCGCCCTTTGGCGCTGCTGCTGCGTGTCGTCGTATGGGGCCTGCTGCTCCTGCTGGTGCTCGGCCTGTTTGCAGCACAACAGGCCCAGCGCTGGATTCAGCAACAAGGCATTCATGATCTGGGCTTTTCCGGTGTGCGCTGGCAGGCCGGCAGCCTGCATATCGGTCGTCTCAGCCTGACCCGGCTGGAAGGCGGCGGTTACCAGCAACTGATCATCGGGCAACTTCAACTGCAACCCGACTGGTCAGCTGGTCAACTGCAACATATTGCTGCAGAGCACCTCTGGCTGAGTATGCAGCCGGGTAGCCAGCCGGTTACCAGCCCCGCCGCCAATCCTTTCGACTGGCCCTTTGCGGTACTGCAGGATTCCCGCCAATGGCTGGCCCGACTGCCCGAACAGCTCGTTGTAGAGCAACTGACCATGGATCTGCCCTGTGGTGAGCAGTATTGCCATCTGCGCGGACATTTCAATCTGACAACTGATCCCGAGCAGATGCAGCTGGCGTTGCAATTACACCATGCCGGCGAACAATTGCGCTGGCAGAGCGATCTGGAGCTGCGTGAACATACCCGACTCAACAGCACCATTGAACTGAATACCCGGCCTTTGGCCCAAGTGGATCTCACGGGCAGTGACGGTGGCCGACAATGGCACGCCAGCTTGCTGGTACCTGACTGGCCGGACAGTAGCGGGCTGCTCAACGCGTTGTCACCCTGGTTGAACCGCGACGGCTGGCCGGTTGATCAACTACCGCAAGGTGCCCGGTTCAATGCCAGTGGTTTCTGGCGCGGTGATCAACCTCCCGAGAACCCGGGGCAAATGCTGCAGGGCGAACTGGCCATGCAAGCCGACCTGTCCCTACCCGAACCCTGGTTGCTGCCCGGCTACGCGCGGATTCAGGGCGACGCCCAGATTGGGCTGGCGCACTTTGATCAGGCCTGGCAAATCTCTCGCTTGCAGACTGACCTCAACCTGGATCAACTGCAGCATCCAGCCCTTGCCGACGTACCTGACTGGCTGCGCCCTGAGCACCTGCAGCTGCAATTGCGCGCGCGTGAGGATCAAACCCTGAACTGGCAGCAGACGCTGTCAGCCGAGCTGTCCCTGAGCAGTCAGGGCAGCAGTCAGATAGACTGGAACAGCCAGTTGGAGCTGGGACTGGAACCCGCGTTGCAGCTGACGTTCAAGCAGGGTGAGCTGGATGTCAGGCTGGCTGCACTGCAACTGGATGACTGGGCGCTCGGCAACGTACATGTGCAGGCAGCTGCGCTGGCCGGACAAGTGAATGCGCAGCAGATCCAGCTTCTCCCCAGCGAGGCCATCACTTTGCGCCTGCAGCAACTGGAGAACCCGGCGCTGGACCTGGCAGCCAACAACCTGCAACTGACCCTGGCAGACAACCAATTGCTCTGGCCGCTTACCGAGTCGGCCAAACCCAAGGTGAGCAGCCGAATCAGCCTGCAAGCCGGCACACTGGAACACCCATTGCTGAAAGCCCAGGGCTGGAATGGCCAATGGCAACTGGACTGGCACAGCAATGCCCTGACTGCTCAAGGGCAGCTGGGCAACGCTGGCGGGCTCAATATGAGCAGCCAGCTGCAGTTGTCAGATGCTGGCGACTGGAAGGGCGCAGTCGAGCTGGAAGAAATCTTTTTCCGTGCCGGCAATCCGCTGGCGGCCAGTCTGGCTGACTGGCCCGCACTGCTCAGCCTGTCGAGTGGCCGCTTGACGGGCAATGTCAGCCTGCTTGGCAGCAGTGGTCTGGACAGTCTGGAGGGTCAGCTGCAGCTGCGCGGAGCCAACGGCATCTATGACCGTAGCAGTTTCAGCGGGCTGGACCTGCCGTTGCAAATAGACCTGCGCGGCGAACAGTTGCAGCTCGAGAGCTCCGGGCTGCGCATTACCAGCATTGATCCCGGCCTGCCGCTCGGCCCGGTTCAACTCAGCGCCAGTTACCTGGCTGATATGGACAGCCTGCTGCAGGGGCAAGTGCGGATCGAGCAGGCCGAATTGCAGGGCCTTGGCGGACGTGTATGGCTGGAACCCGACAACATCGATCTGGCCACCAGCGAACAGGTATTGCCATTCAGGTTCAGCGGCCTTGAACTGGGCCGCCTGCTTGAGGTCTATCCTACAGAAGGGCTGGAGGGCGGTGGTACCCTGGATGGGCAGCTGCCGCTCAAACTGAGCGATGGTGCATTCAGTGTCAGTGACGGGCTGGTTCAGGCGCGGAATCCGGGTGGCCGATTGCAGTACCGTTCCGAGCGCATCAGTGAACTGGCGGCCGGCAATCCCGGCATGCGTGAGCTGGCGGTTGCACTGGATGACTTCCGCTATACCCTGCTACGCAGTACGCTGGATTATCAGGAAGACGGTACCCTGCTCCTGGGGCTGCGTCTGGAAGGCAGTAACCCGGCGTTGCAACAAGGGCGCCCGGTGCACTTGAACATACAGCTGGAAGAGGATATTCCAGCGTTGCTGGCCAGCCTGCAATTGAGCGGACAGGTCAGTGAAATCATTCAAAAACGGGTTCAACAGCGCCTGCTACAGCGCCAGAACCCCTGAGATGGAAGGAGCCCGGCCTATGCCATGGCGTCGTCTTGCGGTACTCATGACCAGCCTCTGGTTGCTGGCTGCCTGCACCCCTACGGTCCAGTTGGCTGCACCCAGCGAGCCGATCAATATCAATTTGAACGTGAAGATTCAGCACGAGATTCTGGTCAAGATCGACCGTGAGCTGGATTCCCTGTTCAGCGAATCCAGTGGCCTGTTCTAAGGAGCCCCGTTATGCATCCGATTACCCGTTTCAGCGCTCTCTGTCTGATCATCCTGTTCAGCTTGCCGGCACTGGCCATGAACCTCAATCAAGCCATGACTGCACTGCCTGCCGCCAAGGAGGCCGGCCACCTTGGCGAACAACCCGACGGCTATCTGGGTGTGGTCAAACCGGTGGGTGAGGCGGACGAGATAGCCAGCCTGATCAATGCCGCGCGACGCGCCGAGTATCAGCGCCTGGCCGATGAACACAATGTAGACCTGAGCGACATTCAGGCACGCGCCGGCAAGAAAGCCATAGAACGCACTCCGGCCGGGCAATACATCCAGCTCAACGGAGTGTGGATGACGAAGTAGCCGGCAACCAGCGGATCGGCCCATACCAGCCCTGGATGGGCTGACCGCTGTTATCGCAATCGGTCATGATCGCCAGGCCATCAATCTGGTCGACCTCTTCGCCATGCAAGGCGATGAAATCCTCCCGCACATTGCGCTGCTCGGTATTCACTTGCCAACCGCCCGTGCTGCCACTCTGCAAAGCCAGCATCCGGGCCTGCCCGGCAAAAGCGTTCGGCCAGTTGCTCATGCGCGGTTCCGTGCTGGACCAGACATAATTCACCGCACGCGTACGCCAGCGCAGCAAACCCCCATCCTTGACCACGTAGAGGCGCACCGGGTAATCATCACCCGCCTTGCTTTGTTCATCGATATCACTGAACACGCCACGGACTGCCCACTGCCATTGCAGTACCGGACTTTGCCGCAAGTCGATGTCCTGTTGCAGGTACAGCGCACTGGCGCCATTCACGCAGTCGGCCTGCAACCAGGTTTGTCCGTCGCGCTTAACCAGGCTGTACTCGGTCGGGTCAGCAAAGTCGCGCTGCTCCCAATCGAGGATATCGGCCGGCTGATAACTGTTGGCCGTGGCGGCATTGGCCGCACAGGCCAGGCACAAGCCGAGCAGGCTAGTCCGCATCATCATCCTGCTCCTGTTGGTAGCGCTGCCAGTCTTCCCAGTCATGCGGGGTACCGGCGCGCGGCGCATCGGGATGCAGGGCACGCTGCAACGCCTTGCCTTCCAGGCTGCTGGCTTTATCGTCCTCGTCAGGCTCCTTGTCCAGACCATACTTTTTCTTGAACTCATCAACACGCATGTTCACCTCCGCATATTGAGTGTTCTTCGAGTATGCGCCGTATCAAACCGGCCTGCCTGACGAGGATGTTGCAGAATGTCAGGGCAGGTCCAGCAGAGCGCGCACACGCAATTGCTCATGCTCGGCAAAATTGCGTGCCAGTAACTCATCCAGCATGGCAGTCTGGTCCGTCGGCGCCAACCCGGGATGCTGCATGATCTGCTCGCGCTCGCTGGCAAAGCTGTCGAGCCGCTGTTGCCAGTCGGCGCGCTGGCTGTCCAGAGCCTCAAGCCGTTCAGTAGCCTGCGGCCCAACCAGTTCCATACGCAGGTTGCGCAGCTCATCGCTACTGCCACCCGCGGCCAGCAATGCCTGACTCTGCTGGCGCAGGTCGGCATGCAGCTGGGGCAACAACAGCTCCCGCAACGCGTCGGGCAGATCATCACGCAGTGCCTCAATGCGCTCGCCCCGCTCAACCGCATCCAGTGTAGCGTCCTGCATGACCTGCATACGTTGCAGCGTGAAGCGGTGATAGAGCTCTTCTTTGGCGAAGAAGGCCGCATGCGCTTCGGCGCTGAAAATGCTGGCACGCAGACGTTGCACGGCATCTTCACGGGCCAGCAGCGCATCCAGATCAGCCGCCCGCGGGTAAGCTGATTCCAGATCGACCACTGCATGCAGATAGGCGAGGTAATCGTCGAGCAAATCCAGCGCCTGGGTCTGGGCTGGCTGTGCCAGATTCTGGCGCAAATAGGCGCGAATCTTCGCCTCGGCCTGCTCCTGACTGACTTCGCCCACAGTGGCCAGAAAATAATCGAACAGATGGCGCAGCTGGTCAGTAATCAGCAGATTGCCCTGGGCATCGACCTGTAACTGGCCATCTACCTCGGTATCGCGCAGAGAAGCCGGCAAGGCCTCCGGCACTGGGGCCTGGAGGCCGGGCATAGCTGCCGGAGTGGTCAGGTCTGCTGTCTCGGCCGGCGATGGGGAAGAAACCGCAGCCGTTTCAACGGGCGCATCGCCTTGGCTCAACCAACCGATCAAGAGCACGGCGCTGAGCACAAGAGGCGTATATATAATAAGTGCTTTCACGGGTCATTCCTGTTGCCCCGGCAGCACACTGCCGGGGCAGATCGTGCGGATGGTTACAGGCCGGCTCGCTTCAGCCGGTTGGCATGCTGACGATAGACCGACACCGGACTGGTCTCGAACAGGCTGGTCAGGCCAAATGTCTGATTCACCTCGTCAAGATGGTTCATGCGGTAGTTGTCGCGAATCACCATACCCATGCGCGAGCTGCAACGACCAACCAGACCGTCATTGGCTTCAAAGCCAAAGGTCAGGGCGGTAGCTCCAAGCATCAGATCGGCGGGATCGAGGATATTGGTGACCGGGCTGGTGCCACTCCAGGAGTAGTAGCGCACGCCGTTGACCACATAAGCACCCTCGCCACAGGCAGAGGTGGGCAAGCCCTGCGGAAAACGCGCATTGAAACGGGCCGCGCCGGCAGAATTGAGCGACTCCAGGGTACCCAGCGCATTCTGCGGGGTGGTCGAGCTGCTGCCGGAAAGGAAGTTGATCAACCCGCCCAGGCCATTGACGATACCGGCCAGCATGGCTTCGCCAGCGGAGCCTTCCGGCACATTGCGAATAAAGTCGGCTGTCGCCGAGCCCTTGTGCGGGGCACCGACACTGGTGACCGAAGCCACCAGATCAGGGCGTACGGCTGCAACGTAACGGACGGTCGGGCCGCCGTGGCTGTGGCCGATCAGATTGACTCTGGGCTTGCCGCTGATGGCGACGATTTCTTCGACCTGGGCCAGCAATTGCTCACCACGGGCTTCCGAGGTGTCCAGCTGACTGACTTCGGTGACATACACTTTGGCGCCATCCTTGCGCAGTGCGCCAGGAATGCCGAACCAGTAATCCACACCGAGCAGGCTGTCAAAACCGAGCATGCCGTGGGATAGCACAATGGGGTATTGCGTTTTTGTGTAACCGGAGGAGCTGAACCAGAAGGCCTGAGCCTGTGTGGCCAGCGTCATGCCGGCAACCAGCCCGACGGTGACGGGCAACCATGCAGTGCGACGCATATTACGAATCCTTTGTTGTTGTCTTTGTAGGCCCGGAGCTGCGGTGGCTCCAAGCGATTGCAAGCCTAGACAGCGATCAGGAGAAGCGACAGGCCGGGCTGAAATAAACCATCTGCTGACTTTATGGCTATTTTGTGACCCATCAGACACTGGCTCTGCAACAAGATCATTCAGCAAATAAATGCGATGAACGGCAGTTCATATTTTGCTGTGCAAGACACGACAACAAAGCGGCGCCAGCAGTGACAATCTGCTAATCTTGGCCGGCTGCCTACTTATGACTGTCCATGGAGTGACTTTGATGCTTGCAAGCCTGATAACTGGCTACCCCTTCTGGCTGTTGCTGGGATTGCTGCTGTTGATTTCCGAGTTTTTTGTGCCGGGTCTGATCGCTGCCTTCTTTGCTATCGGCGCGCTGATAGTGGGTTTGTTGACCCTGTTTGGCGTGATTGAAAGCCTGCCCATTCAATTGACACTCTTTGCCCTGATCAGCCTTGCCGCCCTGTTCGGCCTGCGCAAGCATTTCAAGCGCTGGCTGACCGGCGCGACCAGTGATCGCTCGCTGCAGGATCAGGATGACAGCGGCCTGATCGGTACGCGGGTCAAGGTACTCACCGACTTTACCCAGGGCATCGGCCATGTGTCGCACAACGGCGCCAAATGGGATGCCGAATCCAGCGACCCACTCAAGGCCGGTGATGCTGCCTGGATCATCAGTCACCGGGGTATAGTGCTGACTGTCAGCAGTACTTTGCCGGCAAACCTTTCCTGACACCCTGTAAAAAACGGAGCTAATGCATGGATATTGCAACCATGATTGCCTTGGCCTTTTTGGTCCTGGTCGTCATCACTGTGGCAAAAACGGCGCAGATCGTGCCACAACGTTCGGCCTATGTTGTCGAGCGTCTGGGTAAATATGTAAAGACACTGGAAGCCGGCTTTCACCTGCTGATTCCCTTTGTCGACAAGATTGCCTACAAACACACCCTGAAAGAGAACGCCATGGATGTACCCCGCCAGGCGTGCGTGACCCGCGACAACATCCAGATCGTGGTTGACGGTGTCCTCTACCTGCAAGTGGTCGATCCCAAGCAGGCCAGTTACGGCATCCATGACTATGCCTATGCCGCAATGCAGTTGGCGCAGACCACGTTGCGCTCGGTCGTCGGCAAGATTGACCTGGACAAGACCTTTGAAGAGCGCGAGTCAATCAACATGCAAGTGGTTGAAGTGCTCGACGAAGCGGCCAAGCCCTGGGGCGTCAAGGTGCTGCGTTACGAGATTGCCGATATCGAACTGCCGGCGACCATTCTCGATGCGCTGGAGAAGCAGATGCGCGCCGAGCGGGAACGTCGCGCAGTGGTTGCCGAGTCTGAAGGCGAACGACAGGCCAAGATCAACGTGTCTGAAGGCATGAAGCAGGAAACCATCAACCTGTCCGAAGCCGACAAGATGCGTCAGATCAACGAAGCTGAAGGCAAGGCCCGCGAGATCGAGCTGATTGCCGAAGCCACGGCTGAAGGTATTCGTCGGGTTGCCCTGGCAATCAATACCGATGGGGGTCAGGATGCGGTTGGTTTGCGGGTTGCCGAACAGTATGTGCATGAGTTCGGCAAACTGGCGCAAACCAACAACACCATGATCCTGCCTGCCGAGCTGAGCAATATCGGCTCTGCGGTCGCTGCAATCACCAAGACACTGGAATCAACCAGAACCCGCTGATTGCAGTGAAAAGGGCGCCATTCGGCGCCCTTTCTGCATCCGGGGCTTAACCCGGTCAGCAATTGGGCATACACTTGGCGCCATTATACTTTTGTTGCAGGGGTAACCGGCCATGTCAGCCACCGAGCAGAACAACACACTCAGCGAAACCCAGGCTGCACAACAGAAAGCCATGTTGATGCGACTGGCGCGGGTAGAAGGACAAGTCCGCGGTATCCAGGCGATGATCAAACGCGGCGAAACCTGTGAAGCCATCGCACAGCAATTCTCGGCCTCACGCAGCGCGCTGGACAAGGCCTACCGCATGATGCTGACCTGCCTGATCGAGGAAACCCTGCTGGAACCGGGTCAGAATCCGGCTGATGCCATCGAGCAGGTGCGCAAGATCTTCATCAAGTACACCTGAACGGCAACGCCCACCCGATCCCGTCCTTTCCCGGCCGCCGGCCAACCACACCGCACTGCATCAGGCCGGTGCTGCCTGACGTGCTGCCCGGCGCTGTTTGAAATGTTCCAGATAGGACATCAACGCCGGAATCACCAACAGCACCAACAGCGTCGACAAGCCCAGACCGAAAGCAATCGATGTCGCCATCGGAATCAGGAATTGCGCCTGCAACGAGGTTTCGAACAGCAAGGGCAGCAGACCGCCAATGGTGGTCAATGACGTGAGCAATACCGCCCGTAGCCGCTGCACCACTGCCTGATTCAACGCTTCGGTTATATCCAGGCCCCGCTGGCGTTGCTGCTCGTAGAAGGTCACCAGAATAATCGAGTTGTTGACCACAATCCCGGACAACCCGAACAGGCCAAACAACGACATGATGGTCATGTTCATGCCCATCAGCCAATGTCCCAACAGGGCACCGACCAGTGCCAGAGGAATCACCGCCATAACAATCAGCGGCGTGCTCCAGGACCTGAACACCCAGACCAGAATCGCGTACATCAGCAGCAGGCCGATAAATAACCCGGTGCGCATATCGGCCATGGTGTCGCGCTGATCGGCCGAGCGGCCCTCGAAGCTGTAGCTGGCGTTGTAGCGCGCAGCCAGATCCGGCAGCGCCGGTGCCAGTGACTCCAATACCACCCCCGCCGTGGTGGCTGCCGGATCGAGATCAGCCGTCACTTCCGCAGCCAGACGCCCGTCGGCATGTCGCAGAGCCTCGAAACCCTGGCGGGTGGTGAATTCAGCAACCTGTTCCAGAGGCACGAAGCGCCCGTCGGCCAGACGAATATTCAGGTGCGACAGGCTGGACAGACGTTCCCGCTCATCTCGTGGCAACTGCACGCGCACTTCAATTTCGTCCGACTGCTGCTGGTAGATTTGCGCCAGCCGGCCGTCATAGGCTGCGCGCAACTGATTGCCCAGACTTTGCGTGCTCAGGCCAAGCGCCTGGCCATAAGGCGTCAGCTCATAGACCAGCTGTTCACGGCCCCAGGCCATATCGTCTTCCACCGTCAGCACGCCATCAATGGCTCCCAGCATCTGCGCCAGCTCATCCGCTGCGGCTTTGATCTGCCGGGCATCTTCACCACTCAGGCGCACATTGATGTCCTTGCCCGGAGGCCCGGCCACTCGTTCAGTCATCACCAGACGATCCAGCCCGGCCGGCATCTCGATACGCTCACGCCAGGCACGAATAAACGCCTGATTGCGTACCTCGCGGTGATCCGGCGAGATCAACTCGACCATCACCGAGCCCACCTGATCACCACTGCGCCCTGTACCGGCCGAGCCGGTAATCTGTCCGCGACGCACGACTGCGGTCTGAATCAGTTCTCCGCCCAGTGCGGCTTCAGTGGCATTCAGGCTGTCCTGCAAATGCTCGGTGAAACGCTCCATGGTGCTGCGCGGCGTGCCGGCAACGAAGGTGGCATTGGCATAGAGCACCTGTGGTTCCGGCGTGGGGAAGAAGCTGAAACCGATACGTCCGCTGCTCATCAGGCCGATGGTAAACAGTATGGCCAGCAGGGCGCAGGCCAGGGTCGCGCCCCGGTGTTCCAGGGTACGCGCGGAAAAGCGCCGGAAAGGGCCTTCGCGGAAACGCCCGAAAGCTTCATCAAATCGGCTACGAACCCCATCCAGCTTGCGCCCGGCACGGGCCAATGAAGACTGTCGCAGCGAAGGCATGGCGGGCTTGAATGCATTGCGCAGGTGGTGCGGCAACACCACAAAACACTCAATCAGCGAGGCGATCAGAATGCAGATCATCACCACGGGGATATCGCCGAGAATATTGCCGAACACGCCACCGACCATCAGTAGCGGCATAAAAGCGGCAATGGTCGTCAGCGAAGAGGCGACTACCGGCCAGAGCATGCGCTTGGCCGCGCCTTCCGAGGCATATTCCGGTTTTTCGCCGTCACGGAAGTGAGCATCGGCATCCTCACCGACCACAATGGCGTCATCGACAATCACCCCGAGCGCCATGATCAGCGCAAACAAGGAGATCATGTTGATCGAACCACCAATCAGCCAGAACACTCCGAGGGCGCCCAGAAAGGCCGTGGGAATACCGACCGCCACCCAGAGCGCAACCCGCGCTGGCAAGAAGAAGTACAGCAACAACAACACCAGCACCAGACCACCAACCCCGTTGTTGACCAACAGATTGATGCGCTCGTTGATCAGTCGCCAGGCTTCGTCATAGACATGCAGCTGCAAACCCTCGGGTAGGGTTGGGCGCACCTCCTCAAGCCAGTCATTGAGCACCTTTGCCGACACCAGCGAATGCCCGTTTTCCGCCCGCTGCAGTTGCAGCTCCACCGCCGGCAAGCCCTGATAACGCAACATGGTCTGATTGCGCATGGGCTCCTGACGAATACTCGCCACATCACCCAGGCGGGTATAACTGCTGGCTGCCGACTGCAGAATCAATTCGGCAAACTGCTCCGGGCTGCGCCGCTGCTCGATCGCACGCAACTCGCGCGCCGCATCCTGATCGCCGATCTGTCCGGCGGGCAGATCGCGTGACTCCGCTGCGACCCGCTCGGCAATCTGCTCCAGGCTCATACCCAGCTCCTGCAACCGGGCATTCGCTACATCGATGCTGATCTGCTGGGCCGGCAAGCCGGAAAGGTTGATGCGGTCGATTCCGCGCGCAAGCAGGTCACGCTCCAACCGGTAGGCCAGAGCCCGCAATTCATGATCGGCATAGGGGCCATAGACCAGCACATTGGCTACCGGGTCAAAACGCGCCACGCGCGCCACCTCGGGTCGTTCGGCACCGCTGGGCAAATTGCGGAATTCATCGACCAGTTGACGCACATCGTCCAGGGCCACAATCGGATCGCTGTCCTCGGTAAACTCGAGGGTAATATTCGAGACCCCTTGCGCCGAGGTCGAGGTCATCGACTTGAGTTTTTCCACGCTGCGCAGACGCTGCTCCAGCGGAATGGTAATCGCCTGTTCGATATCCTCCGCAGCAGCTCCACTCCAGACCACGCGCACGGTGACGAAATCCAGAGCAAAGGTCGGAAAGAACTGGATATTCATGCGGGTCAGGCCAAGTACCCCGGCGCCAATCATCAACAGCATGAACAGATTGGCCGCTACCGGGTGGCGAACAAAGAACCCCAGCGGGCTGCGTGCTCCATTCATCAGGGCTGCTCCTCGTCAGCCGCTGACGTATCCACTTTCAGCCCCTGCATGGCATTGGGCAGATGGGTGATGACGATCTGCATGCCCGCAACCAGTTCCGGCGATCCCACCAGAACCTTGCGCTCACCCTGTTCATCCCGGGTTTCACCGAGTCGCTGCACACTCAAGCGATGCATGCGGCCATCTTTCAGCGCATAGATGGTGTCATTGCCATACAGGGCGCTATGGGGCAAGGCGACACTGTTTTCCTGTGTGGGTCGCGTCGCGCTCATGGCCAACAGATTGCCAACACGCAGACTGGGGGCTGGGGCATCCAGCTGGAATATCGCTTCAACGCCACTGGCATCAGCTCGCCCGGCGATACGCACCAGAGTAAGACCAATTATTGGCTCATCCAGGGTGTCGGCACGAATGGTCGAGCCTTCGGCCAGCGCCTGCAAATAAGCCTGACTGTAAACCTGGGGCAGGGTGGCGCGCACTTCCATGCCCGCCAGCGGATACAGTTCGAGCAGGGCCTGATTGGCGTTCACCTGATCACCCACCGCGACCTGCGGCTGGCTGACGATGGCATCATAGGGAGCAGCAAAACGGCTGCGCTTGGCATCACGCTGCATACTTTCCAGGGCAGACTTGCTGCGTTGCACACGTGCCTGCAGCGCCGCCTCACGATGGGCAAAGGTCTCGATACTGCGCTGCCGGTTGGCCACCGTCAGTGCCGCCCGCTCCATGGTGTCTTCTGCATTATCCAGTTCGGCACGCGGTGCCAGTTCACGCTCGACCAGTCGTTGCATGCGTGCCAGGGCTGCTTCCGCGTTGGCCTGGATGCGCTGTTCCAGCTCAAGAGCACGCTGATCATTGCGGTGCGCCGCCCTTTCGCTGGCCAGCTGGGCCTCGGCATCGGCGAGTTCGGCTTCTGCCTGCAGCAGGCGCGGGGCAATATCGGCCTCATCCAGTGCTACCAGCAACTCCCCTTGCGCAACCTGCTGACCATCCCGTACCGGCAATTCAGCAATCCGCCCGGACAGGGGGGCAACCACGGTAAAGCGTTGCGGTGACTCCAGCTGCCCATACAGCGTCAGTCGCGGCTGTAGCTTTTGTGGCTCGATAACCTGCGTATCCACCCGCCAGCTGCGCTCGGCCGGGGTTACTGTTTCCGGTGTCGGCCGAGTGGCCCGCAAGACCACAAAAATCACAACAGCAAGGATGATGATAAGGAGTGGCAATGGCAGCTTGCGCATGGGAATTCCGTTTGAGAAAAATGACATGATAAAGCTTTGCGTACGTAAAAAGACAACACCCGGTGCATCACCGGGTGTTGCTAGCCAGCTGATGATCGTTCCAGCACTCAGGGTCGATAAATGGTGTCCGGGTCAATCTGTGGTTGCCAGGGCAATCCATCGTTCTGCCACCCATTGAGCGTACGCAGACCCTCCTGTGCGCCGTCTTTATGGGCACTGCCCTGAAAACCGTTGATGACATAGCGCACATTGGTAAAACCCTGTTCCCGCAGGTAATTGGCACTGGGCTCGCCACGCTCGCTGCCGGAGCGGCAAAGTGTCACCACCAGAGCGTCTTTCCCCAGACCTTTGGCATCCAGTGCTGCGGCCACCTGGGCCGCAAAATCCGGATTCTGGTTCAACTGGAAGCGGTTATTTTCGCTGTCGAAGGCGTACCGATCGACCAGCAGATAGGGAATATTGGCATCAATGCCCAGCGGTGTACCGACAAACATGATTTCCACCGGGTCGCGCACGTCGATAAACAGCATCGCCTCATCCTGCTGCTGCAACAGATAAGCTGTCTGTTGCGGAGTCAGGCCCGACTCCTCGGCACTCAGATTCGTCGCCATGGCAGCAACAACTATCAGCAGCCAGTTGCGTAAACGCATAGGTCTCTCCTGTAAGGGTTTGACGGGTTCAGAAGGAATATACCCGCGTATTTTCCTCAGTCATCCGGGCGGCCATGTCTGGTGGCGTTGCCACCTCGATGCCGGCACGCAGATCGGCCTGGGTATATTCGCTGTTGGGCAAATAGAGGGCGCAGACACTCACGTTGGCACCCTGCTGCAGGAGCCGATCCAGCAGCTGTGCCGGGCTGACATCATTCGGCTTGAGCCTGTCATCCGGTGCATTCTGCAGGGCCAGGTCACCGGCACGGTCACATAACAGCACATCGACCTGATGCCCCTGACCGGCAATCGCATTGCCCAGCACCATGGCCATACCCTGGGTCTGCACCGAAGCACTGGTAACAATCAGCAAATGTTGCCGGGGGCTCTGGTGTTCATCCGCATTGGCAGCGGATACACCAGCCAGAGCAGCTGCAGCCATCACAGATAACACGATGGGGCGCAGTAATTGTCGCATAGGTCTCTCCTTATACTGTTGGGGGTATATATCGAGTGTAATGGAAAAGTATCGATTATGCTGCCGCTGCTCTGTGACCCGTTGTCACAGGTAGCGCTATAACCCGCCATATCCCGCATCGATATGCCTTCTCGGCGAGGCAACAGCGCGCTACTTTCAGACTTTGCTCAAAAACAACAACATCCTGGAGATGCTCTATGTCCGCTATGCGCTGGTTGTCTGCCTACCCCGACAACATTCACTGGGACGCTCCGCTGCCACTGAAGCCGGTTTCCGAACTGCTCAGTCAGGCCGTCACCAGCTTTGCCGAGCGGCCGGCAATCAATTTTCTCGGTCACCCGATCACCTATCGGGAGTTTGATCAGCTGGTCAATCGCGCAGCTCGCGGGCTACAGGATCTCGGCGTCAAGCCGGGGGTGCACGTCGGGCTCTACCTGCCCAATTGCCCGCATTATTTCATCGGCTTCTTTGCCGTGCTGCGCGCCGGCGGCACCGTGGTCAACTATTCACCACTGGATGCCGAGCGCACCCTGGCGCACAAGATCGAAGACAGCCAGACCGACATCATGCTGACCCTGGAGCTGGCCGCCTTTTACCCGAAAATGGCCAGCCTGCTGGAAACCAGCCGCTTGCAGACACTGGTGCTGGGTACATTGACCGAGTTCTGCAGCGGGCCCGTCAGTGAGGCCGATGCCGGGCAGCTTGGCCCCACAGCCGAGGTCGCCTGGGGACCGCAGTGCCGCGCCTTTGTCGAATTGCTGTCTAACGACGGTACGCTCACCGACTACCCGATTGACGACCCGGCCAACCAACTGGCGGTGCTGCAATACACCGGCGGCACCACGGGTGCACCCAAGGGCGCCATGCTCACCCACGGCAATATCAGCAGCTCATGCGCACAACTGGAAGCCATTCTGGATGGCACCCTGCAGCCGGGAGAAGAACGTGTGCTGGCGGTACTGCCGCCATTCCACATCTACGCCCTGATGATCAATATGGTGTTCAGCCTGCATCTGGGGGCCGAAGTCTATCTGCAACCACGTTTCGATGCCGAGACGGTGCTACGCCTGATCAATGACCGGCGCATTACCAGCTTCCCCGGCGTGCCCACCATGTTTATTGGCCTGGCGGCGCACCCGCTGACCGCCGAACTGGACCTGACTTCGCTGAAAATGTGCAACTCCGGTGGGGCACCGCTGCCTCTGGATGTGCAGCAGCGCTATCAGGAGCTGGCTGGCTGTGCGCTGCGCGAGGGATGGGGCATGACGGAAACCTCTACGACCGGCACTTTTACGCCGATGACCGCCGAACCGCACCCGGGGTCCTGTGGCCTGCCGGTGCCCGGATGCCGGATAAGGATACTGGCGCTGGATGACAGCGAACGGGAAATGCCCGCTGGTGAGCGCGGTGAACTCTGCATCAGCGGCCCGAACATTACCCGCGGCTACTGGCAGCGAGACGATGCCACCGCCGAGGCGATGACCAGCGACGGGTTCCTGCGCACCGGCGATGTCGCCTATATGGATGATGACGGCTGGGTGTATATCGTCGACCGCACCAAGGACATGATTCTGTGCAGTGGTTACAACGTTTACCCAAGGATGATTGAAGAAGCCATCTACGAACATCCAGCGGTGGAAGAGGTCTCGGTGATCGGTATTGATGACCCCTACCGGGGTCAGGCACCCAAGGCCTTTATCAAGCTCAAGAGCGGCGCCGAAACACCCGATTTTGCCAGCCTGCAGGCCTTTCTTGAGCCACGTCTGGGCAAGCACGAGCGTCTGGCGGCGATGGAGATCCGTGCCGAGCTGCCGAAAACCCCGGTCGGCAAACTGTCCAAGAAGGAGCTGGTCGACGCCGAACGCCAGGCCAGTCAGCAGGGTGCCAACGCCTGACCGCCTGAACCCTGCGCAGGGTCGCCAACCTGCGCAGCTTTTATCCGGCAGGGCTGGACGCGGTCGCTGACAAGGCTCAGCATGGTCCGATAACAACAGCAAACTGGCACTGACCCATGGCTCAACGGCTGCGTTACTACTGGCTGCTTCCGGCGCTGGCGCTGCTCTGCCTGGCGCTGGCTCTCTATTGGTATGCCGGCCACCAGGCACAGCCGCCACTGACGGTGCCGCCGCTGGCAGCCAGCCCGCCGCCCGCCGAGGCCACCTTTGTCGGCAGCCCGGCTTGCGCCGCTTGCCACCAGACCGCCTTCGACCACTGGCAGGCATCCCAGCACGCCAGGGCGATGGCACCCGCCAGCCCGGCCACGGTGCTGGGCGACTTTGCAGCCAACCCGTTCGAGTACCAGGGCATCACTACGCAGTTTTCCCGCAGCGGCGATGACTTTATTGTGCGTACCGATGGCCCGGACGGGCAGCTTCAGGACTATCCGGTGCAGTACACCTTCGGCGTTGATCCCCTGCAGCAATACCTGCTGGATCTGGGCGATGGCCGCCTGCAGGCCCTGTCCGTGGCCTGGGATACGCGGCCGGAAGAGCAGGGCGGTCAGCGCTGGTTTCATATCTACCCTGATGAAGCCGTGACCCACCAGCATCTGTTGCACTGGGCCCGGCCCAGCCAGAACTGGAATTTCATGTGCGCCGACTGCCATGTCACTGATTACCGCAAGGGCTATGACCCGGCCGGCAACCGCTTTCAACCCGGTTGGTCAGAACTCGGCGTCGGTTGCGAAGCCTGCCACGGTCCCGGCAGTGAGCACCTGCGCTGGGCCGCCGGAGCCGATGACCTCGAGGCCTATGGCCTGACCCTGCAACTGGACCAGCGCCAGGGGCTGGACTGGTATTTCCAGCTGGAAGCCGTGACCGCCAGCCCGCGTCAGCCGACTGCCGAGCACAAGGAACAAACGCTCTGTGCCCAGTGCCATTCATTGCGCAGCCAGGTCAGCGAGGGTTTTCAGGCCGGCGAGAGCTTCTTCGATCACTACCGGCCAGAACTGCTGACCGATCCGCTGTACTACCCGGACGGCCAACAACGCGAAGAAGTCTTTATCAGTGCTTCCTTCGCCCAAAGCAAGATGCACGCCGCCGGCGTCACCTGCAGTGACTGCCACGACCCGCACAGCCAGCAGCTGCGCGCCGACGGCGATACACTCTGTGCCAGTTGTCACAATGCCGACCATTTCGACCAGCCCAGCCACCACTTCCATCCCACCGGCAGTAGCGGCGCCCAATGCGTCAACTGCCACATGCCGCAAACCACCTATATGGTGACCGACCCGCGCCGCGATCATCAATTCGGCATTCCCGACCCGCATCGCTCGTTGCGTCTGGATACCCCCAACGCCTGTGTCAGCTGCCATCAGGACCAGACCCATGCCTGGGCCGCCGAGGCAGTAGCCGACTGGTATCCCGCGGGCCGCTGGCAAGACGGGCATTTTGCCGATGTCTTTGCCGCTGCCGATGCCGGACAGCGCCACGGTGCGATGAGCGTGCAGCAGGCACTGGGCAAGCTGCTGACGAGCGAGGATCAACCGCCGATTATTCGGGGCAGCGCCGCGACCCGTCTGCACCCGAACAATCAGAACCTGGATAGGTTGCGAGCAGGTCTGGCGCATCATGACCCGCTTATTCGCCAGGGCAGCCTTGAGGCATTCGAAAACGTCACCCCTGATCAGCGTCAGTCGCTATTGCCTTTGCTCACTGACACAGAGCGCAGCCTTCGCAGTGCCGCCGCCCGCCTGCTGAGTGGCAGCCAGATACCGGTCGACTATCAGGCCGACTTTACGCGCGCACTGGCAGATTACGAAGCTGAACTCGCGTTGCATGCCGATCGCGCTGACGCCCTCAACCAGTCGGCCCTGTTGCGACTGGACCAGGGACGCGCCGGGGAAGCGGAAAGCCTGTGGGGCCAAGCCTTGCAGCGCGACCCGTTGCACACCGGAAGCCGACTCAATCTGGCCGACCTGCTGCGCGCCCAGGGCCGCGAAGCTGCAGCACAGCGCCTGCTGCAGGAAGGGCTGACGCTCAACCCGGAAGACGGCTTGTTGTATTACGCCCTTGGCCTGAGTCTGGTGCGCCAACAGCGATACGATGAAGCCCTGGCCCATCTGCAGCAGGCCTATCAACTCCGTCCGGGTGATCCTCGCATGGCCTACGTACTGGCGGTGGCCACCGAGCCTGTCGCACCTGCGCAAGCCCTGAGCTTGCTCGAAGAAGCAGTGACTCAGCATCGGCATGATCCTGACCTACTCTGGGCAGCAGCCAGTTTCCATGACCGGCATGGCCAATCCGCCGCCGCCAAACGCTATCTGCAGCAACTGCTGGAACATTACCCGGAGCACGCCGCGGCCCAGCGTCTGCACCAACAGCTCAACGACTGAGCAGCCCTCTGTTACTGGCAGCCGCTTTGCATGATAATGGCCGCCTTGTTCACCAACCTGAAGAGACTTTCATGCTGCTTGCCGCGCTGGCCCTGATCGTGGGATTGATCGTTCTGGTCTGGAGTGCCGACCGCTTTATCGACGGCGCTTCAGCCACTGCCCTCCATCTGGGTGTCCCGAGCCTGTTGATCGGTATGCTCATCATCGGCTTCGGCACCTCGGCACCTGAGCTCATGGTCTCGGCACTGTCCGCTCTGCAAGGCAACCCCAGCCTGGCACTGGGCAATGCCTATGGCTCCAACATTGCCAACATCGGCCTGGTCATCGGCCTGGTCGCCGTACTCAGCCCGATTACCGTGCATTCGCAAATCGTGCGCAAGGAATTGCCGATCCTGCTCGGTATCACCTTGCTCTCCGGGGCATTGTTGCTGAACGGTCAACTTGATCGACTGGATGCAGGCCTGCTTCTGCTGGTGTTTTTTGCTCTTTTTGCCTGGTCCATTGTGCAAGGCATAAAAGGCCGTGATGATGTGCTGATCGGAGAAATTGATAGCTCGCTACAGGCCCACCCGATGCCAATGGGCAAGGCGATTGCCTGGCTGGTCATTGGTTTATTGCTGCTGGTTGCCAGCTCCCGCTTGCTGGTCTGGGGTGCAGTCGACATTGCTACCGCCCTGGGCGTCAGCGAACTGGTTATTGGCCTCACCATAGTAGCCATCGGCACGTCACTGCCAGAGCTTGCCGCAGCCATCGCCGCGGTTCGCAAGAACGAGCATGACCTGGTACTGGGAAACATCATCGGTTCCGGGCTGTTCAACACCCTGGCAGTGGTCGGCCTGGCTGCTGCGATCAGCCCATTGTCGGTTGAGCCGGCCCTGTTGCAACGTGACTGGGTATTGATGTTGGTCCTGACTGTCGCCCTGCTGGTGTTTGCCTTGAGCCGCCGCGGCCGGGGCGGGCGAATCAATCGCGTAGAAGGTGGCTGCCTGCTGCTGGTCTATCTTGGCTATCTCGGCTGGCTGGGCATGCACCTGGCCGGTTGAACTGTCACCGTCCCCCTCTCACCACGGAAATACCCGTAGCAGGGCCGTGCGTCAACTGACCGCATACCCCTCGTAGTATTTTGATCTACACTGCTCCAGGGATTCAAGATCAATTCTGCTCTTGAGCCTTCCTTCGCTGCTGCGATTAATTACCGATGTTACAACCATAGGAGTTGTCAACATGGAGCTAGATCCGCTTTTTCTGTCCCGCCTGCAATTTGCCTTTGTGGTCTGCTTTCATGCCATTTTCCCGGTCTTCACCATTGGCCTGGCGTCGTTCATTGCCTTTCTGGAAGGCATGTATCTGCGAACGGCAAACCCACTCTGGGTCAAGTTATCCAGGTTCTGGACCCAGGTATTTGCCGTGGTCTTCGGCATGGGCGTGGTGTCCGGTATCGTCATGGCATTCCAGTTCGGTACCAACTGGAGCAATTTCTCCTACGCCGGCTCCAATTTCCTCGGTCCAGTGCTCAGTTACGAGGTAGTCACAGCCTTCTTTCTCGAGGCTGCGTTCCTTGGGGTGCTGCTGTTCGGCCGTGACAAGGTACCCGCTGGCGTGCACTTGTTCGCCGCCTGCATGGTCGCACTGGGCACCTTTATCTCGTCGTTCTGGATTCTGTCGGCCAATAGCTGGATGCAAACCCCGGCGGGCACTGAGCTGCGTGACGGTATGGTCCATGTCGTTTCATGGTCACAGGCGTTGATCAATCCCTCGTTTATCTATCGTTTCAGCCATATGGGGTTGGCCTCGTTCCTTACCGGTTCTTTTGTCGTAGCGGGGGTCAGTGCCTGGTATCTGTTGCGCAAACGTGAGGTAGAAGCCAACCGCAAGGCACTCTCAGTCAGCCTCTGGATGATACTTTTGCTGGCACCGGTACAGGCTGTAGTGGGCGATTTTCATGGCCTGAATACACTGGAACATCAACCGATCAAAGTGGCTGCAATGGAAGGCAACTGGGAGCGTTCCGCCGGTGTACCCCTGCTGTTGTTTGCATGGCCGGATCAAGCGGCACAGACCAACCACCTGGAAATCGGCATTCCCAAACTGGCCAGCTTTATTCTGACCCATGACTGGGAAGGTGAAGTGCCCGGCGTAACCGACGTCGTCGCCGAAGAGCAACCGCCCGTCTGGATCGTTTTCTGGGCATTCCGCGTCATGGTCCTGATTGGTCTGTTGATGATTGCGGCCGGCCTGGCCGGTTTGTTTCTGCGCCGTGGCGGACGTTACTGGCAAACGCCCTGGTTCCTGCATGCCTTGCGACTGATGAGCATAAGCCCTTTTATTGCCGTGTTGGCTGGCTGGGTAGTCACTGAAGTCGGGCGGGCTCCCTGGCTGATTCAGAATGTCATGACGCATGCCGAGGGTCTGACCCCCTCGCTGACCGGCGGTATGGCCCTGTTCAGCCTGATCGGTTACATCACCGTGTATGCCGTCGTGTTCAGTGCCGGTGTGTATTACCTGATGCGCGTGCTTCAGGATGGTATGGAAGAGCGCGATACCCAGGCCGATGACATATTCGAGCGCCCTTCACGTCCCATGTCGGCGACTCAAGTGCAATTCGAACAAGGAGGGCAGTGAGATGGATACTTTTGACCTTTCATTGATTTGGGCGGTGATCATTGCCTTTGGCGTCATGATGTATGTGCTGATGGATGGTTTCGATCTCGGCGTAGGCATCCTGTTTCCCTTCGCACCCGATGAGCAGGCACGGGATGTCATGATGAACTCGGTAGCACCGGTCTGGGACGGTAACGAAACCTGGCTGATACTCGGTGGTGCCGGGCTATTGGCTGCCTTCCCGCTGGTCTATTCAGTGCTGTTGCCGGCTCTGTATATCGGCGTTTTCCTGCTGCTGGCCGGGCTGATCTTCCGCGGCGTAGCCTTCGAGTTTCGCTTCAAGGCAAGAAGCTCCCGCTATTTGTGGAACTGGGCTTTCGCCGGTGGTTCAATCGTTGCCGCTTTTGCCCAGGGCGCCGTGGTGGGTGCCTATATCCAGGGCTTTGCCACCGAAGGCAAGGTATTTGTCGGCGGCCCTTTCGACTGGCTGACACCCTTCACCGTGTTAACGGGTTTGGGCTTGCTGGCCGGTTACGCACTGCTTGGCTGCACCTGGATGATCATGAAATCCGAAGGCTATATTCAGGCCTGGGCACGCCGCCTGGCACCGCGTCTGCTGGCGGCAGTGCTGTTGGTTTTCGTGATCATCAGTGTATGGACACCGACAGTCGACCCGACCGCTTACGAGCGCTGGTTTTCGGCGATTCAGGTTATCTGGATTCTGCCTGTATTGGTGGGGCTGTGCGCCTGGCAAATTTTCCGCAGCCTGCGCAAGCAGAGCGATGCCATGCCCTTTGTTGCCACCATGGGACTGTTCGTCTTTACCTATCTCGGCCTGCTGGTCACCAAGTGGCCCTACGTAGTCCCACCCAACCACACGCTGTGGGACGCGGCTTCGGCGCCGGAATCCCAATTGTTCCTGCTGCTCGGGGTACTCTTCGTGATTCCCATCGTACTGACCTATACCGCCTGGACCTACTGGGTCTTCCGCGGCAAGATCAAGGCCGGTGACGGCTATCACTAGCGACGCACGCAAGCTGGTCAGCCGGCGCTGGCTGGCGCACTACCAACAGTCAGTGCGTAGCTGGCTGCTGGGCGCGGTGATGGCTGGCGTGCTGCAAACGCTGGCCATCATCGGGCAGATGGGACTCTTCGCCTGGCTGGCCCAGGCCATCCTGATCTCTGGCCAAGAGCTGTCGCACACCTGGCCGGCATTGGCTCTCCTGCTGGCCTGCATTCTGTTGCGCGCGCTTGCCCTGCTGGCTCAGGAGCTCTGTGCTCAACAGGCAAGCGCCCGGGTGCGCCAGCAAATGCGCAGCGACCTGACTCAGCGCTGGGCCGCTCTCGGGCCGGTCAGGCTGGCGGGAGAATCCAGCGCCCGGCTGGCCAACCAGTGGCTGGAACAAGTGGATGCCGTGGATGGTTACTACGCTCGCTACCTGCCACAACAATGGCTGGCCCTGCTGGCTCCGCTACTGATTCTTGCCCTGGTGCTCTGGCTGGATTGGCTGGCGGCGATTTTCTTGTTGCTGAGTGCACCATTGATTCCCTTGTTCATGGCGCTGGTCGGCATGCAAGCGGAACAAATCAGCCAACGGCACGTGCTGCAAGCCGGCCGCCTGGCGGGTCATTTTCTCGACCGCATACGCAACCTCACCAGTTTGCAACTCTTTGGTCAGCAACGGGTCGCGACGGCAAGTGTGCAGGCCCATACCCAGGCCTATCGGCAGTTGAGTATGGCAACCCTGAAAGTAGCCTTTCTGTCTTCGGCAGTACTGGAGTTCTTCGCCTCGGTCGCTATTGCCGTGGTCGCCATGTATATCGGTTTCGGCCTGCTGGGGTATATCGAATACGGTCCCGCGGAGCAACTGACCCTGTTCAGCGGGCTCTTTGTGCTCTTGCTGGCGCCCGAATTCTTTCAACCTCTGCGCAGCCTGGCGCAGCATTACCATGACCGCGCAGCGGCCCTCGGTGCAGCTGACCAACTGGCTGAATGGCAAACGCAGCAACCAAGCGAACACCCGATCGAATTGCAAGCGCCAGACTCAGCCAGCCCTGATGCCGTCTGCGTCACCGACCTGACCCTGGCCCACCCCGATAGACCACCCGTTTTGCGCCAGGCCAATCTGCACCTGCCGCGCGGACAGGCCCTCTTGATCAGCGGTCCCAGTGGCATCGGCAAGACCACCCTGTTGCAGTGCCTGGCCGGCTTCATTGCGCCGCAACAGGGCCAGATCAGCGTGTTTGCGCACGCCCCCGGCACACACCCCATTGCCTGGCTGGGCCAACGCCCCTGGCTGATCAAAGGCAGTTGGGCTGACAACCTGCGCTTGCTGACCCCGGCGGCGACCGAGGAGCAAATGCGGGCAGCCCTGGAAAAAGTCGGGCTTGCCGAGTCGCTGCAGGCACAAACAGCCGGGCTGAACAGCCAACTGGGCGAGGATGGGCGCGGCCTCTCGGGTGGCCAGGCCCAGCGCCTGGCACTGGCTCGAGTCTGGCTCAGCAGCGCCAGCCTGGTCCTGCTGGATGAGCCCACGGCCGGGCTGGATGCCGATAGCGAACAAGGCGTGGTGTATGCCTTGCGCGCGCTTCGCGACAGCGGTCGTACACTGATTATCGTCAGCCACCACCCGGCCATGAGCGAACTTGCCGACCAGCATCTGTACCTGAGCAATGGAGTGCTGGCCCATGCGTGAACTGCTGCCCTGGCTGACAGCCATGCGACCCTACCGCGGCCGCCTGCAACTGGGCATCGGCTTGCTGGCTTTGACCCTGTTGGCCGGCATCGGCCTGCTGGCACTCTCGGGCTGGTTCATTACCGCAACCGGCGTAACCGCAATGCTCTGGGCTGCGGGCACCCGGGTTGCTTTCGATGTCTATGTGCCCGGTGGTGGCATCCGCTTCTTTGCCGTTACCCGCACACTGGCGCGCTATACCGAGCGGGTATTCAATCACAATACGGTGCTGACCTTGCTGGCCGCGCTACGGGTCCGGCATTTCTCCGCACTTACCCGGCTGGATGGCAACAACCTGGCCAGAATCCGCGCCAGCCAATGGCTCAACCGCCTCACGGCAGATATCGATACGCTGGATAATCTGTATCTGCGTTTGCTGGCCCCACCCCTGGTCGCACTGCTCTGCGTTCTGGTCGTCAGTGGCTTGCTCGCTGCGGTTAACGTCCACCTTGGTTTGATCGCCCTGGCTCTGTTGCTGCTGGTGTTGCTGCTGGTGACCTGGGGCAGCGCCCACTTGACGCACAATCTTGCGGCCGGACGAGTATGGCAGCTGGATCAGTTGCGGGCCCGGTGTGTGGAACAGCTACAGGGCATCGCTGAGTTGGCTGCTGCGGGTCATCTCGCTGCCCGGCAGCAGCAACTACTCGAGCAAAGCCAGCAACTCATAAGCGAACAACTGCGCTGGCAACAACGCGTAGCCGTTTTGCAGGCCATCAACCTGACAGCCCTGTTGCTGATCAGTCTGCTGGGGCTGACGCTGGCATTGCAGGGCTATACTCAGAGCATTATCAGCGGCCCCGCAGGCATCATGATCGCCATGGCGCTACTGGCGCTGCACGAAAGTTTTGCCGGTTTGCCCGCCGGCAGCGCGCAATGGGGAGCAACCCTCGCCGCAGCCGAGCGCCTCAACCAGCAAACCAGCCTGCAAAGCTGTCTGCACCAGCCTGAGCATCCTGCAGCCCTGCCCGTTAAAGGCGACCTGTTCTGGCACTCGGTCAGTGTGCGGCATGCCGGGCTGCAATCCATTGACCTTCACCTGCCGATGGCAACCAGCCTGGCGGTGATTGGCCCGTCCGGGTGCGGTAAATCATCCCTGGCGGCACTGGCAGCTCGCCTGATCGATCCTGACAATGGTCAGGTGCTGTTCGGCTCGACCCCGCTGACTAGCCTGGACCTGGATCAATGGCGCAGCCAGATCGGTTACCTGACCCAGAGCACTGACCTGCTGCATGACAGCATTGCAAGCAATCTGCGCCTGGGCTCACCTGATGCTAGTGACGATGAGCTCTGGCAAGCTCTGGACCGGGTCGAGTTGGGAGATATGGTGCGAGAGTTGCCCGATGGCCTGCATAGCTGGGTTGGCGAAACCGGCCGCCAGCTGTCCGGTGGCGAAGGCAGGCGTCTGGCGCTGGCACGGGTGCTACTCAAGGATCCACCCATCGTCATTCTGGATGAACCTTTTACCGGCGTAGACCATATCCGGCGTGAACGCATCAAGGCCTGGCTGCACAGCTGGCTGCAAGGACGGACTGTGCTTCTGCTGGCCCATGACGCCGATGCACTGCCAGCTGCGGACCGGGTGCTGCAATGGCCTCAGGTCTGGTCTCGGTAGTGGCCCGCGACGATGCAGACTGCCCCCGCCAGCCCGAGCCGTGTATCATGCAGGTCACATTGAATCACCCAGCAGAGACCCATGACTGATAAGGCCCAGACCCGTCCCGAGCACAAACAACGCCCGCTGATCGACCTGCTGGTGAGTATTGTCGCGCCCTCGATCATCCTGATGAAATTCAGTGGCGAAGAGCACCTCGGGCCACCGCTGGCGCTGGTCATTGCCCTGGCCTTTCCGCTCGGCTGGGGGCTGTTCGAGCTGATTCGCTATCGCAAGTTCAACTGGATTGCCCTGCTCGGCCTGGTCAGCGTCATGCTCACCGGCGGCATCGGTCTGCTCAAGCTCGATCCTCAGTGGCTGGCAATCAAGGAAGCCGCCGTGCCCGGTATCATCGGTATTGCCGTGCTGGTCTCGACCCGAACCCGTTTCCCGTTGATTCGCACCCTCCTGTACAACGACAAAGTGCTCAACGTGGACCTGGTACACGAACGCCTGAGCGAACGCAGTCTCGTTGACGTTTTTGAGCAGCGCCTGCTCAAAGCCACCTACTTCCTTGCCGGTACTTTCTTTTTCTCATCGGTGATGAACTATGTTCTGGCCAAGTGGATCGTCAACAGCCCTGCAGGTTCGCAGGCCTTCAATGAAGAGCTCGGCCGCATGACGCTGGTCAGCTATCCGATGATCGCACTGCCGTCGATGGTCATGATGGTCCTGATCCTGGTCTATCTGTGGCGAACCATTCATGGGCTGACCGGCTTGACCATGGAAGACATCGTCGCCCAGCCGCCAGGCAAAAACAGCCAGGAATCCTGACGCGCCAGCGCAAGAGCCCTGCAGCGACCAAAGCTACATCATGGGCACCAGCGAGGTGCCCATGTGCGTTTTGCCACAACATGCAGGCCATGCTATATCTGAACGACTGGCCAAGCTCGCTTGACCGCACTTAATCCGCACAAGGCAGGGACTGCCGCGACAAACTCCCTTGCCTGCCGTTCTACAGAACCCCGCACAAACACCGTGTGACGGGAATGGCGGTAGCGTGCCTGCCGTCGGGGAATTGATCACCATGATCGATATCCTGGAGCATGCCCGGAAATGAAGGATTAACGTCATGATTTCAACGCGTTAAACGCACGATGGAAAACCGGGATATGAGGCTCTGCGACCATTTTGCCGGTCACATGAAACCCGACAATCGGGTTATAAGACTGACGTCACGGGGCTGCAAGCGAGTTGGAACAACATTTAAGAAAAACAAAACGATCACCGACATATTGGTCGGTGAGGCTGATATATAAATGTTGAACAAAGCCGCTTCGCGGCAGAGTAGAGGCGTTACGTCATTACTAGCACAAGGACACAAGGATATGTCCGATCGCGCAGTGCAGAAGGTGTTTGCTGCCTACCATGACCGGTTGAAGGCAACCAAACAGCCGCTAAAGAACCTGAATGTCACCGCCGGAGTAATACTGACCCACCAACGTCGACTTAAAATTGACCCACCTGAAGCAAAATGGCCGCCTAATCAAATGACCAGAGCGGCGGCCGATGTTGACTCAGGAGAGACTCGTGGAAATTCATGTATTACATGGCCAAGGCAACAGCATTCGCGCCATCGCAAAGCAGCTCGGAGTGTCGCGCAATACGGTGCGGAGGTATCTGCGGGATCTGACGGTTGTACCTAGCTATCCGGACCGGGCTGCTCGCCCAGCAAAGCTAGAGCCCTACAAAACCTATCTGTTAGCACGGATCGAGGCGGCCAAACCGCACTGGATACCGGCAACGGTTCTGTTCAGCGAGATTCAGGATCGTGGCTATGCTGGCGGAATCACTCAGCTCAAGAACTATCTCGCCGAGTTCAAGACGGCCGTGCCTGATCCGGTAGTTCGTTTCGAGACGCCTCCAGGCAAGCAAATGCAGGTCGATTTCACGACCATCTCTCGCCACCGGCGCACGATCAAAGCTTTCGTCGCCACGCTGGGATATAGCCGCGCTACCTACGTCCGGTTTTCCGAGCATGAGCGTCAGGATGACTGGCTGCGCGGGATCGAGGAGGCATGCCATTACTTCGGCGGGGTACCCCAGGAGATCCTGTTCGACAACGCCAAGACCATCATGATCGAGCGTGATGCTTACGGCGAAGGCCAGCATCGTTGGAATGCGCAACTGCTGGCGACTGCGCGTGATTATGGCTTTATCGCCCGCGCTTGCCGACCCTACAGAGCTCGCACCAAGGGCAAGGTCGAGCGCTTCAATGGTTACTTGAAAAACAGCTTCATCACGCCCCTGGCAGCCACTCTGAATCAGGCTGGGCTTCGGCTGGATGTGGCCACGGCCAATGCCCATATAGGTCCCTGGCTCGAGCGTGTGGCGCACCAGCGTATCCATGGCACCACCGGCATCAAGCCTCAGATATTGCTGGATCAGGAGCGCTTCCAGCTCAGGCCATTGCCACGGCGGGCAAAACGGGGCTTAGAGCACATACCCGCCGCCGCACGGCCTGTGCCCAGGGAGAGCTTCCAGCATCCGCTGAGCACCTATGATCGGCTGCTGGAGGCACGTCCATGAACCTGCAACATCAGCGTATCCAACACGCCTGCGCGAACCTAAAGCTCGACACGTTAGCCAGCGAATGGTCAGCCATGGCCGACCGTTGCGCCTCGCAAGAAGACACCTTGGCCGACTTCCTTGAGCAGCTATTGCGCTTGGAACTGGACGCACGGTCCCTGCGCTCCCGTGAGACCTTACTCAAGTTTGCCGGCTTCCCTGGGCGCAAGCTCTTCGAGGACTATGACTTTAAATTCGCCAGCGGAGCGCCGCGCAAACAGCTGAACGAACTGACAAGCTTGGCCTTCGTAGAGCGAGCAGAGAATGTCGTACTCCTCGGCCCCAGTGGCGTTGGCAAGAGTCATCTCGCCATCAGCCTAGGTCACAAAGCCGTCGCTCAAGGCATCAAGACACGCTTCATCGCCGCAGCCGATCTGATGCTGCAACTGGCAACAGCCCGCAAACAGGAACGCCTAGAGCAATACTTGAAGCGCAGCGTGCTAGCTCCGCGGCTGCTGATCATCGACGAGATCGGCTATCTGCCGTTTGGCCGCGAAGAAGCCAATCTGTTCTTCAATGTCATCGCCAAGCGGTACGAGCAAGGCAGTGTCATCGTAACCAGTAACCTGCCGTTCTCGCAGTGGTCCCATGCCTTCGCCGATGACACAACCTTGACGGCAGCGCTGTTAGACCGGTTGTTACACCATGCGCATATCGTGCAGATCCGTGGCGAAAGCTACCGCTTGAAGGACAAGAACGCTGCGGGTATCGCGCCGGTCTCGGGCAGCAGCCAAGGTCTATTAACCAACAATTAATCGCCAAGGGTGGGTCAGTTTTAAACCGACGATATCGCCGATAAGTGGGTCAGTTTTGAACCGTCGTTGACACCTGAAGGCCATTGATGCGCTGGTCAACTGCCGCACGGCTTCCATGGGCACCAGTTACTACGCCTGCGCCGATCAGCACCCCGGCATTGAGGTTCACCATTCCTGCCGTAATCGTGCTTGCTATTTGTGTGCACAACAAAAACGCATGGAATGGGTAGAGAAGCAAAAGCAGCGACTGTTAGATGTTCCCCACTTTCATGTGATTTTTACGTTACCGCATGAGTA
The DNA here is from genome assembly GCF_900105655.1 of Halopseudomonas salegens. Classification (NCBI taxonomy): domain Bacteria; kingdom Pseudomonadati; phylum Pseudomonadota; class Gammaproteobacteria; order Pseudomonadales; family Pseudomonadaceae; genus Halopseudomonas; species Halopseudomonas salegens. Next base: position 3,276,526 of record NZ_LT629787.1, read on the forward strand.
TCTTTCGCTTTGGCGGTATAACGAATCACTCTTCGCTCAGATTATTTTCAGGGCCAGCCAGACAACGCTGCTTACGCTGCTAGCTGATGACCGGCATGGTGGACTCAAGCCTGGTGTTTTGATGGCGCTTCATACGTGGGGTCGCCAGCTCAATTTGCATCCGCACACCCATTGCCTGGTGACTGCAGGCGGACTTGACCGTCAGGGTAACTGGAGGGCGTTGAACACCTTTTTGTTGCCCGGCAGAGTGATACGGGAGGTATACCGGGGCAAGCTTCAAGGATTGGTGAAAGAAGCTTTTGAGTCGGGTGACCTCTGTCTGCCTCCCGACATGACGCGGGACACCTTCTGGGCGGTGTATCGGAGTCTGTACAAGAAGTCCTGGAGTGTCCGCATTGAAGAGCGGTATGAGCATGGCAAAGGCGTGCTCTTGTATCTGGCCCGGTACTGCAAAGGCGGCCCAGTCAATCCGCGTCAACTCAAGCGCATTGACGCGGGTGGGATTGAGATGAGTTATCTCGATCACAGAGACAAGAGGGTCAAGTCCCAGCGGTTAAGGCCAGAGGAGTTTATTCGTCGAGTCTTGCTGCACGTTCCACCTCAAGGGCTCCATACCCTAAGGTATTACGGGTTTTATGCGCCGGCCGCGAAGCAAGATTATCGCCGTTGCCGGAACGCCTGCGGCACATTGGCGATGGTTCGACCTGCTGAAGATTGCTCGTCGACGGTGTATTACTGCAGTACCTGCGGAGGCGTGTCCCGTCTGACCAGCCGATGCTGGCCATCGCGCGGAAAAGGAAATTCCATTAATAGAGCATCGGTCCTGCGTCACCGTGCAGGCGGCTCTGTCCAACGAGCCGATGAACAGTACCTCGAAAAAAGTTCGTACGATTCATCCTAAGTTCCGAGTGACTTTGTTTTTTGTGTCACGAGGACTGTTATCTAAACGTTAGCCCCTGAAAGGAAGCAGAATGAGGATCGAGCTAGACAAAATACAGGAAAGGGCTCTGAAGGGTGCAAGAAGAGCTTATGTATTTATGGGCTTGGGAGTGAATGCCGCTTTAGATGAGCGACTCAATGATTACCAATTAAGTCATATTACAAGCATTCAGCTTCTGAAGGATGGTCTCGACCAAGACACAGTTACCCAATTCAAAGAGGCCTATTGCGAATGGACAATCAATAGTTCTCTAAGGGAGCTGCTTGAATCCTTTCAATTTTTCATCGAGGAGGTTTATCTCTGTTTGATAATGATAAAGAAGAATGCAGCTTCGCCTCTTCATGTCAAAGCCGACGTCAGACGCTTCGATAAAAAGCCCTTTCCATCGAAGCTGGCATACTTGGAAGAGCAATTCTCAATACCAATTGAGTCGCTAGAAAGCCTCAGGAGCATCAATAAAGCTCGAAATTGTATTACCCATAGAGGCGGTGTCGAGGGTGTTCAAAACTCTGTGTCACCGACAGCAGCGTCACAGACTGATGTATTCGTCCAGGCGCTCGGGGAAGTGGATGGCCATCTGTGACAGCGTCAGGTTCCAGTTCTGAACGGGGTGGGTCCAGCGCTCGGATGCCTTGAGTATACCGGCATAGAGCAGCTTCAGTAAGGCGTTCTCACTGGCAAAGCCGCCCTTGGTCTTGGTCAGCTTGCGGAACTGGCGATGCACAGCCTCCACCGCATTGGTGGTGTAAATCGCAGTGCGGACGTAATCGGGATATTTGAAGTAGGCCGATAGGGTTGGCCATTTGCCCCGCCAAGACTTGATCACCATTGGATATTTCTCGCCCCATTTGGCTTCCAGTTCATCGAGTGCGATTTCTGCGGCGTTCAGCGTTGCAGCCTTGTAGACGGGCTTCAGATCAGCCATGAAGGCTTTCTGGTTTTTCGATGCGACATACTTCAGCGAGTTGCGGATCTGGTGAATCACGCAATGCTGGATTTCCGTTTTCGGGTAAATGCTCTCGATGGCTTCCGGGAAGCCTTTCAGGCCATCTACACAGGCGATCAGGATGTCCTTAACGCCACGATTGTAGAGGTCTGTCAGCACGGAGAGCCAGTGATGGGCGCCTTCCTGGTCGGACAGATACAGGCCAAGCAGCTCCTTCTTTCCCTCGATGTTCAGGGCGAGAATGGTGTAGATGGCCTTGCTGACGTAACGCCCGTTTTCCTTGATTTTGTAGTGAATGGCGTCAAGCCAGACAATTGGATAGATGACTTCAAGATCACGCTCTCGCCATGCCTGTAGCTCTGGCAGAAGTTTGTCGGTGACAGCATTGATGGTGCCGTTGGACAGCTCAATATCATATAACTCAGCAATGTGAGCGCGGATGTCCTGGTAGCTGTTGCCGAGCGCAAACAGGGCCAGGATTTTGCGCTCCAGCTCATCGGTCAGGTGCGTCTGGTGTTTCTTGATAAGCTGGGGCTCGAAGGTGCCGCTGCGGTCACGGGGCGTCTTCAATTCGAAGCTGCCGACGGGGCCTTTCATGGTCTTGCCAGTCGTGCCGTTCTTGCGGTTCGGCGTGGCTTCTTTGGCAAGATGATTGTCCAACTCAGCCTGCATGGCGGCTTCGGTGAGTTGCTTGATCAACGGCGTGAGAATGCCGTCTTTACCGGTCAAATCCTGGCCGTCACGCAGGGCTTGCAGGGCGGCGTCAATGTCGAATGTGGGTTTGCTCATGGTTCACCTCTCTGATGAGTAGATTAAAGAGGTGACACAGAATTATGAACACTACCGCGGTGTCGTTACTCGACGAGACTGCAATGACGAGGAAAAGGAACACCTTTACGTCAAGTGGATGGGGCTCTGTGCCGTTCTGATTGATGAGAATGGAGAGCAAGAAATGGAGTTTAATGAACTCAAAGGCCACCAGGTTGAGAATGAATGTCGCATTGGAATAAAAAAGGTTGAGAGGCAGAAAAGCTTTGGTATTGGGCAAGTCGTGAAATTTGAACCAACCGAATTGGCGGAAATTTTGCTGTTCTGGAGTCGAGAAATCAAAGGCATCACCAAGGGTGTTGCAGATTTTGCCGAATCCAAAGGACGTTTGGTGCAAAACGAGGGCTAACCAGTGAATCAAGCCGACCGTTTTGCGCTGGCGCTCCAAACGGCGGCTTATTCAGGGCGTTAGCGTGCCAAAAGTATAGATATGAAACGATACAGAATATTTTCATTTGATTTTGATTCAAGGGCGCACTGCTTAGAGCCTGTTCAAGACCAATGGGATGAGAAAATAAAAGAGCTGCACATTGAAAACAGAGAAAAGACTATTAAGGAGCTTGCCGAGCAGTTTGGGAGCTGGAGCATAGAACAAAAAGTAAAGAACTTTCATGATTTGAAGTTTAAGCCTTTCTCAGTGACAGCTTTCCATAACAAGTTTCTAGAGCAGATCAGGAACTCGTTTGTGGTAGGGGGCTATTATCCTGCTCTAACAGGAGCGTGCGCTCTCGGTGAGAGGGTTCTTAACCATATGGTGTTGTTGCTTCGGGACTACCACAAAACATCGCCGGAATATAAAAAAATTATATCGTAAACAATCATTCGACTATTGGCCCGTTGCGATAGATGCTCTGGAATCTTGGGGCGAATTATTGCCAGAGGCTGCCGCAAAATTCAGGGAGCTCAATGACAAGCGTAATCATGCTATTCACTTTAATCCTGAAACTGATCGTAATGATCGAGAGCTGGCGTTGCAGGCTATTCATTTGGTTCAAGAAATAGTAAGTGCTCAGTTTTCAGCTTTTGGGAAACAGCCTTGGTATTTCTGTGTTCCAGGTGAGATTTACATAAAAAAGGAATGGGAAGATCGCCCTTTGATCAAGCACATCTTTATACGGTAGTGTTCATAATTCTGTGTCACCTCTTTAATCTACTCATCAGAGAGGTGAACCATGAGCAAACCCACATTCGACATTGACGCCGCCCTGCAAGCCCTGCGTGACGGCCAGGATTTGACCGGTAAAGACGGCATTCTCACGCCGTTGATCAAGCAACTCACCGAAGCCGCCATGCAGGCTGAGTTGGACAATCATCTTGCCAAAGAAGCCACGCCGAACCGCAAGAACGGCACGACCGGCAAGACCATGAAAGGCCCCGTCGGCAGCTTCGAATTGAAGACGCCCCGTGACCGCAGCGGCACCTTCGAGCCCCAGCTTATCAAGAAACACCAGACGCACCTGACCGATGAGCTGGAGCGCAAAATCCTGGCCCTGTTTGCGCTCGGCAACAGCTACCAGGACATCCGCGCTCACATTGCTGAGTTATATGATATTGAGCTGTCCAACGGCACCATCAATGCTGTCACCGACAAACTTCTGCCAGAGCTACAGGCATGGCGAGAGCGTGATCTTGAAGTCATCTATCCAATTGTCTGGCTTGACGCCATTCACTACAAAATCAAGGAAAACGGGCGTTACGTCAGCAAGGCCATCTACACCATTCTCGCCCTGAACATCGAGGGAAAGAAGGAGCTGCTTGGCCTGTATCTGTCCGACCAGGAAGGCGCCCATCACTGGCTCTCCGTGCTGACAGACCTCTACAATCGTGGCGTTAAGGACATCCTGATCGCCTGTGTAGATGGCCTGAAAGGCTTCCCGGAAGCCATCGAGAGCATTTACCCGAAAACGGAAATCCAGCATTGCGTGATTCACCAGATACGCAACTCGCTGAAGTATGTCGCATCGAAAAACCAGAAAGCCTTCATGGCTGATCTGAAGCCCGTCTACAAGGCTGCAACGCTGAACGCCGCAGAAATCGCACTCGATGAACTGGAAGCCAAATGGGGCGAGAAATATCCAATGGTGATCAAGTCTTGGCGGGGCAAATGGCCGACCCTATCGGCCTACTTCAAGTATCCCGATTACGTCCGCACTGCGATTTACACCACCAATGCGGTGGAGGCTGTGCATCGCCAGTTCCGCAAGCTGACCAAGACCAAGGGCGGCTTTGCCAGTGAGAACGCCTTACTGAAGCTGCTCTATGCCGGTATACTTAAGGCATCCGAGCGCTGGACCCACCCCGTTCAGAACTGGAACCTGACGCTGTCACAGATGGCCATCCACTTCCCCGAGCGCCTGGACGAATACATCAGCCTGTGACGCTGCTGTCGGTGACACAGAGTTTTGAACACCCTCCATCTATCCAATTGTCTGGCTTGACGCCATTCACTACAAAATCAAGGAAAACGGGCGTTACGTCAGCAAGGCCATCTACACCATTCTCGCCCTGAACATCGAGGGAAAGAAGGAGCTGCTTGGCCTGTATCTGTCCGACCAGGAAGGCGCCCATCACTGGCTCTCCGTGCTGACAGACCTCTACAATCGTGGCGTTAAGGACATCCTGATCGCCTGTGTAGATGGCCTGAAAGGCTTCCCGGAAGCCATCGAGAGCATTTACCCGAAAACGGAAATCCAGCATTGCGTGATTCACCAGATACGCAACTCGCTGAAGTATGTCGCATCGAAAAACCAGAAAGCCTTCATGGCTGATCTGAAGCCCGTCTACAAGGCTGCAACGCTGAACGCCGCAGAAATCGCACTCGATGAACTGGAAGCCAAATGGGGCGAGAAATATCCAATGGTGATCAAGTCTTGGCGGGGCAAATGGCCAACCCTATCGGCCTACTTCAAATATCCCGATTACGTCCGCACTGCGATTTACACCACCAATGCGGTGGAGGCTGTGCATCGCCAGTTCCGCAAGCTGACCAAGACCAAGGGCGGCTTTGCCAGTGAGAACGCCTTACTGAAGCTGCTCTATGCCGGTATACTCAAGGCATCCGAGCGCTGGACCCACCCTGTTAATGGCCAATTAATCTGACCCACCTCTGGCCAACAATTTTGACCCACCCATGGTGGCATAGGCCACCGATCCATGTAGCGTCCCCCGCCTTATGCACAGGCCGGGGACAGATCATTGAAGGAGTGGGTTGTGATTCACAAGATCAAGGGGTTGTATGACCAGGGCCGTGGCCTGTCGGTCCGTGCCATCAGTCGCGAGCTGGGGATATCCCGGAACACCGTACGCAAGTATCTGCACCTGGATGAGGTGCAAATCAGCACTGCCATTGCTGACCCTTCACGCACCAAGTTGCTCGACCAGCACCGTGATTATCTGATCAATCAGTTGGGTCAGTTTCCAGCCCTCAGCGCGGTCAAGCTGGCCCGTCGTCTGAGGCAGCGCACCGTTGACCTAGCGGTGTCAGACCGGAGCATCCGCCGGTATGTGCAAGAGCTCAAGCAGCAGGTTGCCAGCGGTCAGTTGCGCTATTACGAACCGGTCGTTGAGTCGGTACCGGGCGTCCAGTGTCAGGTCGATCCTGGTGAGCTGCGAGGCGTCATGATCGGCGGCCTGGAGCGTGTCGTTCACTTTGTGGTGTTTGTGCTGTCCTGTTCCCGCTTGATGTATGTCGGCCTCGACTTCCGTCCCTTGCACACCGAGCGATTTATTCAGATGCACGACGAGGCCTTCCGTTACTTCGGCGGCGTCACCGAGGAGTGCATCTACGATCAGACCAAGATGGTGGTGATTAACGAGCAGTACCGTGAGCTGACGCTGAACCAGCGCTTCCACCAGTATGCGACTACCGTCGGGTACCGCATCCACGCGTGCGAGGGCTATGACCCGGAGAGCAAGGGCAAGGTGGAGTCCGGGGTCAAGTACGTCAAGCGCGACTGCTTCTACGGTGAGCAGTTCCAGGACGAGAACGCCGTTCGCCAGCACCTGCATGACTGGCTTGAGACGGTGGCCAACGCCCGCCTGCATGGCACGACGGGCCAGCATCCACGGGTCCATTTCGAGGCGCTGGAGCGTAGCCAACTCAAGCCCTATCTGGTCCCGCAGAGCCTGCTGCACTTGGCGCCGACAAGGGAGACACGCAAGGTCGACAAGACCGGCTTGATCTCCTGGCAGGCCAACAAGTACTCGGTACCCATGGCCTGGCAGCAAGCCCGTGTCGGTGTCAGCGCACAGGACGACCAGTTACTGATCCATGACCTGGAGAGCGGTGAACTCATCGCCACCCATGACCTGTGCAAGGCCAAGGGCCGGATGATCAAGAACAACAACCATTACCGCGACCATGCCCAGCGCATCACCGACTTGGAGCACAGCATCGACTCGATCTTGCCCGATGACCTGGGGGCAACCCTGTGCCAGTTGCTCAAGCGTACTTCCCCGCGCATCTACAAGGACCAGTTGGTCGCCGCACGCGACCTACTCATGGCCCATGCGCCGGTTGATACGACGCTGCTTGGTGAGCTGTGCGGGCGCGGCGAGCTGACTGCCACTGGACTCAAGCGCTATCTCGAAGCCTGGCAGCAAGCCAAGGCGCGGGGGCGGGTCATCAGCGATCAGGACTATGCTCCCGTAACTGGCAGCCAGGTCAGTCACGCCGACCTGAACGCTTACGCCCGGGTTGGCCAGTCGACTGGCCACGGGGTGACCCCATGAGCCTGCTCGACAGCACCATCGCGCAGTACCGCAGCCTTCGCCTCAGCGCGACCGCTGGTGAGCTGGCCACCCTGCTGACCAAGGCCGAAGCCAATGAACTGTCCTACCTGAACTTCGCCCAGTCACTGGTCGAGCATGAGCTGAACGCCCGCTCCAGCAGCCGCGTGAGCCGCAACCTCAAGCAGGCCCAGTTCCCCTCGGAGAAGCATCTGGAGGCCTTCGACTACCGGCACCAGACCACCATCACCAAGCGCCAGGTCAGTGCCTTGCTGGACTTCAGCTTTATCGACAACCGGGACAACCTGGTGTTCATCGGACCACCGGGCGTGGGCAAGACCCACTTGGCCATTGGGATTGGCCACAAGGCGGTCCAGGCTGGCTACAAGGTGCTGTTCCGCACCGCTCTGGCACTGGTCGAGGATCTAGAACTGGCAGAGATGAAGGGCGAGCTGAAGAAGCGTTTGAATCAGCTGAGCAAGTACGACGTGCTGATCATCGACGAGCTGGGCTATCTGCCGATGACACGGCAGGCCCGGTACAACCTGTTCCAGTTGATCAACAACCTGTACGAGTACCGCTCGGTCATCCTGACCACCAACAAGGACTTCACCAGTTGGGGCGAGTTCTTCCATGACGATAACGTGGCCGTGCCCATCATCGACCGCGTTATCCACCATTCACACATTTTTATGCTGGGAGGTGAGAGCTATCGACTGAAGCAGAAAACCGGCGGTTAGCGGTACGCAAGTGGGTCAATTTTATTGGCCAAAAGTGGGTCAAAATTAATGGCCATTGACACACCCCGTTCAGAACTGGAACCTGACGCTGTCGCAGATGGCCATCCACTTCCCCGAGCGCCTGGACGAATACATCAGTCTGTGACGCTGCTGTCGGTGACACAGAGTTTTGAACACCCTCCGTGACCCCAAAGATGAGTTCGCGCTGTATCAGTCGGAAAATTATGAATTCGAGGTCGCGGCTGCATTTATCCAGGCACGCACACAAGACGACTTTCAAGTCCCAATCAAAGATCGTCTCGAAGAGGTTCTAAAAGGAGCTTCAATAGAGAAAGGCAAGCGATACAGGCTATCTTCAAAGGTAGTAGATAAGCCCATGCCGATCGAGTATTGCGTTAAGCCCATCAGCTAACCAGGCCATGCACCGGATGCCAAAACCTCAGCTTCGCTTCGGCTTAGGCACCGGTGATGGCAGCGTTATGTGCAATAGGAAATTAGCATTATGATAACTAACACACTCAAATCATTACTGGCAGCCATCTGTTTAGGTATGTTTTTTTACACTGGGTCAGTCTTTGGTTTTTCTCTCGGCCATTTTCTTTTACCCATTCTTGCGCTTGCCATTATTATCTCTATTGTTTATAAACCGCTCGCGCTGCCCATAAATCATTTATGTAAAGGCGTAGGTATTCTCTCTTTGCTTTCTTTTCTACTACTAATGCTGGCTGGCACAATGGGGGGTTCATTTCACCTTTCACCTTCAAATCAGGTAATTGCCACCTTATTAGCAGGCATCGCATTATTCGGCTTAACATCATTCTTTTGGTCGGAAAAAATAATGCCAGCACATAACAAGTGACTGTGGTGTCAACGTCCAAAACTAGGCCAAGCACAGCGACGGCTTTTTCGTTGCGGCTCCGCCTCCACTACAAAGCCGCGCGTGTTGGCGGCATTTGAGCATACCAGAACATTGAAGCAATGGAGAAAGTAACGGATGGAAATAATAGAGCCTTACAAAGTGACGGTATTTGTTTTGGGCTTTGCTGGATTTCTGTTTTGGGTCCAGTTAGCAATAATGGATTTGGTGGGCATAAGGGCAAAGCACACTCCCGGCTTCTTGATAGAGCAAGACCACGACAGTTTTATATTTCGATCTCACAGGGTGTTAGCCAATAGCAACGAAAGTGCAGCTATGCTGATTTTGTTTGCCTTATTTGGTATTTTTTCTTCCGCAAACCCCGCATGGCTGAATGGGTGTGCATTGGCGTATTTAGCGGGGCGTTTTGGTCACATGATGTTCTACTACAACAATCTGAAAGTTGCTCGTAGCGTCGCTTTTGCAATTAGTTTTTGCGCCTTGCTGGGTATGTTTATCGTAGGGCTTCTGAGCTGGTTGTAGTTTGTGCTCTACAAGACCATCAAGTGGACCCAAAATACTCTGCGGCAACTTGTGCATTCGCTACGCTCATTGTTCCACAAACAACCGCTCCGTATTTTGGCCGGTTACGGCAGCGTTCAATCAGTAGTGATACCGGAGCTGGGCGATAAGCAAAGCGTCATCCATGACCTTGTAAACCATTCGGTGTTCTTCATTGATCCGCCGGGACCAGTAACCGGCGAGGCTGTGTTTGAGAGGCTCCGGTTTACCAATGCCTTCGAACGGTTCTCGCTTGGTCTCTTTGATCAGCTTGTTGATTCGGTTATGGATCTTTTTGTCAGTTTTCTGCCAGTACAAATAGTCTTCCCAGGCGTTCTCGGAGAAGATGAGTTTCATTCAAGAAGTTCCTTTTCTTGACCACCACCTTGCTCGAGCTCGGCGACGGATTCCAACAAACGACGGGCGTTCTTTGGTGCGCGCAGGAGGTATGCGGTCTCTTGCAATGCCTCGTAGTCCTCAAGGGAGATCATTACCACGGACTGCGACTTGCTCCGGGTGATGATCACAGGGGAATGGTCTTCACAGACCTGCTCCATGGTTTTTGCTAGATTCGTTCTAGCGGCTGTATAGCTAATAGCATCCACAAGGCTGCTCCTGTACAGGATATTGATCATGCTCAGGATACCGTACGTCAAATGATTTAACAATCGGCTGCTCAGCCACCGATTTTCCGCCGCTTCCCGGCTCCAAAGTTGCCGCAGAGCGCGGCGTTAGCAAGATGCCAATAGGAGCTCATCCTGCTAGACTCGGCCCATGAAGCAAATTAACTGGAATGCCGAAAAGAACCAGCAGTTGATGATAAGCGCCGAAGGCATTGTCCTCGCCCTGTGCTTTTGCCACCCAACAAGTAGCTGCGCTCCCAATTTTCCGGTAAGCAATGCGTATGGAGATTCAGAAATCGGAGTAATTCATGACCATAGACATTGATCATCTAAGCGAAGAGGAGCTTTGCGATCTCAACCATCGAATAGTTGAGCGCCTCAAGTTCCTGGAAACAATGCATACGCATAAAGAAATGATGGAGTTCCGTCCTGGGGAACGGGTGTGTTTTGATCCTCCGGGAAGAGGAACGCAGTTTGGCACTCTATTCAAGTTCAACAAGCAAACGGTTACTGTCGTTACAGAGTCCGGCCAAAAGTGGAATGTATCACCTCATCTCCTAAAAAAGGTGAAGGAGGTAAAGAGCCAATCTCAAGGCAATGTCGTTGGCATACATGAGAAAAAGTAACTGCCATAACAATGCGCAGCGCTTCGAGCGCCGGACCTCGTTTCACTCGGCCGCGTATGGCCGGCGTTATTAATAATGATGAATTTTTCTGAAAAGTGGCAGTGGGGGCTGGCGTACGCTGGGCCGGCACTGCTAATTGCGGTACCAACTACGGGCCTGGGTTTAGTAATGCTTCCAATAGGTGGTTTTATGGGCGTGTTTGTCGGCTTTACTTCAGATGCTCCATACTTCACCACCGAGTTTAGAGTGCTTCTTGGGGTAGCATGCTTGTTGGCGGTAACATTATTTTTAACAGGTATTAAGTTTCGTACAAAATTCTGGGGTAAGGTTCTAAATTCGATGGGTGTATATTTATGGTGTGTTTCAGGCTTAGTGGGTTTCGGGCCACAATAGTTCATAACAATGCAATTATGTACGCCATGGGCTTCCACCACAGCAAGCTGTGTCCGGACCTCCGTTACGGCGCCAGGAGTAATAATGAGTAATACACCTCCACAAGGTAGTGAAATCAAAATTGATACCTTGAATGGTCATCAACATATTCTTGTACCCCACGGAAAAGGTGGCACAATGAGATACTTCATTGGGTTATTTTTACTATTCTGGATGGGTTGCTGGTTTATAGGATTTACTATTGCTTTCTCACAAATATCATCTGGTGAAGGTGACGCCTTCCTTATCTTTTGGTTGGGTGGCTGGACCGTCGGTGGCCTTTTTGCAGGGTATATGATTTACAGGGTGTTCCAAAAAAGCATCCCGGAACAACTTCTTCTTAATCGCCCGTCCTTGTCTTTGGATACGGGAGTGCCTCCACTGAAAATAGATTTTGGTATGCACAGCCAAAAGGATTATTGGAAATCCATATTTCCCAAGCGCAAGCGCATTGAATTCACTCCATCAGAACTAAAAACAATGGAGTTGCGTGAAACTGATAATGGAAATCGGTTAACTATTGATAAAGGAGCCGAGAGAGTAGAAATAGCAACAGGAGCAACTGAAATTGAACGGGAATGGTTGTTTGGATATTTGCAAAGAAACTACTCCATACAAGTCAATTAACTTCGCGCCTACGGCGCCGGACGCAGCGAAGCTGCGCCGGTTATTGAGGCATTATGCATTTTAGAGGTCTAGCTTGGTGAGTATGGACATGATTCCAGGCCGGTTTGGTTCCATGCCTGTCGTCTTGAAAGTTGGATGTCTGGCGTCTGGGACTTTAGGGTTATTGCAGATCGTTGCGTTGATTTATCCGGCTCTTTCGCCCAGCATAGATGGTGTCGCTCTCACATCGCCAAGCTTAGCTGCGGTGATGGGATTAATCCATTTGGCAGTGGCATGGGCTATTTTCAGCCGGGGGGCTTGGGTCATCCCAGTCATTATTTTTTCAACGCAACCTAATCAATAGTTTCAGTTCGTTCCGGGCCTGAGGGCCCGCCACCGGGCAGCCTTATCGCCGCTTCGCTCTGCCAAGGCTGCCGCTGTACAATGGCGTTAGCACTGCGAGTACTCATGCTAAGATTAATATCCGTAGCTTTTATATTCTTCATGCTGGCTGGGTGTGCTCGGCAGCCCAGTACTGTTGAAGACTTCGATCAGTTCTTGTCACGTTTCATGTCTGACAAAGATTTCGAGATGAGCCGAATTGAATTTCCTTTGTCGTCTTATAGCTATGAATACGGTATAGACGAACATGGCCGTGAAGAGGCTGGCGTCATTAAAACGGATGTGAGAGAGGAGTCCATTATAGAAAAAGCCACATTGGAAAAATATATTACGGAGAATGGCTTGAAATTTCACGTGCTTCCAAGTGGAAAACCTGACTTCTCTCAGTCAGTGAAAATTTATAAAAACGGGACTGACTGGCTGATTGAGTATCAATTTGAGAGGCTAAGAGGGTATTGGCACCTTATTGCCATGCGCGATTATTCACTATGAAAACCCCTGCGGCGCTGGGACGGCCTTTCCGCCGCTGCTCGGCTACAAGTCCGCCCCAAAGCCGGGCGCTAGTTGGGATTGCCACCCAGAAAAGTGCTACTATAGTAGCACTGCCAGTCTGATTCCGGGTGAACCCATGAAAGTTGAGCTTGTTACGAACCTCAAACGCCAGGCCACAAAGATTCTGGCAGACCTGCACTTGTCCAAAGAACCGGTGCTGATTACGGAGCATGGTCAGCCGTCCGCATATCTTGTTGATGTGCAGGATTACGAGTTCATGCAGCGTCGACTTGAGCTGCTTGAGGGGCTCTCACGGGGAGAGCGTGCTGTACTTGAGGGAAGAACGTACAGCCAGAGTGAGGCCAGGGAGAAAATGAGTAAATGGCTGAAGTAATCTGGACGGAGCCCGCCCTTCAAGAGTTGGATGCCATCGCCGAGTACATTGCTCTGGATAATCCTGCCGCCGCCAGTCATCTTGTTCAGGACGTTTTCGATAAGACCGAGCGCTTGGAAGATTTTCCCCAATCCGGACGGATTCCTCCTGAACTCCCTAATTCCGTATACAGGGAGGTGCTGGTTCCACCGTGTCGCATTTTTTATCGTGAGGATGAAAAGCGGCTTCTTGTCCTCTTCGTCATGCGAGAAGAGCGGCAGCTTCGTGCATTCATGCTTGGAGGCAGCTAACCAGGCATGTCACGCGGATGCCTTTGTCTTCGCTACGCCATAGTAACCGGTGCGCTTTACGTAATAAATATCTAGGTGATGCATGGACGAAAGCCTGAGTACAAAATGGATTGAGTACCATGCCACGGGCAATAAGGATCTATTCTGGGCCTGGGAAGAGCTTGAGAGTATGGTTCGGAAGGCACCAGAACACGCATGGCTGCAAATATTGGACATTGCGGCTGCGACGGAGAATCAGGAGGTACTTTCGAGCTTAGCTGCAGGTCCGCTTGAAGATCTTATCGCCCTGCACGGCCTTAATTTCATTGAGCGCCTTGAAACAAAAGCACGCCAGAACCCTGAAATTGCGCGACTCGTCACTGGAGTTTGGCGGAACAATATCCCCGATTCTGTGTGGGAGCGTTTGCATGCGATCCAGACAAAATATTCATAACCAATCGTTTTTACCGGATAATTTCTCCGCCGCTTCGCGGCTACACAATGCCGCAAAGCACTACGTTAATTGGCTAGAAGCATGAAGCTCGTATTATTGCCAGGAATGGATGGAACAGGAGTTCTATTTGAACCACTCCTGAATCAGCTAGACGATGTGAACATTGAGGTCCTCCTGCTGCCTGATAAAGGCCCACAGGACTATTTGTTCCTCGCAGAATACGTGGCTTCTCGTTTGCCGGAGCAAGAGCACATTATTCTGGCTGAATCCTTCTCTGGAGGCATAGTCGAGGCGCTATTGAACAAAGATCCCGCCAACTTGAAAGGCGTCATCTTTGCTGCCTCCTTTTTATCTAGCCCGTCCAGGGTGCTATCTAGACTGGCAGCTTTGCTTCCCATAAAGCTTTTGGTGGCAGTGCCGGTGCTTGCACCATGCATCCTAAGAGCGTTCTTGCTGGGGAAAGGGGCCTCGCCGGAAATGGTCGCTTTATTCCGGGCCGCTATAGCGCAGGTTCCGAGCGAAGTGCTTAGGTCGCGGCTGAGGCAAATAGCCACGTACAGGGCATCAAATAGTGTGTTTGATATTGAATCCTTGTACCTTTGTCCTGAGGGTGATGTGCTTGTTAGAAACAAAGAGCACGAGCTGAAAAAGGCATTTCCTGGAATGCAGGTTGTAAAGCTCGCAGGCCCCCACTTTATACTTCAAGCATCTCCTGAAGCCTGTGCCGGGTATATCAGGGACATGCTGGTTCATTTAACAAGTACAGGCACCGGAGCGCCTCCGGCGCCGGCGCTTTAAACGTTATGCGTGAGCGAGCATGAAGCACCTACTTACGGAAGAAGAGCTAACGGGCGATCCAGAATTTATGGTCGCGGTCATTGAAGCGGGTTCTGCCAGTGGGGTATATCCCGATTCTGAGGTGAATCTTGTCTACGTTCCCGAAAGGGTCATGGAGAGAATCTTGGGCGTAGCGAAAGCGTATCAGCTCAAATTCCCTGAGCATGCGTCAAGAGATCCTTCTGTTCGTTGGGTATACAGGAGCACCCAAGTCGAGTGGGTGATTGATGAACTGGAATTTCTGCACTCGCTGCTTAATGACCAGCTTTTGAATGGCTACATTTCAAAGATGTTGGTCTTGGCGTCAACAGTGCTGTCGAGGCCTCATAAATTGGAGCTGGCTTTTGAGGGACCGTAAATCGCATAGCCAGCCGGCCAACCGGACACCAAAAGCGTGCCGCTTTTGGCACCCTCCGCTAGCGCTCCGGTGCTGATCTTTTACCTCTTTAGCGGAGCTTTAACTGTCAATATGAGCACAGCACTAGCCGTCATTGGGAATATCCTTGCTTTCCTCATTTTTGGACTGGGGCTTATAGCACCCCTTACACCATCCGAAGGAATGCCGTCTATCGGCTCGCTCATTACTTTCGTAGGCTTACCCTTGGTGTTTATCCTAAACGCCTGGCGTCATTACACACATCAAATATCAAAATATGCAGTAGTGATCCAGGCCATGGGCATCATAGGCTTTACCGGGTGGCTGCTGTTGACTCAAGCGGGGGCGTTTGCCAGCTCCAGTTAACAAGCGCTGGCACTACGACAGCCTTCCGCGGCGGCTGCGCCTACACTACAAGGCCTCGCGTGCTGCGGGCGTTACACATTGCAGGAGGCATCGTGATAGTCATCTATGGAATCAAAGAACACCTCAATCCGATCAAGGCTCAGCTATCCGAGGTCATTCACGGATGCATGCAGTCAGTTTTGGGCATGCCGGAAGACAAGCGGGCTCATCGTTTCATCCCAATGGATGCCGAGGATTTTTATTACCCAGGCGGCAGAACACCAGCTTACACTGCCATCGAGATCAATATGATGCAGGGGCGAGCTTCCGAGACCCAAAAAACTCTGATCAAGGAGCTCTTCAACAAGATTGAATCTGTGGTTGGCATATCACCAATGGACATAGAAGTGACGATTAAGGAACAGCCTGCCCACTGCTGGGGATTTCGGGGCATGACTGGGGACGAAGCGCGCGACCTCAAGTACTCAGTCAATGTGTAAGCATGCAGTCACGGCGACAGCTTATTCGTTACGGCTTCACCGTCACTACATAGCCTCGCGTGCTGGCAACGTCAGAGCTGAAAACAATGAACAGTGAACCAGTCGCTCTCATCATCATCGACATGCAGCGGGGCATGCAGAAGCCCGAAGCCGGGGAGAGAAACAATCCTGGCGCTGAGCGAAATATCCAAAGCCTCCTCGAGGCCTGGCGTCGCGCTGGGTGGCCGGTTGTGTCCGTCCGCCACATTTCACGGACTCAAGGCTCACCATTCTGGCCTGGGCAGACAGGTGCGGAGTTTCAGCCCGAATTGGCTCCGCTGGATACTGAGCATGTGGTAGAGAAGTGCGTACCCGACGCTTTTATACATAGTGGCCTGGAGCGATGGCTGCACGTTCGTGGAATTCGAAGTGTGGTGCTTGTCGGTGTAAGCACCAGTAATTCCGTGGAGTCCACAGCCCGTACTGCGGGAAACCTCGGTTTCAACACCATCGTGATTTCTGATGCCACTTTTACCTTTGCCAAGAAGGATTTTGCAGGAGTTCAGAGACCTGCTGAAGAGGTGCATGCAATGTCTCTGGCAAACCTGGATGGCGAATACGCCTCAATTATGAGTACCGCGGATGCGATTAACCTGCTCTAACTACCGGCAGTGCAGTGCCCACTTCTCCGCCGCTCCAAACCAGCGCGTCAGCCGGGCGCTATGCACAGGGAGAAGATGGTGAATATTTGTGAAACGGAGAGGCTGGTAATGCGGCAGTTGTCCCTTGAGGACGTTCCTGCATTGACCGAAATTCTCAGTGACCCTGAAGTAATGAAGTACTCCGTCCGCGGTGTGTGTGATGAGATTGCAACCCGCGAATTTATAGCGTGGTGTATAGCCTGCTACGATTCATATGGCTTGGGGCCATGGGCGCTAATCGATAAGGAAAGTTCTGCCCTCATTGGATTCTGTGGTGTTTCCCCAGAAATTGTCGCTGATGTCGAGGAGCCAAACCTCGGCTATCGACTAGCGGCGAACTTCTGGAATAAGGGCCTGGCGTCCGAGGCGGCTATAGGAGTCCTGGATTACGTGTTTGCACGGACACAGTATCAGTCGGTAGTGGTAATTATTGAGCCTGAGCATGTCGCGTCATTGAAGGTGGCGCAGAAAGCCGGTTTTGCTGACTACGAGACTCTTGAGTTTCATGATCGTCCTGTGCGGCTGTATCGGTTGACTCGAAAGTGGTGAGATACATTTATGCATAACTCTATGCCCCGACATTCGTTGTCGTACGGTATTCAATAAACATCGCCATACGGCTTCCTACCAAGCTATAGGCATGTTTCAAACGCAAGCACGCGGATCAGTTTTCCGCTGCGCTTCACATTGCCCAATGCTGCGAGCGTTACAGACGATTTGACCACATCCAGGGATAGACTTATGAAATGGTTTCTCATCTACGCAATCCTGCTCTTCAGCCTTTGGCATGCAATAGATCTGCAGTCGGATTCCGTTTTCCCGGCTGTTTTCGCTCCACTCGCTTTCTTTTTTGTGCTGCTGGCATTTTTGGTCTGGCTCGTTACAAAAATGAGTGGGCATTCGTCGTCAACCGGAGATATTGGCTCTGGGGGATTTTTTGGCGGCGGTGGAGATTCCGGTGGAGGCGATGGTGGCTGCTGAACTTTTAACAGGTCACGGAGGTGCATGCATTGAAGAAGGTACTGGTCGTTACCGGCGGTAGTCGTGGAATCGGCGCGGCTACAGCGCGCCTGGCTGCGCAGTCTGGTTATGCCGTTTACATCAGCTTCCTCCGTGACAGGGCCGCCGCTTTCGCCGTTGTCGATGAGATTTGCCGAGCTGGTGGCGAAGCGGTGGCATTCGCAGCTGACGTGAGCATTGAGGCAGAGGTGGTTCGCCTGTTCGAACAGGCAGATGAAACACTCGGTTCAGTCACGGCATTGGTCAACAATGCTGGCATCCTGGAGCAGCATATGCGCGTAGAGCACATGGATGCCGCTCGTCTCAGCCGTGTCTTCGCAACCAACGTAATCGGCAGCTTTCTCTGTGCACGTGAGGCTGTCCGTCGGATGTCTGAAAAGAATGGAGGGGCGGGCGGCGTGATCGTGAATCTCTCTTCGGCTGCCTCCCGGCTTGGCTCTCCAAATGAGTATGTGGACTATGCCGCGTCGAAAGGGGCCATCGACACTTTTACTCTGGGTCTGGCAAAAGAGGTCGCCCCCGAGGGAATCCGGGTCAACGCCGTGCGCCCGGGCGTTATCTATACGGACATTCATGCCAGCGGCGGTGAGCCGGACCGGGTGGATCGGGTGAAAGGGGCTGTACCGATGCAACGTGGCGGCAGCGCTGAAGAGGTGGCCAAAGCCATCCTTTGGTTGCTGTCGGACGACGCCTCTTACTCAACTGGCGCCTTGCTTGATGTGGCGGGTGGAAGATGAAGGCGGCTTTGTTTTTATTCCTTTCAGTATGGCCAACAATCGCCCTTGCTGACGTTAACGACCCTGTTGTCACAGCCCTGGATCGAGTCGCCGAGCAGCTGGATGCTCGTGTCGGCTTTTCCGCTTATGATCTGGAAACGGGGCAGCGCTGGGAGTATCAGGCAAACCAGAGATTTCCCTTGTCCAGTACCTTTAAAACCCTCGCTTGTGCCGATTTGTTGCGTCGCGTAGACAAAGGGGAGATGGATTCAAGCAGTAAAGTACACTTTTCGGCGGCCGATCTGGTGACCTATTCTCCCGTCACCGAACACTTTGCTGGCCGCCAGGCAATGACGCTGTCGGCATTGTGCGAGGCAACCCTGACACTGAGCGACAACACAGCCGCAAATTTGATTCTACGCGCGCTGGGCGGGCCTGCATCAGTCACGGCTTTCGCCCGTTTTCTGGGGGACGGTTCAACCCGTCTTGATCGCTGGGAAACGGATCTCAATGAGGCTCAGCCAGGCGATCCCAGGGATACAACAACGCCAAACGCGATGGTGAACAACCTTCACAAACTGTTGTTGGGCGACGTGTTATCGGTCGAGTCCAGAGGGCAACTACGCAATTGGCTGGAAAGAAATCAGGTAGCGGACGGACTTTTTCGGGCAGCCGTGCCTGAGGCCTGGGTTGTTGCTGACAGAACCGGGGCTGGTGGTTTCGGATCGCGGTCAATAACTGCCGTCATGTGGCCGCCGGACCGTCAGCCAATTATTGTGGCTCTATATATCACAGACACTGCAGCTTCCTTCTCGGAGCGAAATGACGCGATTGCAGACATTGGTATAGCCATTGTGAAAACAGTGAGTTCAGGATATTGAGGCATAACCCCTGATTGCCGGCGGGTGTATGTGGCCCCTGGAGAAATCGAGTCTAAACTCAATTCGATGAAGGGTTGGCTGCATACGGATTGGATGCATTGAGTGCAGCACCTCACGTAACGGAATGAATACAGATAGGCCCGGTTGCGGCACTCTGTTGATTGGTTTTTCCTTCTCATATTATATATTGAGTGGTATAAACCTCATAAAACAACCCAGCACGACAACAAGGAAGACTGCAGTGCGCATTAATAATTCCGTCATATTTGGGTACGGCTTTTTTAGGCGGTTTTTGCTTGCCTTGGCCAGTGTGCTTTTTGTTCCTGCAGCTTTAGCCAATTTTGCAGTCCCTCCCGGTTTCAACTTTTCTCTCCCTGACGGCAGCAGTTTTGATGTCGGTTGCGGCCTGCTAGACGTTCAGGGTGAACTTATCGTCAACAGCGCAAACGTCACTGGAGCCAATGTAGTCGACATTGGCAGCACCGGAGTGATTGACGCGGGCTCAGGAACTCTGTTCGCGGGTGAAGGCTGGAATAATAACGGCACCTTTATTCCAGGCAGCAGTACTTTGATCATTGATGACAGCTGTGGTGAAACGAACCCCTTCGTTTTCACTGGCGACACGATATTCAATAATCTCACCATCATCAGCACTACTGGACGCGTCATAGAGCTTCCCACCGGAAGTCATCTGCAAGTCAACGGCACCTTGACTCTTCAGGGAAGCAGCGCACAACCCCTGGAATTGGTCTCTGCCGGGGCTGGACAAGCAATTATTCGACTTGGCCCTGATGCGCAGGTTATTTCCGATAATGTCAGCCTGTCGAGCGTCAGAATCGGCAATCAGGTTGAAGCGATTCCCAGCTTGGGCACATTGAGTCTTTGGCTCTTGACTCTTATGGTCGTTATTCTGGGACGCTCAAGGCTTGTCTCTCGCTCATCATTCCGTAACCGCTAGGAACCCCCATGTTCAAACGTTTATTTGTTACCCCGTTAATTCTGCTGGTTATGTCCGGGATGAGCATCTCGGCAGTTTTGGCAGCAGATATCACTGCGACGCTTCCTCCCGCTGGCGGGTTTGTCATCAAAGGTTCTGGTGGTGACGAGCGATTGCGGGTTGATGATAACGGGACTGTCACCCTCCCTGCTGTACCCGCATCCACCGCAGGAAATGAAGTCATGTGCTTTGATGCTTCTGGTGTGCTTGGGCCTTGTGCAGCAGGTGTCGCTATAGGACCCGAGGGACCGGAAGGGCCAATGGGGCCAGCTGGACCAGAAGGGCCGGAAGGGCCAATGGGTCCTGAAGGACCAGCCGGAGCAAATGGTGCCGAAGGAGCGGTGGGGCCAATTGGACCAGAAGGGCCACAAGGACCACCAGGGGCTGATGGGGCCGCAGGAGCGGTGGGGCCAACTGGACCAGAAGGGCCACAAGGACCACCAGGGGCTGTTGGGGCCGCAGGACCTCCTGGCCCAGCAGGCGTCCCGGGGCCAGTAGGCCCACCTGGCCCACCTGGCCTCACGGGAGCCCCTGGCTCTCCGGGTCCCGCTGGCCCGGCTGGTCCCGCCGGTCCGCAAGGCCCGCAAGGCCCGGCCGGTGATGGTGGAACCTTTTTTTATGAATTCAGCGCCTTTTCAAACAGCTCCTGTTGTAATAACAGGATCATACAAGCGACCTCAAGCAATGTCGCTGCGGCTATTTTTCAAAACTCGACACAACCAAAACATGCGTATGGCAGACCTTTTCCGTTCGATGTTGAGGTTGTAAGTGTTCAGTTCTTTCACTCTTACGACGATTTTTCACCCGGTGGTACCACGGATATTAATGTCAGGCCAGCCATTGCCAATTTTGTTACCGGCGCTCTTGATCGTAACCTTACTGGTTTGATTGACCTGCGCACTACACCGCAAAATGTCTGGGTAGATGTGCCGCTTTCGTCTGCAAGCGCCACTGATAATCTCGTTGATGCTTCTGCCAATCAGTATGTGGTCTGGCAATTGAACTCAGCCGTGCCCAGCGGAATCCTTGACGGCTATGCAATTTTAAGAGTTGAGGTGAAGATTCCCTGATGGTGTTGATTTAAGTAAGATCGTTACGGCAGCCAGGCACCCTTTCGGGTGCCTTTTTGTTGCCGGTTTACAGGCTGTCCAGCGCTTGCTGCAGGTTGGCTACGCTGCGCTCGACGTTGTGCAGCTTGTCCAGGCCGAACAGGCCGATACGGAAGGTTTTGAAGCTGGCGGGCTCATCACACATCAGCGGGACGCCGGCGGCGGTTTGCAGGCCCTGGGCGAGGAACGCCTTGCCGCTGTGGATCATATCGTCACTGGTGTATGAAACGACTACGCCGGGGGCTTCGAAGCCTTCGGCGGCGACACTGACAAAGCCTTTTTCCTTGAGCAATGCACGCACGGCGCGACCCAGTTCCCATTGCTCGTCACGCACGCGGTCAAAGCCGTAATCATAGGTTTCCAGCATGGTGTCGCGGAATTGCTTGAGGGCATCCGTGGGCATGGTGGCATGGTAGGCATGGCCACCGTTTTCATAGGCTTGCATGATCTGGTGCCACTTTTTCAGGTCGGCGGCAAAACTGCTGCTGGTGGTCTGTTCCAGCCGCGCCAGGGCGCGCTCGCTGAGCATGACCAGGGCGCTGCAGGGTGAGGCGCTCCAGCCCTTTTGCGGGGCACTGATCAGCACGTCGACGCCGGTATCCTGCATATCCACCCAGATGGTGCCGGAGGCGATGCAATCAAGCACAAAGAGGCCGCCAACGGCATGGGTGGCTTCAGCCACCTGACGCAGATAATCATCCGGCAGGATGATCCCGGCGGAAGTCTCTACGTGCGGGGCAAAAACGACCTGGGGCTTTTGCGCATGGATTTCTGCTACTACTTCTTCGATCGGTGCAGGGGCAAAGGGGCTCTGGGCGTCAGTCCCGGTCTGCCGCGCCTTGAGCACGATTTCTTGTGCCGGCAAACGGCCCATCTCGAAGATCTGCGTCCAGCGATAGCTGAACCAGCCGTTGCGAATCACCAGGCAGGTCTGGTCCTGGGCGAACTGGCGCGCCACGGACTCCATGCCATAGGTACCGCCACCGGGCACCACGACCACAGCCTCGGCGTTGTAGACGCCTTTCAGGGTACTGGAAATGTCACGCATGACCTGTTGAAAGGTCTGTGACATATGGTTCAGGGAACGGTCGGTAAAGACCACGGAATATTCCAGCAGACCTTCTGGGTCAATCGCAGGGTGCAGTGTCGACACGGCAAGACTCTCCAAATCGTTCTGGCTGGCCAGTTTGCGTCAGGCAGGCCAACCGGCAGGCAGCAGTTCATGGGCAAAACCGGGCTGGCGCCCGGTGATCAATTGCCCATGCTAACCCGAAATGGCTGCTGGCTGCAGGGTCAATCCGCCGCTTCGCGTTCAAGCCAGAAAAAGAAACTCAGCGGCTGACCCTTGATATCGCCCAAGCCGATGATGACGTCATCATTGATCTTGCGGAAATAATCCATGATCGGCTGACGGTCGTAGATCAGTGCTGCGGAGCTGACGCCGTCGAATTCCATCATGCGCATCTGGGCTGCACCGAGCTTATCGTAGGTAACCACCTGGCCTTCGTCGTCACGCACCAGCAGGGGTTCAACATCATTGGGGGATGTGAAGCGCTTGCCGTACCAGTTGATCGGGTCCGGCTCTCCGCCATCAAATTTGCCGCCTTTCCAACTACCGAGCATAAAGTCCAGATCAACCGGTTCAAGCTGTTTGAACAGGGGCATCAGGGTGTCGACGGAATAGGCTTCGCCGCTTTCGATTTTGGCCAGCAGTTGTTCTTCGGGGCTATCGGCCAACAAGGGCAGGCTGGTTGCGCTAGCCATGACAGCGACAGCAGTAAGACGGGTCAGTTTTTTAAGCATGAAAACATCCTCTGATAATAAGTGATCAGAGGCGGTACACAATTGGATCAGCCAGTGCACAAGCTCCAGCAGGCATCGCGGGCAGAGTCAATGTCCTGTTGGCTGAGCTCGATGTAACCATCGCGCTCGGCGCGTACCAGATTGACAAAGGCACCCCAGACCAGTGACAGCAAAACCTCCGGCCGAATATCCTGACGGAAGATGCCCTGGTTCTGATAACTGCGATAATGCGCCACCACGTTGCGCAATTGCTTGCGGTCGAGGGTGCGGCTGCGGTCATCCAGATATGGGCGATGATCCTGCAACTCGAGAAAGCGGTAAGCCGCTGGATCTTCTCGCGTGAACTCGATCATGCGTTGCCAGACCAGATCAAAGGCAACATGCGGCTCCACCTCAGGACCAATGTCAGCAAAAAAGCGCCGGGTAACCGTATGCTTCAGTTCACGAAACAGCTCATTGACCAGCGCTTCCTTGCTGACGAAGTAGCGGTAAATGGTACCGGTACCCACACTGGCTCGCTCGGCCAGTACCGGCATGGGCACACCATTGACACCGCCCTCGGCAAATACCTCAAGGGCGGCGCGCAAGATGGCTGCACGCTTGTCCTTGATGCGGGGTTTGCCTGGTTTTTTTGCTGTCGATTGTGAAGTCATTTGGCCATTTTATGTACTTTTTCCAATGTGTACAGCCACTTCCGATATTTAAGTTCGGTTCTGCAGCGCGGGATGATGACCAGCCCAGGAAGAACAAGCCCTGATAATCACATAAAATGACTAACCAGTCACCACTAACGCCAACAATGAATGAATATTCATTCAAACCCATCTTATAGCTTGTGAAGCAGCTTGCCAAGGGGCTGTCGGTTTTTCGGGACTGAGTACCTATTCGCCAGGCTGCGGACGATTGCGCTTTTCGGCACTGCGCACAACCAGCCAGACCAGCAGGGTAAATACCGACACCACCAACAGGATAAGACTGGCCACGGCATTGATTTCCGGCTTGACCCCTAGCCGCACCGACGAGAAGACTTCCATTGGCAAGGTAGTGGCCCCCGGGCCGGAGACAAAACTGGCCAGTACCAGATCATCCAGCGACAGGGTAAAAGCCAATAACCAGCCGGCCAGGATGGATGGAGCAATCATGGGTACGGTTATCAGCAGAAAGGTTTTCCAGGGCGGCGCGCCCAGGTCCATCGCCGCCTCTTCCACCGACTGGTCCAGTTCGCGCAAGCGACTGCTGACCACGACGGCAACATAAGCCGTACTGAAGGTCGTGTGCGCTATCCAGATGGTCAGCATGCCGCGCTGCTCGGGCCAGCCGATCAACTGCGCCATGGCCACAAACAGCAGCAGCAGGGACAGACCGGTGATCACCTCGGGCATCACCAGTGGCGCCGTGACCATGCCGGAGAACAGGGTACGCCCCCGAAAGCGGCGAATCCGGGTCATTACAAAGGCTGCCAGGGTACCCAGCGCCACGGCTGCGGTGGCGGTGTAGAAGGCAATCTGCAAACTGCGTTTGACCGCGTTCATCAACTGGGTATTGTCCAGCAGGCCTGCGTACCAGTGCAATGAAAAACCACCCCAGACGGTAACCAGGCGCGAAGCATTGAACGAATAGAAGACCATGATGATCATCGGGATGTAGATAAAGGCCAGCCCGATCCAGAGCAACGAGGTGGAAAACAGATAGCGCTCTTTCATTCGTTCTTCTCCATTTCCCGTGCCTGCGCATAATGGAAGAGGGTAATGGGTACAATCAGGATCAACAGCATAATGACTGCCAATGCTGCCGCCACCGGCCAGTCCCGGTTATTGAAGAACTCCTGCCAGAGCACCTTGCCGATCATCAGGGTTTCCGGGCCGCCGAGCAGCTCGGGGACGACGAACTCACCCACCACCGGGATGAACACCAGCATGGCACCGGTGATGATGCCGCCCTTGGACAATGGCACAGTGACCCGCCAGAACGCCTTGATGCGCCCTGCGCCCAGATCCATTGCCGCTTCCAGCAAGGTGTTGTCATGCTTCACCAGGTTGGCATACAGCGGCAGTATCATGAACGGCAGATAGGCGTAGACCAGGCCGATATATACCGCCACATTGGTATTCAGGATCTGCAGCGGCTCAGCAATCAGCCCCAGCGACAGCAGGGTATTGTTGAGCAGACCGCTACTGCTGAGAATTCCCATCCAGGCGTATACACGGATCAGGATCGCGGTCCAGGTCGGCATGATGATCAGCAGCAGATACACCAGTTGCCGTTCACGTGGCGCGCGGGCAATCGCATAAGCCATCGGGTAGCCGAGAAAAAGGCAGATCAGGGTGGTGAACAGGGCGATCTTCAATGAGCTCAGATAGGCGGCAAGGTACAGGCCATCCTGACTGAGGAAAATGTAGTTGCCCAGATTGAGCACCACATTCAACGTTTGCTGGCTGTATTCCAGTAACGGCTGATACGGCGGTATGGCAATTGCCGCAGCGGAAAAACTGATCTTGAGCACGATGGCGAAGGGCAGCAGGAAAAACAGCAGCAACCAGACAAAGGGCACACTGATAACCCAGGCACGGCCACTGGGCAGAACCCGCGCCAGTAATGCCCTCATGCCTGCAGCACCACGCCGGCACCGTCTTCCCAGCTGATGAATACCGGATCATCCCAGGTCGGGCGTGGCAATCGGCGCTCGGTATTGGGCACAAAGGCCTGCACAATCTGACCGCTGTCCAGCTTGAGATAATACACTGAATGGCCGCCGAGATAGGCGATATCATGCACGATGCCATGGGCCCAGTTGTACTCGCCATCCGGTTGCACCAGACTCATGAAGACCTTTTCCGGGCGCAGGGCATAGGTCACCCACTTGTCTTCAGCTCGGGTACTGACGCCGTGACCGATATAGATGGGCCGGTCCAGCTGTGGGCTCTGGATGATCGCATGGTCTTCCATATCAGCGACCAGCTCGCCCTCAAACACATTGACGCTGCCAATGAATTCGGCGACATGCCGACTGTTCGGGCTTTCATAGATATCCACCGGACTGCCGACCTGGGCAATCCAGCCCTGATGCATGATGGCGATGCGCTGGGCCATGGTCATGGCCTCTTCCTGATCATGGGTCACCATGATGCAGGTCACGCCCACGCGTTCGATAATTTCCACCAGCTCCAGCTGCATCTGACTGCGCAGTTTCTTGTCCAGCGCCCCCATGGGCTCATCCAGCAGCAACAGTTTGGGGCTTTTTGCCAACGAACGTGCCAGTGCCACACGCTGACGCTGACCACCGGACAGCTGATGCGGTTTGCGTTTGGCATATTCGCTCATCTGCACCAGCTTGAGCATCTCCGCGACGCGCGCATCCACATCCGCCCGACGCATGCGGTCCTGCTTGAGGCCAAAGGCAATATTCTGCGCGACCGTCATGTGCGGAAACAGCGCATAAGACTGAAACATCATATTGATCGGCCGCTGGTAGGGCGGCAAATCGGTAATATCCTGACCGTCGAGAAATACCCGGCCCTTGCTGGGCCGCTCGAAGCCGGCCAGCATGCGCAGCAAGGTGGACTTGCCCGAGCCCGAGCCGCCGAGCAGGGCAAAAATCTCGCCACGGTTGATACTCAGATTGACATCATCTACGGCCAGGGCGTCATCGAATTGCTTGCTGACTCCCTCAATGCGCACGAACTCGACCGCGCCGGCCTTTTCCTGCGCCTGCTTCATTGCCCCTACTGCACCTACCATAGATGAACTCCAGTCAATCGTTGACAAGGGGGCGGGGCTGCCGCTGGCAGCCCCGCATGGCCATCAACGGCCAGACTTGACGCGGTTCCAGGACCGGGTGACTTCCCGCTGGGTTGCCTGCGGGCGGGGTACCACAACAAACAGCTTCTCCATTACTTCATCGGTCGGATAGACCTCTTCATTGGCCAGAATCTCGGGATCGAGCAGCTCGTTGGAGGCCTTGTTGGGGTTGGCATACACCACATACTCGGTGATCGGCACGATCACTTCCGGGCGCAGGATGTAGTTGATGAAGGTATGCGCGTTCTCGGGGTTCGGAGCATCCGCCGGGATGGCCAGCATATCGAACCACAGCGTGGTGCCTTCCTTGGGGATGATGTAGCCGATATTGACGTCGTTTTCCGCTTCGTCGGCGCGGTCAGCAGCCTGGAAGATATCACCGGAATAACCGACGGCAACACAGATCTCGCCATTGGCCAGGTCGGAGATATAGCGCGAGGAGTGGAAGTAGGTGATGTGTGGACGCACATCCATGAGCACTTCCGTGGCCTTGGCAATATCTTCACTATCGGTACTGTTCGGGTCCAGACCCAGGTAATTGAGCGCCACTGGCAGCATTTCATCCCCGGAATCCAGCATGGTCACGCCGCAATCGGCCAGCTGACTGACAATCTCCGGCTTGAATACCAGATCCCAGGAATCAACCGGGGCATCGTCACCCAGAATGGCCGTCACCTTGTCGACGTTGTAACCAATACCATTTGTGCCCCAGAGGTAAGGCACCGAGTGGGCATTGCCGGCATCCACACTTTCCAGATCATCCAGCAGGGCCGGGTCGAGATTCTTCATGTTCGGCAGTTTGCTGTGATCGAGCTTCTGATACACCCCGGCGCCAATCTGCCGGGTCAGGAAATTGTTCGACGGCACCACAATGTCAAAGCCGGAGCGGCCGGTCAGCAGACGCGCCTCAAGCATTTCATTGGAGTCATACACGTCGTAGGTTACCTTGATGCCGGTTTCTTCTTCGAAGTTGGCAATGGTGTCTTCGGCAATGTAATCCGACCAATTGAAGATTTTCAGTTCACCAGCTGCCTGCGCACTCAACGAACCGGCCATTAGGCCGGCAGTGGCTACCGCCAACAAGGTCTTTTGGGTCAACACTTTCATGGTCTCTCCTTGCACAGACACCGGCCGCCGGCCTGGTCTGTTGTCTGGGTTGTTACTGGCCAGGCCAGTGGGTTTGCTGCCTGTCGGCAACAAGTATAGCTATTCCTTCAGCGCTGCCGCCGTCAAGTCCAGGCAACGCCAGATCAGCTCAACCAGCTGATCGATTTCAGCGCGGCTGATAATCAGCGGAGGTGACATGATCATGGTGTCACCGACCGCCCGCATCACCAGCCCGTTGCGTACACAGATATCACGGCACAGGCCACCGGCTCGGCCATCGCCCGCAAAGCGGGCACGACGGGTCTTGTCACTGACCAATTCAAGGGCACCGAGCAGACCGACACCCCGCACCTCACCCACCAATGGGTGGTCAATCAAGCCAGCGATTCTTTCTTGCAAGTAAGGTGCCGCATCCTTGCGTACATAATCGACAATTCGCTCATCACGCAGGATGCGCAGGTTTTCCAGGCCGACCGCTGCCGCTACCGGGTGCCCTGAATAGGTATAGCCATGGAAAAACTCGCCACCTTCCTCGATCAGGGTATCCGCCACCCGGTCACTGACAATCACGCCACCCATCGGCAGGTAGCCCGAAGTCATACCCTTGGCAATGGGCATCAGATCCGGGGTCAGGTCGTAGTATTGACTACCAAACCACTCGCCGGTGCGACCGAAGCCGCAAATCACTTCGTCGACCACCAGCAGGATCTCGTAGGCGTCGAGGATGCGTTTGACCTCCGGCCAGTAGGTCGCTGGCGGAACAATCACCCCGCCTGCGCCCTGAATCGGCTCGGCAATAAAGGCGGCGACCTGATCGACACCGAGTTCCAGAATCTTCGCTTCCAGTTGCTGCGCCGCCCAGATACCGAAGTCCTCCGGGCTCTGCTCGCCCCCTTCACCAAACCAGTATGGCTGCGGAATATGCACGATGCCCGGAATCGGCAGGTCTCCCTGGGCATGCATGGGTTTCATGCCGCCCAGACTGGCGCCGGCGACAGTCGAGCCGTGATAGCCATTGATGCGTCCGATCACGGTTTTCTTCTGTGGCTGCCCCTTCAGATCCCAGTAACGCCGCACCATGCGCAATACCGTATCGTTGGCCTCAGAGCCCGAGCCGGCAAAGAACACGCGGTTCATATGTGCCGGGGCAATGTCCGCAATCGCACTGGCCAGGCGTACCGCAGGCGGGTTGGCGCACTGGAAAAAACTGTTGTAATAGGGCAGCTCCAGCATTTGCCGATAGGCCGCTTCGGCAAGCTCGGTGCGACCATAGCCGACATTTACGCACCAGAGCCCGGCCATGGCGTCGAGAATGCGGTTGCCGTCGCTGTCCCACAACCAGATACCCTCGGCACGCTCGATAATCCGCGTACCTTGCGCGCCCAGCGCCTTGTGGTCGGTAAAGGGGTGCAGATAATGCGCCCGGTCCATGGCCTGCAATTCGGCGGTATTCAGTGGTGGTGGCTGTATCATCGTAGTCTCCTTGACCCGCCGATCAGACGGACAACAACAGGAATTCACGCTCCCAGGAGCTGATCACCCGCTTGTAATTCTCATGCTCGACGCGTTTTACGGCGACATAGCCGCGGCAGAAGTTCTCGCCCAGATATTCCTGTACTGCCAGGCACTGCTCCATACGCTCCAGCGCCGACTCCAGCGTAAGCGGCAACAGCAGGTTGCGGCGTTCATAGGCACGCCCCTTGACCGGCGGCGACGGCGGAATCTGGCTGATCATGCCCAGATAGCCACACAGCAGGCTGGCGGCAATGGCAATGTAAGGGTTGGCATCAGCGCCCGGCAGGCGATTTTCCACCCGCCGGTTCTGCGCATCGGAATCCGGCACCCGCAGCCCGGCGGTGCGGTTCTCTTCACCCCATTCCACATTCACGGGCGCCGAAGTATCCGGCAGGAAGCGACGGAAGGAGTTCACGTTGGGCGCAAACAACGGCAGCACCTCAGGGATATACCGCTGCAGACCGCCCAGGTGGTGCAGGAACAGCTCGCTCATGCTGCCATCCGGGTTGGAAAACAGGTTCTTGCCGGTCTTGCGATCAATAATGCTCTGGTGCAGGTGCATGGCACTGCCCGGCTCATTGGTGATCGGCTTGGCCATAAAGGTGGCGGTCATGTCGTGTTTGAGGGCTGCTTCACGCATGGTGCGCTTGAACACCAGCACCTGATCGGCCAGTTGCAGCGGGTCGCCATGCCGGAAGTTGATTTCCATCTGCGCCGTGCCTTCCTCGTGGATCAGGGTATCCAGATCCAGGCCCTGGGCCTCGCACCAGTCGTACATATCTTCGAACAGCGGGTCGAATTCATTGGCGGCATCGATGGAAAACGATTGGCGGCCGGTTTCCTGGCGACCGGAACGGCCAATCGGGGGCTGCAAGGGCAGGTCCGGGTCTTCATTGCGCCGGGTCAGATAGAACTCCATTTCCGGCGCGACCATTGGCTGCCAACCCTTGTCGGCATACAGCTTGAGCACCTTTTTCAACAGATTGCGTGGCGACATATCGATCGGATTGCCACGCTTGTCGTAGGTGTCATGGATAATCTGCGCGGTCGGCTCCAGCGCCCAGGGCACCAGGTAGATGGCGTTTTCGTCCGGCTTGCAGATCATGTCGATATCCGCCGGATCGAGCAACTCGTAGTAGATGTCGTCGTCGACATAATCGCCGGTGACCGATTGCAGCAGGATACTTTCCGGCAGGCGCATACCCTTCTCGGAGATGAACTTGACCGTGGGCGCAATCTTGCCGCGGGCAATCCCGGTCAGGTCGCTGACCATGCATTCCACCTCGGTAATCTTGTGCTCTTTAAGCCAGTCTTCGATCTTGTTCATGACACCCTCTTGGCAGCCCATTGGCGACAGGCGTCACCAAAGGCAGTAAATATGGCTTGGTAAAACGGATTCTCGCGCACCTTCCACTCCGGATGCCATTGCACGGCAAAGGCAAAGCCAGCGGCATCACCCACACGAAAGGCTTCCACCAGACCATCATCGGCACGCGCTTCAACCACCAGGCCATCTCCCAGCCGGTCAAGACCCTGGGTATGCAGACTATTGACCATGGCGGTCTGTAGCCCGGTCCAGCGCGCCAACCACCCTTCCGGTTCGATATTCACCGCGTGGGCAGGGCCATATTGCTGTTCCACCGTTTGCGACTTGTCTTCGCGGTGCTCCTGGTAGCCGCCCACTTCATGCAGCTTCTGATGCAGACTGCCACCGTAGACCACATTCATTTCCTGGAAACCGCGACAAATGGCCAATACCGGCAACCCGCGCTCGACCGCCGCACGAATCAACGGCAGGTTGGTGGCATCGCGCTGGGGATCATGCTGGGTTCCCGGATCACTCGGCGGGCCGTTGTAATGGTGAGGTTCGACATTCGACGGCGAGCCGGTGATCAGCAGACCATCCAGGCGTTCCAGCAGCTGGTCGCTGACCAGTTGATCGCCCAGCGCCGGAATCAGCACCGGCAGAGCGTCAGCTCCGTCGACCACGCCCATGATGTATTTGTCACCCACCTGATGAAAGGGATGCAAACCCTGTTGCGTAGTGCAGCAAGGAATACCGACAAGCGGCTTACGTGTGGCTGACATGGAGCAAACACCTGTAGTGAATAACGGACACAAATCCATTGTTGTTCAATTTTTCGTACAATAGCAACAAAAACTCAATGAGACAAAAAGCCCCGAGCGGACACCCGCACAACCCGCTGCGAGAGCGGCTCGAGCGCCGACAACTGCAGCGTTATGCCCCAAAACATGGCGCATGCACCGACACAGCACAGCACGCTTTTTATTGACTCATTCCGGGCTTTGAGATTAACTCGACAGCAGCGCCATGCGTGATTGATATTTTTTACAACCAACAGGTGAACCCCATGCAATCCCGAGCCGGAGCGGATCATGCAGCAGCAAAGTCTGCCGCAACCGGTGCAACTCAGGCTGAAGCCCTTGCCGCCGCCGTCGCCGCCAGCAATCCTGACATCGCCACCGCCGCAGCCGCCGCCTTACGCCCGGCCAGCGTTCAAGAAGCCGAAGACTTTCTCACCGCCAACCCCGACATCCACTTTATTGATCTGCTGATTGCCGACATGAACGGCATCGTCCGCGGCAAGCGTATTGACCGTTCAGCACTGATCAAGGTCTATGAAAAAGGCATTTCATTGCCCGCTTCCATCTTTGCCCTGAATATTCAGGGCACTACCGTGGAAGAAACCGGCCTGGGGCTGGAAATTGGCGATGCTGATCGCATTTGCCTGCCGATTCCCGGCACATTGAAGGTCGAGCCCTGGCAGAAACGCCCGACGGGCCAGCTGCTGATGACCATGTACGAACTGGACCGCGAAACGCCTTTCTTTGCCGACCCGCGTTTTGTGCTACAACAGGCCGTCGATCGCTTTCAGGCGCTGGACCTGACTGTGGTGTCAGCCTTCGAGCTGGAGTTTTACCTGATCGACCAGGAAAACATCAGTGGCCGCCCGCAGCCGCCACGCTCGCCGATCTCCGGCAAACGGCCCAACTCGGTGCAGGTCTATTCCATCGATGATCTGGACGAATACGCCGAATTTCTCGAGGACGTCATCGAAGCTGCCCACGAGCAGGGCATCCCCGCTGACGCCATCGTCGCCGAATCCGCCCCCGGGCAGTTTGAAGTCAACCTGCGCCATGTAGATGACCCGGTGCAGGCCTGTGATTTCAGCGTGCTGCTCAAGCGCGTGATCAAGAGCGTTGCCTATGACCATGAAATGGACACCACCTTCATGGCCAAGCCCTATTACGATCAGGCCGGCAATGGCATGCATGTGCATATCAGCCTGCTGGATAAAGACGGCAAAAACATCTTTGCTCCGGATGCCGATGGCAACCTGAGCGACATGTTGCGCTGGGCGATTGGTGGCATGCTGGAAAGTCTGCCGCAGTACATGGCGTTTCTCTGCCCCAACGTCAACTCGTACCGCCGCTTCAGCCCCAGCTTTTTCGTGCCCTGCGCACCGACCTGGGGCCTGGACAACCGCACCGTGGCAGTACGCGTGCCGACCGGTGACCCGGAAGCCATGCGTATCGAGAACCGCCTCGCCGGTGCCGACGCCAACCCCTACCTGTTGATGGCTGCGCTACTGTCTGCCATACACCATGGCATCAGCAACCGCATTGATCCGCCACCGATGACCGAAGGCAACGCCTACGATCAGCATGAGGCCTCACTGCCGACCAACCTGCGCGACGCCCTGCGCGAGCTGGAGCACTCCCCGGTGATGCAGCAATACATCGGCGAGGAATACCTCGACGTCTTTGTGCTGTGCAAGGAAAACGAGCTGGCCGAGTTTGAACAGACCATCTCCGACCTCGAATACATGTGGTACCTGCATACGGTGTAACGCGCTGCAGGCCAATGACCGGCATGCTGAACCCATGAACCGGCGCGTTTGCAGCACGCGCCGGCTTCACCTATAACTGTGCACTGTCCCCCTGTTTTGGAGCCCTGACCATGTCCCGACCCGTTACCGTTGCCGCCACCCAGATGAGCTGTTCCTGGGATCGCGCCGATAATCTGGCCAAGGCCGAACGGCTGGTGCGTCAGGCGGCCAGCCAGGGCGCGCAGATCATTCTGATCCAGGAACTGTTCGAGACGCCCTATTTCTGCCAGAAACCCAATGCGGACTATCTGCAACTGGCGACCAGCGCGGAAGACAACCCGGCAATCCGGCACTTTCAGGCGGTGGCCAAAGAACTCAAGGTGGTGCTGCCGATCAGTTTTTTCGAGCTGGCCGGACGCGCGCGCTTCAACAGCGTGGCCATCATTGATGCCGACGGCAGCAATCTGGGTATCTACCGCAAGAGCCATATTCCGGATGGCCCCGGCTATCACGAGAAGTATTACTTCAATCCCGGTGATACCGGTTTCAAGGTCTGGCAAACGCGCTATGCCAGGATCGGCGTGGGTATCTGCTGGGACCAATGGTTCCCGGAATCAGCCCGCGCCATGGCGCTGCAAGGGGCCGAGCTGCTGTTCTACCCGACCGCCATCGGCAGTGAACCGCATGACCACTCGATCAATTCCCGTGAGCATTGGCAGCGCGTGCAGCAGGGCCATGCCGGGGCCAACCTGATGCCGTTGATTGCCAGCAACCGTATTGGCCGTGAAGAGCAGGACGATTACGACATTACCTTCTACGGCAGCTCCTTTATTGCCGATCAGTTCGGCGCCAAGGTGCAGGAACTGGACCAGCAGGAAGAGGGCGTGCTGGTGCAGCGCTTTGATCTGGATGAACTGGAGCATATCCGCAGCGCCTGGGGTGTGTTCCGCGACCGCCGGCCAAACCTCTATGGCCCGCTGAAATCGCTGGATGGCAGCCTGGAATCCTGAGCATGCAGACGCTGACCTCGACACCCGGCGCGGACGGTTTTGCCATGCCCGCCGAATGGGCAGCGCATGCGCAAACCTGGATGCTCTGGCCCGAGCGCCCGGATAACTGGCGGCTGGGGGCCAAACCGGCGCAGGCCGTCTTTTTGCGCGTGGCCGAGGCGATTGCCGACTTCGAGCCGGTGACCATCGGTGTGTCGGCAGGGCAGTTTGCCAATGCCAGCATGCGCTGCCGCCACCCGAATATCCGCCTGGTCGAAATCAGCAGTGATGATGCCTGGGTACGGGATACCGGGCCGACCTTTGTGCGCAATGCCGCCGGAGAGCTGCGCGGCGTCGATTGGCAGTTCAATGCCTGGGGTGGTTTCAACGGTGGGCTGTACTGGCCGTGGCAGCGCGATGATCAGGTCGCGGAAAAGATCCTGCGGCTGGAACGCTGCGCCCGCTATCGCACCGAGGGCTTTGTACTCGAAGGCGGCGCCATTCATGTCGATGGCGAAGGCACCTTGATCACCACCGAGGAATGCCTGCTCAACGCCAACCGCAACCCGCATCTCGAGCGCGGTGCGATCGAACAGCAGCTGGCTGATTATCTGGGTGTGCAGAAGGTCATTTGGCTACCGGAAGGGCTGTACAACGACGAAACCGATGGCCATGTCGACAACTTCTGCTGCTTCATCCGCCCTGGTGAAGTGCTGCTGGCCTGGACCGATGATCCGCAGGACCCCAACTACCCGCGCTGCCAGGCGGCCTTGACGGTACTGGAGGCCACCACTGATGCGCAGGGCCGGCAGTTGACCGTGCACCGCATACCGATTCCCGGCCCCCTGCATGCGACTCAGGACGAATGTGCCGGCGTGGATGCCCAGCCCGGCAGTCAGCCGCGTGACCCGTCAATCCGACTGGCCGGCTCCTACGTGAACTTTCTGATCGTCAACGGCGGCATTGTCGCGCCCTGTTTTGATGACCCGCAGGATGCCGTGGCCGAAGCGATACTGCGTGAGCTGTTCCCCGAGCGTCAGGTGGTCATGCTGCCCGGCCGCGAGATACTGCTGGGTGGCGGCAATATCCATTGCATTACCCAGCAGCAACCGGCCTGATCAGAACACTTCTTTCAGCTGCACCCAGGCCATGCCCAGCGCGAGCAGAGGCGTGCGCAGGTATTTGCCGCCGGGGAAGGTGATATGCGGCACCTGGCTGAACAGCTCAAAACCCCGGCTGGCCTGACCACTTATGGCCTCGCCGAGAATCTTCGCCGCCAGATGGGTGGCATTCACGCCGTGGCCGGCATAGGCCTGGGCATAAAACACATTGGGGTGCTCGTCCAGCTGACCGATCTGCGGCAAACGGTTGGCCCCGATGCCGATCATCCCCGCCCACTGGTATTCGATGCGCACGTCTGTCAGCTCCGGGAATACCCGCAGCATCTTGGGTCGCATATAGGCAGCCACATCTTTCGGGTCACGCCCGGAGTAATGGCAGGCACCACCGAACACCAGGCGATAATCGGCTGAGAAGCGGTAGTAATCCAGTGCCACGCGCTGGTCACACAGTGCCATGTTCTGCGGGATCAAGCGGCGCGCTCGGGCTTCGTCCAGCGGTTCAGTAGCAATCACATAACTACCTGCGGGCAGAATTTTGCCACTCAATTCCGGCTGCAGGTCCTGCAGGTAAGCATTGCAGGCCAATACCAGCTGTTTTGCGCTGACCGTGCCGCTGGCGGTATGCACTTTGACTGTCGTGCCATGCTCAATGCGCTCAACCCGTGAATGCTGATGCAGGCGCGCACCCAGCTGCTGCGCCGCCGCCGCTTCGCCGAGTAACAGGTTCAGCGGGTGCAGGTGACCAGACCCCATATCGGTCATGGCACCGGCATAGACATCCGACTGCACGATCTGGTGCACCTGATCCGCCTCCAGCAGCTGCATGTCATGGGTATACCCCAATGCCTGCAACTCCTCGCGCTCGGCACGAAAATCATCCAGATGCTTCGGCTTGTTGGCCAGATCGGCATAGCCCCAGGTCAGATCGCAGTCGATGGCAAATTCAGCCACCCGCTGGCGCACCATCTCGACCGCCTCCAGCCCCATCAGCTTGAGGGTGCGTACACCATCCTCACCCAACTGATGGCTGAACTGGTCGAGGCCATGGCCGACCCCGCGGATCAATTGCCCGCCATTGCGCCCACTGGCGCCCCAGCCAATCTCACCCGCCTCCAGCAGCACCACCGACAGCCCGCGCCGGGCCAATTCGATCGCCGTATTCACCCCGGTAAAGCCGCCACCGACAATGCATACGTCGGCCTCGACTGTGCCTTGCAAAGGTGGGCAGTCAAGCTGGCGATTGGCGCTGGTGGCATACCAGGAGGCAAGCGGCTGGGCGCCGGGCAAGGGCAGTGGCATTGAAGAAGACTCCGTTTGAAATCACGATAACTGTGTCAATAAAAACACACAGCAGCATACCCCAGCCGCATAGTCTGCGGATAGCCCGGCGGCACAGTGACAGCAGATGACGGCAGCGCCGGAATCCCTTATTGTGCAGCCATAACCACCCGCTGCCAGATGAGCACCATGCGCCCAGCCCACGCCCTGATCGACCTTGCCGCCCTGCGCCACAACTACCAGTTGGCCAAATCCCTGTCTGGCCGCAAGGCATTGGCAGTGATCAAGGCCAATGCCTACGGGCATGGTGCGGTAGAGGCTGCAGCGACCCTGGCGGATCTGGTCGATGGCTTTGCCGTGGCCTGCCTGGAAGAGGCATTGGAGCTGCGCCGGGCC
This sequence comes from Halopseudomonas salegens, assembly GCF_900105655.1. Taxonomy (NCBI): domain Bacteria; kingdom Pseudomonadati; phylum Pseudomonadota; class Gammaproteobacteria; order Pseudomonadales; family Pseudomonadaceae; genus Halopseudomonas; species Halopseudomonas salegens. Next base: position 3,313,742 of record NZ_LT629787.1, read on the forward strand.
GGTATCCAACAACCGATCCTGTTGCTGGAAGGCTGGTTCGAGCCGGCTGAACTGGAACTGATCCAGCAGCATGATCTCTGGTGTGTCATTCACCATCACGGTCAACTGCGCGATCTGGAGGTGGCTGATATCCGCCAGCCGTTAACCATTTGGCTGAAGCTGGATACCGGCATGCACCGGGTCGGCTTCATGCCGGATGAGTATCCGCTGGTCTGGCGGCAGTTAGAGTCCAGTGGAAAAGTGCGGATGCACACCCACATGACCCATTTTGCCCGCGCCGATGAACTCGACTGCGCCGCCACCGAGGATCAGCTGCGCCTGTTCCAGCACAGCATCAACGGCCTGCCCGGTGAAACCAGCCTGTGCAACTCACCGGCCACCCTGGCCTGGCCGCAGGCACATGGCGACTGGCTGCGCCCGGGCATCATGCTCTATGGCGCCACGCCGTTCAGCGAAGCGCAGGAGGCTGCCGACCAGTTGCAGCCAGTAATGCAGCTGGATTCAAGGGTTATCGCCGTACGCCAGGTACCCGCCGGCGAACCCATGGGGTACGGCGCACGCTATATCACCCGTCGCCCGACCCGAGTGGGGGTGGTCGCCATGGGCTATGCCGACGGTTACCCGAGGCATGCCCCTGACGGCACCCCGGTACTGGTCAACGGCCAGCGCACCCAACTGATCGGGCGGGTATCCATGGATATGCTGACCATCGATCTGACCGACCTGCCCGACGCCGGCCTCGGCAGCCCGGTACGCCTCTGGGGCCAGGGCCTGAACGCCAGCGAAGTGGCCGAAGCCGCCGGCACCATCGCCTATCAGCTGTTCTGCAACCTGAACCGGGTGCCGCGGTTTTATCGCTAACTGGGTTTAATCCAGCCATGAAGGCCGAGCCCCCAAGAAAAACCGTGAACTGCATCGCAGTTTGAACATGATCTGATTCCATCACTGGTGGTTTTTGTTATTGTGCCCGTGTCCGCCATGGTCGGCGGTAGTCTGCACAGACTTTTCTGTTTACCTGCAACAACTACAAGGATGTGTCATGTCTGAGTCCAGCGGCATGCCGGCTGGCCATGTCGGCCAGCAAGTCAAAGGCGGTGCCATTGTCACCGGTTCACCCAACGTTTTCATCGGTTGCACCGCCCTCGGCAAGGCCGACAGTGCTTCGGCCTGCAAGCCTCTGTGCGGCGATCCGGTCAACCCGCTGCTCGGTGCCAAGCTGCTGCCTGGCGAAGTCGACTTTGCCTTGCCCGCCCCACGCGTGTTTGCCTTCAGCCGCAGCTACCTGTCCCGTGATGCCCGTGTGGGTTTGCTCGGCCAGGGCTGGTCGGTCACCGGCGCCGGCCTGGAACTGGAATTGCGCGATGACGCTTGCGTACTGACCGATATGCAGGGCCGCAAGCTGACCTTTCCGGTACTGGACCCCGGGCATTATTACTTCTCCGCCACCGAAACACTCTGGCTGCGCCGTGGCGGTATCCCCGAAAGCGCGCCCAATGGCCAGGCCGTTGGCGTCTTCACCCCGTGGGGCCCCAACTGGGCCGGGGTACCCACCGCCCTGCAGCAGGACCCCACTGCGGTTATTCTGCTCTCCGGCGACAGCTTTCTGCACTTCTCGCCCAGTGCCGAAGGCCCCTGGCGCCTGCGCAGCCAATTCGACCGCAATGGCTATGCCACCCGCTACCGCTGGAGCCAGGACGGCTTGCTCACCAGCGTGCAGGACAGCGCCGATCGCAGCTACGCGATGATCTACCAGCCCCGTTCCAGCGTTGGCAGCGTGGGTGATGAGCCGCCCGAGATGCGCCTGGCCGGGGTGATTCTGGCCAACCCCTGCGGCCCGATCCCGGACGACTTCGACCCCACCGCTAACGGGCACGACTGGCTGGTGCGCTATCAGTACAACACCCAGGGCGATCTGATTGGCGTCTACAACCGCGCCGGCGAACAGGTCCGCCACTTTGCCTGGGACCAGCACATGATGGTCAGCCACGGCCAACCCGGTGGCGCTAGCACCGATTATGAGTGGGATACCCTGAGCCCCGAGGGCAAGGTCATCCGTCAACAGAGCCACTCTGGCCTGACCCGCACTTACCATTATCACAGCGACCACACCGAGGTAATCGACAGCCTCGGCCGCCGCGAATGCTACGAATTCACCGGCGAAGGCCCCGACCAGCGCTGGAGCGCCCACCTGCGCGCGGACAACACCCGTATTACCTACAATTACAACGCCGCCGGCCTGCTCAGCGCCATCCATGATCCACTCGAGCGCTGTTTACGCTATCGCTTCGATGCCCGCGGCCACCTGCAGGCCATCACCTACCCCGACCGCAGCTCGGAAAACCATACCCGCGACGAGGAGACCGGCTGGCTGCTGGAATGGTGCAGCCCCGGCAAGCGCCGTACCAAGATCACCCGTGACGAACGCGGCAACCCGATCAGCATCACCACCCCCAGCGGCGACATCACCCGCTACCATTACGATAATCCGGCCCTGCCAGACCGGCCCACCCGCCTGGAAGACAGCAGCGGCGGTATTCGCCAGCTGCAGTGGAACCGCCTCGGCCAGCTCAGCCAGTACACCGACTGCTCCGGCCACAGCACCCGCTACCAGTACGATGGCGAAGGACGCCTGACGGAAGTCCGCAGCGCCCTCGACCAACCGGTGCGCTACCACTACGACAGCGCCGGCCGCCTGATCCGCCTGCAACGCCCGGATGAGCAGAGCCTGCAATACCAGTACGACGCCCTGGGCCGCCTGATCCGCCAACAGGGCCCCGGCAACCAGCAGCGCAGCCTGCGCTGGAACCCGCGCGGCCTGCTGCTGGAAGAACGCGACAGTGCCGGGCGGACCCTGCACTATGAATACGACCAGGCCGGCTGATCCAGCTGACCAACGAGAACGGCGCCCACAGCCGTTTTAGCTACGACGCCCTCGACCGCCTGATCGAAGAGGTCGGCTTCGATGGACGTACCCAGCGCTACCACTACAACGACGCCGGCGAACTCATCGCCCAGGAAGACAACAACGGCCAGACCACCCATTATGACTACAACCGCGCCGGCCGAATGATCGCCAGACACCTGCCCGCCACCGACAGCGCCCCGGCCCAGACCGAAGCCTTCGAATGGAACCCCGATGGCCAACTGCTCGGCGCCGAGAACACCACCCTGGGCATCCGCATCGAACGGCACTACAACCGGCTAGGCCAGCTCAGCCTCGAAGCCCAGCACCTGGGTGACCACTGGAGCTGGCAAGCCAGCCACCAGTACGATGCCCGTGGCCGCCGCGAACAGAGCCAGCTGGGCGACATCCCTCCCATCGACTGGCTCAGCTACGGTCCCGGCCACCTGCTGGGGATCAGCAGCGGCCCGCTGAGTATCCACTTCGCCCGCAACGCCCTGTACCAGGAAACCCAACGCGAACTCTACACACGAGGTGAGACCGACACCCACCAAGTGCACCTGCACCAGCGCCAGTACGACGCCCTCGGACGCCTGGAACAGAGTCAACTCAAACCCTCGCCCGACAGCCCCGGCGCCCTCCACTGGAAACGCCGTTACCAGTACGGTAGCCAGGACCAACTCCAGCAGCTGCAGGACAATCGCCACGGACGCATCGACTATCAGTACGACGCCAGCGGACGACTCACCGGCAGCCTGCATCAGCAGTCAGAACAGTCCAAACAGACTCAAGCTTATCGCTTTGATGCCGCCGGCAACCGCCTTGATCACGGCCCGCAGGCCGGGGCCAAACCCGAAGACTGGGCCGCCACCGTCGCCGCCAACCTGCACAACCCCGACTTCAACCTGCTGGGTGAAGGGAAAAGCCAACCAGCCCCCACCGCCGCCTGCTGGCCGGACAACCGCATCCTCAGCCACGAGGGCGAGCAGTACCACTACGACCGCATCGGCAACCTGATCGAACGGCTCAGCCCCGACGGCAGCCGCTTACAACTCGGCTACGACGGCGCCAACCGCCTGATCCGGCTGGAACGCACAGCAGCCAACGGCGAACGCTGGACCGCCGACTACGGCTACGACCCCCTGGGCCGACGCCTCTGCAAACAGGTCGAGTACACCGACACCAGCGGCCAAACACACCCCACGCAGATCACCTGCTACGGCTGGGATGGCGACCAGCAAAGCGCCGAAGCACGATTAACCGAGGACGGCGAATGGCAAATGCGCACCACCCTGTACGAACCCGGCAGCTTCGTACCGCTACTGCGCATCGATCAGGACAAAACCAACAACGACCCCATGCTGCTGCAGGTCAAACGCCAACTGGCCAGCGCCGGCGAACCCATGCCGGATATGCTGCGCCAGGCCCTGGCCGAAGACGCCAGCGAACCCCGCTACGCCAGCTACCACACCGACCACCTCGGTACCCCGCTGGCCCTCACGGATGAACAGGGACAACTGCTCTGGGAGGCCAGGCCGGATGATTGGGCCGCCATCAAGAACGAACAAGGAAACACCGAACAGCCGATACGTTTTCAGGGGCAGTACGAAGACGAAGAAAGTGGGCTGTACTACAACCGCCATCGTTACTACGATCCAGCACTGGGAAGGTATGTGAATCAGGATCCGATTGGGTTATTGGGCGGGATTAACCATTACACTTATGTCGCTGGAAATCCAGCCAACCTAGTCGATCCCTTTGGATTATTAACTCGGGACAACTGTGAAGCACTAAAACGGCTGATTGAATTTGATGATAAGCAGTCAAGCCCTCGCGGGGTTTTGTATTCAAGCGATTATAATGCATTGAGTTTTAGTGAAAACATACTGGCTTTAAATGCAGACTTCCCTTCTATAGGAGGGCTAGTGGATATTGACTGGATGCTTCGCAGTGCAGGCGGCGGGCTGGGGGTGGTCCCAGGCCTAGCGCATGGCATATATGGCGCAGGAAAGGGGGTGTGGAATATTGCGAACATCAAGCCACCTTGGTTTAATATGTCACAAGAAGGCAATGCGAATGCGCCAAATGCAGCAATGATGTGGTTAATGAACGGAATCCCACTACGTGAAATTTTTGCACCTGCGTTAGAAGAGTGCAGCTGCCCATGAGTGATATAAATTTTAAGTGCAAGCACCGATCTAAAATAAGTTGGCTTGCTCTTTGGGTCTTGGTGGAACGCGGACATGGGAAATGCCCTGCTTGCGGGAGCCATATAAAACCCTCCCCAGTGCAAGTGATGATGGCGAATATTATCTTAGTAGTAGCTGTAATATTTTCAGTTGCACTCAGCATCCAAGCCCGAAGTTGGATGCCATATCTTCTTGTACCCGTGCTTTATGTTACAGGTCGGATTGTACTGATAAATTTTGGTAGCATAGTCGAGACCGAGAGGCCAGATAAATTTTCAGTGCTTTGGTTTGCTATGTTTGCTGGCTTTATACTGTTATTGCTCCTGATTGCCAAGTCCATATAAAAGAAATCGCAAACTCTTGTCGTCAAAACTTTTCTTTACCTACGCTCTACACTGTTGAAACCACTAAAAGCAAGTGCAATACAGCACCGCAGCTTTGTACCGCTATATTATGAATTTTTTCAAAAAACTAGAATGCCCCAACTGTGGAAAGCGAGCAATGCCGGCTTTTAAAAAAGCACTTGTATCCCCTGCACGTGTATACAGATGTAACTACTGCTCCGCTTATATCCGAGTTGAGATCAAGCATGCCCTAGGGATTACTTTTGCTGGAATTGGAGCCGCGAAATCAGTGGCAGCCCTGACGGGGTCATCAGAGGCTGGATTCTTCTTTGTTTTGCCTTTTTTAGTTCTTTCATATGTTCTTTTAGTGCCATTTAAAGTTACAAAAAATCAATAAAAATATTTTAGAGTCAAAAGTAAAGCATGAGCCTGGAATCACCAACTCTTGGTCAGGGGCTTAATGCATGGAACGACATTTTAATAGATGCGATTTGGTGAGGTCGTGAAAATAATAATTAAATTATTTATAGAGATATTTGCAGTTATCGCATTTTCTTCAATGCTGATATATTCCATTTTTTACGGCGGTGAGCTGTACAGCTCTCGAGGGGAGCCTGCGTCATTCGATTCGTCACCAATCAAGTACATATTTAATTTTTCTATTAATCTTCTGATTATCATTGCTTTTGGTTTAAGTGGTTACTTTTCGTATAGAAAGATCAGCAAGAATAGAAACAGAAAGTCAAGGCTACGCAATCTGAGTTCTGGTCGAGGAGAGTGCAGGTGAAACGGTGTAAGCTGTCTATCATTACACCCTGACAAGAGACAGTATTCGTGACCTGCTGCGCTCCTTGGAACAAAAATCTCTGTGTTACAGGAAGCTACAATTAAAAGGCGTCATAAAATGAACTTTAAAATTTTTTTAATATGTTTGATTTTAGCCTTTCAAGGATGCAGCAATAGCGAAGAACTTGAAATAGCAATGAGATTCTATGATGGTTATTATCCTGAAAACGCCAAAGAAAGACCCGCCTTGCACGAGCGTTTTTCCGAAGAAGAAATAACACTTTTGCTAGAAGCGTTTTCGCCAGAAATCTACTCAACACTATCGGTTATAGATACTCTCGGCATGCCCAATATTGCGCTAACATATTTAACAAAAAATATATCCAAGACATACACAACAACTGTATATATCTATCTGGATGAAAAGCTGGAGGTGGTCAATGGAAAAACAATCACAGAAAAGAAATCCGTCTCCATGTATTTTGACGAGGAAGGGCGGCTCATTTGGCTTCGAGCGGAGCATTACGACATCTCTGAAGGGAAAGAAAATGTGGAAGCTAGAGGCAAATATTTCACCTACCTATAGTGCGGCTGTCTCAGGCAGTAGCTTTCAACTCCTTTGAAGGTTCAAGTTTACCATCCTATGTCAGCTTAATTTCCAGTTATCCGGTTTGTCTGAAATCACATCACAGGGCTGAGCGAAGTCTAAAGGATCAACTGAAAAAAGAGCCGCAGGGTTTTCAAAACTCTGTGTCACGCACGCCATCCTCACAGGGTGACGTGATTCTCCAGTCGCCCACCTTTCTTTCTTGCCATTAAAGACACGGAGAGCGCAGTGAAATATTTGATTAAATCAGTACTTTATTTAGTTGTTTTTGCAGCGCACTCTGGGTGTACCGAACACCAGACGACGAGTAAACAAGTTGAAAACAAAATCAGAGAAAGTCTTGCTATTGGCGATCCGCAGAGTGACATCGAAAGTTTTATGGAAAGCCACAATATTGGTTTTACATATGATGACTTTATGAGTCGTTATCAAGGTATTATACGGGACCCTTCTTCATTCAAGCCCAAGGGCTACCATAGCATGGTGATTCATATTTATGTTGATGACAGTCAGGCCTTTGAGCGAGCTGAAGTCAGGGATTCATATACATTGCTTTAGGGGCATACTGAGAGCTAGGGTAGTATTCATAATTCTGTGTCACCTCTTTAATCTACTCATCAGAGAGGTGAACCATGAGCAAACCCACATTCGACATTGACGCCGCCCTGCAAGCCCTGCGTGACGGCCAGGATTTGACCGGTAAAGACGGCATTCTCACGCCGTTGATCAAGCAACTCACCGAAGCCGCCATGCAGGCTGAGTTGGACAATCATCTTGCCAAAGAAGCCACGCCGAACCGCAAGAACGGCACGACCGGCAAGACCATGAAAGGCCCCGTCGGCAGCTTCGAATTGAAGACGCCCCGTGACCGCAGCGGCACCTTCGAGCCCCAGCTTATCAAGAAACACCAGACGCACCTGACCGATGAGCTGGAGCGCAAAATCCTGGCCCTGTTTGCGCTCGGCAACAGCTACCAGGACATCCGCGCTCACATTGCTGAGTTATATGATATTGAGCTGTCCAACGGCACCATCAATGCTGTCACCGACAAACTTCTGCCAGAGCTACAGGCATGGCGAGAGCGTGATCTTGAAGTCATCTATCCAATTGTCTGGCTTGACGCCATTCACTACAAAATCAAGGAAAACGGGCGTTACGTCAGCAAGGCCATCTACACCATTCTCGCCCTGAACATCGAGGGAAAGAAGGAGCTGCTTGGCCTGTATCTGTCCGACCAGGAAGGCGCCCATCACTGGCTCTCCGTGCTGACAGACCTCTACAATCGTGGCGTTAAGGACATCCTGATCGCCTGTGTAGATGGCCTGAAAGGCTTCCCGGAAGCCATCGAGAGCATTTACCCGAAAACGGAAATCCAGCATTGCGTGATTCACCAGATACGCAACTCGCTGAAGTATGTCGCATCGAAAAACCAGAAAGCCTTCATGGCTGATCTGAAGCCCGTCTACAAGGCTGCAACGCTGAACGCCGCAGAAATCGCACTCGATGAACTGGAAGCCAAATGGGGCGAGAAATATCCAATGGTGATCAAGTCTTGGCGGGGCAAATGGCCGACCCTATCGGCCTACTTCAAGTATCCCGATTACGTCCGCACTGCGATTTACACCACCAATGCGGTGGAGGCTGTGCATCGCCAGTTCCGCAAGCTGACCAAGACCAAGGGCGGCTTTGCCAGTGAGAACGCCTTACTGAAGCTGCTCTATGCCGGTATACTTAAGGCATCCGAGCGCTGGACCCACCCCGTTCAGAACTGGAACCTGACGCTGTCACAGATGGCCATCCACTTCCCCGAGCGCCTGGACGAATACATCAGCCTGTGACGCTGCTGTCGGTGACACAGAGTTTTGAACACCCTCAGAGCTAGTGTTTGAAGTAATCCCTCGAGCATCTTTATTCTATAGTACAGTACGTCAATACGCTCCACACTTTGTACATGGTATTTTAGGCTCCGCCTGGTGGTATTTCTTAGGCTTGTCCATACAATTCTTGCTCTCTCGGATAGGAAAACAATGAGTCCAAAAACAATAACCTGCATTCCCTTTACAGCCATGGTTCTGGGTTTGTATGCGTGCCAAACAACCCGCATCGAACTAGAGACAGCAAAAGAAGAAACCCGCTGGTTTAATCTTGAGCAGTTTGAAAGTGCTGACTCCATTGGCACTACCCCTTACGACCTGGAATTCGATATTGCCTATACTGGCATTGATGGCGACATCATTCATATTACGAATTGTTTTCAAGCAACTTCCTTGGGAAATAGTGGTATAGCGGAAAGAGAATTTGCCCGCTGGAATTTGCTTAACGTTAACTGCGAGGCAGCAAAGCGCTTTTATGAAGCTCCTGAAAGTGCGGTTACTTACTGGCCTTCAACATTTGACTTTTCATTAATCAAAACATTTCCTGGCACGGCCATCCCTTACCTTGGTGGCCAAGGTTTGGATGGGCGCAGTGAAACGCTGGGCAAACATGCATCAAGCCTGGCCTTGATACAATCCGGCAAAAACAGCATCGAGGTTTCTCATGATGGGCTGGTAGTCAAGTATGTGCTGTTGGCGCAAGGAGACTTCAATCGTGATGGCTACCAGGATTTGTTTGTGCGCATGGACTGGTATACAGAGGGTGCTTTTGGTAAAGGTCATGATTGGGTGGTATTGACGAGGACATCGCCCAATACGGCACCCATGATGCTGTGGAGGAAATAATAGGCTGTAGATGGGGACCACAGCCTACGGCTTCGCGATGAGGCGGAGTTGGACTAACCGTTATTTCTTCGATTTCTTGCCTTTCTTGCGCCATTTCAGGCTGAACAGGTCAGTGCGTCGGTCCTTGAGGTTGGTGACCGAGCCTTCGCTGCGCACCAGTTTGAGACGCGTGTAATCGAGGTCGGAGAAGAAGATCATCTCGGTGTTCGGCGTGGTTTCGTTGAGCACGGCATCATGCGGAAAGGCAAAGTCGGAAGGCGAGAATACTGCTGATTGAGCATACTGGATGTCCAGGTTTTCGATCGAGGGGACATTCCCCACGCTGCCGCAGAGCACTACGTAGCACTCGTTCTCGATCGCCCGCGCCTGGGCGCAGTGGCGTACCCGCAGGTAACCATTCTTGGTATCGGTCCAGAAGGGCACGAACAGCAAATCCATGTCCTGATCGGCGAGGATGCGTCCCAGTTCCGGGAATTCGACGTCATAGCAGATCAGAATGCCGACGCGGCCGGCATCGGTTTCAAATACCTGCAGCTCTTCACCCCCATCGATCACCCAGTCGCGGCGCTCCTGGGGGGTAATATGCAACTTGGCCTGGCGCTCTTCAGTGCCATCACGACGCAGCAGGTAGGCAACGTTGTACAAGCGCCCATCATCGCCTTCTTCAATCATCGAGCCGGCGATGATATTGATGTTGTAACTGACCGCCATACGCAACATTTCACTGCGAAAGCGATCGGTAAAGTTGCTCAGAAAGCGGATCGCTTCCAGGTCATCACTCTGGTCCCGCAGCCCCATCAAGGGCGCGTTGAACAACTCGGGGAACACCGCGAAGTCGCTCTGGTAGTCCGACAGCGCATCAACGAAGTATTCCACCTGTTCAAGCACATCCTCGACTGAGGCGAAGCGACGCATCTGCCACTGCACCGCACCAACGCGCGACTGGGTTTTGGTCGATTCCAGCAGTCGCTCTTCCGGTTCGTAGAGAATGTTGTTCCATTCCAGCAGGGTGGCGTAACCGAGGGATTTCTTGTCCTCCGGCAGGTAACCACGCATCAGGCGCTTGACCTGAAAATCATTCGACAGCTGGAACGACAGAATCGGATCGTGGATTTCCTTGCGCGCGACCTCATCGATATATTCTGTCGGCTTCAGGCTGTCAGCATGCTCGTGGTAACCCGGGATACGCCCACCCGCCAGGATTGCCTGCAGGTTCAATGATCGACAAAGCTCTTTGCGCGCTTCATACAGGCGCCGGCCCAGACGGTGGCCACGGTACTCCGGGTCAATCAGCACATCCAGCCCGTACATGGCATCGCCAGCAGCATCATTGTGGATGATTTCATTCTTGCCGATCAGGTCATCATAACGATGCCGCTCGGAGAAGGTGTCGTAATCGACCAGAGCACTCAGCGCCACCCCGACCAGGATGTCGTCATCGACAATCGCGATCTGACCTTCGGGAAACTCCTTGATCAGACGCTTGATGGTTTTCAACGGCCAGGCGCCACCGATGTCGTCATACACCTTGTCCATCAGGATCTTGAGTTGCGGATAGTCGTCCGCTTCCAGGTTGCGCAGATTCAAGTGCAGGTCTTCTGGATCCATTAACCGGGCCTCGTGTCAATTCATTGGTATCCATCATAACACCTCGGACAACCAGCCCCGATCACGTGTTCAAACATTCCGTGTCGGCGTTGAAAATTCTGCACAGCCATGCAATGATTCGCTGCACATGCCCGCCACCCGGTCACTCTGGAGGACTGCAGCTTGGACGTCGGCGCCCGCCTGAAAACAATACGAAAGCTCAAAGGCCTGTCACAACGCGAACTGGCAAAGCGAGCCGGGGTAACCAACAGCACCATTTCGATGATCGAAAAGAACAGCGTCAGCCCTTCGGTCAGCTCGCTGAAGAAGGTGCTGTCCGGCATTCCGCTGTCATTGGTGGAGTTCTTCTCCCTGGAGCTGGAACAGGACAACCAGCACCCGGTGATCTATCGGAGCCATGAGCTGCTGGAAATCGGCAGTGGTGAAGTCAGCATGCAACTGGTCGGCAAGGCTTTCCCCAATCGGGCATTGGCCTTTCTGCGCGAAACCTACCCACCCGGCGCCGATACCGGCCCGGACATGCTGCAACATGATGGTGAGGAAGCGGGCACCATAGCCGGCGGTCGACTGGAGCTGACCGTGAATGGCGAAGTGTTTGTGTTGGAAAATGGGGACAGCTACTACTTCGACAGCAGCCTGCCGCATCGCTTCAACAATCCCTTCGATGAACCTTGCCTGCTGATCAGCGCCACCACCCCAGCCAATTTCTGATCCCTGACGGCTTGCGCCCGAGGCCATGGTCACCATACCCTTATGGGTATATTCCAACCCCGGAGTCCTGGCATGCCCTCAACCATCAACGTCGATGTTGCCATTATTGGCGCCGGCACCGCCGGCATGTATGCACTGCGTGAAGTCATGCGGGCGGATAAAAGTTTCGTACTTATCGACCAAGGGCCGCTTGGCACCACCTGTGCCCGCGTCGGCTGCATGCCCTCCAAGGTGGCGCTGCATGCAGCTCAACTCTGGGCGGGACGCAAACATATGCCTGCCATGGGCATAAGCGGCAGTGAAAACCTGCTTATTGACTACCGGCAAACCTGGCAAGCCCTGCGTGCTCAACGTGATCAATTCAGCAACGGCGCCGCCAGCAAAGCCCGCAAGGCAGCAGGGGATAACCTGATCATGGGCAAGGCCCGCATGCTCAGCCCGACCCGGATCAGCGTCGCCACCGCTGCTGGCGAACAGCTTGTCGAAGCTCAACGCAGCATAGTTGCCACCGGCTCGCGCCCGGTCAGGCCGCACTGGTTACCCAGTGCCGCGCAAGGCGTCATAACCTCCGATGAACTGTTTGAGCTTGACGACTTGCCGCCCCGCATTGGTGTCATTGGCCTGGGTGCCGTCGGACTTGAAATGAGCTTGGCTCTGGCGCGCCTGGGCATTCAGGTTACCGCTGCGGGAACCGGTACCCTGGCTGGCAGCGCTGACCCGGACATTGCACAGGCCGCGGAGCTGCGCTTCAGCAAGGAATTTGATCTCTGGCTCGGCGAGCCCGCCAAACTGGAACCCAAGGGAAAAGGCTGGGTTTTGCATTCCGGTAGTCGACGTGCCGAGGTGGATCTGGTGGTTGCTGCCCTGGGCAGACAAGCCAACAACGACCAGTTGGGCCTGGCCGAAGCAGGCCTGCCGTTGGACAGCAAAGGCCAGCCGGTATTTGACCCGCAGACGTTGCAGGTCGGACAACTACCGGTGTTTATTGCCGGGGATGCGAACGGGGATCGCCCGTTGATGCACGAGGCCGCTGACGAGGGAGCCATGGCCGGTTTTAATGCCTGCCAGCCCAATCCGACGGCCTTCCGTCGCAAGACTCCGCTGGCGATTGCTTTCAGTGATCCGGATTTATGTACCATCGGTGCCAGATATGACCAGCTGGACCCGGAACAGATCCTGGTCGGCAGCGCTCAAGGCAGCAGCAATGGCCGCGCCCGCATTCTGGGCGGCGAGGAAAGCCTGATCCGTCTGTATGCTGACAAACGCAGTGGGACATTACTGGGCGCCAGTTTGCTGTGTACCGCTGGCGAGCATCTGGCTCACCAATTGGCATGGGCCATCCAGCGCAATGAAACCGCACTGGATCTGTTGCAAATGCCTTTTTACCACCCGGTGATTGAGGAAATGCTGGCCAGCGCGCTGCAGGAAATTGCCAAACATTTTGCCGGCACCGCGCAGCCGCTGGGCATACCGCTGGACTGATCAGCCCGGCGGAAATGTTCCCAGTATTCGCGTAACCAGCCGTTGAATCTGTTGATTGCGCTGATCCGGTGATTGCGGCTTGTCACGCAACAATTCAGTATCGCTGCCACGCCAGAGCAGTTCGCCGGTCTGCGGATGCAGGAGGTCGACCTGCAAGGTCACTTCACGGTAATCCACCGCTCGGGTTTCGCTGTAAGCCGGGCCACCGGCCCAACCGCCACCCCAGTAGGCACCAAAAAAACCACCATGGGTGATCGTCACCACATCCTGCTTCGGTTCATTGATCAGATAGGTGCGTACCAGCAAGTCTGCAGGGGCATTCTCGGTCGCTGGTCGCAGGCCGCTGGTAGCCAGCTGCGCGGATACCGCTTCTCGAATACGGTTGGCGGTCAGGTCCGACATGATCCGCGGGTCTCCCTGGGGACGAAATTCCACCGCTGGATCGGCCCAGTCCCAGACCTGGTAATCCTGAAACGAATGCGTCGGATTGAAATCCCGTTGCACCGTGCTGGTTGACTGACAACCGAGCAACAGCGCAAATACGGCAAGCAAAGCAAACACGCGCATAATTCAACCACCTGCAAGAAAACGGAATGAGTAATTGTGTGACCGCAACTCGGCCGACAGGTTCATTGCCGGCTTGCGCAGTGGCTGGCCTTGTGCGGCAAGTTGCGCAACAATCAGGACATGAAAACACTGTTGCTCAACTGCGACATGGGCGAAAGCCTCGGGCCCTGGGTGATGGGACTGGATGCCGAGGTCATGCCCTATGTCGACTGCGCCAATATAGCCTGCGGCTTCCATGCTTCGGACCCCAGCACCATGCGGCGAACCGTGCAGCTGGCGGTGCAGCACGACGTGCGTATTGGTGCTCACCCGGCGTACCCGGACCTGGTCGGCTTCGGTCGCCGCTCGATGGCCTGCTCACCAGCGGAAGTGGAGGACCTGGTGCTCTATCAGCTGGGTGCGCTGGATGCCATCTGCCGTGCGGAAGGAACACGGGTCGCCTATCTGAAACCACATGGTGCGCTGTACAACGATATGCTGCATCAGCCGGAATTGCTGCGAGCCGTCATGACCGCCTGCGCTGCCTTTAACCCGCAACTGCCACTGATGCTCCTGGCCCGACGCGATAACACAGTCCCGCAGACGATGGCCTCCGAGCTTGGCCTGACCCTGTGGCAGGAAGCGTTTGCCGATCGCACCTACACACCTGAGGGTTTGCTCACACCGCGCAATCAGCCGGGCGCGGTGCTGCATGATGCCGAGCACATCCTCACGCAAGCGCTGACCCTGGCCCGCGGCGAAACGCTGCGCGCCAGCGATGGCAGTGCCTTGCAGCTACAGGTGGATACGCTCTGCGTGCATGGTGACAATCCACATTCTGTCGCTATCGTGCGCCAATTGCGCAGCGCGCTGGATAGTATTCAGCCACCATGAAACCCCGTATTGAGCGGGTAGCGGTCGATGCGCTCTGCGTGCACCTTGGTGATTCAATCGATGCGGACTTGCTGCCCTGGCTACAAGCCGCCGACCAGGCTCTGCGCCAGCGATTTGGTGCCTGCCTGATTGATCTGGTGCCCGCCTATACCACATTGCTGCTGCACTACGATCTGATGCAGCTGAGCGACAACCAGGCCCGCGCATGGATTGATCAGGCGCTGCATGCGTTGCAACCGATCAGTGCCAGCGCCGGCAAGCAGCATGAGTTGCCGGTCTGGTATGACCCCAGCGTAGGTCCCGATCTCGCCCAGACCGCTGGTCACCTGGGTTGCTCACAGAGTGAACTGATACGCTTGCACAGCCGGCCCGTCTATCAGGTCTATGCGCTGGGATTCGCCCCCGGCTTTGCCTATCTCGGTTTGCTCGACCCGGCTCTGGCTCTGCCGCGCCTGGCAACACCCCGCCAGCAGGTGCCGGCCGGCAGTGTTGCCATTGCCGAACGACAAACGGCGATTTACCCGTTGCCATCACCTGGCGGCTGGCACCTGCTTGGACGCATGCCCCTGCCGCTTTTCGATCCGCATACTGCGCCCTACAGCCTTCTGCAACCGGGGGATCAGGTAAAAATGGTGCCAGTCGAGCGCGATGAATTCATCCGGCTTGGTGGCGACCCGACACCCTGCGGAGAAACAGCATGAGCCAGCTGCGGGTGCTGAAAACCCTCGGCCTGGCGCAACTGCAGGATGGTGGCCGTTTCGGTTGCCGACATCTCGGGGTGACTCAGGGTGGTGCGCTGGACTGGTTGGCCGCCGGGCAGGCCAACCGCCTGCTGGGCAACCCACCCGACGCTGCTGTCGTTGAAATCCCCTGGGGCGGGCTCAGCCTGCTGATCGAAGAGGACAGCACGCTGGCACTATGTGGCGCCGATCTGGCCGCGACCCTTGACGGCGAAGCAGTCGAGAACAACACCAGCTTTGCCGTGCGCGCCGGACAGCAGCTGGATTGCCACAGCCCCCGCCTCGGAGTACGGGGCTATCTCTCCGCCCCCGACGGTTTCAGCGCCCCAAACCTGCTTGGCGCCTGCGCGACCGTGAGCCGCGAACGCCTTGGCGGCCTGCATGGTGATGGTCGAGCCCTGCAAACAGGTGATCTGCTGGCATATGGTATCCGTGCTGTGCGCCCGACCCGACTGCCCCAGGACAATTATTTTGACCTGTCCGCACCAGCCAGTCTGGACCTGTTGTTTGGCGCTGAATATGCTCGCTTTGCCGGCCCCAGCCTGTTCGCTCTGGTCAATCAGGCCTGGCAAGTGGATCGGCGGGCCGACCGCATGGGGGCGCGTCTGAGCGGCCCTCGTCTTGATTATCAAGGCCCGGGGCTGGTGTCGACGGGGATCCCCCTGGGGGCGATACAGGTACCTCCCGATGGTCAGCCGATCATTCTGTTGCAGGACAGACAAACCATTGGCGGCTACCCGCGTATCGGCGCCTTGACGCCCCTGGCGGTTGCGCGATTGGCGCAATGCTCGCCTGGGCAGATGCTGCATCTGCGTACCATTGGTCAGGAGGCCGCCCTTCAACAGACACTGCACTGGCTGTACAAACTCCAGCAGCAACTATAATGACCGATAACACCCGACATGGCTGTCGCCCCCAACACTCCTACAAGAAGCCAGCCAATGTGCCCGATTACCCGACCAACCGTTGTTCGGTCAGTTTTACTGGGGCTGCTGCTCTTGCTGACGAGCCCGCTGAGCCAGGCCGAACCGCTGAAGTGGACCGTGTGGCCAATACCCGGCGTCGTGAATGTTGCCGATGGCAAGCCTACCGACGGCATCACCATGCTCGCGTTGCGCCAATTGATGCAGCGCCTGCCGGAGCTGGAACCCGATTACCGGCTGGCCAATCGCTTGCGCCAGCAGCGGGATATGGAATATGGCCTGCAATTCTGCTCGACGCCACTGTTCAAGCGCCCGGATACCGACCGTTACGCCTATTTCGTGCCTTTCCTGGTCAGCACGCCAATTCAGGCCGTAGTGCGCCGCGACCAACTGGAGCACTTTCCACTGCGCGACAACCGTCTGGTGCTGAGTGATTTGCTTGAAACAACCGATTCTCATGTTGCGGTATCCGCCTTTCGCACCTACCCGCCGTTGATTCAGGACTGGCTGGCTGTCGCCGAGCCACTCGGCCGCGCTGAGCGCATCAGTGGTAGCCTGAGCGGATCAAATCTGTTGCTGATGGTCAGTCATGGCCGCATTGATCTGACCTTCGAATTTGCCACCATCACCCGTGCGGTCAGCAGCCAGTTGCAACCGCCCGAGCCTCTGCTCAGCCTGCCACTGGCCGAAGAAATGGAGCTGGTAGTGTCCGGCATCTACTGTTCAGGCAGTGACTGGGGGCGGGCCATGGCCGAACAACTGGATCAGGCCATTCGAGAACTGCTCCAGGACCCGCAGGCACTGGAGCAACTACTCGCCCTGTATGCTGACTATTTGCCTGCGGAAACCTGGGCAGCCTTTGACAAGAAGATCATCGCCTATTACCGCGAACGCGCCGAACACGTTACCCAGTGGCCTAGTCCAACCGTTGCAGACAGCGTGCCAGAGTCGCCGACTCCCGCTGAAACCATTCCGCCGCCACCGGAGCCTGATCAGTAGTCGCCTGTGGCTGCCAATCCGGCAACCAGGTATCCAGTTGCCAGCGCCGCTGCAGCAATTCACCGGCTTCCACACACTCCTGGGATAGCTGCCCACTGGCCATATCGTCCCAGGCAAAACCATCAAGGCTCAACAGTGGCTGGCATGCACGGCCCGGATGGGTCGAGCGCTCAACCTGATACCCCTGTTGCCAATCACCTCGCGCCAGCGCCGTATCACATCCCAGGAGGGCGGCCAATTGTTCTGCCTGGCCAACCGCTGCCGCCACGGCGGCGGGCAAGCGCCCCTGGGACTCAACCATGCCGGCCCGGCCGCGCACCAGGGCCGCCACATCACCGGCGATAATCAACCCACCCCCTTGATGGCGCAGGTGACCGGCATCATCGCGCTCCTCCAGCAAACGCAAACCCACCAAAGGGCCTGGGCCGGGTGGTTGCAAGCGCCAGTCCTCTACATAGGCCCCACTGGGAGCAAATTCCAGCATGCAGTTGCCGATCCGTTGCAATAATGCCGGTTCCGGCCAGGGGTTGTGCAACTGCAAACTGACGCCGCCCTCCCAGGCCAGGGCTTTACCATCCCACAGCGTGTCTGCTTGCCAGCCTTCACGCGTGGCAATCAACGCCAATTCATCGGCACGGTAATCAGCCCAGGCTTTGGCGGCCAAGGGTTCCGGACCCGGGGGCAAACGCAAATCCAGCGTAAAACCGCCGCACTGCAACCAGTACACTTGCGTCTGCTCATCGCTCAAACCATTGGCAAAGCTGATGCAACGGCGACGAAAGCAGCCGAGCATCCAATCCGGTACCTGGCTGTTGAATGCTGCCGGCAGTTCTTCCAGTAATTGATTCAGTCGCATATTCCAGCCTCCGGCCGCTGGCCAAAACTGGATACCGGGCGAGACGCTGCCGGTAATACCAGTTCACCACTGGCAAGACGCGACTTCAGATAAGTGAAGGTTTGCGCGGTCTGGGCAAACAGATGCTCTCCGCAGACCAGAGCCGGATAACGAGCTGGTCGGCTGGCACTGACAAACTCTGGCAAGGGTTCAATAACCGTGTCGTAGTCCAGATTACAGAACAGCGGAAAGGCGTAACGCTCTTCGGCAACCTTGCGCACGCGGTGCTGGGTAGCAACGAACTCGCCATTGCTCAGTGCCTCGAGCATATCGCCGATATTGATCACAAAGGCATCGGGCAGCACCGGTGCATCAATCCATTCGCCAGCACCGTTGAGCACTTCCAGACCCGGGGCGGTGGGCAGCAAAATGGTGAAGCACTCGTAGTCTGTATGGGCGCCGATACCGGGCTGATCAGCCGGCGCATCGGGATTGTACGGGTAATGGATCAGGCGCAACTGACTGGGCGGGGTACTGATGTGGCGGGTAAAGCGGTCTTCATCCAGCCCCAGCGCGAGGGCAAAACCGCGAAACAGCAGATTGCCCAACGCCAGCGCCGCGCGATAGTAGGCTTCAACATCGGTCCGGAAACCCGGCAACGCGGTCAGTTCCGGCCACTGGGTTCGGCCCAGCATGGGGCGTGGGTCATCACGGCCCAGGTCATAGTTGATGTCGTAAGCCTCTTTGTAATCAACCACCCCGGGATAAACCTCTTCCTCGCCCTGGGGCACATATCCACTGTGATTGCGTGACTGGCCCACATGAAAGCGCTCCTTGCTGGCCAGCGGCAATTCGAACAGGGCCTGCGCCTGACGGCGAAGGCCGGCGATCAACGCCGGATCAACGCCATGCCCGGTGACATAGAGAAAACCCGCCGCACGGGCAGCTGCACCGAGTTTGTCGGCAGTCGCCTGGCGTTCAGCCGGATCGGTGGAATACAGGCCGTGAATATCCACGACCGGGAGCTCGGTAAAAGCGGTATGTGCAGACAAGGCAACCTCCGGACAGCTTGGCTGAGTTGTCTGGTCGTCCAGAGACAGGCGCTGGCAGCGAATACAGCCAGCGGCCGGGTCGTCCCGGCAGCGTATGCGTCATACCATGTCTAGCGAAATTCATGCCAGCAGCCTGTCCCCTGCCACCGGGGCATAACGAGTTGAAACCGGGAAGCGGATGCACCAGAACAGGGACAACCGCACCCGGCTGGTGCTGCTCAGCCAGTCTCGCCGAGCGCATGTGCTTCGACATCAATGCCGTACAGCAGACTGTAAATCACCGGCAAGATCACCAGAGTCAGCAAGGTCGCAAAGCCAAGACCAAACATGATCACCACCGCCATACTCTGGAAGAAGGCATCGAACAACAGCGGTGCCATGCCCAGAATGGTGGTCAGCGCGGCCATGGCGACCGGCCGTGCCCGGCTGACTGCCGCATCGACCAGCGCCAGCCCGGGCTCCTTGCCGGTTTCCAGCTGTATCTTGATCTCATCGACCAGCACGATGCCGTTTTTCACCAGCATCCCGCTCAGGCTGAGCAGACCCAGCAAGGCCATAAAGCCGAAGGGAATGCCGGTGAGCAAGAAGCCGATGGTCACGCCGATGATCGCCAAAGGGACCACCAGCCAAATGGCCGCAGCTCGCTTGAACGAATCGAACAGCAAAATGGTGATCAGGAACATCGCCAGATAGCCAAGGGGCAGGCTGCCGAATACCGCTTTGCGGGCATCGCGGGAGCTTTCGAATTCACCGCCCCATTCCAGCTGGTAGCCACGCGGCAGCTCAATTGCTTCAATCTGCGGACGCAGGCGCTGGAACAACTGGTCGGCAGTCTGGCCACTGAGCAGACTCGGATCGGCCTGCACCGTCAGGGTACGCCGGCGATCCTGGCGCATGATCAAGGGGTCCTCCCATTCGGTAACAAAGCCGGTGACCACCTGTTCAATGGAGACATAGGTGTCCCGCGCTGTGCTCCAGACCATCAGGTCATTCAGGGTGCCCGGATTCAGCCGTTCCTCATCCGGAGTGCGGGCAACAATCGGCAGCAACCGGGTGCCGTCGCGGTATAGCCCCAGGGTCAGGCCACTGAAATTCATTTTCAGCAATGCATCCAGGTCACGCTTGTCGACCCCCAGTTCACGCGCCTGCGCCTCAGCGAACTGTGGGCGCACCAGCTTGGTCCGCTCCCGCCAGTCATGCATGACCGCGCTGGATACTGCATCAGCCCGCATGATGGTCTGGGCTTGCGCACCCAGCTGACGCAGCACCTGCGGATCAGGCCCCGTAAAGCGCGCTTCGATCTTGCTATCGGCTCCTGGCCCGAGCATCAGTTGCTTGAGTTTGGCCTGTACATTGGGGTGCTCTTGCTGCAAGTAAACTTCCAATTGCTCGATCAGGGGTACCACCTGATCCAGGTGCTCGGTGCGAACCAGCAACTGGGCAAAGTTGTTGTGCTGGCGCTGCGGGAAATAGGTCAGGATAAACCGCAACGCGCCCTGGCCAACGGTCGAGGTCACCGCCGTGACGCCGTCCTGCTCCAGTACGTACTGGTCGATTGTGCTGACTACCTGCTCGGTGTAACGAATGTCACTACCCTTGGGCAGCCAGAGATCGACAAAGAACATCGGGGTGTTGGACGGCGGAAAGAAACTCTGGCGTACCTGAGTAAAGCCCCAGGCACTGGCCAGCAGCAAGACCACCATCAAGGCCAGGGTCAGCGTACGCTGACGCAGAGCCGTGCCCAGCAACCGCCGATACAGGGTGAACAGCAGGCCCTGGTAGGGGTCCGAATCGCTTTGGCTATTGTTCTCAGGGGTATTCCCGAACAGCAAACTGGCAAAGAAGGGCGTCAGGGTAATCGCCGTAACCCAACTGAGCAGCAGGGAAATCAGCAACACCTGAAACAGTGACAGGCAATATTCCCCGGTCGCATCCTCGGACAGACCGATGGGCGCAAAAGCGATAATGGCAATTGCAGTGGCGCCGAGGAGCGGGAACTTGGTCTGGGTGACCACCGCGCGCGCGGCTTGCAGCGTAGACTGACCACGCTGCCGACCAACCAGAATGCCTTCGACAATCACGATGGCATTGTCCACCAGCATACCCAGGGCAATAATCAACGCGCCCAGGGAAATACGCTGCAATTCGATACCCAGAAGGTGCATGAAAATAAAGGTACCGAGCACTGTGAGCGCCAGAATCAGACCGATCAGCAGGCCGCTGCGCAGCCCCATGAAGAGCAACAGCACAACCACAACGATAACCACCGCCATGATAAAGCTGAGCACAAAACCACTGACCGACCCCTGCACCTCGGTGGCCTGATCGTAAAACACATCCAACTGCATACCGGCCGGGCGGTCGCCATCCAGTTCCGCCAGTCGCGCTTGTACCGCGTGGCCGACATCGACCACATTGACGTGATCAGCGAAGGCTACCCCCAGCGCCAGGGCGCGCTCGCCCTGAGCGTGATAGAGATTGCTCGGTTGATCGGTAAAGCCGCGCCGCACCTCGGCAATATCGCCCAGATAAATCCGTTGCGCGGTACCCGGATCGCTGATGATCAAGCGCTCCAGTTCGCCAATGTCGGTAAACTCACCGGTCGGGTGCAAACGCACTGACTCGCTGCCGATCCAGATGCTGCCGGCATCGGAGACGACGTTCTGGTTGCTCAACAGTTGCTGCAAGCGCACGGGCGCAACACCCAGGCTGGTCATGCGGGCACGGGATATTTCCAGAAATACCTGTTCCTGGGGTTCGCCCGCCAGCGCCACTTTGCCGACACCGGGCACCAGAATCAGCTCGCGGCGCAAATAATTGGCAAAATCGCGCAATTCCCGGTAACTATAGCCATCACCGCGCAACAGCAGAAAAGTGCCGTATACGTCGCTGAAGTCATCCTGAATCCGCGGTGCTTCCACCCCCGGTGGCAAATGCGGCCGAATATCATTGATCTTGCGGCGCATTTCATCCCAGATCTGGGGTAATTGATCCGCGCCATACTGGCTCTTCATTTCTACCGTGATCTGCGACAACCCGGCACCACTGATCGAGCGAATGCTGTCAACATACGCCAATTGCTGGATGGCATTTTCCAGCGGATAGGTCACCTCCTCCTCAACCTGTTGCGGCGAGGCGCCAGGGTAAGGGGTTACCACCATGGCCATTTTCAGCGTGAAGTCGGGATCTTCCAGGCGACCAAGATCAAGGAAGGCAATGATGCCGCCGATGCCCAGGAGCAGGGCGATCAGCCAACTGGTGACCTTGCGCTGAATGAAGTATCCGGCAATATCCGTACTCACAAGCCGCGCTCCCGCTCCCAGGGGCGTACCTGCTGCCCTTCCGACAACTCGGAGGACCCTACGGCAACAATCTGCTCACCGGGTTCCAGGCCACTGAGTATCTCGATGCCATTGGCCGTCAGCTGGCCAACGGTGACGTCGCGGGCAGTCACCCGCAAGGTCTCATCCTGCACCTCGGCAACCCAGACCTGACGGACCTCTGGTCCCTGTTCATCCGGGCTGAAAACAGCCTCCACCGGCACCAGCAAGGGTAAATCCCCGGTATTGCCAAGACGGGCAAAATCCACCACCACGGTAGCGCTCATCCCCGGCAACAGCACCACTCCCGGGGGCAGCGGCATACCCAGGGTGACCTCATAAGTCAGGGTGCGCGGATCAGGCTGACTGGCGTGTTCCTTGTAATGTGCCAACACATCCAGACCCGGCAGGCTGTCGATGCGAACTCTTGGTTGGTAGCTGGTTGGCGACGTATCCGGACGCAGATTGGCCAACAGGCTTTCCGGCAACTGAAACACCACATCCATGCTCTCGCCTGCATAGAGTGTGACAATCGGTTGATTGGGCTGGACCGTCTGATAACGCTCGACATGCGTACGTGCCACCAACCCGGCAAAAGGGGCCTTGAGTTGCGTGTACGCCAGCTCCTGGCGAGCCAGATTCAAGGCAGCCTCGGCGGAATTGAACTGTGCCTGGCGCTCTTCAAATTCGGCACGCGACACCACCTGGCGGTCAACCAGGGTGCGCATGCGTTCCAGCTGGCTACGGGTCAGCTCATAGGTCGCTTCACGGTCCTGCAGGCGCAGCCGATAATCGGTGTCATCCAGCTCGGCAATCAGGTCACCCGCCTCGACCTTGCGGCCCTCGCGCGCATGCAGCTCGCGCAATTCACCGCCAAGACGGAAGGACAGCTGCGCCTCTTCCGGCGCTTGTAGACGCGCCGGAAACTCGCGCAGCCGCTGGGCTCCGGGATCAGTGACGGTAAAGAGTTTTACCGGTCGCACCAGCTCGACCGGATCCGGCGCCGGATCGGCACACGCAGCCAACAACAACAAAACGGCCAACAGACCGGCGGGAAACAAAACGCGCATGGCAAGCACCCTGACAAGAGATTATGCAGGGATTATAGGGCTATCTGTTGCCCGTTGCCGAGAATCCACCCACAGCCTTAGCGCAAGCGCTGTATTGCCCGCTGCAGGCCAGCCGCTGACAGCTCGCCAAGATGTGCATCCGCCAGGCTACCGTCACTGTGATAGAACAAGGTTGTCGGCAGCGCGCGGGAGCCAACGGCCAGGCCGAGTGCATTGTCCGGGTCACGCCAGAGGTTATCCAGCTCCAGTCCCTGTGAGGTCAGAAAGTGGGCAATCTCGGCAGTACTCTCACCAGCGTTGACCAGTACGATGGTGACGCCATCCTGTTCCTGTTGCGCCTGTTGCAGTACCGGCATCTCCCGGCGACAGGGCGGGCACCAGGTGGCCCAGATATTCACCACCATGGGCCCTTCGATGTCAGTTAATTGCAGCGGCGCGCCAGCCAGGCTGTAAAAGCTCAACTCCGGCACTTGCTGGCTGTGTTGCAACTGCGAGAAGGCGACGAGACTGAGCAACCAGAAACCGCCACCGACCACTGAGGCCAGTAACAGGGGTCGCCGTACGGCCACCTGCTGCCAGGCGCGCCAACCCGCATAGATGGCTGCCGCCAACAAGCCCGGCCAGAGCAGAAAGCCTCCGTCGCGAATATCCAGCCAGCCCAGACTGAACAGCTGATAATGCTCATGATAGAACAGCACAAAACTCAATCGCGCTACCACCAGTGCCAGCAGCAACAGGCTGCTGAGCAGATCAACGATACTGACATTACGCCCGCGCCCGGCCAGCCAGCCGACCAGCAACGCCAGAGCAAAAGCCAGCGCCGCGAGAACACGCTCGGTGGATAACGCCAAAAAACCCAGTTCGGTAGACAGCACTCGAGCTCCCTCGCGGTAAAGAATGATTGGATCAGTCCATATTCTTAATCGTTCTATGCATAGACCATAAATATCTAATATGCTGGGCACCTAGATACCTATAGGGGTATTAAAGCTGCTATAGATTAAAGGCGCATCAAGCATACCGGGTAACGGCTCATCAAACCCGGCGCTTGTTGCCTCTGCCAGCTCCCCAGGCCGCTATTTCCGGAGGACTCATGCTATTTCGCCAACTGTACGATGCCACTTCTTCAACCTATACCTACCTGCTTGCCGACGAAAGCAGCCAGCAGGCGCTACTGATCGACCCGGTATTCGAGCAAGTGCAACGCGACCTGGCCCTGCTGCAGGAGCTGGGCCTGACCCTGAAGCTGGTGGTAGACACCCACGCGCATGCCGACCATGTCACGGCTGCCTGGCTGCTCAAGCAGAAAACCGGCTGCGCCATTGCCTCAGCAGCCGTGATCAATGCCGACCACGTCGACCTGCCCCTGAAGCATGGCCAGCGCTTCGGCGTGCAAGGGGTCGAACTCGAGGCCCGCGCAACGCCCGGGCACACCGACGGCTGCATGAGCTATATCTTGAGTGACCAGTCGATGGTATTTACCGGCGACACGTTACTGATTCGCGGCTGCGGACGCAGTGACTTCCAGCAGGGTAATGCCAGCACCCTGTATCACTCGATCACCGAGCAACTGTTCAGTCTGCCGGACACCTGTGCCGTGTTCCCTGCGCATGACTATAACGGACGTACCCAAAGCACCATCGGCGAGGAAAAACAGTTCAACGCCCGCGTCGGCGGCCAGGCCAACGAAACCGATTTTGTTGGCTACATGAAAGCCATGCAGCTACCGCACCCGAAAAAGATCGACGAAGCCGTACCGGCCAACCTGCGCAGCGGCTGCCCGGAAGACGGCAAGGTACCCGGCGAGGCCGACTGGGCCGACCTGCGCATTACCTTCGCCGGCGTGCCGGAAGTAGAGCCGGAATGGCTGATCCAGAATCAGCCCTCGGTCAGCGTGCTCGATGTACGCGAGCCCGATGAAGTCATCGAGGGTGAATGCCCGCAGGGTCTGCACAGCCAACATATCCCGCTGGGCCAATTGCGCGACCGCGTTGATGAAGTAGCACAGGACAAGCCCGTGATTACCCTGTGCCGCTCCGGCCGCCGCTCAGCGATGGCCGTCAGCATCCTGAAAGAACATGGCCGGGAAAAGGTGGCGAGCTTGCGAGGTGGGTTGTTGAAGATGAATGCCTGAGCGTCCCTGGACGATCAGTACCGCGACAAGTCAGACGAGCCAGCTGGCTCTGTATCAGTATCCAAGTGCAACAATCTATCCAAGTTGTTGCACTTGGACCTTGAGGCCGCAAGTCCAGCTCATTATTAAACCCTGTGCAAGCTGTAAAGACAGCCTTCATTCAATACGGCTTCAGCTATGTGTCAAGTACAGCCACAAGAGCAAAAAAAAGCCCCAAAACAACTATCGATGGAAACAGTACCAGCAAAATTCTGATCATGACTTTCGATATGCGGCGAAACCATATTGGCGCCAACAAGTAGGCTTCGGTCATCCCCCGTCGTTTTCCGCTACTCGGCCAGCCGGCTAGCCGCATAAACATGGCGACCCTGAAGAAATTAAGAGGAAAGGCACTAAACACCGCTATTTCAGTGCGAGAGAAATAAGGCTCTTTGAAGTACTTGTCAAACATGGCTTTAGGTATAAAAAAACTCATAACAAACATAATAAATAGCCATATAATGACTGCCAAAAAAACAAAAAATGATAGATATGCAAGATAACGGAGCAGCTCTATCGGCATATTGAATCCACCCCCATTCCAGATACAAAATCCACTTTAGTACCAGAAGTTGTATAAGCATATCGAAGACCGCTGCCAGCGCCATAACTAATCGCCGCACTACCCGCAGCCAAAACCAACGCCGCTCCCCAACCCAGAGGAGTTGATATCAAAAACAATGTGGCAACTGCGCCAGCAAATGCACCAACGGAAGTATTCACAATCACAGTCACACATATCTCATTATTGTCTTGGTGGCTGGCACAGCTTGCACACAGAATGGAGTCAGGCACATCGTCGCTGTGAAACACAAGACATCCCCCGTTAATAGCAATGACAAACTCAAAGCGCAATAGCTAAAATAAGCCCCAAAATAACTACCAACGGGAAGAGCACCAGCAAAATGCTAAACATGACTTTCGATATGCGGCGAAACCATATTGGCGCCAGCAAGTAAGCTTCGGTCATCCCCCGTCGTTTACCGCTATTGGGCCAGCCGGCTAGCCGCATAAACATGACAACCCTGTAGAAATTAAGTGGAAAGGCACTAAACACCGCTATTTCAGTGTGAGAGAAATAAGGCTCTTTGAAGTACTTGTCAAACATGGCTTTAGGTATGAAAAAGCTCATAACAAACATAATAAAAAGCCATCCAATGATAGCCAATATAATAAAAAAATACAGGTATGCAAGATAACGGAGCAGCTCTATCGGCATATTGAATCCACCCCCCAGGCCAGATACAAAATCCATGTCATTAAACCGGTGAAAACCATTAGCAAGCCTTGATAAAACACAGTTTCAGCTATTTATCAAGCACGGCTGCAATAGCAAAAACACCCCCCAAAATAACTACCGACGGGAAGAGCACCAGCAAAATACTAATCATGACTTTCGATATGCGGCGAAACCATATTGGCGCCAACAAGTAAGCTTCGGTCATCCCCCGTCGTTTTCCGCTACTCGGCCAGCCGGCTAGCCGCATGAACATGATGACTCTAAAAAAGGTGAACGGGAAAGCACTAAAAATCGCTATTTCAGTGTGTGAGAAATAGGGTTCTTTGAAGTACGCTTCAAACATGGCTTTAGGTAAAAATAAACGCATTACACACATAGCCGACATCAATATTATGAGACCCAACACAAGAAAAAATGATAGGTATGCAAGATAACGGATAAGCTCTAACGGCATATTGAATCTATCCCCATTCCAGATACATAATCTACTTTACTACCATATCGTGTGTAAGCATATCGGCCCCCATAACCAAGGTCATAGCTAACCGCCGATGCGAACGGAACGCAAGACATTGCCCCGGGTAGCATGTGCCACCTACGATGATTACAAGTAACCAAATTACCTTCGCCCTACAAGAAAATTTAGTTTCTGGGCGGGACAGGTAAACCACTCAACAACGACCGTGGAAAACACAAAAAGAAAAATACAAAAAAATTCCCAGCATAAACATTGGTACACTGACTGCCACAAAAATTAAAACGAAGATTATAGATGTGCGTCGAAACCAAGAAGGCGATAGCTTATAAGCTTGGGTTAGCCCCCGTTTTTTTCCGCTACTTGGCCAGCCGACAACCCGCATGAACATGACTGTTCTTATGTAACCAAAAGGAAATCCGGTAAAAAATTCAATTTCCTTGGGCGAAAAATAGGGCTCTTTGAAATAAGTAGCTATCAAAACTTTAGGTACAAAAAAATGTATTACAAATATCACAACAAAACATAACATGGCTGCTACAAAAAGTGCCGTCCATAAGTAAGACCATAAAATCAAAGTATCTATCGACATACCGCATCTACTCCCGCGCCAGATACAAGATCTACTTCGGTTCCAGACAGAGTGTAGACTGTTCCAGCTATCCGACCGCCGCCAAAACTTACCGCTGCACTACCTGCAGCTATAATCAAAGCAGTTCCCCAGCCCACCGGATTAGACGCCAGATATAAACCCACAATAAGACCTCCAACCAAACCAACCCCAGTACTCGCAATCGTCTCCACAAAGATCTCATTTTTCTCGTGACGGCTGCTGGCTGCAGCAATTTGCAGACAGGAGGCCGTCAGGCCGACGCCCGTAAGAAGATAGCCGCCATACCTGCCGTAGCTGGCCAGGCGCCTGAGACGATTGCGATGTTGAATGATGTTCTGGTTGGCGGGTACGCCACCACCACGGGCAATACGAATGGCCTGATGGGTTGTCTGATTGCCAAACAAGAGGCGCTCCATCGGGCCAATGTTGGCTCTCAATTGATTGAGCGCTTTTCGGCGCTGATAAGCGTACTGATTTTCCTGGATTTGACCGGTCTTGTATTTCACATACAGGTCATCAACCCGCTCAATCAAGGCGATGTTGGCCGGGCTTAGCAGATTGGTTTTGGCACCAAGAGCAACACTGCCAGGCACGACCAGGTAGTTTGTATTCTCTGCGAACCAGCTCAACACCCAGTAGTCGAGTTCGTCCTGAGGGGGAACATCCTCGAGCATGAAATTCCGGGGAGCCGTTTGAATCGGCCTGATCGGGATAATCGGCGTGAAGGCGGGTTCCACTATCGGCCGATGTGGCAAACGATCAAGAGGAATCGGCGGTGCAAAAGTTATCGGCCCTGGGCTGGTGGTCAAACGCAGAATCGATCCTGCGCGAATCAGGTCCGGATCTCTGATATGGGGGTTCATGGACAGTATTTGGTGGAGGTACCCGCTATAGCCGGGGCAGCGCGGGCTAACTGCATAAAACCGGCTCATAATCATCGACAGGCTATCGCCCGGTTTGACACGGTATTCGAGATAGTCCGTTGAGTTGACCATATAAAATCCCTTTCAAAAGTCGTTGCTATCGTTCAATGCTGCTGGAGGCTCATTCCGTTGCTCCATCCAGGCAGGTAAAGGCAGGCATCGCTGCAGGCAGAATCCTACGATAGCTTGTGAACCTGAACAATTGGGTTCTGTCTGTTATGTGAACCAGTTAACGAAATATATTGTTAGCCACTTCGCGGATACCTGGGGAGATGCCAACTGGATGGCTACTGTGGAACTGTAGACGACAGCAGAGGAGAGCTGAATACGAATAGTGCTCACTACCCATCGACACTGTTGCGAAAACGCGAAGGCGTCACCCCTTGCCAGCGGCGAAATGCCCGCACAAAGGCGTTCTCATCGGAAAAGCCCAACTGCTCGGCAATCTCGCTGATCCGCTGCGGCCCACGCAAGGCCTGGCAGGCCATCTGCTGCAGGACACTCTCACGCAGGCTCTTGAACGACAGCCCTTCCTCCGCCAACTTGCGGTTCAGGTGCCTCCCACTCAGATTCAACTGCTCCGCCACCCGCTCCTTGCCCCAGCGCGGGTTGCCCCGCACCAGCCGCTGCACTTCGGCACTCACACTGTGCTGGCCCATTTCCGCCAGGGTGAAGTCCGCCAGCTGTCGCAAGTGGTCACGCAGTGCCGCATTGGCCTGAATCTGCGGCAGTGACAGTTGTGAGGCGGCAAAGCCCAGGTGGTTACAGCCGGCATTGAACTGCACCGGGCAGCCGAGCAACTGTGCATACTCGGCCTCCGGCGCCTGTGGCGCATGGGCCAGACTGATGCCCGTGGTCTGAAACCGACCACCGGTCGCCCAGCGGGTCAAACTGAGCATGCTCGCCAGCACCGCCTCCACCCGCTCGGCGACCCGCACCTGCAGGTGCGGCTGATAGTCGATACACACCTGATCCTGCTCGCGGTGCAGATGAAACTCGCCGCCATCGCCAATGACCGGCGCGTATTCAATCAACTCCTCCAAGGCTTCGCCAAAGGTCTCGCAGGTCACCAGCAGCATGCCGACGCTGTCCAGATGGCCAATCTGTACCTGCAGGCCCAGCTTCAGGCCGATCAAGGGATCATCACTGGCCTGACAGAAGGCCTCCCACAGCTCATCCTGCCAGGCAATCGGCACCCGCTGCACACCCTGCAAACGCGCCACCAGCGGCTCCGGCAGCCGCAACCCCAGTTGCGTCGCCATCTGCACAATAGCCTGGCTGTAGCGCGGCGTTACGCTGTGTTCTGCACAATCATGCATGGCCTGAATTGCCGGCTCCCTGTCCCGTTTGAGCCGATACCACTGCTTGGCATTCGGCTAGACTGGGCATCATAAACTGCAACCTGGCTTGAGTGTTACGGGATGAGCGCACAATGTTCGCAGGCGCTGCTCCGTAGTCCCTTGGTCAGACCGTCGATGCACAAGGATGTGCATCGTCGAGCCCCAGGGATGGCTTGTAGCGTGTCTGACCAAGGGGCTACGGAGCAGCGCAGGCACTAAGACCGGCGCAAGCAGTGTTAAAACAAATATAAAAGAGGAACACCCATGTACGCAGTCATCGGTGCCGGCCCCATGGGCCTGGCCGCAGCACGCAACCTGCAAAAGCTCGATATCCCCTTTGTCGGCTTTGACCTGCACAGCGATGTCGGCGGCCTGTGGGATATCGACAACCCGCACAGCACCATGTACGACAGCGCACACCTGATCTCTTCCAAACGCATGACCGAGTTCGCTGAATTCCCCATGCGCGACGATGTCGCCGCCTACCCGCACCACAGCGAAATGCGCCAATACTTCCGCGACTACGCCGAGCATTTTGGCCTCAAGGAACACTACGAATTCAACACCCGTGTGCTCGACCTGGCCCCCGACGGCGACGGCTGGCTGCTGACCAGCGAACGCAATGGCGAACAGCAACAACGCCGTTTCGACGGCATTCTTATCGCCAATGGCACCCTGCATACCCCAAACCGACCCTCAGTGCCCGGCGATTTCAACGGCCAGCTGATGCATTCCGCCGAGTACCGCAGCCCGGAGGTATTCAAGGGCAAGCGTGTGCTGATTCTCGGCTGCGGCAACTCCGGCGCCGATATCGCCGTGGACGCCGTACACCAGGCTGCCAAGGTCGATATGAGCTTGCGCCGTGGCTACTACTTTATTCCCAAATTCGTCAAAGGCCGGCCGGTCGATACCCTGGGTGGCAAAATCAAACTGCCGCGCCCGCTCAAACAACGCCTGGACGCCGCACTGATCCGCTTCCTGGTCGGCAAACCCTCGGATTACGGCTTGCCCGACCCTGACTATCGCATGTACGAATCACACCCGGTGATGAACTCACTGATCCTGCATCACCTGGGTCATGGGGACATCACCCCGCGCCGTGACATCGCTCGCATCGATGGCCAGACCGTGCACTTTACCGATGGCGAAAGTGCCGATTACGATCTGATTCTGATGGCCACCGGGTACCAACTGGATTATCCCTTTATCCAGCGCCAGCACCTGAACTGGCCCTCGGAACAAGACGCTCCGCAGCTGTATATGAATGTCTTTCACCCCGAGCACCACAACCTGTTTATGCTCGGCATGATCGAAGCCTCTGGTCTGGGTTGGGAAGGGCGCAACCAGCAAGCACGTCTGGTGGCCCTGTATATCCAGCATCAGTTGGCGAAAAGCGCCGCAGCCA
Source organism: Halopseudomonas salegens (assembly GCF_900105655.1). Lineage (NCBI taxonomy): Bacteria > Pseudomonadati > Pseudomonadota > Gammaproteobacteria > Pseudomonadales > Pseudomonadaceae > Halopseudomonas > Halopseudomonas salegens. The sequence goes on from NZ_LT629787.1 coordinate 3,345,639, forward strand.
GCAGTTTCAACCACCTCAAGCGCGAGCGCGCCAGTCAGGCAATTGATGGTGGCTACGATTACATCAAGCTGGCGCGCATGGCTTACTACGTCAACAAGGATGCTTACCTGGCCACACTCAAGCACCACATCGACGAGCTGGAACAAGCGTTGCCCAACGAACAGGCGCAACCGGTGAGCGCATGAATGACGCGCTGCCAATCGCGTTCGATCCGGCCAGCCTGATTGCTCTGAACGTCATCATGGCCTGCATGATGTTCGGTGTGTCGCTGAGCTTGCGGCTGGACGACTTCAAGCGTATTGCCCTGGCTCCGGTAGCCCCGCTGGCCGGATTGTTCGCCCAGTTTTTGCTGTTGCCGCTGGCGACCTGCCTGCTGACCTGGGCGCTGGCGATTGAACCGGAACTGGCTCTGGGCATGCTGTTGGTTGCCTCCTGCCCCGGTGGCAGCTTTTCCAACATCATGACCTGGCTCGGCCGCGGCAGCGTCGCCGTTTCAGTCAGCATGACCGCCGTCTCCAGCCTGGCGGCCACGGTAATGACCCCTCTGAACTTTGCCCTCTACGGTTGGCTCAACCCCTACACCCGGGATTATCTGACCCAGATCAGCCTGGAACCAGGGAGCATTCTGCTGTTGGTTCTCCTGGTGCTGGCCGTGCCATTGATTCTGGGCATGACCGCCGGACGGCGTTTTCCGAGACTGGTGGCGCGCAGTGAAAAACCGCTGCGCATGGTGTCGCTACTGGTGTTTCTCGGCTTTGTCGCGATTGCCTTTTCCAACAACCTCGACCTGTTTGTCGAGCGTTTCCACAGCTTCTTCTGGCTGGTGGTCGGGCACAACCTGCTGGCGCTGTCGCTGGGCTACGGCATGGGGCGGTTGCTCAAACTGCCGGTCGCCGACCGCCGTGCCGTAACCATGGAGGTGGGTATCCAGAATTCCGGCCTCGGCCTGGTGATTCTGTTCACCTTCTTTCCCCAGGCCGGCGGCATGATGCTGATCACCGCCTTCTGGGGCGTCTGGCATCTGGTCAGCGGTATTACCCTGTCGCAGATCTGGGCCCGTTTGCCGGTGCCCGACACCCCGGTTTCCACTCTTTCCAGAGCACAAGAACAACAACCATGACCCAACGCATACTGATCACCGGCGCTGCCGGTTATATCGGCCATCAACTGGGCAACCGCCTGGCGGCAGACTTCCACGTCCTCGGCACGGACATTCGCCCCCGCGATGACCTCGCTTTCCCGGTCGAGCAACTGGATATCCGTGACCCGGCACTGGCCGGCCTGCTGCAACGCGAGCAGATCACTCATGTGGTGCATCTGGCTTCGGTGCTGCAAGCCTCGAAAGACCGTGCCCGGGATTATGATATTGACGTCAATGGCATGCGCAATGTGCTCGACTGTTGTCGACTGGCCGGGGTGCAGCATCTGACGGTGACCAGTTCCGGCGCCGCCTACGGCTATTACGCCGACAACCCGGCATGGATCGATGAGGATGACGCCTTGCGCGGCAACCGCGAGTTTGCCTATTCCGATCATAAACGCCAGATCGAAGAGTTACTCGTCGAGTACCGCCAGCAACACCCGGAACTCCAGCAACTGATTTTTCGCCCCGGTACCGTGCTCGGCAGCAACACGCGCAACCAGATCACCGGGCTGTTTATGGCACCGAAGATCCTCGCCCTCAAGGGCAGCGATTCGCCTTTTGTTTTTATCTGGGATCAGGATGTCATCGGTGCCATGGAAATGGGCATCCGTGAAAACAAGACCGGCATCTACAATATGGCCGGCGACGGCGCCCTGACCATGGCCGACATCGCCCAGCGGCTGAACAAACCACTGGTGCGCTTGCCCGTCTGGCTGGTCAAAGCTGGCCTTCAGGTCGCCAAATGGCGCGGTAAACCCACCGGGCCCGAGCAGATCAACTTCCTGCGCTACCGTCCGGTGCTGAGCAACCGCCGGCTGAAAGAGGAGTTCGGCTACCCGCTGGCCAAGACCTCGGCCGAGGTGTTCGAGTATTTTGTCGAGCAGAATGGGTTACGCAAGCCGTAAGATTATGGCTTGCGAAAGTAGACGGTTTGCTTGCGGGCCCGCTGGCGGCTGTTCATCCGCTGTGGATTGCCACCGGCCTGGAGCCCTGGCATTGACGATAGCGGTATCCCGCGTGTGGTGTCATCCCTGAACCGTCCTTGTGCAGAGCGCAGCGACCCATGGAGCAACCCGAATGACCAACCCAGGCAACACACTATGACCACTACCCTGATTACCGGCGCCGCCTCTGGCCTGGGCTGGGCCATGGCCCGGCACTGGTTTGCCGCCGGGCACAACCTGGTGCTGGCGGATATCGACACTGCCGGGCTGAGCCAGCGCGCCAGCGAACTGAACGACCCGCAGCGCGTGTTGACGGTCACCTGCGATATCACCCGGCCGGAGGATATCGGCTATCTGCTGGATGAAACCCGGGCCCAGTTCGGCGCTCTCGATCTGCTGGTCAACAATGCCGGCATTACCCACCGTTCTCCGGCTCACCAGACCAATCCGGCGGTGTTTCGCAAGGTCATGGCGGTGAACTGGCAGGGGCCGGTCGAACTGACTCTGGCAGCCTTGCCGCTGCTGCGTGAGTCCGGCGGCCAGATTATCTGCATCGGTTCCATGGCTGGCTGGATGCCGGTACCTGGCCGCGCCGCCTACTGTGCGGCAAAAAGTGCCCTGACCCAGTTCTTTGAAGTGTTGCGCCTGGAGCTGGAAGCCGACGGCATTCATATCCTGATGGCTTACCCGAGCTTTCTGGACACGCCGATCGAGCACCACGCCCTGGGCAAGGATGGCACCACGGCTCAACACGCGCGCTCCATGATTGGCAGGATGAAAAGTGCCGAATGGATGGCCACGCTGATTGACCAGAGCCTGCAAAAACGCAAACGCTGGCTGCTGCCCGAACCGGTTTCCCGTTTTGGCAGCCTGCTCTGGCGGATTGCCCCAGGCCTGTACTTGCGTCAAGTACGGAAGCGCTTCGCAGGCGAATTGCGCTGATAACAACAATCACCCCTCTCCCTTGAGCGGAGAGGGGGCGGGGGTGATACCCGAAGCCTGCATCCCCGCCAATGCCCGATAAGGACCACCATGCTTCTCGACCCCTGGCTCTGGCTCGCCGCGTTTATCCTGCTCGCCTATACCGTCGAAGCCATCACCGGCTTCGGCAGTCTGGTCATCGCGCTGTCACTCGGCGCCCTGCTGCTGCCCATCGATTCCCTGATGCCGGTACTGGTGCCACTGAATATCTGCATGACCGGCTACCTGACCTGGCGCCATCGCCAACATATTCACTGGCCAACCCTGCTCAGACTCATTCTGCCACTGATGCTCGCTGGCACCCTGGTGGGTTACGGGCTCCGCCCCTGGCTGGGCGACAACCTGCTCAAACTATTGTTCGGGTTGCTGGTCTTCTGGTTTGCCGCTCGGGAGCTTTGGCGCATGGCGCGCAAGCACGTAGCCACTCACCACCCCGTCTGGCTCAGCCGCAGCCTGACTTTTGGTGCCGGCCTGACCCACGGCCTGTTTGCCTCCGGTGGGCCTTTACTGGTCTATGCGCTGGCTGGCACCACGCTGGACAAAAGCCAACTACGCGCCACCCTGATCAGCGTCTGGTTCAGCCTGAATACCAGCCTGACCTTTCTTTTTCTGCTTGATGGCAGTCTGCTGCCCAGCCTGCACAAGGTGATCTGGTATCTGCCCATACTGGTGATTGGCGTCTGGGCCGGGGAATTCCTGCATCATCGCCTCAACGAACAACGCTTTCGTCAGCTGGTGTATAGCCTGCTGGTCGTGACCGGAGCCTTGCTGATGGTCAAGGCGGCAGCATGGTAGGCTAGGCCGATTTACAGACACCCGGTAGAAAGGAGCTCTACGCATGCCATTGCCACGAATGCTGTTATTGCTGTCAGTACTGTCAGCCTTGCTGATCGGCGGCTGCGGTCAGCGAGAGGACGCCGCCGCAGACGCGCTGGCCGAACTCACCCAGCGCAAAGTCAGCATTGATATTGATGGTTTGAAAACCGCCACCCAAAGTCGCAGCCTGGATGGGGCCTATCTGTTTGCTGCCATCGGTTTTTTCGACAGTATCAGTGATGCTGACTTGAAAGCAGCACTCAAGCACGCCGCCACCTCAAGCAACTACGGCCTCGCTGTAATGCTGGAGCGCCCCGGCAGCAACGTACAGTTCAGCAGTAGCGAACTGCAGGATAGTCTCGACCTATCCGTGCGACGCGGCTCCCGTCTTCTTGTTTCAGCCTTGATCAGACATGGTGCCCGGCCCGGTACGGATACCCTGTTTCGCGCTGCCTACGCCGATGACTTTGAGATGACCCGAATGCTGCTGCAGCACAATAACGATTTCAGCATCGGGCGCAATGGTGAAGCCCTGCGAATGGCCGCTCGCGTGGGCAACCTGCAAACCCTCAAGGCTTTCGTCGAGATTGGGGAAGCCCCCCAGGAACAGGTCAATCAGGCACTGCTGTATGCCGCCTTGACCGAACAGGTTGCGGTAGTCGAATACCTGGTGACCAGCGGAGTACCGGTGAATCATCCTGACAGTGATGGCTGCACGGCCTTGCATTACCTGGCAGCGGACGCGCCGGTTGAGAGTGTCCGCTATCTGGTCGAGCACGGAGCGCAGGTCAACCCCGTCTGTCGCGGCAAGGAAACACCCCTGAAGTGGGCGCACTACGGCGACAATCAACCGGTGATTGCCTATCTGCTCAGCGTCGGAGCAGAGCCGCTGCCGTAGTTTACTGGCGACGAAAGACGTTTTAACCCTTGGCAACTGATTGAAAAAATAGCAATATCCGGCAACCACCAACAGGCGACTCTTGCCAAGGAATAGCAATGCAAGCAGAAAAACACTCAGGGATAGGGATTGCTTCCTTTATCACCAGCATCGTTTCTACTCTTTCTCTTTTCATCCTGATCATCATTGCCGGTGTCATGGAAGTCTCGACACCCGGCGGTCTTGATGAAGATTCACTCGCTGCGGCGGTCATTGGCCTGCTGTTGTTTTTTTTCCTCGGTGGTGCGCTGGTGGCATTCGGCCTGGGTGTTGGCGGGCTGCTGCAGAAAGAACGGAAAAAGATCTTTGCCATTCTGGGTACGATTTTCTCGGCTGTTGCCCTGATCATTACCGGTTTCATCCTTTTTCTCGGGCTCGCATTGAGCTGAAACCGACCGGGCTATTCCAGCCCGGATTGCTGCTTGAATTGCCCGCTTCGGTGCCGCACCCTGACAGTTCGTCCTGAAACCGGTGAACGTTCATGGATAACCCGATAGCAAAATTTGAACAATGCTGGCAAGCAGCGCTGGCCGATAGCCCTTTGCAGCAGAAAAGCGCCATCTGCGTCTCAACCATTGATGCGCAGGGCTTTCCTGCCGGACGCTTTGTTGATCTGAAAGCCGTGACAAATGACGGCTTTATCTTTTGTACCAATCTCGACTCGGTCAAAGCCCGTCACTTGCAACACAATGCCAAAATCGCGCTAACCGCCTGGTGGGATCATGCCGGCTATCAGATACGGGTTGTTGGTCTGGCACAGGCTATAACTGCTGCCGAAGCGGATCGTTTCTGGCACGCCAGAAACCGTGAGGCTCAGTTGGCAAGCAGCGCCTTCAATCAGAGTGAGCCACTGTCCAGGGAAACAGAGCTGACGACGCGATTCAATCAGACCGCTGATGCCCACGCCGGACAACCCGTCCCCAGACCGGACAACTGGGGCGGTTTTTGTGTACAACCTGTATCGATAGAGTTTCTGACGTTTCAGAACGACCGATTACATCTGCGCGAATATTTTGCGCGAAGTGGCGACGGCTGGATCAAGCAGCTGCTGCAACCTTGAGAACTGACCCGATTCACTAATGAGCCTCTGAAAAACAAGGAAGACAACAATGACACAAGGAGTTACTCGTTCCACATTCGTTACCGTTCTGGCGTGGATTTTCATTGGACTGAGTGCGTTCACTACCCTGATTGCGATCGTGCAGAATCTGATGGTCTACCTGCTGTTTCCCAGAGAGGAAATGACGCAGGCGCTGCAGAATGATCCATCCATTCAGGAGCTTCCAGTCCCGGTACAGTTGATGATGAGTCATATGGAGTTCCTGTTCCTCGGGGTGCTGCTGGTTAGCTTGATTACCCTGCTCAGCGCCATAGGCTTGTTATTGCGCAAGAATTGGGCCCGCTGCATTTTCATCGGCATTCTCGGGTTTGGCATTCTATGGAACGCGGGCGGGTTCATCATGCAACAGACAATGATGGGTCATATGGTGCTGCCTGAAGACATTCCAGCGGATATGGCGGCCAACTTCACCACCATGACTCTGATCTTCCGCATCGTCAGTGGCATTGTCGCCCTGGTATTCTGCACACTCTTTGCCTGGCTGATCTGGCGCCTGATATCGCCGGGCATCAAAGCGGAATTCACCACAGCCGGTTAACTGGCGCCGGCTGAAACCATCCCGTCACCTACCAACGACCTGGAGCCCGGCAATATGCCTACCGATCCTTTGCAGCCACTTGCCGACATGGTCAGTGAGGCCCATACACGCATTCAGACCGCGCACGCGCATATCAATCCGGTGATTGAAGTGCGTCGCAGCATGCGCGATGGCGGCATTCCTGCTGATGTGGTGACGCTTGATTGCTTGCGCACCCGGCGGCGCATCACCTTGATCCTGCATGACGAGCAGCCGGGCTTTCTGCTCTATCAGTTTGTTACCTTGCAGGATGAAGTCAGCACCGAGTTCAAACAGATGGCTCTGAGCGGCGTCAGCACTGACCTGCTGTTTGACTGGATGCAGGATTACTTTGCCTGAGCCTGCAACAGCGGCAACAAGGTGCCTTGCCACAGGGTGTCGCGGTACTGTTCGCGGAACCAGCCGAGATGGCCAATGTTGCGTTCACCAATGTCTGCCGGATCGATCCGTTGCATGTTCACATCTGTTTGGGCAAAAAAACTGTGCATTGATTGCGTATTCGTCTCTGACATCATTTCATCATCGGTAAATGCAATCGCGCTGATCGGCACCTGTACGGCGGCGAACTGCTGGCGCAGGGACTCGCCTTCAACCCCCACTGCATACTCCGGATGCAGGCACCAGCGCCGCCACTGGCGCATGACATTGGGCGGCAGATCGCCCACCATATTCAAACGCTTGCCGGGGAAATACCCGCACAACTGCAAACTGGCGGGTGCCACCAGGTACCACAGCAACCAGGCGACACGCTTGGTCGGTGGCGAGTTCTGCCACCAATAGCCGCTACCGCAGGCGATGGTAATGGCATGATCCAGGCGATTGACTTCCGGGGTCATACCCAGCAACTGACCACCAACACTATGCCCCATCCACTGCAATTGCTGATCCGGGTACTGTTCGCGGGCATAACGGATGACTGCCGAGCAGTCCTCTGCACCCCAGTCGGTAACGCGCACCGGGCAGTCACGCAGATGGGTATGCAACGAGGCGCCCGAACCAAAGTAATCAAAGGTGATGACCGTAAAGCCCTGTGTTCGCAAAAACTCGGCAAAACGCGCATAGGCACGTTGGTTTACACCCATGGCGCCAGCCAGAATAACCACTGAGCGCGAGGCTTCAGCAGCAAACAGACGCAGGCTGATGCGATGCCCGCCAGGTGTTGTCAGCATGATGTCTTCGGCTGCTGGCAAGGCCAACGGGGTTTCTCGGCTGCTCATGTCGGTTCTCCGTTGACCGGGATGTCATTGGCCAGATGGTTGAGAAATGTCAGGATCACGTTGATTTCTTCAGTGCTGAAGCCGGCGGTCAGACGAGCATTCAGAGCGTCCAGCTGAGGTCGTGCCAGATCAATTTTTTCTTGCCCCAGTGCAGTCAGGTAAAGGCGTGTTGCGCGTCCATCCGCAGCACAGGTTCGCCGCTCGATCAGGCCCTTACCTTCCATCCGACCGGCCAGGCCGGTCAGGGCCGAGTTGTTCAGCTGCAGGCTATGGGCCAGATCTTTCTGCAGACACCCTTGATTGGCACTGATCAGAAGCAGGGCACCGAGCTGGGTAACGGATATGTTCAGTGTTTGCTCGGTATGCTGATCGGCATGCTTGTACACCCGATGACGGGCCATATTGAGCAAATAAAAAATGCGGGTATCCATACTGCCCACCAATTAGTTCACATGCGAATCAATATAATTGATATGTGAACTAATTGGCAAGCCCCGACAAGACAGTGCATAAGCGCCACTATGGCAGCTCAATCACTCTCACTAGTGCTTTGCTCTCAATCACGCACCTGCGTGCTAGGGTCATCGTCTATCTATCAGAAAGAGGTAATCAACCATGCCAGCAGCCGCAGGTCGTCAATCCATTTTTATCACCGGGGCCGCCTCCGGCATGGGCCGTGAAACCGCTTTACTGTTTCAGCAGCAGGGCTGGTTTGTCGGTGCCTTTGATCTGAACGAGCGCGGTCTGGTTGCGCTACAGGCTGAACTGGGTGCGGATAACTGCCTGATCGGACAGCTGGATGTCAGCGACAAGACCGCCTATGAGCAGGCAGTGCAGTCTTTCAGCGAGGCCACAGACGGGCGTATGGACATTCTGTTCAACAACGCCGGTATCGCCATGCGCGGTTTCTTTGACGAGATGCCCTTTGAGGAACAGATGCGCCAGATACAGGTGAATCTGGTCGGCGTCCTGAACGGCATCCACCTTGCGTTACCGCTGCTCAAAGCCACCCCCAATGCACTGTGCTTCACTACCTCGTCATCCTCGGCAACCATGGGAATGCCTCTGATTGCTGTGTATTCAGCAACCAAACATGCGGTGAAGGGGCTTACTGAGGCCCTGTCCAACGAGTTTCGTCGGTTCGACATCCGCGTGGCCGATGTACTGCCGGGCTTGATACGCACTGCTATGCCGGACGATGCCATGTTGGCAGCGGCAGCACCAACCGGCGCCTTCCGCATTATTGAAGCCGTCGAGGTGGCCAAGGTGGTATGGCAGGCTTACCAGTCCGATACGCTGCACTGGTATGTGCCGCAGGAGCTGGCGGATCTGGATAAGGCTGCGGGCAATGATCCGGAGAAGCTCCGCGACAAGTTGGCGCGGCAGATCTGATTCGACTTGCCGCAGACTTTGACTTGCGGTTAGCTTTGGCGGATGTTTGCGGTGGAGTGCTGTGCTGATGCGAGTCAAAGTCTGGGATTTGCCTTTACGTCTTTTTCACTGGCTACTGGTGCTCTGTGTCATCGGTGCGGTAGCCAGTATCAAACTGGGCGGAGAATGGCTGGTCTGGCATGAGCGCCTGGGGCTGAGCATCATCGGTTTGCTCAGTTTTCGTTTGGCCTGGGGTGTAGTGGGTTCTACCCATTCGCGCTTTGTCAGCTTTTTCCCTACACCACGGCGCTTTATGGATTATCTGCGCGGCGGCTGGCATGGGCTGGGGCACAATCCATTGGGGGCGCTGTCAGTGTTTGCCCTGATCGGCTTGTTTGGTTTTCAGGCAGTCAGTGGCCTGTTTGCCAATGATGACATTGCTTTCAGTGGGCCATTGCGCAACCTGGTCAGCAGCAGTCTCAGTAACGACATCAGCAGCCTGCACCGCCGCACAGAAGACTTTCTCTATATTCTGGTCGGGCTGCATGTGCTGGCAATTATCGTTTACCGCCTGCGCGGCAAGAAACTGGTCGGGCCCATGCTGCATGGCTACAAGCATGCTGCGCCGGAGCAATCTGAACCCGTGCGGGGTGGTGGCTGGATCGCGCTGCTGGTTGCGCTGATGATTGCCGGGGCCATGGTCTGGTTGGCCAGCGGTGTGTGGATCGAGATACCGCCACCGGCACCAGCCGCACCCGCCTGGTAAAGCCCCCGGACATCATCCCGGCATGGGAGTAAGCAGCCCAGCCATCTGGATTGCCACGCCGCACTGCTGCTCGCAATCAGGGTGTGCAGTTGACGATAAAAAGGGTGCCACCTGGGCCCCCTTTCTGCTTAACGCTGACCGAGCGATCAATCCATTCGATACTTGTCATGGCAGGCTTTGCAGCTCTTGCCCAACTCGGCAAAGGCGGCGCGTACATCGCTCTGCTCACCGTTCTCGGCCTGCTCGACCAGGTTGTCCGAAGCGGCGACAAAATCCTTGGACAACTCGGCAACCTCCGGAAAGTTGTCGAACAACGCCGGATCAACGCGGGTAGCCTGGTCGCCCACATCCGCCTCGGTACCCGGGCCGAAAAGAGCGCCCATGCCGGACTGGGCAATACCGTTGATGGCATTGGCGGCCGCCAGGATCTGCTGTTGGTCGTACTCCACCGCTTCATCAATGGCCATCGCCTTGATCTTGCCCATGTTCCAGCTCATGAAGCTGTAACCGGCCTGACGAAACTTGATCTGGTCTTCCGGGGGTAACTGGGCCTGGGCGGTCAGACTGGCACTAAGCACGGCAGCACCGAGCAGGCTGGCAATCAGGGTTTTCATCACGGACTCCTTGTTGACTGGTTATCTGGTTGTTGACCCGGCTCAGGCCTTGGGTTTGCCGCAGGTATTGATACCCAGCAGGGGATAAGCCGGACAAAAACGGAATACGCCCGTAGCCAACGGCACGACGCCGATATAACCCCACCAGCCAACAACGCCGGTAAGAGCCAGAGCGATCAGAACCAGGCCGACTACAATGCGCAATATGCGGTCGATACTACCTACATTCGGGGTCATGGGTTTACTTCCTCAGGGTTGGCCGATGGTCTATTTATACTGGATAGGGTATTAAATGCAATCAGGGTGCTGGGAAAAACTTCGTCAACCTGATGTTCCAGCCAATCGGTATTTTCCAGCTGATCCATCACCGGTCCTTTGACTTCTGCCAGGTGCAGGCGGATATCACGTTCGGCCAAGCCTTCACTGAGTTCACTGAGCATGTCCAGACCGGTGCTGTCGATATGGTTGACCGCCGACAGAATCAGCAACAACTCCCGGGTATCCGGATAGTCGGACAAGGCCCGCTGAATCGCATGCTCCACCGCTTTGGTATTGGCGAAAAAAATGCTTTCATCGATGCGCAAGGCCAGCAAATGGGGTTCGGTTTCAACCAGGTGACGCTTGGTATTGCGGAAATAATCCGTCTCCGGAACCCGCCCCAGTACGGCAACATGCGGCCGACTGCCACGCCAAAGCTGGGCTGCCAGCGACAATGCAATGCCGAGGATAATCCCTGCTTCCACGCCCATGAAGATCACCCCAAGGGCCGTCAGCAGCAGCGTCAGGCCTTCGGCACGATCATAGCGCCAGGCGCGACGCAGACTGGACAGATCAATCAGTGGGGTTACCGCCACCAGGATTACCACCGCCAGCACCACCAGTGGCAATTGCGCAAACAGGGGCGCCAGGGTAGCCAGTATCAACGCAATGATGAGGGCGGCCACCACCCCGGCCAGAGGGGTCTGTGCGCCGGCTTCATCATTGACCACCGAGCGGGAAAAACCACCGCAAACGGCAAAGCCACCACTCAGGCCGGCACCGACATTGGCCGCACCCAGCCCCAGCAACTCACGGTTGGCATCGATACTCTGGCGCTTGTGCCGAGCCAGGGACTGGGCAATGGACACACTTTCCACAAAACTGACCAGACTGATCAGCAACGCAGGCAGCAGCAGACTGTACAGCGTATTCCAGCCGGGAGTGGTCCAGACCAGGCTGGGCAAGCCCGCCGGCAATTCACCGACAACCGGCATGCCTCGATCGTGCAACTGCCAGACATCAGTGACCAGGATACCCACCACTACCACCAGTATCGGCGCCAGGCGGGCAAGAATTTTGGCCAGCGGCGCCGCCAGACCAATCTGCTCCAGGTGCCTGGCCATCAAGCTGCGCGCATAGAGCAACCAGAGCAGGCCTACCAGTCCCAAAAACAGAATCAGACTGTTGAGCGGTTGCCAGCCGGCCAACAATGCATCCGGACTGGCCGGCAACTCGCTCAACCCGAACAAATGAGGTATTTGGCTGAGCACTATCAGCACCGCCGCCCCGCTGATAAAACCGCTGATCACCGGATGGCTGAGAAAGTTGGCCAGAAAACCCAATCGCAGCAGACCAAACAGAAACAGCAGGGCACCGGACAGCAGCGCCAGCCAGATCGCCAATTGCAGGTACTCGCCACTACCGATCGCGGCCATGGGGCCGAGCAGGGCAGCAGTCATCAACGCAGTCACCGCTACCGGGCCGACCGACATCGTCATACTGCTTCCAAACAAGGCATAGCCGATCAAGGGCAGAATGCTGGCATACAGACCGACCTGAACCGGCAAACCCGCCAGCATGGCATAGGCCATGCTTTGCGGAATGATCATGACACTGACCACGACTCCAGCGGTCAGATCACCACTCAACCAGGCCCGCCGATAATGTCGTACCCAGGCCAGATAACCACTACCGCCCGGTGGTTGCAGATGCGCTTTCGGATCCATCAGTCGCGGGCCTGTAGTCGTCGGTTGTAACGCTCAAACCCGGCCATACCGATCAACATGGCCAGCACGAAAATCACTGCACCGGGCATGGCTGCGCCGAGGGCAACCACCGCCGGACCCGGGCAAAAACCGGCCAGCCCCCAACCGGCACCAAACAACAGGCTGCCACTCACCAGACGGCGATCAATCTGCCGTGTAGCCGGTAACTGCATGGGTGCGCCAGTGACGCAGGTTTGCGCACGCATGGCCCATTGCATGGGCAGGAACGCGGCAGCTATAGCGCCGCCCATGACCAACGCCAGTGACGGGTCCCATTGCCCGAACAGATCAAGAAATCCCAGTACTTTTGCCGGATTGGCCATACCCGCGATGATCAGGCCAAGACCGAACATCAGGCCACTGAGCAATGCAATCAGATTACGCATGGTTCAGGCTCCCATCACATGACGAACAATATAGACCATGGCAAAGCCACTCCCCATAAAACTCAGGGTGGCCACCAGCCCGCGCAGGGACAGCCGGGACAGGCCGCAGACCCCATGCCCACTGGTACATCCGGAACCCAGCCGGGCGCCAAAACCAACCAGCAAGCCGGCAACGACCAGCGCCACTGGGCCTGCCTCGATCACCACGGTCGGACGCGCATGGACCAGCCAATACAGCAGGGGCGCCAGCAGCATCCCCAGTACAAACAGCAGGTTTTCGCTTTTGCCCTGCCAGGGCCGGTTCAACAAGCTGCCAACAATGCCGCTTATACCGGCAATGCGGCCGTTCATGACCACCAGCAAGCCAGCGGACAAACCGATAAGGATGCCGCCGAGCAACGCACTCCACGGCGTGAAATTGGCCCAATCGATGCTCATACGGATGCCTCGTCACAGAACAGTTGATACAGAGTTTGCAGCACAGCCAGGGCTTCCGGGCTGTCGATGCGATAGAAAATCTGCTTTCCTTCGCGGCGAGTGGCCACCAGGCCTTCCCGGCGCAGCACGGCCAGCTGCTGGGACAGGGTCGGTTGCTGGATACCGACCGATGCTTCCAGTTCACTGACATTGCGCTCGCCAGCGACCAGCTGGCAGAGCAACAACAGGCGGTCACGGTTGGCCAGGGTTTTCAGCAACGCCTGTGCCTGATCGGCCGAGGCGCGCAGCCTGGCAATATCCAGTTGGTCAGCGCTAGGGGACAGGGCAGGGGCAGTCATGACGGCTCTCCAGATACTTAATGCACATACAATATATTAATTAATATATTATTTTCAAGTAAATTGATCTGAATCAAGCCGGTGCCTCTGCCGTGGTGCAGACAGCTGCTTTGCGGGTGACGAACTGCTAATCTCGGGGTTACCTTATACCGGGAAAGGCCATGGATACCCCCTCACTACTGATCAACACCCCGACCACGCTGGCATTGGCAATCATCGCCCTGTGGCTGGGCTATCAGATCAACCGTCGGGTAGTCTGGCTGGAGCGCTACAACATTCCTGCCGCCGTCAGTGGCGGCCTGTTGATCAGCAGCCTGATTGCGCAGTATTCAGCCCGCCGTTGTCACTGTTCAGGCTCTGCTATGCTGCGATAATGCCTGGCCACCCACCTGAATCTGGAACCGTCGCATGACCGCTTCGTCTTTTTCCCTGTCGCAACACACTGCCCTGATTACCGGTGCCTCCAGCGGCCTCGGTGCCCACTTCGCCCAGGTAATGGCGGACGCCGGCGCCCGCGTGGTGCTGGCCGCGCGGCGGGTCGAGCGCCTGCAAAGCCTGGTCAGGGAACTGCAAGGGCAAGGCCATCAGGCCATGGCCGTTGCCATGGATGTCACCGACGCCGACAGCGTCGAGGCGGGGTTTGCCGCTGCCGAACAGGCCTGGGGGCGGGTGGATATTCTGGTCAACAATGCCGGTATCGGTGACCCGGTGAAATTCCTCGATATGAGTGAAGGCAGCTGGCGCAGCATGCTGGATACCAACCTGGATGGCGCCTGGCGTGTCGCTCATCGGGCCAGTGTCGCCATGGCCAAAGATGGCAAGGGCGGCAGCATTATCAATATCGCCTCGATTCTCGGCCTGCGCGTGGGTACGGCCCTGAGTCATTATGCCGTGGCCAAGGCCGGGGTTGTACAGCTAACCAAAGCCATGGCGCTGGAGCTGGCGCGCGAGAACATTCGCGTCAATGCCATTGCCCCCGGTTACTTCCGCACCGAGATGAACGGCGACTATTTCGATACCGAGCACGGCCAGAACTATATCCGCAGCAAGGTACCCATGCGCCGACTCGGGCAGCTGGATGAGCTCACCGGGCCGCTCCTGCTCTTGGCCAGCCCGGCTGGCAGCTTCATGACCGGCAGCGTACTGACCGTCGATGGTGGCCATGTCACTAATAGCCTGTAGCCCCCTATGAACAAATTGCGCGCCAAGTCACGGGCATCCAGTCGCCTGATCATGCTGCTGGGTGGCCTGTCCCTGGCATTGTTTTTTGCCTTTCTCACGGCCTGGGGCTGGCAGCAGCGAGAAGCCCAGTGGGCGCAATACCTGAATACCCAGGCAGAAGTGCAACGCCTGGCAGTATTACAGGCGCAGTATGGTCTTGAACAGCAGGCCCTGCTGTTGGCTGAACAATTGGCTGCTGACTCCACTACCCAGGAGTGGGTGCGCACACTGGCGGAGCTGATTGACCGTTTCGGGCAGCAGGATCCTCGCGTACTCGAACAGCGCCAGGAACTGCAGCGACATTTACGTTCCCACTGGCTGTATTTGCGCAACAATGGCGCCAACCAGCTGCACATACATTTGGCGCCTGGCGTCGTCAGCCTGTTGCGCATGCACCAGCCAGAAAAGTGGGGTGACCGGCTGGATCACATACGTCCTCTGATTGATCAAGTGCAAAAGCAAGGCCATGCCCGCCATGGTATGGAGATCGGGCGTTTCGGTTCCGGTATACGCGGTGTGGTCCCTATTTTTTCGCAACCCAACAACCAGGGTACCGTGGTTGGAAGCCTGGAAGTCGGCTTCGGTATGCTACCGGAGCTACGCCAGCTGGACCGCGAACTCGATGCCGGTCTGGCCCTGCTGCTCTATGCACCAGCGCTTGAGAATGTCATTGCTGATTACCGAAATGCCGGGCTGATCGCCCAACCGAAGGATCGCTGGTTGCTGGATCAGCATTCGCGTCGTGAAGTGCTGCACTGGCATGCCCAGGGTCAGATTCCCGATCCGGATGAGCAAACCCGACACCAGGTCGTCAGTGCTGACGGGCGTGATTTTCTGTTGACCCTTATCCCACTCCACGATGTCGCTGGCGAACTGGACAGAGAGCGCCCGGCCGCTGCCGCCGCTCTGGTATGGAAAGACATCAGTGACGCCCTGGCCACGCATCATCAGGATCAGCGTGTGCTGGTACTGCGCTGGTCTCTGGCGTTTCTGGCTGCCATGGGCTTACTGCTGACCCTGCTGTTGGCCATGCGTCGGGTGGTAGAAAAACAGAACCGGCGCCATCGCAAGGCAATATGGGCAGAAAGCCAGCAACGTGAACAGGCACGGCAATTACTGGCGATCATTACCAGCACGCAATCAGCCTATATCAGCGCGCAAAACCCACAGGACAGTTTTGCCCGCTTGCTCGAACGCATTCTCCAGTTGACAGACAGTGAGTTCGGCTTTGTCGGTGAGGTATTCAACAACGAGCAGGGCGAGCCCTATCTGAAAACCTACGCCATCAGCAATATCGCCTGGGATAGCGACAGCCTCGACGTCTATCGCCAACAAGCGCCCCAGGGCATGGTATTCAGCAAGGTCGACACCCTGTTTGGCGAGGTTCTGACCAGCCAGCAAGCGGTGATCAGCAACAACCCGACGAACGACCCGCGCAGTGGCGGCTTGCCCCCGGGCCACCCGGCACTGCGCAGCTTTGCCGGTCTGCCGATCCTGTTTGGCGACACTATGGTCGGTATGATCGGGCTGGCCAATCGCGACGCCGGCTATGACAATGCACTGATCTCTTTTCTCGCACCATTGCAACGCAGCCTGGGACAGCTGATCCATGCCCTGCGTGAAGATCGCGCACGACACGACGAACAGACCAGACTGGAGCGTCAACGCCAGGCATTGCGGGCACTCAACGACATTGCAGCGGTACCCAACCCGGGCCTGTTGCAGCGTCTGCATCGCGTCCTGGAGCTTGGCTGCAGCTACCTGCAGGTAGAGATGGGTATCGTGACCGAGGTGCAGGGCACTCACTATCAGGTCATGGCTCAGCACGCGCCAGGGCAGGATTCACTGGAAGGCGTGCACTTTGAGCTCTCGCTCACCTATTGCAGCCTGGCATTGCAACATGGGGATATTCTGGCGATCCATCACATGGCGCAATCGTCGTTCAAAGACCAGCGTTGCTACAAACAATTTGGCCTGGAAACCTACATCGGTATACCGCTACTGGTTGATGGTGAAGTCTTCGGTACATTGGCCTTCAACAGCCGTACCCCGCGCGACAAGGTTTTCGATGATACTGACATGGAATTCATGCGTCTGTGCGCGCGCTGGATCGGCAGCCTGCTGGCAGAGTCACAGGCCGAGCAGGAACGCACTGCCCTGCTGCAACGCTTCAATAAACTCTCGCGCCATCTGCCCGGCGTGGTGTATCAATACCAACAGAATGCAGACGGGCATAGCTGGTTCCCGTTCAGCAGCGATGGCGTCAAAGAAATCTACGGCGTCACTCCGGAACAGGCACTAGTCAGCGCCGAAGCGGTGTTCAATCGCCTGCATCCGGAAGACGTGGAAGAGGTTGCCCGCTCGATTGAAGTATCCGCGACCAACTTGTCTGATTGGCAAGCGACCTACCGGGTTATTCACCCACACCGCGGTATTATCTGGGTCGCAGGCCACGCCACGCCGGAGCGTCTGGATAACGGTGACACCGTCTGGCATGGCTTTATTACCGACATCAGCGAAACACGCGCACGCGCGGATGAAATCAAGGAAGCCCGAGCCTTCCTGCGTGCGGTCATCGACTCGGCAACGGAAGTCGCGATCATTGCCACGGACGCGCAGGGCCTGATCACACTGTTCAATCCCGGAGCCGAGCGTCTGCTTGGCTACACGGCCGACGAGCTGATTGGTCGGCAGACACCGGCACACTTCCATCTTCAGAGTGAACTGCTGACACGCCATGTCGAGCTGTTCCCGACAGCGTCATCACGCACTCAACTGATGCAGGTCTTTTTGCACCCAGCCGGGCAAGGGGTGGTTCAGAGCCGAGTCTGGTCCTACGTGCGCAAGGATGGCGAGCAACGCCAGGTCAACCTGTCGGTGACCCCGATCAATGCCGCCGATGGCAGCCTCAATGGTTTGCTCGGGATGGCCACCGACATCACCGAGCAGCTGCGCGTGGAAACCCTGAAAAGTGAATTCATTTCTACCGTCAATCATGAGCTGCGCACCCCACTGACGTCAGTGATCGGGGCCCTTGGCCTGCTGCGTGGGGGTGCGCTGGGCGCAGTCCCCGACCCCATGCGCCGCTTGCTGGATATTGCCGAACAGAACACTCAGCAACTGAACGCATTGATCAATGACCTGCTTGACCTGGACAAGCTGAGTGCCGGACAGATGCCTTTTGATATTCAGTGGCTATCGGTGGAAGAAGCCTTGCAACAGGCAATTGCAGTCAATCAGAGCTATGCCGAGCGCTACCGGGTCAATCTGGTGCTGGTTCAACCTGTGCCCGCCGCCCGGATCGCTGCCGACCCCAGGCGCCTGGCCCAGATCCTGGCCAACCTGTTATCCAACGCCTGCAAATTCTCTCCTTCCGGAGCCAGCGTCAGCCTCCAGGCTGAGTGGCAGGCCGATAAAATGCGCATCAGTGTCACCGACTGTGGCATCGGTATTGCGCCCGAGTTTCATGCACGGATTTTCCGCCGCTTTGCTCAGGCCGATGGTTCCAGTACCCGGCAGCACGGTGGCACCGGCCTGGGCCTGGCCATCAGTCGCGAGCTGGTACGGCAAATGGGGGGTGATATCGACTTCAGGTCGACACCGGGGCAGGGATCCTGTTTCTGGTTTACCCTGCCAGCGCATAGTGCCCCTGAGGAATAAGCCATGCCATACTTGCCGGCAACACCGCTAGTGAAACAGAGCCCATGACCACATTGCAGCGCATTATGCATATCGAAGATGATCCGTCGATTCTGGAAGTGGCCAAACTGGCCCTGGAACTGGTAGGCGGTTTTGAGGTGTGCAGTTGCCCGTCCGGGGCTGCCGGCCTGGAAGCCGCGCCGGCTTTTGCCCCTCAGCTGATTCTGCTGGATGTGATGATGCCCGGCATGGATGGCCCGCAAACCCTGAAAGCCCTGCGGCATGTTCCGGGGCTTGAAAATACCCCGGTGGTATTCATGACCGCCCGCTCGCAGACCCGCGAAGTCGAAGCCTATCTGGACCTGGGCATCGCCGACATCATCGTCAAGCCATTCGACCCTATGCAGCTGGCAACGCAGATCACGCAAATCTGGGAGCAAAGCCATGCCTGACAACCCGTTGCAGGCGCAACTGGCACAATTGCAGGATGACTGGCTGCAGCGCTTGCGTATCGAGCTGCCACGCCTTGCGGAACAAGCCAACGCCCTGATCCGGCAGCCTGATATCGCTCCGGATGCGTTGCCGCTACTGCGTGACCAGCTGCACAAGCTTGCCGGCTCGGCCGGAACCTTTGGCTACCCGGCATTGGGGCAGGCAGCCAGAGAGCTCGAGAAGTGCTGTCAAGAGCTGCTGCGCCAGAGCCCGGCCGACCTGTCTGCCTGGCACAAGTTGGCCAGTGACGTAGACCATCTGCAAGCGCTGCTACAGCCAGAGGAATTTCAGGCAACCCCGATACTCGAGCCAACCACCGCCCCAGAGCGACTTCAAGTGGGCGTGCTGGTCATTGAAGATGACGGCGGTTTGTTAGCCGATATTGATCATACCCTGAGCAATTACGGCTACAACACCTTTGGCCTGAACGCCCCGGAGCAGTTGGCGCACCACCTGCAAAGCGCGCAGCTGAATGCCTTGCTGATCGATATCAGTCCCGGCAGTAGCGGCGCGCAACTGATGCCGGAACTGACCCGGCTGCAGGCGGAGCGAGCACAGCCTTTACCCCTGCTGGCGATCAGCAACCAACGCGACTTTGCCACCCAACTGGAGGCCATTCGTGCTGGTGCGGTTGGTTTTTTCCCCACTCCGGTAGACCTCATCGCACTGGAAGACTGCCTCAACCGTTATACCCAGCCCCATCAGGACGCCGCCTATCGCGTTTTGCTGGTGGATGATGACCAGGCTCTGGCGCAGCGATATTGTGCTGTGCTGCAGGCTGCCGGCATGCTGGTCGACTGGGTCCAGCGACCCGAGGCCTTGCTGGACCGGTTGCATGACTTCCACCCCGATCTGGTGCTGATGGATATCCATATGCCGGATTACAGTGGCATAGAACTGGCGCAGCTGATTCGACTGAACGATCACTGGTTGCGGATACCGATCATTTATCTCTCCGCAGAAACGGACAGCAGTCAGCAGCTGGCCGCCCTGCTCAAGGCTGGTGACGATTTCGTCAGCAAACCGATCAGCGATCAGACGCTGGTGGCGACTGTCTATGCCCGTGCCCAGCGCGCCCGCCTGGTCAGCCATGCGCTGACCCGAGACAGCATGACCGGGTTGCTCAAGCATGCCGACATCAAGGAACAGGTGGAGCTTGAAGTTGAAAGGGCCAGACGCCAACAACTTCCGGTGAGTATTGCCATGGTCGATCTTGATCATTTCAAACGGGTCAATGACAACTACGGGCACGCGGTAGGTGATACCGTGATTCGGGCCCTGGCCAGTCTGTTGCGCCAGCGCCTGCGACGTATCGATGGCATTGGCCGCTATGGCGGGGAAGAGTTTGTTGCCGTACTGCCCAATTGTACCAGCCAGGATGCACAGGACATCTTCGATCAGATTCGCGAAGCCTTTGCCGGACTGGTGTTCCGCACGGCTGATGGCAACTTCCAGTGCACTTTCAGTGCCGGTATCAGCGCCTGTGAGGCACCTGACTGGGAGTGTGAAGACCTGCTCGAAGTGGCCGACCAGCGTCTGTATCTGGCCAAGCGCAACGGTCGCAATCAGGTTATCTGCCGACATCAGGCCAGGACATGAAACATATCTGCATCATTGAGGATGACCCCTGGCTCGGCCAGCTACTTGAGCTCAGTTTGCAGCAGGTTTTCAGCAGTGCCGACATCAATCGCTTTGCCAAGCTGCAGCCGGCTCTCAATCATCTGCGCGGGCAACCGCTGGACCTGTTGATCAGTGACCTGAAACTACCCGATGGCAGTGGGCTGGACGCTCTGCAGCTGGCCGCCCAGCGACGCCCACACAGCCACCGTATTCTGGTTACCGCGCACATCGAGCGGCACAGCGTGCAAGCGGCACGCCGCGCGGGAGCCACTGACTTTATTGCCAAGCCCTTCACTATCGACAACTTGCTGAACCGTTTGCAACGGTTAGGCGCCAGCCCCGGACAAGCTCCCGTTGCCACCGATCTCGCTGATCTTGATCACTTTCTCGGCCAGCGGCTGCAGCAAACCCTGTACTTGCCCTGGACCCATCAAGCGCAGCACACCTTGATCAGTCAGTTGCCCGACGATGCGCCGGCACGCGAAATGGTTCGCCTGGCACGCCTGGAACCCATGTTGTGTGCCGAACTGATTGCTACCGCCAATCAGCTCAACCCGGATGACAAGGGTTATGACTGTCTGAGCGTGGAAGCTGCCCTGCGTCAGCTCGGGCCCGATAACAGTCAACGTCTGTTGCGTCAGCTGCTCAGCACCCGACCGGTTCTCACTGAACCCGTGCTGGTCGGCCTTGCCAGCAATCTGACGGAGCAGCAAAGTCAACTGGCCAAGTCCCTGATCCGGCTGGCCGGCAATTTACAGGCAGACCCCGGGGTGGTTCGCGCGGCCATCAGCCTGTGCCGCATCGGCGAGCTGTCGGTACTCTGTGCCATGCAAAACTACATCAATTACGGCCAGCATCCGGATGCCGCTGAATTGCCTGTCTTGTTGCACAAATACGCCAGTGAATTCGGCAATCAGTTGAAAATACGCCTGAAACTTCCCTTCCCGTTACGCCAGCTGATCGGTGCCTTGTTCGTCCTGCCGAAAACCCAGGTTCACAAGGATCAGATCATTATGCGCATTGCCGCACTGGAAACCGGACTGTCCGACAGTCCAAACGAACTGACACAACTCAAACGCCAGATCAAACTGGCTTAATCCAGTCCGGATGCCAACCATAGCGTCAGCTCAGCCGCCGAACGCGCCCTGTCGGGTATATGCTGCCCGGCCCATAGCGGTGAAAAATCACTACTGCCGTCTGCTTCTGCCGCCTTGCGCAATGGCGCCAAGGCATTGCCGGCCAGCGGAAAAGCCGGAACCTGCTGACTCATCGGCCCTTGCTCACGCATCAGGCGATTGACGATACCGCGTGCCGGGCGGCCACTGAACAGGTTGGTCAGGGCAGTATGCTCGGCACCAGGAGCCTGCAAGGCCGAACGGTGTAGCGCACTGGTATTGGCCTCGGGGCTCAACAGATAGGCAGTGCCGATCTGCACCGCCCTGGCACCGAGCCTCAGGGCGGCGTTTACTCCGGATGGATCAGCAATACCGCCCGCGGCAATCACCGGCACGGACACTGCCGCAACAATCTGCGGCAATAGAGCGAACGTCCCCACCTGGGTAGTTATATCACTGCTCAGGAACATGCCACGATGGCCACCGGCTTCCAGTCCCTGCGCAATAATCAGGTCCGCACCCTGTTGCTCCAGCCACTGCGCCTCGGCCACCGTGGTGGCACTGGCCAGCACCCGGCAACCCAGTGCTTTGACCTCGGCCAACAGGTCGGCCGCCGGCAAACCAAAATGAAAACTGACCATTGGCGGTGGGCTGGCCGCCAGCACCCCCAGTTGATCGCGACTGAAAGGCTGCCGACCAGCGCCAGCAGGAATCTGTCCGGCATCTACACTCAGCTCGGTGAAATAAGGGGCCAGGCAGTCGCGCCAGCTTTGCTCCACCGCTGCATCGGCAGGTTGCGGCTGGTGGCAGAAGAAGTTCACATTCCACGGGCCCTCGGCGGCCTGCATCCGCTGCAGCTCGGCGGCCAGGGCCTCGGCATTGAGCATGGCTGCCGGAATAGAGCCGACACCCCCGGCAGCACAGACCGCCAGCGCCAGTCGGCTATCCTGCGAGCCGGCCATGGGGGCCTGAATGATCGGTAAACGACTGCCGAGCGGGTTGCTTACTGCCATAACTGCTCCAATTGGCTGATCTGATCCAGCGCTTCCGGATTGGCCAGCGCTTCGCGGTTGTCCACGCTGTCGCCACGCAACAGGCGAGCGACCGCCAATTCAACCTTCTTGCCGCTGCGGGTGTAGGGCACTGACGGGATAGCTGCAATCACTGCCGGCACGTGGCGCGGGCTGGCATTGTCACGGATACGTTGGCGAATCTGTTGGCGCAGTGCGTCATCCAGCTCCTCACCGGGATTAAGCACCACCAACAGAATAACCCGCACATCCCCCTGCCAATCCTGGCCGACCACCAGGCTGTCGGCAATCGCCGGCAGGGTTTCCACCTGTCGGTATATTTCTGCGGTGCCGATGCGCACGCCGCCAGGATTCAGTGTGGCATCACTGCGACCATGAATAATACAACTGCCGTCGGCGGCAAACTCGACATAATCGCCGTGCGCCCAGACACCCGGAAAACGGGAAAAATAGGCCTGCTGATAGCGTTCGCCCTGTGGATCATTCCAGAAGCCCAGGGGCATGCAGGGTGCCGGCTGGGTACAGACCAGTTCACCGCGTTGGTCGATCACCGCCTGGCCGGTTTCATCAAAGGCCTCGACCGCCATGCCCAGCATCCGGCACTGGATACGCCCACGGCGCACCGGCAGCAGTGGATTGCTGCCCACGAAGCAGGACACGATATCCGTTCCACCGGAGATCGAGCCCAGCAACAGATCGGATTTAGCCGCCTGATAGACCCAGTCAAAATCTTCCGGCAACAGCGGAGAGCCGGTGGAGAGCAGTACCCGCATGGCACTCAGATCATGCTGCTGGCCCGGCACCAGGCCGGCATTGCGGCAACTGCCAAGAAACTTGGCGCTGGTACCGAAATGGGTAATGCCTTCCGCTTCTGCCAGTTGCCACAGCCGTTGCAGATCGGGGTAACCGGGATTGCCCTCAAACAACACCAGGCTGGCGCCGGTGAGCAGGCCGGAGGCCAGCCAGTTCCACATCATCCAGCCGCAGGTAGTGAAATAGAAGAGCACATCCGCCGGGCCCAGATCGGCATGCAGCATCAGCTCCTTGCTGTGCTGCAACAGGGTGCCGCCGGCACCATGCACAATGCACTTGGGCACACCGGTGGTACCGCTGGAGTAGAGAATATATAACGGGTGATCAAAGGGCAGGGGAGTGAACAGCGGCCGCGCACCGGCATGGGCTGTCAGTACATCGGCCCAGCTCAGACAATCGGCGGGCAACGGCAGATCCGGCAGCAGCTCGATCATCACCAGCTGTTCGACACTCGGCAACCGGGCGCGCAGTGCCTGCATCTCGGCGCGCCGGTCGTGCGTCTTGCCGCCATAACGGTAGCCATTGACCGCCAGCAGGAGTCGCGGCTCGATCTGGCCAAAGCGGTCCAGAATCCCGGCCTGACCGAAATCCGGTGAGGCCGAGGACCAGATGGCACCAAGGCTGGCACAGGCGAGCATGACAATGATGGCTTCTGCCGTGTTGCCCATCACCCCGGCAATCCGATCACCGGGCTGAATGCCCTGTTCCCGTAACCAGGCGCTCAAGGCTGCCACCTCGTCCAGCAAAGCAGCACGGCTCCAGCGCTGCACCGAGCGCGATTCCGCATAGGCAATCAGCGCTGGCTGGCTGGCATCACCATGCAGTGCATGCCGCAGCAGGTTCTCGGCAAAGTTCAGCTGTGCGCCGGGAAACCAGTGGGCGCCCGGCATACCGCCTCGGGCCAGGGGCTTGACCGGTGGTTGATGACTGTAGACGCCGGTGAACTCCCAGATGCTTTGCCAGAAACGACCCACATCAGCCACCGACCATGCATGCAGTGCGGCATAATCAGCGAATGGGCCATGCCCGGCAGCCTGCAAACCATCCCGATAATGGGCCATTTGGCTGTTGGCAGCCCCTGCGTCAGGTTGCCAGAGAACATCGTTCATGTGCTGAACACCTCATAGCTGGTGATATAGGTAGTGGCTAGCTCGGCTGGCAGAGGCCTGCTCAGCAGATAGCCCTGCGCGATATCGCAGCCTTGCCGACGCAGAAAGTCGAGTTGCTCACGGGTTTCCACCCCTTCGGCCAGGGTTTGCATCCCCAGGCTTTTGGCCAGGTTGATGGTCACATTGACAATGGCTGCGTCATCATTGGTTGCGCTCAGATAGCGGATAAACGACTGATCAATTTTCAGGGTTTGCAATTTATAGCGCTTGAGGTAGCTGAGGGACGAATAACCGGTACCGAAGTCATCCAGCGCCAGACGGATACCCTGTTGATGCAGTTGCTGCATGATACTGACGGCCAGATCGGGGTCCTGCATGGCAATGGTTTCAGTCAGTTCCAGTTCGATGCTGCCGGCAGGTAGCTGATACTGCCGCAGCAAGCTGGCTACCTGGACGGCCAGGTCCGGCGCATTGAACTGGGCAGCCGAGAGGTTGATCGCCATGCTCAACCAGGTATGTCCGGCAGCATGCCAGCGTCCGAGTTGCGCCATTGCCTGCTCGATCACCCAATCACCAATCGGCAGAATAAGACCGCTGTTTTCTGCAACCGGGATAAACTCGGCGGGTGATACCTGACCAAGTTCCGGGTGCTGCCAACGCAACAGGGCTTCAAAGCCAAGCAAGCGTCCCGTTGCCAGCTCATGTTGCGGCTGATAATTCAGGCTCAGCTGGTCCAGTTCAAGCGCCCGCCGCAACGCATTCTCGATTTCCAGGGTACGCACATAATGGGTCTGCAAAGCCGGGGTAAAGAAGCTGAAGGCATTGCGACCCAGCGCCTTGGCCCGGTACATGGCGATATCCGCCTTGGTGTGCAGACTGCCCAGATCCAGCGCATCGTCCGGATACAAGGCAATGCCAATGGAGGCGGTCACCACCAGCTCATGCCCCTGGGCCGCAATCGGATCGGCCAGCAACTGCAGAATATGTTCGGCGATCTGGCTGGCACCATTGGCGTCGACTTCCGGTAGCAGCAGCATGAATTCATCACCACCGGAGCGGGCCAGCGTATCTTCATCCCGCAGAATCCCCTGCAACCGTCTGGCAATGGCGACCAGCAGCGTATCGCCCACTTCATGGCCCAGCGAGTCGTTTACATTCTTGAAGTTGTCCAGGTCGATATACAGCAACGCCACCTGACTCTGGTGCCGTGCCGCCAGGCTGAAGGCCTGCGCCGCGCGCTGTTCCAACAAGGGGCGATTGGGCAATTCGGTCAACGAATCATAATAGGCCAGACGATAGATCCGCTGTTCGTCCTGCTTGCGCTGGGTGATGTCATTGATCACCGCCAGATAATGGCTGACCTGACCCTGCTCATCCAGCAAACTGCTGATGGTCAGCCATTCCGGATACAGGCTGCCATCCTTGCGCCGGTTCCAGACCTCACCCTGCCACTGGCCTTCAGCATCGATATCACGCCACATGCGCTGATAGAACGCGCGATTGTGCCGGCCGGAAGACAGGATGTTCGGGTTTTTACCCAACACCTCGGCTTCAGGGTAACCGGTAATCCGGGTAAACCCCTTGTTGACCATAACGATACGCTGCTCGGCATCGGTAATCAGAAAGCCATCAGTGCTTTGCTCGAAGGCGCGGGTGGTCAGGCGCAAACGTTCTGTGGCAGCCACCTGTTCGCTGAAGTCCATCACTGTGCCGACGAAACGCCCACTGCGCTCACCCTCGGCACTGGTGATATAGCGCCCGCGGACCAGTAGCCAGACCCAATGACCGTCCGCATGACGTACCCGTACTTGATCCTCATAGAGTGCCAGCGACTGGTCGCGCATGTAGCGCACAAAGCGGCGCACGGCTCGCGCCTGGTCAAGCGGGTGGATCAGACGCACCCAGACATACCAGATGTCGGATCGCTGCGCCGCCGACAGCGTCTGTGGATCCATTCCCAACAGAACAAAGTATTCATCATTGCAATACAGCGTATTGCTATGGGTATCGTATTCCCAGGCACCGGTATTGGTTGCCGACACCTGGGCTTCATAACGCGCGAGGTTATCCCGTGCCGTTTGTTCCGCTTCAATTCGCTGGGTAATATCCCGCGACAACACCACGAATACCGCTGGTTCACTACCCGGCTTGCGTGCTACCGACAATTCATACCAGCGCTCGCCACAGGTTGTCGGCAACTGAAAGTACTGCCCGGTGGACCAGCCCTGATCGTTGGCCTCGCGCAACGCAGCCATTACCCGGCTTGCCGACTCGGCTGGCATCACATCGCTGACGGTACGCCCGCGGAGTTGACCAAAGGGTGCTTCCAGTCGTTCCGGATGTGAGTAATACGCCAGGTAAGTACCGGCCAGATCCAGCTCGAACAGCAGGTCGGGGATGGCACGAATGATACCTTCCGTGCGTTGGCGCCCCTGCTCGATAGCAGCAGTGCGAAGCGCCACCTCATGCTCCAGGTGCTCGCGCTGCCAGCGCACCCGCAACATCGAGAGCATCAAATAAGCCAACAACAGGCTGACCAGCAAGGCGAGGGTCATGCGCATGGCCAGATAGGGCAAGCCGCCATCCGGCTCCTGTTCGATACGCAGCTGCCAGCGGCTGTTGGGTAATTCGAAGTTGCCTGTTATGTAGTTGTCTGCCAGTACTTCCCGGTTGCTCAGAACCGTCTCGTAGCGATCACTCAAGGAATCAAAGCGCAGCACGCGATAACCATAGCCACGATCCTGCAAATGCTGTAAATCAGCCGACTGGCTGAGTTCCTGTATACCCACCAGGACACTGACCAGCCCCCAGAACTGGCGCTGCTGATCATCTTCGACAAAGACCGGAACGCGGCCAACAATCACCTCGCGATTATCGGCCAGTGTGACCAGGGACGAGATCGTCAGGCTTTCCCGATCGACAGCCAGCCAGGCATCCCTTGCGGTTTGCGGGTCAGCAAACAGATCACGGCCCAGGTTGGCGGCATTTCCCTCCAGCGGTGCGATCATGTCAACCACGCCGCCGGGAGCCAGACCAACCATCAGTACGCCCGGATAATTGCGCAGCAACTCGGCACTGAAGCGTTCGAAGTCGTTGAACTCGCCGCGGGTAAAGCGCACTACCCCGGCAAGCGCATCGGCCACACTGAAAGCACGAATGAGGTGGTCCTGCAGACCCTGGGCATGCAGTTCAGCCAGCGAATCAGCCTCACGTTGCTGCACCTGCTGCTGGTAGTCATGCAGACTGAGCACGACGACCGTCGCCAATGCCAGGCTGAGACTGAACACCAGTCCGGCATAGGCCCAGTAGCGGGCGGGCAGTTTAAAGAATTGATCAACCATCGAGACTCACATACCGAGAGGCGCTGTTGTTGTTTGACGTCCCGGTCGGGTTACTGCTCGCGGCCTTTCAGCAGGGCAGTACCTGACCGACATTGTCGCATAAATCCCTGTAATACTTGTGGTTTCACTGGTGCTTGCGCAAAACCCGTAGCCGCTCCTCTGTTGTCAATCGCCCCACCTCTGCCACTCTGGCGTGAAAAGCAGACCAATCGTCACTGGCTTCGGCAAACAGTGCCGCAAAGGCTGGCACCCATTGATCATATAACCCAAAGGGTAGCAGACTGGCATTATTCAGCTCGCCGGCAAACCAGTGATCAAAGCGCGCGCTGCCCGCCCAGTGTTGATCGCGCCATTCAGCGTAATCGGTCCGCAACCGCGCAAAACGCTGATCGCGCTGACGACGCAAGGCCTCAGCTGCCAGCGGCTGGGCGTATATCCGCTGCAAATCTTCCCGAGCCGCCAGCATCAACTGGACAAACGCCTGATGCTGCTTTCGTTCTGTTTCTGTCGGTTCCGGCCAGCCTTTCAGTTTGCGCCACTCGCGCAATCCCTGCTGCTCGACAAAAGTGGCATAGGATTCATTGAATGCGGTGTCATCACGCACAAAAAAGTGCTGATGCGTCAATTCGTGAAATATCAAACCCACCAGTTCTTCGTCACTCCAATGCAACATGGAGCTGAGCACCGGATCGTCATACCAGCCCAGGGTCGAATAGGCCGGTACTCCACCGATATACACCTGTTTACCACGCGCCCGCCACTGCGATGCCGCTGCCTCGGCGTCCGCCTGGGCAAAATAGCCGCGGTACCCGACGCAACCCAGCCACGGATAGCACTGTTCGATGGCATCCACCGACAGCTCCGGGGTAACAAACAGATTCCATAACACAAAGGGTCTCGGCAATGCGCTATAACGGGTATAGCTCAGGTTGTCCGGCAGTGCCATTCGCGCACTGGCAAACTGTCTGGCTTCCAGGGCCAAAGCCAACCGCCGTTGCAACGCCGGGTCAGCCCCGGGATCATCCAGAATATCCTCGATCGGCACCGCCAGCCGCATTACCTCACGCTGCCCCTCCCAGGCCTGGTGCAGATAGCCCAGGCTGGTGCAGCCACTCAGCCCCAGCAGCATCACACCCAGGATCAGTCCGCGCACAGTGCCCCCTTGAGCCATTCCGCCAACTCCCGCGCTGCAGCTTGCGGCTGACGCGCCGGCACCCACAGGCTCAGTTGATTGCCGGTTGCGACAAAGCCCCAGGGCGCCAGCAAGCGGCCGGCCGCCAGGTCATCAGCTACCAGCAATTGCGGTGCAATGGCCACACCCAGTCCGGAAAGGGCTGCTTCGAGCAAATAGTACAAATGTTCAAAGCCCTGCCCCTGCTGAATCTGCGCCGGGTCCAGCCCACTGGCTTTGGCCCAGTCCGTCCAGGCCTGCGGCCGCGACTGGGTATGCAGCAAGGGTTCCTGCAAAAGCACTGCTGCTGGTTGGTTATGCAGGCCAGCCGCACGTGCAAAGCGCGGGCTGAATACCGGACCGATGCGCTCCTCGGCCAACGGATATACCTGCATATCCGCCGGCCAGGGTGGCGCAGCAAACAGCAGGGTAGCGCTGACGCCCGGGCGGCGGGGGTCCATTTCACCTTCACTGGCCGATAAATGCAGATTGAGCGCCGGAAGCTCAGTGTTCAGGCGATCCAGGCGGGGAATAAACCAGCGCGCCAGCAGGCTGCCCGGGCAGGCGAGCAGGAAGGGAGCAGCCAACTCGCTGGCGCGGACTTCGCCACAGGCCAGACGCAAACGCTCAAAGGCATCCTTGACGGCGCTCTGCAAATGTTGGCCGGCGGGGGTCAGACGAATACCGCGCCCCACCTTGTCGAACAGCGCCACACCCAGCTCCTGCTCCAGCAGGCGGATCTGGCGGCTGACGGCACCGTGCGTTACATGCAGTCTGGCTGCCGCCTGGCTCACACTTTCCAGCTCGGCAACACTCTCGAACACCCTGAGCGCATTGAGTGAAGGAAATTCTCTGGCCATAGAATATGTCAACTTTTCTCACAGGTTTCGGCCAGCATATCGCTTTTTTAACCGCTCGGGCAGGCCTATTGTGTGCGCATGCTTCCAGAGGAGGATGTCATGCAATCCACTACCTTTACCCAAGGCGCCGATGCCCAGGGCCAGTTCGGTCAATTTGGCGGCCGCTTTGTTGCCGAAACCCTGATGCCGCTGATTCTCGATCTGGAACAGGCATTCAATCAGGCCATGAGCGAGCCGGACTTTCTGGCCCAGTTGGACCGCTTCCATGCCGAGTTCGTCGGACGCCCCAGCCCGCTGTATTTCGCCGAACGCCTGACCGAACAATATGGCGGCGCCAAGATCTACTTCAAGCGTGAAGAGCTGAATCACACTGGCGCGCACAAGATCAACAATTGCATCGGCCAGGTCTTGCTGGCCAAGCGAAT
The DNA here is from genome assembly GCF_900105655.1 of Halopseudomonas salegens. NCBI lineage: Bacteria > Pseudomonadati > Pseudomonadota > Gammaproteobacteria > Pseudomonadales > Pseudomonadaceae > Halopseudomonas > Halopseudomonas salegens. The sequence continues at coordinate 3,376,149 of NZ_LT629787.1, forward strand.
GGGCAAGACCCGCATCATCGCCGAGACCGGCGCCGGCATGCACGGCGTGGCAACCGCCACCGTGGCTGCCCGCTTCGGCTTGCCCTGTGTGGTCTACATGGGTGCCACCGATATCGAGCGCCAGCGCGACAATGTTGCGCGGATGCGTCTGATGGGCGCCGAGATCGTGCCGGTCACCTCCGGTCGCGGCACGCTGAAAGATGCCATGAACGAGGCCCTGCGCGACTGGGTCACCAATGTCGACAACACCTTCTACATGATCGGCACCGTCGCCGGCCCACACCCGTACCCGACCATGGTGCGTGATTTTCAGGCCATCATCGGCCGTGAGACCCGCCAGCAAATGCTCGCCCGCGAAGGCCGCCTGCCAGACAGCCTGGTTGCCTGTATCGGTGGTGGTTCCAACGCCATGGGGCTGTTCTACCCCTTTCTTGACGATGCCGACGTACACATCATCGGTGTAGAAGCTGCTGGCCACGGCCTTGAAAGCGGCGAACATGCGGCCAGCCTCAAGGGCGGCCAACCCGGCGTACTGCACGGCAACCGTACCTACCTGCTGCAGGATGACGACGGCCAGATCGCCGATGCGCATTCAGTGTCTGCCGGCCTCGACTATCCCGGTATTGGCCCAGAGCACGCGTGGTTGCATGAGCAGGGTCGAGTTGAATACGTCGCGGTAACCGATCAGGAAGCCCTGGATGCTTTCCATAACTGCTGCATGAAAGAAGGCATCATCCCGGCTCTGGAAACTGCCCACGCCCTGGCCGAGGTTGCCAAGCGCGCACCGACACTGCCCAGCGATCACCTGATGGTCGTCTGCCTGTCCGGTCGCGGTGACAAGGATATGCCCACCGTATTGCGCCTGATGGAGGAAGCCCAATGAACAACCCACGCCTGGCCAAACGCTTCGAACAATTGCGCAGCGAACAACGCGCTGCGCTGCTGACCTACATGTGTGGCGGCGACCCGAACTATGCCGACAGCCTGCAATTGTTGCTCGGCCTGCCAGCCGCCGGTGCTGACATCATCGAACTGGGCATGCCCTTCAGTGACCCGATGGCCGACGGCCCGACCATTCAGGCCGCTACCCAGCGTGCCCTGAAAAACGGCCAGACCCTGCACAAGACGCTGGAAATGGTCTGCCGCCTGCGCCAACATGACATGGAAACCCCGGTGGTGCTGATGGGGTACTACAACCCGATTCACCGCTTCGGCCCTGCCACTTTCCTCGGTGCTGCCGCCAGTGCCGGTGTTGATGCACTACTGATCGTTGACCTTCCCGCCGAACACGACAACGAACTCGGCCCGGTGGCCCGCGAGCTGGGCATCGATATGATTCGCATGACCACGCCGACCACGGATGCCAAACGCCTGCCCAATGTACTCAACGCGGCCAGCGGCTTTATCTATCACGTCGCCCTGAACGGCGTCACCGGTGTCGGCCAGGCCGAAACCGAGCAAGTCGCCCGTAACCTCGACGCCATCCGCAGCCAGACCGACCTGCCCCTGTGCGTCGGCTTCGGCGTCCGACGCCCGGAACAGGCCGCCGCCTTCGCCCAAATCGCCGATGGTGTTGTGGTGGGTTCAGCCTTGGTGGAGTGTTTGTTGGAACAGGGTGTTGAGGCAGCTTTGGCGCTTACCCGTGAGCTGGCTGAGGCTGTGCGTGGGGTTGATCCTTCATTCAAAAAAGCCCACGCAGGTTAATGTGTTATGCCTGTGCCGCAGCATTGCCGGGGAGCCCTATGGTGGACACGCCGTGAACCCTTCCATGGGGGCTCGTAGATGCCATCCATGGCATCTAACGGTCCACCATAGGGCTCCCCGGCAACACTGCTCTTACTGTGCATTCTGATAGTTTAATGAGTACCTACCTCAACTCAACTTTTTGCTTCAAACCAAAATATCGACTTCAACGGAAGTTTAAAGCAGAAGCTCCTGCCACTTTCGCGTTTGAGGGTTTCTATCGCCTAACTCTGATTCGACTTAACCTCAACATTGGGTAAAAGCTGGAAGGTGGGGGTGAGGTTAGAAGAATGCACGGACTACACTGCCGAGTTGGCGTACTGCCCGGCTGGACCGTTAGATGCCAGGGATGGCATCTACGAGCCTACAGGGAAGTATTTACGGCGTGTCCAGCCGGGCAGTACGCCAACTCGGCAACCCTGCACACATTAAATATTCCTATCGCAAAGCTTCCAAAACTGCTTGAGTCTCAGGCCGCACACCGCGCCAGAGCAAAAAAGCCTCGGCAGCCTGTTCGACCAGCATGCCCAGCCCATCGATACAGCGTGCCGCATCGTGCTCGGCAGCCCAGCGATTGAAAGCGGTGGGGGCTTTGGCATACATCATGTCGTAGCAGACCGTGTGGCCGGGCTTGATCAGGTGGGTAGAAATGGCTGGGACGCTGCCGCCAAGACTGGCTGACGTCGCATTGATGATCAGATCCACCGGCTCCTCGATCCACTCAAAGCCCGCCGCACTGATAGGCCCCAGATCAGCGAACAGGGTAGCCAGTTCCTCCGCCTTGCTCACGGTACGGTTGACCACGCAGAGTTGCTCCGGCCCTGCCGCCAACAAGGGCTGAATCACCCCGCGTGCCGCACCACCGGCACCCACCAACAGAATACGCAGCCCCTTGAGCGGCAGCTGGTTGTTTACCTCAATATCGCGCACCAGCCCCTTGCCATCGGTGTTGTCGCCCAGGAGCGTGCCATCGGGCAAGCGCTGAATGGTATTCACCGCGCCGGCGCGTTCCGCCGCCGGCGTGTGCTGGTCCACCAGCGACCAGGCCTGCTCCTTGAAGGGTACGGTAATATTGACGCCCAGACCGGTCGCCAGAAAATCACGCAAGGTGCCGGCAAAGTCATCCAGCGGTGCCAACAGGGCGCGGTATTCAAGATCCTGTCCGGTTTGTCGGGCAAAGAGGGCATGAATCTGCGGTGACTTGCTGTGCTCGATCGGGTTACCGATAACCGCATACTGGTCCATTATGTTGCCCCCTTGAGCCAGTCACGCGGCGGCAGGAACTCCTCGACCAGGCGCGCTTCTTCGCTGCCCGGCTCCGGTTCCCAGTTGTAAGCCCAGCGCACGGTTGGCGGCAGCGACATCAGAATCGACTCGGTGCGTCCGCCGGTCTGCAGGCCGAACAGGGTGCCGCGATCCCAGACCAGATTGAATTCCACGTAACGACCACGCCGGTATTCCTGAAAGGCTTTCTGCTCGGCGGTATAGGCCAGGTGGCGACGGCGCTCGATAATCGGCAGGTAAGCGTCAAGGTAGGCGTCGCCAATGGCGCGCAGGAACTCGAAGCAGCGTTCAAACCCCCACTCATTCAGGTCATCGAAGAACAGCCCACCAATACCCCGGGCCTCGTTGCGGTGCTTGAGGTAAAAGTACTCGTCGCACCACTGCTTGAAACGGGGGTAGACCTCGGCACCAAAGGGCGCGCAGGCGTCGTGGGCGACCTGGTGCCAGTGCACGCAGTCGTCTTCATTACCGTAGTAGGGCGTCAGGTCAAAGCCGCCGCCGAACCACCAGACCGGGTCGGCATCGGGCTTTTCGGCAATGAAAAACCGTACGTTGGCATGCGATGTGGGGATATGCGGGTTTTCCGGGTGCATGACCAGAGACACGCCCATGGCCTGAAAGCTGCGCCCGGCGAGTTCAGGCCGGTGCGCAGTGGCAGAAGGCGGCATGCCGTCACCAAAGACATGGGAAAAACCCACACCGCCTTTCTCCAGTACCGCCCCCTTTTCGATAATCCGCGAGCGACCACCGCCACCACCGGGGCGCTGCCACTCGTCCTCGCGGAAGTCTGCCGTGCCGTCAGCGGCGGCCAAGGCGCGACTGATACGCTCCTGCAGGTCCATCAAATAGCTTTTGACGGCGGCAACATCGGTGGGACTGGGCATATCCTTCACGGCAGACTCTCTCAGGCAGGGCGGATGACTTGTTCGGTACGCAGGTCCCTGATGATACTGGGGTTACGCTGGCGACCCAAGGACCCGGGTACGATGGCGTCCAGTTGCTGGTGAAAATACTGCTCTACGCGCAAGCGTGTGCGCGCCGCCGGGCGGCCGGAGGGGTTGGCTGACGTCGAAACCAGCGGCCCGGTGCGGGCACACAGCTGACGAATCAACGGGTGGTCACTGACCCGCAGGGCGACGGTAGCGTGCTCACCGGTGACCCAGAGCGGGAGGCGGCCCTGGTGCGGCACCAGCCAGGTATTCGGCCCCGGCCAGGACAGGCGCAATTTGGCCAGTTGGCCTTCCGGCAGATCCCAGAGCAGGAAATCGAATTCATCGATATCACCCGCGACCAGAATCAGGCCCTTGCTGACCGGACGCGCCTTCAGCGCCAGCAGATATTCCACCGCGTCTGCCTGCCAGGGATCGCAACCCAGGCCCCAGACGGCCTCGGTCGGATAGGCAATCACGCCACCTTCGCGCACGATCTGCGCCACTCTGTTACACCGCCAGTCCGCCAGCATGCCAACTCCTCAACATTCGCACCGGCAACAAGAACCGGCCTATGGGGCGACACTAGCCGGTTGCCAGCACAAGCTCAAGTAGCTTGCCGGCAATAACCCTGCGGGCTGTTGATGACCTGACCGTCGAGTTCCAGCTCCATCAGACGTTGCAACACCTGATGCACCGGCAAGTCAGTTTGCAGGCTGAGCCAATCGGCGGTTACCGGCTCGCTATCCAACCAGCGAAGCAAGGGATCTTGCCTGGCTGCGGGACCCGCTGCAGCGGCCTGACTGGCACTCAGGGCAGCGACCAGGGGTAGCTTCAAGACTTGCAACACATCCTGCACACACTCCACCAGGTGAGCGCCATCACGCAACAACCGGTGACAGCCGCGAGCCTGCGGGTTATGGATGGAGCCAGGCATGGCAAACAGCTCACGATTCTGCTCCAGTGCCAGCCGAGCGGTAATCAGGGAACCGCTGTTGAGGCTGGCCTCGACCACCAGCGTACCGAGGCTCAGCCCGCTGATAATTCGGTTTCGAGTGGGAAACTGTCCGGGTTGCGGTCCCATATCCGGCCAGAATGTCGACACCAGGGCTCCACCCTGCTCAACGATGCGTTCAGCCAGGTGCGCATGGCGTTTCGGATAGCAACGCTGCAAGCCGGTACCCCAGACAGCCACCGTCTGGCCACCGCCATCCAGTGCGCCCTGATGGGCGGCGGCATCAATACCTAATGCCATGCCACTGGTGACGGTCAGACCAGCCTGCGCAAAGGCCTCGGCAAAAGCGCGCGCCGTACCGCCACCGCGCGGGCTGGGATGACGGGTGCCAACCATGGCCAACTGCGGGTCCTCCAGCAACGCCCGATTGCCGCGGACAAAAAGCACCAGAGGCGGGTCGGCAATTTCGTTCAGTTGGGCAGGGTATCCGGGCTCATTCAGGCACAAAAGGTGATTGGTACTGTCTGCCAACCAGTTCTCAACAACCTCCAGCCGCTGGGGTAACGCACTGTTTCCCTGCTGTAATTCGAGCAGTGCGTCGACCGTGGCTGGCCGCAGCCCCAATGCACGCAGGCTGGCTGGTGCGAGATCAAACACAGCAGTGAGGTCAGTCAGTTGTTCACGCAGGCGCTGCAGCGATCGTGGCCCCAGACCGGGCAACAGGGCAAGCAGCAACCAGCGACGCTGACCGGGGGAAAGACAAGACATGGCAGATCATCCTTGATCGTTTAAAAGGAAAAAAGCCCGTCATCGGACGGGCTTTGCAGTACCACATGGCTGGCTGATGCCAGCCGATGACTCAGGGGTTGCGAACCTCATCCATGATCGCCATCTGGCGACTGGCGTTAACCACAACACCATAGCTCATCTTGTCATAGACGCGGAAAGCCATGAGCAGGCCGGCACGCTCGGCAGGCAGGCGTACACGCTCGTTCTGGATACGATCACGCACCAGTTCACCGGTCTTGTGGATAGCCAGAATATTGCCTTCTTCCAGGCCGTCACGGGCACCCTTGTTGATGATCACGACATCATACAGACCGATCTGGGTCACGCCATTGGGCACATCCAGAATCACGCCATCAATGCTGGTGTTCGGGTCACTGGGGAAAAAAGTCGAGGCCACCGGACGCTCTTCAGTCTCCAGCAGACGATCGCCAATGCGAACTTCCTGACGGCTGCGGCTAATATCCAGGGTAACGATATCCTCATCAATCGCACGTACATTGGCGTTGCCGATATCCTGAATATGCAGACCGAGGTATTCGCCGGTTTGCGGATCCGTGTAGCTGCTGCCACGACGGTAAATACCGAAGGCACGGCTGTTGTCGTCGACTTCGCCACGGGCATATACCCGACCACCAGCGCCCTGAATGACACTTTCCGCCTGGCCACCAATCACATAGGGAGCCTGCTCCATGGTCGCAGGATCGTCCAGAATGCGTCCGGCCTGGAGAAAGGCATTGATCGCTTCCAGGGGAATGGTCGGAATGGCTTCGGCAACCGGGGTGCTGCGAACACCTGGCGACAGTCGAATGGTTCCGCCCTGACCTCGCGCCACAGTCAGTCTCGGCTGACCATCAATGTAGACCAGTGAAACAACATCACCCGGGTAGATCAGATGCGGATTGTCTATTTGCGGATTGGCGTGCCAGATTTCCGGCCATTTCCAGGGCAGGCTGAGAAAGCGCCCGGCAATATCCCAGAGTGTATCCCCGCGCACCACGGTATACTGCTCCGGGTGACCGTCTCTAAAAACAGACTCCTGCGCCATGGCCCAAAAGCTCATTGACAGCAAAAGGAGGCCGACTAGTGTTTTCCTCATGACATGAATCCCTTTATTATAGAGGCCAGCATCCTGGTCCGAGACGACGCACTTTGCCGGACCTGTTGATTTCCTAGCTGCTAGCCATCTTAGCAGCACCCACTGGATTTATTCCACAAATGCAGTAAAAACCGCTATGGCTATTTTGACAATACTTGAATTTCCCGATACGCGCCTGCGTACCGTGGCCAAACCGGTGGCGGAAGTAGACGAGCGTATTCGCCAGTTAGTCGATGACATGTTCGAGACCATGTATGCTGCGCCGGGCATTGGCCTCGCGGCCACACAGGTCAACGTGCATGAACGCGTCATCGTGATTGACGTGTCTGACGACAACAGCGAGCCCCTGGTATTTATCAATCCGGAGCTTGAGCCACTGACTGACGAGCTGGAAGAAATGCAGGAAGGTTGCCTGTCCGTACCCGGCTTCTACGAGAACGTGGTGCGTCCGGAACGTGTTCGGGTCAAGGCCCTGGGGCGTGACGGCCAACCCTTCGAGCGTGTGCTGGAAGGCCTGCTCGCCGTGTGCATCCAGCATGAATGCGACCACCTGAACGGCAAGCTCTTTGTTGATTACCTGTCCAATCTCAAGCGCAATCGCATCCGCAAGAAGCTGGAAAAGATTCACCGTACCCAGGCCAGCGCTTGAGGCTTTCCAACCAGACAGCAAGGCTTGCTTCGGCAAGCCTTTTGTTTACGAGGCGCCATGAACGCTGCTGACCTACGTTTGATCTTCGCCGGCACTCCAGACTTCGCCGCCGCTCACCTGCAAGCCCTGCTTGACGCCAAACTGAATGTGGTTGCCGTATATACCCAGCCTGATCGTCCGGCTGGACGCGGCCACAAACTGGCCATGAGCGCAGTCAAGCAACTTGCACTCCAGCATGAACTGCCGGTGTCTCAACCCGCCAGCCTGAAGAGTCCCGAGGCGCAGGCCGAGCTGGCCGCGCTGAAGCCGGACCTGATGGTGGTCGTGGCATACGGGCTGATTCTGCCGCAATCAGTGCTGGATATTCCGCGCCTGGGCTGTATCAACAGTCATGCTTCACTGTTGCCACGCTGGCGGGGTGCAGCGCCCATCCAGCGTGCTATCGAGGCCGGGGATAGCCAAAGTGGGGTGACCATCATGCAGATGGAAGCCGGGCTGGATACAGGTCCCATGCTACTCAAACAACAGACCGCAATCAGTCCGGAAGATACCGGTGGCAGCCTGCATGATCGCCTGGCGCTGTTGGGCGCGACGGCCTTGCCGGAAGCGATCAACGGTCTGGCACAGGGGACGCTGTCAGTGGAAGTGCAGGATGATGCCCAGGCCTGCTATGCGCACAAGCTGAGCAAGGCCGACGGCCTGATCGACTGGCAACTGCCCGCTGCTGTTCTGGTTGATCGTATTCGTGCCTTCAATCCCTGGCCGCTGACCCAGGCACGCTTGCAGGACACAGTCATAAAGCTGTGGGCTGCCGAGCTGAGCGATAACCCATCCAGTGGCCAGCCCGGCGAAATCCTTGCTGCTGACCGTAATGGCCTGGTGGTCGCCTGTGGAGACGGTGCGCTGCGCCTGATCCGAATGCAGCTTCCCGGGGGCAAACCTCTGACCTTTGCTGATCTGTATAACGCGCGCCGCGACCAGTTTACTCCCGGCCTGCTGCTGGAAAACGGTCAGTGAGCCCCCGGCTGGCCGCCTGCCGCGCCCTACTGCCCGTCTTGCAAGGCAAAGCCTCACTGGGCAGCAGCCTGCCCGAGCAGCAAACCAGAGTTGCCGACCGTGACCGGCCGCTGGTCCAGGAGCTGGCCTTCGGCACGGCACGCTGGTATCCACGACTGATGGCGTTGACCAGTCGCTGTCTGGAAAAGCCGTTCAAGCCAGCCGATCTGGATATTCAGCTTCTGCTGCTGCTGGGTTGCTACCAGCTGCTTTACACCCGCATCCCGCCCCATGCCGCTATCGGGGAAACCGTGGATCAGGCCAGTGCACTGAAGAAATCCTGGGCCAAGGGGGTGATCAATGCCGTGTTGCGCCGGGTGCAGCGTGAACAAGGCGAGCTGCTGGCCAGTATCGATCAGCAACCTCATCTTCGTCTGGCGCACCCCCGCTGGCTCTACAAACGTCTGAGTGCTGACTGGCCTGAACAACTGGAAAGTATCTGCCAGGCCAACAACGGCCACCCGCCACTTATCCTGCGGGTTAACCCGCTGCGCCAGTCACGGGCTGACTATCTGGCGCAACTGACTGCCGTCGACATTGCCGCCAGCGCCTGCGAGCATGCTGCCCAGGGCATTCGCCTGGATACCCCGCAGGATGTCACCCAATTGCCCGGCTTCAGCGCCGGTTGTGTCAGTGTGCAGGATGAAGCTGCGCAACTGGCTGCGCCGCTGCTCGAACTGAAACCCGGCCAACGCGTGCTGGATGCCTGCTGTGCACCCGGTGGCAAAACCGGACAGATTGCCGAGCTGCAACCGCACCTGGGTCATTTACTGGCACTGGATCTGGAGCCGGCGCGCCTGCAACGGGTGGCAGACAATCTGCAACGCCTGGGCCTTTCGGCAGAGCTCAAAGCCGCCGACGGTCGTGATCTGGCTGCCTGGTGGGATGGCCAGCCATTTGACCGCATTCTGCTCGATGCCCCCTGTTCCGCCACCGGCGTGATTCGCCGCCATCCGGATATCAAGCTGACGCGCAAGGCGGATGATATTGCCGCCCTGGCCCAACTTCAGGGCGAACTCCTCGATCGCTTGTGGCAGACCCTGTCGGTTGGCGGCATTCTGGTCTATGCCACCTGCTCGGTACTGCCGGCAGAGAACCGTGACGTGATTGCCGCCTTCTTGCAGCGCCAGCCGGGCGCCCGGGAGTTGTCGGTGGCGGTTGGTGCCGGCCTGGCCGACCAGCATGGCCGGCAGTTATTTCCGCAGGAAAATGGGCATGATGGCTTTTATCTGGCCAAACTGGTAAAAATTGCCGCCAGTTCTACTTCCGCGCAGCGGCCAATGGAGTCTGCACCATGAAAATCATCATCCTGGGTGCTGGCCAGGTCGGCGCCAGTGTTGCCGCCGAGCTGGCCAGCGAAGCCAATGATATTACCGTGATCGACACAGACGGCCAGCGCCTGCGTGAGCTGGGCGACCGGCTGGATATTCGCACCGTTCAGGGTCGTGGTTCCTTTCCCACGGTGCTTCGCCAGGCCGGGGCAGATGATGCCGACATGCTGATCGCGGTGACCAGCAGTGATGAAACCAACATGATTGCCTGTCAGGTTGCTTTCACCCTGTTCAAGACGCCCACCAAGATCGCCCGGGTGCGTGAATCGGCCTACCTGACCCGCGGAGGCCTGTTCAAGAACGCGGCGGTGCCTATCGATGTGCTGATCAGCCCGGAGCAGGTGGTCACCAACTACATCAAACGGCTGATCGATAACCCCGGGGCGCTTCAGGTGCTGGATTTTGCCGATGGAAAGGTGCAGCTGGTGGCCGTGCGCGCCTATTACGGTGGTCCGCTGGTCGGTCAGGAACTGCGTTTTTTGCGCCAACACATGCCCGGAGTCGATACCCGGGTCGCAGCCATTTTCCGCAAGAACCGCCCGATTCTGCCGCAGGGCGATACCGTGATTGAAGCCGACGATGAGGTCTTCTTTGTCGCTGCGACGCCGGATATTCGCGCGGTCATGAGTGAGCTAAGACGGCTGGAAAAGAGCAATAAACGCATCATTATTGCCGGCGGTGGCAATATCGGCGAGCGTCTGGCCGAGGCCATCGAAAATCGCTATCGGGTGAAAATAATCGAAAAAAATCCGGCCCGAGCCGACTATCTGGCACAGAACCTGGATCGCACCGTGGTACTCAGCGGCAGCGCCTCGGACAAGGAGCTGCTGATCGAAGAGAATATCGAAGAAGTCGATATTTTCTGCGCAGTGACCGATGACGACGAAGCCAATATCATGTCAGCCATGCTGGCCAAGCGGCTGGGCGCACGCAAGGTGATGGCGCTGATCAACAACCCGGCCTATGTCGATCTGGTCCAGGGCGGCGAAATCGACATTGCCATTTCTCCCTCCCAGGCCACCATCGGTACTTTGCTGACCCACGTGCGCCGCGGCGATATCGTCAATGTTTACTCATTGCGCCGCGGGGCGGCAGAGGCCATCGAAGCGATCGCCCATGGTGATGCGCGCTCATCGCAGGTGATCGGCAAGCCGATCCGGGATATCAAGCTGCCACCAGGCACAACCATTGGTGCTATCGTGCGTGACGAAGAAGTGCTGATTGCACATGACTCGACGGTGATTGAGGCTGATGATCATGTGGTGCTCTTTGTGATCGACAAGAAACATATTCGCGATGTGGAACGCCTGTTCCAGGTCGGACTGACTTTCTTCTGAACCCTTTCCGACCGGCCTGAGGCTTGCAGCGGCATGCAATATTTTCAGATTCAGCGCATTCTTGGCATTCTGGTCATGCTGTTCTCCAGCAGCATGCTGCTGCCGGCGCTGGTTGGCTTCTGGTACGGCGAGCCGGCCCTTGAAGCCTTTACCACCTCCTTCCTGATTACCATCGTGGTCGGTTTTCTGATCTGGTTGCCGGTCAAGGGACAACGCAAGGAATTGCGTACCCGCGATGGCTACCTGATTACCGTACTGTTCTGGCTGGTACTCGGCCTGTTTGGCGCCATACCGCTGTTCCTGCTGGATATGAGCGTGCCGGACGCCGTGTTTGAATCCTTTTCAGGCATCACGACGACCGGGGCGACGGTGCTCACCGGGCTGGATGACCTGCCCCGCGCCATGCTGTTCTATCGGCAGATGCTGCAATGGATGGGAGGCATGGGGATCGTGGTTCTGGCGGTTGCCATCTTGCCGATGCTCGGCGTTGGCGGCATGCAGTTGTACCGGGCAGAAATGCCCGGCCCGCTGAAGGAGAACAAGCTCACGCCGCGCATCGCCGAAACCGCCAAGGTACTCTGGTTCATCTACGCCGGTCTGACCCTGGCCTGTGCCTTGGCCTACTGGGCCGCCGGGATGGAGCTCTTTGATGCTATCGGCCACAGTTTTTCCACTGTAGCCATTGGTGGTTTCTCCACCCACGATGCCAGCATTGGTTATTACGATAGCGCGCTGATCGAAAGCATCTGCATTCTGTTCATGCTGGTCTCGGGCATCAACTTTGCCCTGCATTTTCTCTCCTGGCGCCAGAAATCGATCAAACACTACTGGCAGGACCCGGAGTGCCGTGCCTATGTCAGTGTGCTGGGTGCCCTGTTTCTGGTGTGTACTGCCGTACTGATCCATTTCGAGTATTACGATACCTGGACGGTACTGCGCTACAGCGCCTTCCAGGTAGTATCGATAACCACGACTACGGGCTTTGGCGTCACCGATTTCTCGCTCTGGCCGACACTGCTGCCATTTCTGCTGCTGTATGCCAGTTTTATGGGCGCCTGTGCCGGCTCCACCGGCGGTGGCATGAAGGTGATCCGGGTACTCTTGCTGTACAAACAGGGCTCACGCGAAACCAAGCGCCTGCTGCACCCGCGCGGGGTATTTCCGGTCAAGCTGGGGGGGCGTGCGGTGCCGGACCGGATTGTGGAGGCGGTGTGGGGTTTCTGCGCGGTCTACGTGTTCACCTTTGCGGTGATGTTTCTGATGCTGCTCAGCAGCGGGCTGGATTTTGTCACTGCGTTTTCAGCCCTGGCGGCCTGCATGAACAATCTCGGCCCGGGTCTGGGCAAGGTAGCCACGCATTACGGTGATCTGGAAGCCGGGGTAAAATGGATTCTCAGTTTTTCCATGCTGCTGGGCCGGCTCGAGGTGTTTACCCTGCTGGTGATTCTGACACCGATGTTCTGGCGGCGGTAAGGGGACCTGCTGCACAGGGAAACTGAGTTGCCTATTCGTCATCCACAAACGCCAACCCGACACCATCCCCGGGCACCGAGCGCATCACTCGCATGCGCAGGATCGGCGCTTCGATTGGCATACCCTGCACCTGGCCTTCTACCTCGGTACCCGGCGGCAATGCAGCCAGTTCAGCGTTCTCAACGAAGACACCGCCGTCAGACAAATCCCGGGTAAAGCCGAAGACCTCACCCACGTCCGGGTGGGTGATCTTGATCCGTGCCTGCATCATGGTGCGGGGATATTGCCGCTGGTCAGCCATGTTTCACTCCTGAACGGTGGCGTTAATACCACTCTTCTTCGCCTTGCGGGCGCTTCTTGAAACGCTTCATGCTCCACATGTACTGACTTGGCCACTGGCGCACATAGCGCTCCAGGACACTGCTCATGCTGGCAACAGCGGTCTCGGCATCGGCGCTGTACATCGCCTCGGGTGCCGGCTCGACAATCACCTTGAATCCTGAATGATCTTCCAGCCGGACGCAATGCAAAAACACGCCACGGGCCTGGCCACCTTTTAACAGGTTGGGCACAAATTTGCTGGTTAACGCCTGAATAGCGAAAAAGGGTACGAACTCGCCGCTTTTGCGGGCCGGCTCCGGATCCACCGGAATACCGACCGCACCGCCCTGACGCACTTCACGCATGACCATACTGATCCCTTCGCGGGTTGATGGGGCCAAGCGGTTGCCCAGCTGGGCACGTTGCCGGCGCAGCAAGTCATCAATCGCCTTGAGCTTCGGCGGGCGATAAAAGCCGACCGGGGCGCAGTGCAGACTGTACCAGTGGTTGAGTACTTCCCAGTTACCCAGATGGCTGGTGATAAAGACCACGCCCTTGTCGCCGTCCAGTGCTTCATGCAGCAGATGCTCACCTTCCACCTGTTTGACCCGTTTCAGGGTTTTCTCCGGCTTCCATATCCAGGCGCAGGCGCTTTCGGCAAATGTACGCCCACTCTGGATCATGGTCTCGCGTACCAGGCGCTCACGCTCTGCAGGCTCCAGTTCAGGCATGCAATGCTGCAGGTTGATGCGGGTGACCTCACGCTCGCGATTCGGGAACTGATACATCGCCCAGCCAACCAGTGCACCCAGGCGTTGTGCCAGGGCAAATGGCAGGCAGGCAAACAGGCGCAGAAAACCGATCGCCACGGCACCCTTGAATTGCTCCACAGACCACTCCGTGCCAGATTGAAAGCTATGCAAAGGCCCTATTGTAAACAGGACACCCAAGTCGCGCGAGTCGCCCCCGGTTATATCGACCAGGCTTGCAGTTGTTCCCGCAGGCTTGCCGGAATTGGTGCAGGACGGTTGGTTTGCGGATTGATCACCACCATCACGCTGTTGGCCGCAGCCTGGACTTCATCCTTGTCCAGCGCACAGCCGGTAAAAACGAATGAGGTATTACCGATACGGCTGATGCCTGAGGCCAGCTCGACCGCGTGCCATCCCGGACGGAAGTTGCAATAACTGATATCGGCACGGGCAATCAGGATACCCAGGCCTTGCATATCGAGTTGGCGAATACCACCGAAGCGCGCCTGCTCCATGTAGCGGGCCAGACCCGCCTCGCTGCGCAGGCTGTCAGCATCCAGATCAGCGTAGCGCGGGGTCAGTTGCTGACGCACCGGAAAGTTGTGCGCCTGACTGGCAAGGCTCTTGTAATCGTTGTCCGGTAGCTGGTCGCGGGAAACCGGGGCAGAGCACTCAGACTGCAACTGTTGATGGATCGCAGCCGGCAGATCCACCCAGCGACCCTGATCGTACGCACCGATAAAGGCATCCTGGATGCCGACCAGCTCGCCGTTCTGGTACAGCTGGCTGCGCAGGTGGAACTGTTGGCGATCACACCCGAGCAAGGTCACTTCTGCCTCCAGCGGCTGGCCGTACCAACTGATTTGACGGTAATCGGTGAGACAGCGCTGTGGACGCAGACACAGGCCATCGGCAAACCAGGCATCCGGGCCGAAGCGGTGCATATGCGCCTGCATACGCGCTTCCTGATGGATATGATAGGCGCGGGTGTTATTCACATGCCGCCAGGTATCCAGATCGGTATAGCGCGGCATGATCTGACAACGAAAGGGGCGGGCAGTGGATTCGGTCATGACAAGGTTCCTGGTAACAATCAAGGCAGCCCTCAAGCATGCGCACTGCTGCCGGATGACGCAAGCCTGATTGCCCCGGATTGACCGGGGAAATAGTCAGGCATGCGGTTGCTGGCGGCGAGTCCTGTATGTCCACCGCGTCTGCTTGTATACTCCGCGTTTATTTCTCAGCCTGACCGGGTGAAATACGTGACTCAGACCAAGCCAGACATCAGCACCTTCCAGGGACTGATCCTAGCCCTGCAAAGCTACTGGGCCGAGCAGGGGTGCGTGATCCTGCAACCCTACGATATGGAAATGGGTGCCGGCACCTTTCATACCGCCACCTTTCTGCGCGCCATTGGCCCGGAAAACTGGCACGCTGCCTATGTACAGCCCAGCCGCAGACCAGCCGATGGCCGTTACGGCGACAACCCCAACCGCCTGCAGCATTACTACCAGTTCCAGGTCGTGCTGAAACCCAATCCGGAGAATATCCAGGAGTTGTATCTCGATTCCCTGCGGCATATCGGGCTCGATCCGCTGGTCCATGATGTGCGCTTTGTCGAAGACAACTGGGAATCACCGACTCTGGGTGCCTGGGGCCTGGGTTGGGAAGTCTGGCTGAACGGTATGGAAGTGACCCAGTTCACCTATTTCCAGCAGGTTGGTGGCATCGAGTGTTACCCGGTTACCGGCGAGATTACCTATGGCCTGGAACGTCTGGCCATGTACCTGCAGGGCGTGGACTCAGTGTATGACCTGATCTACTCCGACGGCCCGTTCGGCAAGGTCACCTATGGTGATGTATTCCATCAGAACGAGGTCGAACAATCGACCTACAATTTCGAGTACGCCCACGTCGACAAACTGTTTGAGCATTTCGATCATTTCGAAAGTGAAGCCAACCGGCTGATCGAGCTGAACCTGCCGTTGCCGGCCTATGAAATGGTGGTGCGCGCCTCGCATACCTTCAACCTGCTGGATGCCCGCCGCGCTATTTCGGTGACCGAACGTCAGCGTTACATTCTGCGCGTACGCAGCCTGGCCCGGGCAATTGCCCAAAGCTACCTGCAGGCACGCGCCCGTCTTGGCTTCCCCATGGCCACTGCCGACCTGCGTGATGAAGTCCTGGCCAAGCTCAAGGAGGCTGAATAATGTCGTCTGCCGATTTTCTGGTTGAACTGGGTACCGAAGAACTGCCACCCAAGGCGCTGAAAAACCTTGCTGAAGCCTTTTTGCAAGGCGTTACCAGTGGCCTGGATGAGCAAGGTCTGGAATACCAGAGCGCTCGCTATTACGCCGCGCCGCGCCGGCTGGCAATTCTGGTTGAGCAACTGAGCAGCCAGCAGCCCGACCGTAGCCAGCAGCTGGATGGCCCGCCACTGCAGGCGGCCTTTGATGCTGATGGCGCGCCTACCAAGGCGGCACTGGGTTTTGCCCGCAAGTGTGGGGTTGAACTGAGCGAGATCGACCAGTCCGGCCCCAAGCTGCGCTACAGCAAAAACATTCCCGGCCAACCTGCCGTCGAGCTGTTGCCCGCGATTGTCGATCAGGCCCTGGCGAAACTGCCGATTCCCAAGCGCATGCGCTGGGCGGCACGCAAGACCGAGTTTGTCCGGCCGACCCAATGGCTGGTCATGTTGTTTGGTGATCAGGTGATCCCCTGCGAAATTCTGGCGCAACAGGCCGGCAACCAGTCACGCGGTCACCGCTTCCATCATCCGGCAGATATCTCCATCAGCGCTCCGGCCAACTATGCCGAAGACTTGCGCCAGGCGTTTGTGGTCGCCGATTTTGCCGAGCGCCGGGACATGATTCGTCAGCGCGTTGAGCAATTGGCGGCTGAGCAACAAGGCACTGCCATCATGCCTGACAGCCTGCTGGATGAAGTCACTGCCCTGGTCGAGTGGCCGGTGCCATTGGTTTGCAGCTTCGAACAGCGCTTCCTTGATGTACCCCAGGAAGCCCTGATCTCGACCATGCAGGACAACCAGAAGTATTTCTGCCTGCTGGATGCCAACGGCAAGTTGCTGCCGCGCTTTATTACCGTGGCCAATATCGACAGTGAAGACCCGCAACAGATCATTTCCGGTAACGAGAAAGTGGTCCGTCCACGCCTGACCGATGCCGAGTTCTTCTTCAAGCAGGACCAGAAGCAGCCACTGGAAACCCGCAATGAGCGTCTGGCAAAGGTGATTTTCCAGGCTGAACTGGGCACCGTTCTGGACAAGGCCGAGCGTATCTCGGCTCTGGCTGGCTGGATTGCCGAACAGATTGGCAGTGATGCCAGCCTGGCTCGCCGTGCCGGCTTGCTGAGCAAATGCGACCTGGCCACGGAAATGGTTGGTGAATTCCCCGAGTTGCAGGGTATCGCCGGTTACTACTATGCCCGCCACGATGGTGAGCCGGGTGATGTCGCCCTGGCGTTGAACGAGCAGTATATGCCGCGTGGTGCGGGTGGCGAGTTGCCCACAACAACGACCGGTGCGGCCGTGGCGCTGGCTGACAAACTGGATACCCTGGTCGGCATCTTCGGGATCGGCATGCTGCCGACCGGCAGTAAAGACCCTTACGCCTTGCGTCGCGCGGCCCTGGGTGTTTTGCGTATTCTGATCGAAAAGGGTCTGGAACTGGACCTCGGCGCCACCCTGCAAATGGCTATCGCGCAGTATGGCGACAAGGTCAAAGCGGATGGCTTGCAGGCCCAGGTGCAGGACTTTGTATTCGACCGCCTGCGGGCGCGTTACGAAGACGAAGGGATCGACGTGGCCGTGTACCAGGCGGTACGCGCGGTCAACCCGGTCTCACCCCTGGATTTCGACCAGCGTATTCAGGCCGTGCAGGCCTTCCGCCGTTTGCCGGAAGCCGAAGCCCTGGCGGCGGCCAACAAGCGTGTTTCAAACATTCTGTCCAAGGCCGACAGCAGCGTCAGCGAGCAGATCAATACCAGTTTGCTGCAAGAAACGGCCGAGCAGGCACTGGCTGATGCGTTGCAAGCTGCTGAGCAGGCCGCTGTGCCGCTTGCCGCTGAACGTCAGTACAGGCAGAGCCTCGAGCAGCTGGCCGCGCTGAGAGCACCAGTGGATGCCTTCTTCGAGCAGGTATTGGTCAATGCCGAAGATCCGGCAGTGCGCACTAACCGTTATGCACTGCTGGCTCGCCTGCGAGGTCTCTTCCTGGGTGTGGCTGATATCTCGCTGCTCGGTTAAGCGAGGGTTCAGGAATGCAACTGATCATCCTCGATCGCGATGGCGTCATCAATGAAGATTCCGACGCCTTCGTCAAGTCACTGGACGAGTGGGTGCCCTTGCCCGGTGCAATCGATGCCATTGCGCGCTTGAGTCGGGCGGGGTGGACCATTGCGGTGGCAACCAACCAATCCGGCTTGGCGCGTGGGCTTTTCAGCCCGGCAACACTGGATCTGATGCATGCCAGACTGGAGAAGCTGGTGGCCGAGCAGGGTGGCAGGATCGACCTTATTCGTTATTGTCCCCATGGGCCGGATGCCGGTTGTGATTGCCGCAAGCCACAAGCCGGCTTGTTTCAGCAGATAGCCACTTACTTTGCCTGTGATTTGCACGGCGTGCCTACCGTGGGTGACAGTTTGCGCGACCTGCAAGCCGGCACCAGCGTTGGCTGCACCCCTTATCTGGTGCTGACCGGCAAGGGGCAAAAAACCGCCAGCCAGACGTTGCCAGCCGATACACGGATATTTGCCGACCTGGCCGCAGTCGTCGATCACTTACTGGAAGCCTGAACATGTCATGGTTGATGCCCTTGCGGGTCGTTCTGTTTTATTTTCTGCTCGCCTTAAGTGCCATTCTCTGGGCACCTGTGGCGCTGTTGATTTCTCCCTTGTTGCCCTTTCGTTGGCGCTTTCGTGTGGTTATCGAGTGGTGGACCCGATGGGCCATCGGCCTGGCCAGATATCTGGTGGGGATCCGCTACCGGATCAGTGGTCTGGAGAATATTCCCGCCCAACACGGTGTGGTGGTGGCCAACCATCAAAGCACCTGGGAAACCTTTTTCCTGCAGCAGGTGTTTGCCCCGCAAACCCAGTTGCTCAAGCGTGAATTGCTCTACGTCCCCTTTTTCGGCTGGGCACTGGCCCTGATGAAACCGATCGCGATTGACCGTGGAAATGCACGTGATTCGCTGAAACAGCTCAGCCGTATTGGCGGCCAGCGTCTGTCCGAAGGCTTGTGGATTCTGATTTTCCCCGAGGGTACGCGCAAACTGCCCGGCAGTCCGATCAAGTTTTCCCGCGGTGGCGCAGCTCTGGCCTGCGCCAATCAGGTGCCGCTGATCCCCGTCGCCCATAACGCCGGCTGCTTCTGGCCGCGGCATGGGTGGGGTAAAAAACCCGGCACCATCGATGTCATGATAGGCCCGGCCATGTATCCGCTGGGCACCGATCCACGTGCCATCGTCGAGCTGAACCAACGCGCAGAGAAATGGATCAGCGAAGCCTTGAGCCAGGTCAAGTCTTCGCTGTGAACTTTGCCTGATGGCCTTTACCCATAACGCTCCACACCCTACTCTGTGACAGACAACAACAAAGAATCGAGTCAACAACGATGGATGTCTTTCAGTATTTGCACAAGCTGGTCGAGCAGGGCGGCTCTGATCTGTTTTTCAGCGTGGGCGCACCGGTCAATATGAAACGTGAGGGCGAGTTTGCTGCCCTGGACGAAACACCACTGGGCAGTGCCGACCTCAAGCAGTTGGCCTATCAGTTGATGAGTCAGAAGCAGGCAGCGGAGTTCGAACGGGATCTGGAAATGAACCTGGCTGTCGGCCTGCCGGGTGTTGGTCGCTTCCGCACCAATATCTATTTTCAGCGTGGCGAAGTCGCCATGGTGATTCGTCACATCAGCAACAAGATTCCCCGTATTGCCGAGCTTGGCTTGCCTCGCAGTCTGGAAAAGCTGGTCATGCTTGATCGTGGCCTGATTCTGGTGGTCGGGGCTGCCGGTTCAGGCAAATCCACCACACTGGCGTCGATGCTCGATCACCGCAATAGCAATCGTGGCGGGCATATTGTCTGCATCGAAGACCCGATTGAATTTCTGCACGACCACAAACAATCCATCATTGATCAACGCGAAGTCGGTCTTGATACCCATAGTTTTCGCGAAGCCTTGCGCAACGTACTGCGTGAATCACCGGACGTGATCATGATTGGCGAAATCCGCGACCGGGAATCCATGCAGCATGCGCTGCATTACAGCGAAACCGGTCACCTGGTGCTGGCAACCCTGCATGCCACCAATACCGTTCAAGCAGTTGAACGCATGGTGAACCTGTTTCCGGAAGAAAGCAGAAATCAGGTTTTGAGCGATATTTCCATGAATATTGCGGCCATCATCGGCCAACGTCTGGTACCTGGCGTTGACAAGAAGCGCGTCGCTGCGGTTGAGCTGATGCTGCGTACCCCCTATGTGGTTGACCTGATTGCCCGTGATGAACTGCATGAAATCCGTACGGCCATGTCCCGCAGCCTGGAACACGGCCTGCAGACCTTTGACCAGCACCTTCATGCGTTGGTCAACCGCAATGCGATCACCCTCAAGGTCGCAGTCAAATTTGCCGATTCACGCACGGATTTCATGCTCAAGACCAAGCTGGACAAGGGCTTCTCGAAAGACGAAAACGAGGTCAGCAACAAATCCACTGGAGGTGAAGATCTGACCGATGATTTCAAATAAGCGGTTGCCTGGATTCATAGCTGCCTGAATAGTGCGGCCACCAGAATCCCGGCTGCAATCGCCGGCAGAGGACGCTTGAGAGCCAGCATGACGATAGCTGTGGCCAGCAAGGCCAGCCTGGCACCATGATCCCCAGTCACTGCGAGGGGGGCCAACAGGGCTATCAGAACCGAGCCTGACATCGCCTGGATAAACTGTTTGACCCGATAGCCGATCGGTATCCAGGACATGACAAAAACACCACCCCAGCGCGTCGCCAGCGTCACCACGGCCATCGCCAGAATAACCATGAATGCGCCTGTACCAGCGGTTTCAACCCACATGACCTGACTCCGTCCAGAGCAATCCGGCAATCCCTCCAGCCAGGGCGCCAACCACTACATGACTATTCTCTGGCAAATAGCGAAATGCCAGCAAGGATGCACCGGCTGCCACCGCCCAGATCACCAGAATGCGCAGATTCTTTTCGCCGCCAATAGCCAATGCCAGCAAAAAACAGCCCATGACCATATCCAGCCCCAGACTTTCCGGATCCTGTATCACGTTGCCGAAATAGATCCCCAGCCAGGTACCAAATACCCAGAACGCCCAGAGCGCCAGACCACCACCGAACAATACTCCCAATCCGGGTTGACCGCGCCCGAAGGCTTGCATCGACATCGCCCAGTTGGCGTCCGAAGCAACCATCATGATGCCGTAGCGCTGAGCCGGCGGTAAGGCCCGCAGCCAGGGATACAAGGTCGCCCCCATGAGCAAATGTCGAGAATTGATTGCAAACACCGTCAGCAAGAGAGTGAACAAGGGTACCTGGGCTCCCCACAGATCCAGCGCGGCAAATTGTGATGCGCCGGCAAACACCAGTGCACTCATGCCGATGCTGAGCCCATCACCGAGCCCGGCCTGGCTGGCCGCCAGCCCAAAGGCGGCACCAAACACAATCACAAACAGCGAGATCGGTGCCAATTGTTTGAATCCACTCCATACCAGCTTGAGATCGAGCCGGCTGAGTTCGCGTTGATCTGTGAACATGATCGCTCCCGTGCAAAAAAAAATCCCCCGTCACACCAGGCGACGGGGGATTTTGTCTGCCGTGGTAGACGGTTATACGTCGAGGTTTGCCACCGCCAACGCATTGCTCTCAATAAATTCTCGACGAGGCTCCACATGGTCACCCATCAGAGTATTGAAAATCTGGTCCGCCGCAATTGCATCTTCAATATTGACACGCAACATGCGTCGACTTTCCGGGTCCATGGTGGTTTCCCACAACTGATCCGGATTCATTTCACCCAGTCCCTTATAGCGTTGCACGCTATGGCGGCGGGCAGTCTCATTCATCATCCAGTCCAGCGCTTCCTTGAAGGTTTGCACCGGTTTCTTTTTCTCACCACGTTGCATGTAGGCGCCGTCTTCCAGTAGCGACTGCAGTTTTTCACCCAATTCCGCCATGGTGCGATAATCATTACTGGCAAACAGGTCACGGTTGAAGGTGAAGTAACTGGACAAGCCGTGGCTGATGGATTCAACTTCAGGCAACCACAGATGGCGCTCACTGTCTTCACGCAGATTGACGCGGTATTCCTGCCCTGATTTTTCATCCGTCTTGATGCGCTCTTCGAAGCCCTTTATCCACTCGGTCATAAAGACTTGATCGGCAAGATGCTCTACCGACAGCCGTGGCAGATAAATGAAGTGCTCCATCAGGTTTTCCGGGTAGAGACGTGCAAGGCGCTTGAGTGTTTTCATCACGCCTCGGAACTCCTGCACAATGCGCTCCAACGCCTCTCCGGTAATACCCGGAGCATCTTCGTTGACGAAAAGATAAGAGTCTTCCAATGCCGACTGGATCAGAAAATCTTCCAGCGCTTCGTCATCCTTGAGGTATTGTTCCTGCTTGCCTTTCTTGATCTTGTATAGCGGTGGTTGTGCAATGTAGATATAGCCGTTCTCGATCAGTTCCGGCATCTGACGGAAGAAGAAGGTCAGCAGCAGGGTACGGATGTGCGAGCCATCAACATCGGCATCGGTCATGATGATGATGTTGTGATAACGCAGCTTTTCGATATTGAATTCATCACGACCAATGCCGCAACCCAGGGCGGTAATCAGGGTGCCAACTTCCGCAGAGGACAGCATCTTGTCAAAGCGGGCTTTTTCGACGTTGAGGATTTTGCCCTTGAGCGGCAGGATCGCCTGGGTCTTGCGATTACGGCCCTGTTTGGCCGAGCCGCCAGCGGAATCACCCTCCACAATGTACAGTTCGGAGAGGGCAGGGTCTTTCTCCTGGCAATCTGCCAATTTGCCTGGCAGGCCGGCAATATCCAGGGCGCCCTTGCGGCGGGTCATTTCACGGGCCTTGCGTGCAGCTTCGCGGGCACGTGCTGCATCAATCATTTTACCGACCACTGCTTTGGCTTCGTTCGGCTTTTCCAACAGATAGTCGGTAAATGATTTGTTCATTTCCTGCTCAACAGCCGTCTTCACCTCGGAAGACACCAGTTTATCTTTGGTCTGCGATGAGAACTTCGGATCAGGTACTTTGACCGAAATAATTGCGGTCAAGCCTTCACGGGCATCATCACCGGAGGTGCTGACCTTGAGTTTTTTCAGCAAGCCTTCCTGCTCGATATAACTGTTCAGGCTGCGGGTCAGCGCACTGCGGAAACCGGCGAGGTGAGCACCGCCGTCACGCTGCGGAATATTGTTGGTAAAGCACTGGATGTTTTCATTGAAACTGTCGTTCCATTGCAGTGCCACCTCGACCCCAACGCCATCTTCGCGCTGGGTATCAAAATGAAAGACACTGTTGACCGTGCTCTTGTTCTGGTTCAGATAATCGACAAAGGCGCGCAAACCACCTTCGTACTTGAACAGCTCTTCCTTCCCGCTGCGCTCATCTTTCAGCTTGATGCCGACGCCTGAATTGAGGAACGACAGCTCGCGCAAACGCTTGGCCAGAATATCCCAGCTGAAGCTGATACTGGTGAAGGTCTCGTCAGACGGCTTGAAGTGGATCTGGGTACCGGTGCGATCAGTATCACCCACGGCCTTCAGCGGCGACTGTGGAACCCCGTGCTTGTATTCCTGCTCCCATACTCGCCCATCACGGCGAACGGTCAGGATCAGCAGTTCAGACAACGCGTTGACCACCGATACACCGACACCGTGCAGGCCACCCGAAACCTTGTAGCTGTTGTCATCAAACTTACCGCCAGCGTGCAATACGGTCATGATGACCTCAGCGGCTGACACCCCTTCCTCGTGGGTATCGACCGGAATGCCGCGGCCGTCGTCGCGTACCGTGATGGATTCGTCAGTGTGAATGATGATGTCAATATCACTACAATGGCCGGCTAGCGCCTCATCGATGGAATTATCCACCACCTCGAACACCATATGGTGCAGGCCGGTGCCATCATCCGTGTCGCCAATATACATGCCGGGGCGCTTGCGCACCGCATCCAGCCCCTTGAGTACCTTGATACTGGATGAATCGTAGGATGTTGTTTCGCTCATTATCAGTCACTCCAGACGTCAGTCGGTCTGCGCTATGTGTCCATGTTCCACGTGGAACAATTTTTTCGGCGTTTCACTCTGCCACAAGCCAGTCAGTTGTTCCGGCTCAACGCAGGTAATAAACACCTGGCAATCCAGCTGTTCCAACAAGCGACATAGGGCTTGTCGGTGGTGGGCATCCAGTTCACTGGGCAAATCATCGACCAGAAACACACAGGATTGCGGCCCATATTGTTGTTTAAGCAAATAGCCCTGCGCGATTTTCAGCGCACTGACCAGCAATTTTTGTTGCCCCCGAGAGAGTACATCAACTGCATTCAGGTTATTTACCCGAACCCGCAAATCAGCTCGCTGCGGTCCGGCTTGTGTATGACCCAACTGACAATCACGCTCGAATTGCTGCGCGAGCACATCAGCCAGCGGTTTTTCTTTGTCCCAGCCACGGAAGTAGCTCAGGGTTAAACCATCAATCGTCAGCATGTCTGCCAATACTTGCTCGAACACCGGCTTTAATCGGCCAATGTAGCTTTGACGATACGCGTCGATTTGATTGGCTGCCTGAACCAGTTCCAACTCCCAGGGAGCCAGCAGCAAGCTATCGATTCTACCACGTCGCAGCAATGAATTCCGTTGCTTGAGGCTTTTTTGCAGTCGTTGCCAGGCAGCAAGAAATCCATGTTCCACGTGGAACACACCCCAATCAAGAAATTGCCGCCGCTGTTTGGGCGCACCTTCAAGCAAACGAAAGCTATCCGGATTGATCAACTGCAATGGCATTGTTTCCGCCAACTGGGCAGCACTCCGCACATTCTGACCATTGATACGGATAACGAATTCACTATTTGCTGAACGCTGAACGCCGATTTGAGTTGTCTCGCCCTGATCAGATACCAGTTCCGCAAAAACAGTGCACTGGCTTTCTGCGTACTGAATCACTGGCTGCAGTTTATTGGTACGAAAGGAACGCGCGAGACCCAACAGATGAATGGCTTCCAGAAGACTGGTTTTTCCGCTGGCGTTGGCGCCGTAAACAAGATTGATGCGAGGGGCGGGGTGGAGCGTCACCGGATGCAGATTGCGCACACCGGTGACGCTCAGGCGGGTCAAAGGCATATTAGCGCATCAAAGGCGCATAGGCATGACGACATACAGGCTGTCATCGGAGTCGGCTTCCTGTACCAACGCACTGCTATTGGCATCGGACATAATCAGCTTGACCTGCTCACCGGTGAGCACGTTCATTACGTCCAGCAAGTAGCTGACATTGAAACCGACTTCCAGCGGAGCACCAGAGTAATCAACGCCAATATCCTCTTCAGCTTCTTCTTGTTCAGGGTTGTTGGCCTGAATTTTCAATTGCGCATCGCTAAGCATCAAACGAATGCCCCGATACTTCTCGTTGGACAAAATTGCAGTACGGCTGAAAGCGTCACGCAAAACATGCCGATCTGCCAGGACGATTTTGTCACCACCACGCGGCAACACGCGTTCGTAATCAGGGAACTTGCCATCAACCAGTTTGGAGGTAAACGTGAAATCACCCGTAGACACTCGAATATGGTGAGTACCAATTACCACGCCGACCTGCTCTTCGGTCTCGTTAAGCAAACGACTCAACTCGAGAATCCCTTTGCGCGGCACAATAATCTGGTGTTTTTCACTGCTTTCAACGCCGGCATCCAGAGTGCACATGGCCATACGGTGACCGTCAGTAGCAACTGAACGTAACTGGCCGCGATTGATTTCCAGCAACATGCCGTTGAGGTAATAGCGCACATCCTGCTGCGCCATGGCAAAACTGGTACGATCGATCAGGCGCCCGAGGGTCTTTTGGCTGACAGCGAACTGAACGGCACCCTGACTTTCTTCCACATTGGGGAAGTCAGCTGCCGGCAGCGTGCTCAGGGAGAAACGACTCCGCCCAGCCTTAATGCTGGCCTTGGTATCTTCCAGGGTAAAGGTGATGGTCGCGTCATCTGGCAAAGACTTGCAGATATCCATCAATTTACGAGCGGGTACGGTAATCTCACCACTGTCGGCAGCATCCTCCAGCGGAATCCGCGCAACCAGTTCGACTTCCAGGTCAGTCCCTGTCAACGACAGGGTGTTGTCATCCACTACCAGGAGTACATTCGACAACACCGGCAAGGTCTGCCGACGTTCAACCACTCCAGCCACTAGTTGCAGGGGCTTCAACAGGGCTTCGCGCTGTATGGAAAATTGCATAGTCTTCCTTCGACCTCGTGCAGGTTGCGCAGCACTGACACACTCAGGTGGTCAGAGTCCGCAGCAGGTTCTTGTAATCTTCACGGATGTCAGCATCCGCTTCGCGTAATTCAGCAATCTTGCGCGTTGCATGCAATACCGTAGTGTGGTCACGGCCACCGAAAGCATCACCAATTTCCGGCAAGCTGTGATTGGTCAATTCCTTGGCCAGCGTCATGGCAACCTGACGTGGGCGAGCTACCGAACGCGAGCGGCGCTTGGATAAAACATCAGAAACCTTGATCTTGTAATACTCAGCAACGGTACGCTGTATATTATCAATACTGACCAGCTTGTCCTGCAATGCCAACAGATCCTTGAGCGACTCACGTATCAGCTCGATACTGATATCACGACCCATGAAATGCGCGCTGGCGGTTACCCGCTTCAGGGCACCTTCCAGTTCACGAACATTGGAACGAATCCGCTGGGCAATGAAGAAAGCGGCATCATGCGGCAGATCGACCCGGGTTTGCTCGGCCTTCTTCATCAGAATAGCCACCCGGGTTTCCAGCTCCGGCGGCTCGACAGCGACCGTCAGACCCCAACCAAAACGTGACTTCAAGCGTTCTTCCAGACCATCGATTTCTTTCGGATAACGGTCACTGGTAAGAATTACCTGCTGGCCGCCTTCGAGCAAGGCATTGAAGGTATGAAAGAATTCTTCCTGTGAGCGTTCCTTTTTGGCAAAGAACTGAATGTCATCAATCAGCAAGGCATCCACTGAACGGTAATAACGTTTGAAGTCATTGATCGCGTTCATTTGCAACGCCTTGACCATGTCGGCGACAAAACGCTCTGAATGCAAATAGACAATTTTTGCAGCCGGATTCTTTTTCAGCAGATGATTGCCCACTGCATGCATCAAATGGGTTTTACCCAGGCCGACACCGCCGTAGAGAAAAAGCGGGTTGTAGCCATGTTTGGGATTGTCGGCGACTTGCCAGGCGGCGGCACGAGCCAACTGGTTGGATTTACCTTCGACAAAATTCTCGAAAGTAAAGCTGCGATTCAGATAACTGGTGTGCTTGATCAAGGCAGGCGACGGGTCGGACGGCGGCCGACTATTGATGGCTTCATCACGACTGCGCTCGGCATCCGGCACAAACCCCTGTCCGGTTGCCTGTGCTCTCGGAGTGACCGGCGCGGTAGCAGCTTGCGGTTGTGGGGTCGCAGGGGCACTGGCAGTTACTTGATGCCGGCGACTGCCGATAAGCAAGGCAACCATGGGAGCCTGGCCCTGGGAAAGATCGTCCAACAGTTCCTGGATACGGCTGAGGTATTTGTCATTCACCCAGTCGAGCACAAAGCGGTTGGGGGCGTACAGGCGCAATTCATCCCCATCACCATCCACCTGCAAGGGACGAATCCATGTATTGAATTGTTGCGATGGAAGCTCATCACGCAAAAAATCGACGCATTGCTGCCAGAGTGCAACAGACACAAACCCCCCAATGGCCAATCAGCCGTGAGTACAAAGTATCAACCGAGACGTCTGCACAGGGCAGGTTTTTTGCGTCCCGACAAGCTGATCATTCTAGCCCTTGGGGCTCAAGTTATCCACACCAACAACCATAAGATTGACTGATTGTCAGTCCGATCAGATACGGATAAACCAGAAAAAGTAGGCAATGAAAACGGCGTTCAACAACGCACATCGCCTCGTAAAGGCTGTGCACAACGTCCTTTGAGACCTGTGCAGAAGCTGGTTACCAAAACGGGGATAAATACCCTTGTGGATAAGTGCTCAAGTTACCCACAAGCTGTGCACAGCTATTGAGGGGTACCGTGCACCGTTGGTACACAAGGTTCAATCGGAATCCAGGCACCTGTTTGGCTGGGCTGTAGCCAGCTATCCACAGAAAATCCGTTCCTATTTACATTAACTATATCTATCTTTTTAACCCTTTGATTTATTTATGATGAATTATGCCTTGAGGGATACAAATCAAATTGACCTGAGGCCAGCATTTCTCTAGAATTGCCGGTCCCTTGAAAGGGCTCCTAGTCCTTGTTTGAACCACTCAGGTATCTGAATCATGAAAAGAACATTTCAACCCAGCGTACTGAAGCGCAAGCGCAACCACGGTTTCCGTGCACGTATGGCCACCAAGAATGGCCGTGCCGTTCTGGCTCGTCGTCGTGCCAAAGGCCGTAAGCGCCTGTCAGCTTAAGCACCGGTCACCAGGTGGGCTTGACGTTCAGCCGCGATCACAGGTTACTGACGCCTGCCGATTACAAAGCTGTATTCGATGGCACCACCTGCAAGGCCTCTGCGCCACTCATTCTGCTGTTGGCTAGAGTCAATACACTCAGCCAACCGCGTCTGGGTTTGGTCATTGCCAAGAAACATGTCCGCCGCGCCGTTGATCGCAACCGGATCAAGCGCATTGCCCGTGAGTCCTTTCGTCATCACCAGGACCTGCTGGGCAATCTGGATATCGTCATCCTCGCCCGCAAGGGCCTGGGTGACCTGGACAATGCCCAACTCCATGCCCTGTATCAGGACATGTGGCGCAGATTGGCCCGATCGGCCAGCAAACGCGCCCGCTCGCTCAACTCCGGACCGCCGTCATCCAATGCGTAACGCCGCAATCGGACTGATCAAGGTTTACCGCTACGCTATCAGTCCACTGATGGCCAATCATTGTCGTTTCTATCCCTCCTGTTCCTGCTATGCCCAGGAAGCCATCGAACAACATGGCTTGCTCAAGGGTGGTTGGCTCAGTGCCCGACGTCTGGGCCGCTGCCATCCCTGGCATCAGGGTGGGTATGATCCGGTTCCACCTGCTGCTGCAGATCTTTCATCCGCGCCTTCCGAGATGACCAACAAACCATGAACATGCAACGAAATATTCTCATTGCTGCCCTGCTTGTAATCACCTACATGATGGTGCTGCAGTGGAATCGCGATTATGGCCAACCAGATCTGAGCGAGACTGTCGCAGATACCCAACAACAGATTGAAACCGCTGATCTCCCCGCTATGGGAGTCACTGAAGACAATCAGACTGGTGGTACGGATGATGCCAATGGGGATGTCCCCGTTGCCATTGAACCGACTGAAGAAGGCATGCCGGCAACAGCACCGAATGAACCCGTCGCGACCAGTTCCAACCTGATCCAGGTTGAAACCGACACCTTTCGTCTGAGCATTGATCCGCGTGGTGGCGATATTGTCAGTATTGCACTGCCGCAATATCCACGTCATCGCGATCGTCCGGATTTGCCCTTCCAGTTACTGGAACAAAGCAATAACCATTTGTACGTCGCACAAAGCGGTCTGACCGGTCGCAACGGTCCGGATGCCAGGGAATCAGGTCGCCCGCTTTACTCTGCCGATGAGTCAGAATT
The DNA here is from genome assembly GCF_900105655.1 of Halopseudomonas salegens. Taxonomy (NCBI): domain Bacteria; kingdom Pseudomonadati; phylum Pseudomonadota; class Gammaproteobacteria; order Pseudomonadales; family Pseudomonadaceae; genus Halopseudomonas; species Halopseudomonas salegens. The sequence continues at coordinate 3,405,762 of NZ_LT629787.1, forward strand.
TACCCTGCGTGACGGTGAAGATAACCTGCAGATCGATCTCACTTTCAGTGAAAACGATATTACCTATATCAAGCGTTTCACCTTCAATCGCGGTGATTACCTGATCCGGGTCGAGTATCTGATCGACAACCAGAGTAGTGAAACCTGGAGCGGTAACCTGTTCGGCCAAATCAAACGCGATGACAGCGCTGACCCCTCCAGTAGTGGCACTACGGGCATGGCTACCTATCTGGGTGCCGCTTACTGGGATGCTGACAGTTCTTATACCAAGATCAGCATGGGTGACATGGATGACAAGAATCTCCGCGAAACCGTGTCCGGGGGCTGGGTAGCCTGGCTGCAGCATTACTTTGTCTCTGCCTGGATTCCGAACAACGAACAGCGTCACGTCTACCAGACTCGAAAAGATCGAAACGGCAACTATATTGCCGGCTTCACCAGCCCGACCGCTCAGGTCGCAGCCGGAGATCAGGGTGTCATTCAGGCTGATTTCTACGCCGGGCCAAAAACACAGGACAGGCTGAAAGAGATTTCTCCTGGTCTGCATCTGACCGTGGACTACGGTTTCCTCTGGTGGATTGCCCAGCCACTTTTCTTTGTACTCAGCTTTATCCACGGCTTTGTCGGTAACTGGGGCTGGAGCATTATCCTGCTCACCATGCTGATCAAACTGATATTTTTTCCCTTGTCGGCAACCAGTTACCGTTCCATGGCCAACATGCGTCGTGTCAGCCCCAAGCTGCAAGCCTTGCGTGAGCAGTTTGGTGATGATCGACAAAAGATGTCCCAGGCAATGATGGAGCTGTACAAAAAAGAAAAAATCAATCCGCTGGGTGGCTGCTTGCCCATTCTGGTACAGATGCCCGTGTTCATTGCCCTCTACTGGGTACTGATGGAAAGTGTCGAGATGCGACAAGCCGAATGGATTGGCTGGATCACTGATCTCTCACTCAAGGATCCTTACTTCATTCTGCCAATCCTGATGGGCGCGAGTATGTTTATCCAGCAACTGCTCAACCCGACGCCTCCGGACCCGATGCAGGCAAAGATAATGCGCATGCTGCCAATCATCTTTACCTTCTTCTTCCTCTGGTTCCCGTCCGGTCTGGTGCTGTACTGGGTGGTCAACAACGTTCTGTCGATCGCACAACAGTGGTACATTACCCGACAGATTGAGAAGGGCGCCAAGGCATAAGCCACGGCCATACCCAGCAAACGCCCCGCCTCGCGGGGCGTTTTGCATTCTGCCTGTGGAGCCAGCATGAACCACACTGCTACAGATACCATTGCCGCCATTGCCACCCCACCCGGTCAGGGAGGGGTGGGTATCGTTCGTTTGTCAGGCCCCCAGGCCCAGGCGATCGGTCAACAACTGAGCGGGCTCAGATTGCGTCCGCGGCATGCCCACTATGGCCCTTTCACGGCAGGTGGGGAGGTGCTGGACCAGGGGTTGAGCCTGTTCTTTCCCAATCCGCACTCCTTTACCGGAGAAGATGTTGTCGAATTGCACGGTCATGGTGGTCCGGTCGTGATGGATCTGTTGCTCAAAGCCTGTCTTGACGCCGGTGCTCGGCCAGCACGCCCGGGTGAATTCAGTGAGCGCGCCTTTCTCAATGACAAGCTGGACCTGGCCCAGGCTGAAGCCATCGCCGACTTGATTGAAGCCAGCTCCGAGCAGGCAGCACGCAACGCCGTGCAATCACTGCAAGGGGCCTTCTCGCGGCGGGTAAAGGACCTCACCGAAGCACTGATTGCCTTGCGAATACATGTCGAAGCTGCAATCGACTTTCCGGAAGAGGAAATCGACTTTCTCGCCGATGGCCATGTCCTGCAGGAACTGCAACACGTACGTGAGCAACTGACCCGAGTGCAGCGAGAGGCCGGGCAAGGGGCACTATTGCGCGATGGCATGAACGTAGTCATTGCCGGCCGACCGAATGCGGGTAAATCAAGCCTGCTCAATGCCCTCGCCGGCAAGGACAGCGCTATCGTGACCGAGATTGCCGGTACCACGCGGGATATTCTGCGCGAACATATCCATATCGATGGCATGCCGTTGCACATCATTGATACCGCTGGTCTGCGGGATACCGATGATGTGGTGGAAAAGATCGGCGTTGAACGGGCCATGGCTGCCATTGCCGATGCGGATCGTATTCTGCTGGTGATTGATACCAACCAGCCCGAAGCCAACGACCCGGATCAATTGTGGCCTGAATTTCTGCAACAACACCCGGACCCTTCGAAAACCACCCTGATCTTCAATAAAACCGATCTCAGCGGCCATGCCATCGGCCTGCAGACCGATGCCAAGGGTCGAGTCGAGCTGCACCTGAGCGCACGCAATGGTGATGGCATCGAACTGCTGCGTGACCACCTGAAAGACTGTATGGGTTTTGAACAGACGGCTGAAAGTCTGTTCAGCGCCCGCCGACGCCATCTTCAGGCCTTGCAACTGGCCAGTGACCACCTGGACCATGGGTATCGACAACTGACCCTGATGGGCGCTGGTGAGCTGCTTGCCGAAGACTTGCGCATGGCCCAGCAGGCACTGGGGGAAATTACCGGTGAATTCAGTGCCGATGACCTGCTCGGGCGGATTTTTTCCAGTTTCTGTATCGGCAAATAATTATCACAACGGCTTTAATCGGTTGATGGCTACTACAGGAAGGAACTATCAACCGGTATCCGTCCCCTTGAACCCTGTGTACAAACGGGCCTGAGCCATGTCGATAAACAAGGGGCAAACCCGGTGGATAACCAGGCTGTGGATAAGCGCCTCGGTTATCCACAGGAACCCAGGGGTAATGCCCAGATGTTGTACGCAACTGCTGCACAGACTTTTGCTCTTCTGCATCCCCTGAAATAGAAGGGCCGGGGTTACTTTTCCACAGGAAACCGGCTGCTCATTAACATCATTAGTATTTATCCTTTAAAAACCTTTTCTTATTTATATGTTTAAACGCACCGTGTTGCACAGCAACCCGTCATGCCTTCATCCGGCTGTACAAAAAATATCCAGTCATGCTGCAATTTATTCCCCGAACGCCTATAATCAGTCCCTTTTTCCACGCTCGACACATTCGGGCAACGAGGTGACTGGTGGACTATCCCGAACGTTTTGACGTTATCGTCGTCGGTGGCGGCCATGCCGGTACCGAAGCTGCGCTGGCGGCTGCACGTATGGGCTGCAAAACCCTGTTGCTCAGTCACAATGTGGAAACACTTGGTCAGATGAGCTGCAACCCCGCCATTGGCGGCATTGGCAAAAGTCACCTGGTCAAGGAAATCGATGCGCTGGGCGGGGCCATGGCCCGTGCTACCGACCGTGCCGGTATCCAGTTCCGCATACTCAACAGCCGCAAAGGGCCAGCCGTTCGGGCCACCCGCGCTCAGGCCGACCGTGTGCTGTACAAAGCCGCCATTCGCGAGATCCTGGAAAACCAGGTGAACCTGTCCATCTTTCAACAAGCCTGTGATGACCTGATCGTTGAACAGGATCAGGTCTGCGGCGTCGTGACTCAGATGGGCTTGCGCTTCAAGGCGGATAACGTAGTACTGACTGCCGGAACTTTCCTCGGCGGCAAAATCCATATCGGGCTGGATAATTTCTCCGGTGGTCGTGCGGGTGACCCTCCGGCTATTGCCCTGGCTGATCGCCTGCGTGAACTGCCGCTGCGCGTTGACCGCTTGAAAACCGGTACGCCGCCGCGGATTGACGGCAAAACGGTGGATTACAGCCAGATGCAAGCCCAACCGGGCGATACACCTTTGCCGGTAATGTCGTTCATGGGGTCGGTCGAAGAGCACCCCGAGCAGGTCAATTGCTGGATTACCTATACCAACGAAAAAACTCACGAGATCATTCGCCAGAACCTTGATCGTTCCCCCATGTATACCGGGGTTATCGAAGGCATAGGCCCGCGTTATTGCCCGTCGATTGAAGACAAGATTCATCGTTTTGCCGACAAGAACCAGCATCAGGTGTTTATCGAACCGGAAGGTCTCAATACCCACGAGTTGTATCCCAATGGTATTTCCACCAGTTTGCCCTTCGATGTGCAATTGCAGATCGTGCGCTCGATAGAGGGGCTGCAAAACGCCCATATCCTGCGTCCTGGCTATGCCATTGAATATGATTATTTCAATCCACAGGATCTGAAGTACTCACTGGAAACCAAAGTGATTGGTGGCTTGTTCTTTGCCGGCCAGATCAACGGCACCACCGGATACGAAGAGGCGGCTGCACAGGGGTTGCTCGCGGGTATGAATGCCGCCCGTCGTGCCAAGGGGCTGGAAGCCTGGTGTCCACGCCGGGATGAAGCCTACATTGGTGTGCTGGTGGATGACCTGATCACCATGGGCACCCGTGAGCCCTATCGCATGTTTACCTCACGCGCCGAATACCGCCTGGTATTGCGTGAAGACAACGCCGATCTGCGCTTGACCGAACAGGGTCGCGAGTTGGGACTGGTCGATGATCACCGGTGGTCGGTATTCAGCAGCAAGCGTGAAGCCATCGAGCAGGAAACCCAGCGCTTGCGCAGCAGCTGGGTACAACCGAACAGCCCGGCAGGCCAGGCCTTTGCCAAGCTTTACGGCACCCCATTGACCCACGAATACAATTTGCTTGATCTGTTGCGCCGACCGGAGGTTGATTATGCCGGACTGTGCGAACTCAGTGGAGCCGGGAACGTGCCGGTGGATGCGGCCGAGCAGGTTGAAATCCAGTGCAAATACGCCGGGTACATCGAACGTCAACAGGAAGAGATCAACAAGCTGCGCCAGCATGAAGGGACGTTGCTGCCCGAAGATATCGACTACGCGGCACTCAATGGCCTGTCGAATGAAATCCGCCATAAACTGGCTGATGTACGTCCACAGACTCTGGGGCAGGCTTCGCGTATCCCGGGGGTAACTCCGGCAGCTATCAGCTTGTTGCTGATTCATCTGAAAAAACGCAACGCATTGGGCGATCGTCGCCTGGCCCGGGAGGCCTGAAGGGAATGACTGATCATGCGAGGGAGTTGCGTCAGGGCGCGAGCCAGCTCGGACTCAGTCTGAGCGACACACAGGTTGAACAGCTGTTGGCATACATGGGTCTGCTGAACAAGTGGAACAAGGCCTACAACCTCACCGCAGTGCGTAATCCGGATGAAATGGTCAGTCGCCATTTACTCGACAGCCTGAGCATTCTGCCCTTTGTCGAAGCGGGAAACTGGCTGGATGTGGGTAGCGGTGGGGGCATGCCCGGGTTGATTTTGGCCATTATGCAGCCGGAATCCAGTTTTACCCTGCTCGACAGTAATGGCAAGAAAACCCGCTTTCTGACCCAGGCAAAAATTGAGCTGCAGCTGCAAAACCTCACTGTAGTGAATACCCGGGTTGAAGCCTTTAGCCCTGAACAGCCATTCGATGGTATTGTTTCTCGAGCCTTCAGCGCGCTGAGTGATTTTGTCCAGCTGACACGCCATCTGGGTAAACCCGCTACGCGTTGGCTGGCAATGAAAGGGCAATATCCCGCCGATGAATTGGCCGCCCTGCCGGTAGATTTTCAGCTGCTCGCCAGTCATGCCTTGCAGGTACCGGGTTGCCAGGGCAGCCGGCATCTGTTGATACTGCAACGTCAGACGGACGAGCAGAACGCATAGGAGGTCAGAGTGGGCAAGGTATTGGCCATAGCCAACCAGAAAGGCGGTGTCGGCAAGACAACCACCAGTATCAATCTGGCCGCTTCACTGGCTGCCACCAAGCGCAAGGTACTGCTGATTGACCTGGACCCCCAGGGCAACGCGACCATGGGCAGCGGCATTGACAAGAGTGAGCTGGACAACTCGGTGTATGAGTTGCTTACCGGGCGCAGTGATTATGCCCGGACAGTGCTGGCTTCCGAACATGGCGGTTATGACTTGCTGCCGGCCAATGGCGACCTGACAGCCGCTGAAGTCGAACTGCTTGATATCAAGATGAAAGAAAGCCGTTTGCGCTATGCGCTGACCAATGTGCGCGATAAATATGATTACATCATTATCGACTGCCCCCCTTCGCTGAATATGCTTACCGTCAATGGTCTGGTTGCCGCCGATGGCGTCATCATTCCCATGCAGTGTGAGTATTACGCGCTGGAAGGCCTCTCGGCACTGATCACCACGATCAACCGCATTACCAGTGTGTTGAATCCCGGCTTGCAGATCGAGGGATTGCTGCGCACCATGTACGATCCGCGCAACAGTCTGACCCAGGATGTCTCGGCCCAGCTTAGCCAGCACTTTGCCGAGCAGCTGTATCAGACCGTGATTCCGCGTAATGTGCGCCTGGCTGAGGCCCCCAGTTTCGGCATGCCGGCACTGGTCTATGACAAACAGTCACGTGGCGCGGTGGCCTATCTGGCCATGGCCGGTGAATTGATTCGACGCAGCAAGCAGGCTGCCGGCAAACAGCAGCCGGCCCCGGTTACCGATTAATCAGAACGAAGGACATTAGCGCCATGGCGGCCAAGAAACGTGGCTTGGGACGAGGATTGGATGCCTTGCTGGGACAGAGCACTGCCCAGCACGGTGAACACGACGGTGAGTTGCAGCAGGATCATCTGCTCAAGGACTTGCCGGTTGATCTGATTCAGCGCGGCAAGTACCAGCCCCGCCGGGACATGGATCCACAGGCGTTGGAAGAACTGGCTGAATCGATCAAGGTCCAGGGCGTGATGCAACCGATCGTGGTACGTCCGATTGGCGGCGGTCGCTACGAAATCATTGCTGGTGAGCGTCGCTGGCGCGCGACCCAACAGGCTGGTCTTGATCATATCCCGGCAGTGATCCGGGAAGTCACCGATGAAGCGGCCATTGCCATGGCGCTGATCGAGAATATCCAGCGCGAAGACCTCAATCCTATTGAGGAAGCCATGGCGCTCTATCGTTTGCAGCAGGAATTCGAATTGACCCAGCAACAGGTCGCCAATGCGGTAGGCAAGTCGCGCGTCAGCATTACCAACCTGTTGCGCTTGATGGCGCTACCTGACGACGTCAAACTCCTGCTTGAGCGGGGCGATATCGAAATGGGCCATGCCCGTGCCTTGCTCGGGTTGCCGCAGGATGAGCAGACTGCGGCCGCTCGTCAGGTGGTGGCTAAAGGCTTGACCGTTCGGCAAACCGAAGCCCTGGTGCGACAATTGCTCAAGCCGCGGCAGGTGCAGCCCAACCAACGTCCCGATCCGAACATTGAAAATCTGCAGACCGACCTCTCCGAGCGTCTGGGTGCCGAAGTGAAAATTCAACATGGCGCGCGTGGAAAAGGCAAGCTGGTGATCAGCTATAGCTCGCTGGATGAACTGGATGGGGTATTGGCACATATCAAATAAGCCGATGAGAGCGTATGCAGGTTTGCGGGCAGTGACGCAAATGGGTGAAGACACTGAATTTTCAGCCTCTACGGTTGAACCTCAAGCCTATTCGCCCTATACTCCTCGCGCAATTTTAGCCTTGTAAATGCACCGGATTGTTGCAACAAAGTGTCCTTGGCCGGACGCATTATTTGACAGGCAGGCAGGGTAAATGGACGCCAGAACGCCCAATCGTACCCCTTTCCACCGCTGGCCTGGCTTTCCGGTATTGAAGTGGCAAGCCCTGTTGACCATCGGGATTGCTCTGGCTCTGTGGTTATTCCAGGGTCCGGTAGCCGGATATTCCGGTCTGTTGGGTGGACTTATTGCTTTGGTCCCCAACGCCTATTTTGTCTTTCGGGTGTTCCGTTACAGTGGAGCCCGGTCGACGCGGGCCATCGTCAGCGAAATGTTTTCGGGCGAGGCCGGCAAACTGATTTTGACCGCCGCACTTTTCGTGTTGGTGTTGATGAGCATAGATCCGCTTGGGGTAGAGCTTCTGTTTGCGGTTTACCTCGTGATTCTGGCCGTTGGAGCCAGTGCTCTGCTCATCGTCAGCAGGTTTCCAAAGTATTAGCATTTGAGGCGATTATGGCGAGCACATCAGCAGAATACATTCAGCACCATTTGCAAAATCTGACCTTTGGCAAATTGCCAGAGGGGTACGAACGCTACGACGGTTCTGTCATGCAGGAAACTGCCTGGACTTTCGCCAAGAGTGGTAGCGAAGCCGCTGATATGGGATTCATGGCTTTTCACGTCGATACGCTTGGCTGGTCTATCCTGATGGGTGTTATTTTCCTTGGTCTGTTCCGCATGGTCGCGCGGAAAATGAACCCTGACGCACCAAGTGGTCTACAAAATCTGGTGGAAATGAGCGTCGAGTTTGTACAGAACATGGTCAAGGATACCTTCCACGGCAGAAGCCCGGTGATTGCTCCGCTTGCCTTGACGATTTTTGTCTGGATCCTGTTGATGAACTCGCTGAAGTGGGTTCCAGTTGACTACATTCCTCAGCTGGCAACTCTCTTCGGGGTGCATGTTCTGGGCATGGAGCCACATCAAGTTTATTTCAAGATTGTCCCGACAGCGGATCCAAACGGCACATTCGGGCTTTCGATCGGCGTTTTCTTTCTGATTATTTTCTACAGTATCAAGATCAAGGGTGCAGGCGGTTTCGCCAAAGAGCTTTCCTTTACGCCCTTCAATCATTGGCTGGCGATACCTTTCAACCTGTTTCTGGAAATTCTCGGTTTGCTGACCAAGCCGCTGAGCCTGGCCTTGCGTCTTTTCGGCAATATGTACGCCGGTGAAGTGGTCTTTATCCTGATTGCGTTGCTGCCTTTCTATTTGCAGTGGATTCTGAATGTACCATGGGCTATTTTCCACATTCTGGTGATCCCGCTGCAGGCCTTTATCTTCATGGTGCTTACGATCGTGTATCTGAGTGCTGCGCATGAGGACCACTGAAGCAGTCAGAAGAACCTGTTCAATCAACGAAACCTTGTACTACAACCTTGAAACTTAGTTAGGAGTAATTATGGAACTCGTAATCATCGCCGCCTCTATCATGATCGGTCTGGGCGCTCTGGGTACTGGCATCGGCTTCGCCCTGTTGGGTGGCAAACTGCTTGAGTCTACTGCTCGCCAGCCGGAATTGGGGCCACAGCTGCAAACCAAGACTTTCCTGATGGCTGGTCTGCTTGACGCTGTTCCCATGATTGGTGTTGGTATTGCGATGTACCTGATTTTCGTTGTCGCCCCCGGCATGGCTGGTTGATCTGATGTTTTTCAGGACAGGCAGGCATCGGTCTGCCTGTCTCATCATGATCACCCAGAGAACAACGAAATAGCATGAGGTAAATCGCTGTGAACATTAATCTGACGTTATTTGGTCAAACGATTGCCTTCGCTATTTTTGTCTGGTTTTGCATGAAGTTTGTCTGGCCGCCGATTACGGCAGCCATGGCAGAGCGCCAGAAAAAAATTGCTGAAGGACTGGACGCAGCCGGCCGCGCCCAGCGTGACCTGAGTCTTGCTCAGGATAAGGCTGCAGATACTCTGCGCGAGACCAAGGAACAGGCGACCCAGATTCTGGACAAGGCGAACAAAAACGCCAACCAGATTATTGAGGAAGCCAAGCTACAGGCTCGTTCCGAAGGTGAGCGTCTGATCGAGTCAGCGAAAGCTGAAATCGACCAGGAGATCAACCGCGCCAAAGAACAACTCCGTGCCCAGGTTGCCGAATTGGCGGTCAAGGGTGCCGAGCACATTCTGGAATCGGAAATCGACTCCAAGGCCCATAGTGAGCTGGTCAACAAACTGGCCTCACAACTCTAAGCGAGGCGAGCGATGGCTACAATCAATACGCTAGCTCGGCCTTATGCCAAAGCCGCATTCGAACATGCCTCTGATGCTCATGCTCTGGATGCCTGGTCAAGCATGTTGGCCTTGGCCAGTGCTGCAATGGTCGATCCCGACATTGCTGAAAGGGTGCGTAATCCAGGTTTGACGCGGACGCGCAAGGCCGACGACCTGCTCATGGTGTGTGAAGGTCATATTGATGCAGGGTTTGGAAATTTTATCCGAACTTTGGCTGATCATGATCGTCTGCCCTTGATCCCGGTTATCGCCGAGCTTTTTGAGCAGCACAAGGCGGAGCATGATCGAAGCATTGCAGTCGAAGTCGAAAGTGCTTTCGAGCTGAGCGAAGATCAACAGAAAACGCTGATAACCGCACTTTCCAAGCGGTTGGACCGAGCAGTGACCCCGCAGGTGAAGATCAACCCCGCGCTGATTGGCGGTGTGGTCCTTCGGGCGGGTGACATGGTTATCGATGGTTCGGTCCGCGGCAAGCTGGAAAAGCTTGCCGAGGCGTTGAAATCCTGATTTGAGGGACATGGCATGCAGCAATTGAATCCTTCCGAAATTAGCGAAATTATCAAGAAGCGCATCGATAAACTCGATGTCACTTCTCAAGCTCGCAATGTCGGTACTGTCGTCAGTGTATCTGACGGTATTGTCCGTATCCACGGCCTGGCCGATGTGATGTACGGTGAAATGATCGAGTTTCCCGGTGGTGTCTATGGTATGGCACTTAACCTGGAGCAGGACTCGGTCGGTTCGGTAATTCTCGGTGACTACCTCGGCCTGGCCGAAGGCATGACCGCCAAGTGTACCGGTCGCATTCTCGAAGTACCTGTTGGTCCTGAGTTGTTGGGTCGTGTTGTTGACGCCCTGGGCAACCCGCTGGACGGCAAGGGCACAATCGATGCAAAAGAAACTGATGCGGTCGAGAAAGTTGCCCCGGGTGTGATCTGGCGTAAGTCGGTCGACCAGCCGGTACAGACCGGTTACAAGTCGGTTGACGCGATGATCCCGATCGGTCGTGGTCAGCGTGAGCTGATCATTGGTGACCGCCAGACCGGTAAGACGGCGATGGCGATCGATGCGATCATCAACCAGAAGAGTTCCGGCATCAAATGTATCTATGTTGCGGTTGGTCAGAAGCAATCGACCATTGCCAGCGTGGTACGCAAGCTGGAAGAGCACGATGCGATGGCGCACACCATCGTGGTGGCTGCTTCTGCCTCTGATCCGGCTTCCCTGCAGTTCCTGGCGCCGTACTCCGGCTGCACCATGGGTGAGTATTTCCGTGACCGTGGTGAAGACGCGCTGATCATCTTTGATGACCTCTCCAAGCAGGCCGTGGCTTATCGCCAGATATCCCTGCTGCTGCGTCGTCCGCCGGGTCGTGAAGCCTATCCGGGTGACGTCTTCTATCTCCACAGTCGTCTGCTTGAGCGCGCATCTCGCGTGTCGGAAGACTGGGTAGAGAAGCTGACCAATGGTGAAGTGAAAGGCAAGACCGGTTCTTTGACCGCTCTGCCTATCATTGAAACCCAGGCCGGTGACGTCTCTGCTTTCGTACCGACCAACGTGATCTCGATCACCGATGGTCAGATCTTCCTGGAATCGAACCTGTTCAACGCCGGTGTCCGCCCAGCGGTCAACGCCGGTGTATCCGTATCCCGGGTAGGTGGTTCGGCGCAGACCAAGATCATCAAGAAGCTGTCCGGTGGTATTCGTACCGCGCTGGCTCAGTATCGTGAACTGGCGGCCTTCGCCCAGTTTGCTTCGGACCTCGATGAGGCGACCCGCAAGCAGCTGGAACACGGTCAACGGGTTACCGAGCTGATGAAGCAGGACCAGTATGCGCCGATGTCGATTGCCGAAATGGCGATCAGCATCTTCTCTGCTGAGAAAGGCTTCCTGACCGACGTCGAGATGAACAAGATCGGCGCCTTCGAGAAAGCTCTGCTCGCTTACTTCAAGCGTGATCACGCCGATTTGTTGGCCAAGATCAACGAGAAGGGCGACTACAACGACGAGATCGAAGCCGGTATCAAGTCTGGCATCGAGAACTTCAAGGCAACCCAAAGCTGGTAAGCCGAGCGCGGGGCATGATGCAGTCGTGTCCCGCTTCGTGCGACCCGGCTACGGGCTAACCTGAAAGGTGTCATATGGCAGGCGCAAAAGAGATTCGCACCAAGATTGCGAGTATTAAAAGTACGCAGAAGATCACCAGCGCGATGGAAAAGGTCGCGGTCAGTAAAATGCGCAAGGCACAACAGCGCATGACCGCCAGCCGTCCCTACGCTGAGCGTATTCGCCAGGTAATTGGCCATCTGGCCAACGCCAACCCCGAGTACAAGCACTCCTTCATGCAGGAGCGCACGGTCAAACGGGTCGGCTACATCGTGGTGAGTACCGATCGTGGTCTCTGTGGTGGTCTGAACACTAATCTGTTCAAGGCCCTGGTTCAGAACATGAAGGAATGGCGCGATCAGAGTGTTGAAACCGACCTCTGTGTGATCGGTAGCAAGGGCGCCAGCTTCTTCCGCAGCTTTGGCGGCAATGTGGTAGCCGCGATCAGTAATCTGGGTGAAGCACCGGCCCTGAATGACCTGATCGGCAGCATCAAGGTGATGCTCGACGGTTACCATGAAGGCCGTATCGATCGCTTGTATCTGGTATCCAACGGGTTTGTGAATACCATGGTTCAGCAGCCCAAGGTCGAGCAGATGATTCCCCTGGTTCCGACCAGCAAGGAAGAGCTGCAGGGCCATTGGGATTATGTCTATGAGCCGGATGCCCAGATGCTGCTGGATGGTCTGTTGACCCGTTATATCGAGTCGCAGGTATACCAGTCAGTGATCGAAAACAATGCTTGCGAACAAGCGGCCCGGATGATCGCGATGAAAAGCGCGACTGACAACGCCGGTGAGCTCATCGACAACTTGCAGCTCATCTACAACAAGGCACGTCAGTCGGCGATCACCCAGGAAATTTCGGAAATCGTTGGCGGCGCCGCCGCGGTTTAACGGTCAGGTTTCAAACTTTTAGAGGAACCAACACATGAGTAGCGGACGTATCGTTCAAATCATCGGCGCCGTCATCGACGTGGAATTTTCCCGCGAAGACGTGCCGAAGATCTATGACGCGCTGCAGGTGGAAGGTCATGAAGACCTCACACTCGAAGTGCAACAGCAATTGGGTGACGGCGTAGTACGCGCCATTGCCATGGGTACTACCGAAGGCCTCAAGCGTGGCATCAATGTCAGCAACTCGGGCAGTGCCATCAGCGTTCCGGTCGGCATCAAGACCCTGGGTCGCATCATGGACGTCCTCGGTCGTCCGATTGATGAGGCTGGCCCCATCGGTGAGGAAGAGCGCTGGGAAATCCACCGTAAAGCCCCTTCCTATTCCGAGCAGGCAGGCTCCAACGAGCTGCTGGAAACCGGTATTAAGGTCATCGACTTGATGTGTCCTTTCGCCAAGGGCGGTAAGGTCGGTCTGTTCGGTGGTGCCGGTGTGGGTAAAACGGTCAACATGATGGAGCTGATCCGTAACATCGCCATCGAGCACAGCGGTTATTCCGTATTTGCCGGTGTGGGTGAGCGGACGCGGGAAGGTAACGACTTCTATCACGAGATGAAAGACTCCAACGTACTGGACAAGGTAGCCCTGGTGTACGGTCAGATGAACGAGCCGCCGGGAAACCGTCTGCGCGTGGCACTGACTGGCCTGACCATGGCCGAGAAGTTCCGTGACGAAGGTCGTGACGTACTGTTGTTCATCGACAACATCTACCGTTACACGCTGGCCGGTACTGAAGTATCCGCACTGCTGGGCCGTATGCCTTCAGCGGTAGGTTACCAGCCGACGTTGGCCGAGGAGATGGGTGTTCTGCAGGAGCGTATCACCTCGACCAAGACAGGTTCGATCACCTCTATCCAGGCGGTATACGTACCGGCGGATGACTTGACTGACCCGTCGCCAGCCACCACCTTCGCCCACCTGGATGCGACCGTGGTACTGTCCCGTGATATTGCTTCACTGGGTATCTACCCGGCAGTAGATCCGCTGGATTCCACCAGCCGTCAGCTGGATCCGCTGATCATCGGTCAGGAGCACTATGACATCGCCCGTAACGTGCAATATGTCCTGCAGCGCTACAAAGAGCTGAAAGACATCATCGCCATTCTGGGTATGGACGAACTGTCCGAAGAAGACAAGCAACTGGTAGCCCGCGCACGTAAGATGCAGCGCTTCCTGTCGCAGCCGTTCTTCGTGGCCGAAGTCTTTACCGGTGCGCCCGGTAAGTATGTGTCCTTGAAAGATACCATTCGTGCCTTCCAGGGCATCCTCAATGGCGACTATGACCACCTGCCCGAGCAGGCGTTCTACATGGTCGGGACCATTGATGAAGCGATCGAGAAAGCGAAGAAAATGTAATGGTAGCGCCCGCGCAAGCGGGCGCAGAACCGAGGCAAGATTATGGCTATGACAGTGCACTGCGATATTGTTAGCGCGGAAGAAGAGCTGTTCTCCGGCCTGGTCGAAATGGTTGTGGCCCATGGCAACATGGGTGATCTGGGTATTCTGCCCGGTCACACGCCACTGCTGACCGACCTCAAGCCGGGCCCGGTTCGGGTGATTCGTCAGGATGGCAGCGAAGAGGTGTATTACATCTCGGGTGGCTATATTGAAGTTCAGCCGAGCATGGTCAAGGTGCTTGCCGACACGGCTATCCGTGCCGGTGACATTGACGAAGCAGCTGCTGTGGAAGCAAAGAAAGCCGCAGAGAAAGCCCTCAACGAGAAAGGCGCCGAGTTTGACTACGGTTCGGCCTCCGCCCGTCTCGCCGAGGCCGCAGCCCAGCTGCGGACCGTGCAGGAAATGCGCAAGAAGTATGGTGGACCGCCGCTTAACAACCGGTAAGTCGCTAAAAAGGCAGCTTCGGCTGCCTTTTTTATTAATTACCGCGAAAATCGCCGGAAGCTGAATGCTTGAAGGTCTGACAGCGGTTAGTTGCTGTCTGGATGTGGCAGCCAAGGCTTGACGGGCAATCAACCACTCACACGCATTGTTGATTTCCCGCCTCCAGCAATAAGCAACAAGCAAACGCCAGCTAGCCGGTTTTGCTATCATCCCTCCCCAGTTATCCATTGTCGAAAAGGACCCGCCATGAATCTGCACGTCGTCATTCTTGCTGCCGGCCAGGGCACACGTATGCGCTCGGCATTGCCAAAGGTATTGCACCCGATAGCGGGCAAGCCGATGCTTGCGCATGTGCTGGATTGTGCGCGGGCCATGCAACCGGCCCGGATTCATGTGGTGATCGGACATGGTGCCGAGAGGGTTCGTGAGCAGTTGGCAGCAGCGGATATCAACTGGGTAGTCCAGGCCGAACAATTGGGTACCGGGCATGCTGTGGCTCAGGCTTTGCCGCAATTGATCGGGGCTGATCAGGTACTGGTTCTCTATGGTGATGTGCCCTTGCTGAAACCGTCTACGCTGCAGAAGCTCAGTGAACAGGCCGGATCAGCTGCGCTGGGATTGCTGACCGTAAAGATGCGCGACCCCACCGGTTATGGGCGGATCGTGCGCGATATCGCAGGCCGTGTTCAGTCGATCGTCGAGCAGAAGGATGCCGATGCAGAGCAGTTGCAGATCCGCGAAGGCAATACCGGCATCATGGCGTTGCCGGGCAGTCAGGTGAATAACTGGTTAAGCAGCCTGTCCAGCGATAATGCGCAAGGTGAATACTATCTGACTGATGTGGTGGCCCTGGCGGTAGACCAGGGGATAGCGGTTGAAGTTGCCCATGCAGCTGATGAAGAAGAAGTGCTGGGAGCCAATAACCGGCAGCAACTGGCGACTCTCGAGCGAATCTATCAAGGTCGTCAGGCCGAACGTCTGATGGCAGCGGGGGTGACATTGGCAGATCCGGCGCGACTGGATGTGCGCGGAGAGGTAAGCGTTGGCCAGGATATCAGTATCGACGTCAATGTCGTGCTGGAGGGCAAGATTGTACTGGCGAATGATGTTGTTATTGGCCCGAATTGCGTGCTGAAGGATTGTGTTATCGGCGCTGGCTCGGTGATCAGGTCCTTTAGCCATATCGAAGGCGCCGAGTTGGCCGAGCATTGTGAAGTCGGCCCTTACGCGCGCTTGCGACCAGGTACCAGTCTGGCCAGTGAGGCCAGAATCGGTAATTTTGTGGAAACCAAGAAGGCGGTTATTGGTCCGGGTGCCAAGATCAATCATCTGTCCTATGTGGGAGATGCCAGTGTGGGTGCCCGGGCCAATGTGGGCGCCGGTACCATTACCTGCAACTACGACGGGGTGAACAAACACCATACGCATATCGGCGCCAACGCCTTTATTGGCTCGAACACTGCCCTGGTAGCGCCGGTCAATGTGGGTGATGGGGCTACTACGGCAGCGGGATCAGTGATCAATCAGGATGTACCGGAAACGGCTCTGGGTGTTGCCCGCGCCCGCCAACGCAATATCAGTGGCTGGAAGCGTCCGGTCAAACCGGCGAATTAGGCAAAGGCTCACGCTGTCTTGTAATCCAGCGGTGGGTGTACTATGAGTACACAACAAATCCAACTACTGGTCACAGGATCCAGGCCGTGCCGCTGATTCCCCTGCAACATGACGATATACCGCTTGGCGTGCCCTTGCCCTGGCATGTGACTGACAGTGAGAGCAAGGTGATCTTTGAGCGTGGGCGGGTGGTCGACAATCAACCCATGCTTGAACAATTACTCAAGTTGGGGCTGTTTCGTATTGCCCCGGAAGCGCGCAATGAGCCGGGCCAGGGCAAACAGGGAGAGCGGACCACGACCAGCCTGACGCAGATTCAGCTGGCACCGGGAGATCTGGTCCAGCTGCAAACACTGAACAGTCATCAGACCGAGCGTTTTCAAGTCAAGGTTATTGGCTTCCATGCTCCGGTGAGTTTGCTTGTTACTGCCCCCACCAACGGTGGAAAGCTGGCTTTTGTTCGCGAAGGGCAGCAATTTCTGGTACGTGGCTTTGTTGGCAAGGATGCCGTTGCTTACAAGACCCGGGTGCTGAAAACCAACCTGTCGCCTTTTCCCTACCTGCATCTGGCCTACCCGGATTCGGTTCAGTCGATGCGAATTCGCAGCTCTGCTCGCGTATCCGTCGAGTTGATTACTGCGGTCAACCACGGGGGCAAACAGATTGCCTCGGCGAAAATGATCGACCTCAGTGTCGGCGGCGCCAAAGTGCTGTCGACGTCGACTTTTGCCGAGCTGGGTGAAGAAGTCGAACTGGCTTTCCGGATCAACCCGGCTGGTCTGGACGTTTATCTGAAAGTGGCCAGCAAAGTGCGGATGGTGAATACTGATGAACAAAGTGGCCAGGTAGCCACCGGTGTCGAATTTGTTGATCTGAGTGAACAGAATCGACTGTATCTGACCAATATGGTCTATCAGAACTTGCTCAAGGACAGTCTGTGAAGAATCTTCTGATCGTTGTTCTACTGGTTGTTAACAGCCTGTGGATAAGCCCGGTTGTTGCCAACCCCGAAGTGAGTGTGGTCATCGCCGGCAAACGCTTTCAACTGGAGTATGTCGCCGATCTGCAGAGTCGTCGTCAAGGCCTGATGGGACGGGAGTCTCTGCCGGATGACGGTGGTATGTTGTTTGATTTTCCGCAAGGCACTCAACCGCAAATCTGGATGCGCAATATGCAAATCAGCCTTGATCTGCTGTATGTGGACAACCAGGGGCATGTGGTGGATATCTTTGCGGCCGTGCCACCTTGCAGCGCCATGCCATGTCCGATCTATCCGGCCAGTCGTCCACTACGTTTCGTGGTCGAGCTACCCGCAGGCAGTGTCGCTGAACTGGGGTTGGAAAGTGGCATGCAATTGATCATGCCCGAGGTGTTGCAGCGTCCCGTTCCGCTTTACTGAGCAGGTACCTGCCACTCTCCATCACTGACATCCTCGCAATACACTTGCAGATATTTGGCGTCATCAGCGTCGGAGTAGTAGTAAATCGACTGTTGATAGCCGACGCCTTCAGTCCGCGCGCCGACACAGACCCCATAGGCGCCTGCCGGACAGCTCTCCACCTCGGTTATGCTGAAACTGCGCTCGGGAATCTGCGGCTGACAAAAACTGTCGTGGAACAGGTTGTCGGGGATGGTCATATTCTGCTGGCACAGACGAATCGGCAGTTGATCGTCATCACTTTCAATCAGACAGGCCCCAGCGAAGGCCGGATTGTTGGCAAGCAAAAAAAAGGGGACGAGAATAAGAGCGTATCGAATCGTGCGCATGCGAACCTGAATCTCCGGACAACCGCCGGAATGTGCAATCCTTGAGTCGGTAACCTTACCCTGTGATCAAGGTCTGTCGCAAGGTGGTAGTCAGTTGCTCTTGATCCTGGAGCTCAGCGAAGATCAATTCAATTCGCTGTTCCCTGGCCTCCGCTGCCGGATTCCACGCCAGCGCATGGTCTGGCAAGGCATTCAGGCTGTACCAACCCGCAGCCAACCGAACCATGGCTTTGGCTCGCAGCCACGGCGATCGGCTTAGCCATCGCTCCAACTGCTGCAGATCCAACGCCTGTTGCGGGTGTAAACGCCAGCTCAAACTGTGTCTATCCGCCTGACTCTGCTGATGGCTGTGTATTTCATCGCGGCTGCGCCATAACACTCCCATGGAGATATCGTTGGCCGCGTTGACCCTGGCCAACGGCTGCGGCTCAAGGGAAGAATCAGATCCGGGTAGCCTGAACCAGTCTATACCAGCCTGCTCAGTCCAATGCCAGGGCACCTGGGGTAACTGCGCAGCCAGTTGTTGACGTTGCCGCTGAGTCAGGTGGGCAGACTTGTTCATCAGCAGGCAACCGGCCAGAGGCAAGGCCGCTTGCTGGCTGTCGGGAAGCGCCTGACCTTTGCTCATGGCTTGGGCATCCAGCACCATGATCATGGGTTGCATAGCCAATACACCTGTCCAGGGTTCTGCCTCCAATTGCTGCAATAATGCAGCAGGATGACCCAGTCCGGAGGTCTCAATCAGCAAGCGCTGTGGCTGACTGCGTCGGAGCAGCCGTTGCAAGCCAACCTGAAAGGGCAAGCCGTTGACACAACACAGACAGCCACCGGGTATTTCCGCCAGGCTGACCCCGTCCCGGGTATCGGGTGCAAGCAAAGCGGCATCCAGGCCCAACTGGCCAAATTCATTGATCAGGATTGCCCAGCGTTCACCCTCAGGACGCTGACGCAGCAGGTTTTGCAACAGGGTGGTTTTGCCTGCGCCCAAGGGGCCGGCAATCAGGTGCGTGGGAATGTTGCTCAGTTTTGTCGGTTCCACGTGGAACTGCCTTAATGCAAGGTGCGTCCATTATCAGTCGCATGAATAGTATCATGCTCGCTGTCCGGTGCTCCGGGAAAGGGATGAGGGTCAAGGGCAATACGCTGAAACCGGGCGCCATGCAGGTCAATACAACCGTTATAGCGTCGCTCCCCAGTGACGGTAAACTCGAAACCGTAACGGCGGCCGATACCCCAACGCCCGCGACGATTGCGGGAAAGTCGCAAGCGACGCAAGACGATGCTTTCGTCAAGCAATTGCACGTCTGCCTTGCGACAGTGCTGTCGTACCTGACGCAGCGCCAGCTCCCGCAGCCCCATCCCTCGCCACCACCAGGCGGCGAGCAGAATAACCGGCAAGCTCAGGGCGATATGTTCAAGAGTCAGCATGGTTGAACGTCTCGGTAGCGGGTGGCCAGCAATGAATCTGGTCGCGCCCGGCGTTTTTTGCCTGGTAGAGCCCGCGATCGGCACGGCGAACCAGTGAGTCCAGGGTATCGCCGGGCTGCCACTGGGTAATGCCTGCGCTGAAGCGGACCATCAATTGGTTTGAGACAGATCCGGGTTGCAGCTGGTGGACCGATTGGCGTAAACGCTGCATCAGCTGCATTGCGGAATGACTGTCAGTATCCACCAGCATAATGATGAACTCCTCTCCGCCAAAACGGGCCAGGCGGTCACTGGCGCGCAAATGCGTCTGACAGCAGTGGGTGAAAGCCTGCAGCACAAGGTCACCCACGGCATGCCCGTGCCTGTCATTGAATTGCTTGAAGTGGTCAATATCCAGCAATGCCAGACTCAGGGCATGCCCTTGGCGCTCGCAGCGTGCCAGCTCTGGCTGAATGGCGTCGTCGAAGGCGCGGCGATTGAGAATGCCGGTCAGTGGGTCGCGCGTAGCCAGTGAATGCAGCCGGGCTTCAAGCGCCTTGTGATGGCTGATATCGCGCAGCTCCAGAATGTGATCGCCTTGCTGTTCCAGGGGTTCCAGACTGATTTCGGCGGTGAAACCGCCATGCTGTTGGTGCAACGCCTGCAGTTCAAGCTGACGGGTAGCACCGAGCTGGAGGCTGTTGTGTAGCTTGGCCTGACTGTTTTCGGCAAACAACAGGGATACTGCCTGGCCGATGAGTTCCACCCGTGGCCGTCCTGTCAGTTGCTCCAGACGCAAATTGGCATCGTGAATCAGGCCCTGACGAATAATGGCTACTCCGGAGCTGGTGGCGCTTAGTAAACGCTCAAAGCGTTGGGCACTGCGCTGTGCCGCCTGGGCATGGTATTCACTGCGGGCCAGAATTCGTTGCATGGTCATCAGGGTGACGCCGACAAAGCCCATCACCAGTGCTGGAATCGCAAAGTTGTAGGGCAACAGATAGCTGAAGGAATCATAGGGCATTTCATAGGGCTGCTGCTGCCACCAATCAAGATAGCCCAGTGCACCACGAACCAGGGTTACCAGGGAATATATCAACAGACTGACAGCCACCAGCAGGCGTGCCGGGCGGGTAACTGCATCATCTTTCGCGCGCAACAACAGCCAGATAGCTTGCAGCGGCAGCAGCCCGGCAATGGTGGAGTAGACGCCCATAAGAAAGTCCGAATTCCCATCGAATACCCAGTAATGAACATTGAACAGCACCATGATGCTGACACTGAGGGGGATTATCCACCAGGGTAACGGACGGCCCATGAAACGAAAAATGCCGAGCAGAAAAATCGCTTCACCGCCCAGTTGACCGGCATTGCCCAGCACGTTGAGCGTTGGGCTTCCGGTGATCATAAACCCGATAAACAGCAGGATGCCTGCAATCAGAGTCCAGATCCCCGCCATCCAGAAGCCGGGTCCGGCATAGGGTCGTGAAACCAGCCAGAGCGCCGTGGCCGCTATGGCTACAGCCAGCAACAGGCAAAGGCCCAGCAACATCGGGGAAAAGTACAGCGCGCTCATTGCATCACATTGTTTGGAGATGTAGGCATGCAGTATAGCGCCGGTTGCGCAGTAAATGCCCGGCCGAGATCAATCAAATGTCTTGCGATGGACAAGCCATACTGGAGCCTTGTCGGCTCAGGTCAGGTTATCCGTCCGGGTTGTTGGAGTGATGCCCAGTACCCTGATGTGATCGAGTTGCACATAATGAAAACGCACATTGAGGTCCCACAAGCGTACGCCGTATTCCCGTTCCGGCCCCGGTTGCTGATAAGCCGGCCTGGGATCCTGGGCCAGGCATTGGTCAATCAGTTCGACCACCGGCTCGCCGAGTCGTGTGGCTGCCTGCCGAGCTGCGGCAAGCGCCTCTGCTTGCCAGGACACCGTGATCAAGGGTGGTGGTGACGGCGCCAGGTGGTTGTGCGCGGCGGACACGATATCGGCATAGGGTACATAGGGTTTGATATCGAGGATCGGGGTGCCATCCAGCAGGTCAATGCCGGACACGGTCAGACAGCCGGGCGCAACCTGCTCCAGGCGGACCACGGATTGGCCCAGGGGATTGGGCCGGTGAGTCGCGCGGCTGGCAAACACGCCAATACGCTGGTTGCCGCCGAGACGAGGTGGACGTACCCGGGTGTGCTGCGGGCCGCTACCCGCCTGATGAAATACGAAGAGCAACCAGATATGGCTAACCTGTTCCAGGCCGGCCACGGCCTCCGCGGTGTCATAGGGTGGGTCAAGGAGAATCCGGCCCCGTGCAGCAGGGGCCAGACTCGGCTGACGCGGAATGGCGAATTTTTCGACAAAAGCGCTACGCATGACCCCGATGGGTTGCAGTTCAATGTTCATGCAGGCAAGGGCGGTATCGATTCCGGGTTGTCAGGGATGACAAAGTGACTGCCACCGGCAATCTCAATCACCTGCAGGTTTTCTGCCTGCTGAGCGCTGGCCAGCATGGCCCCGGGGTCGAGTACATGGTCATTGCCGGGAACCAGAATGGCCCCGCGTTTGACGTTCTGATAGATCTCGCTGCCCGTACCGGGCATCCAGCTGCCCATATCCTTGAGGTTGGCCATCAGGGTACTGCAGTGCCGGGGGTTGAACGGTAGCCCCATGATCAGCGAACGTTTGCGTCGGTCATCCAGTGGCCCCCAGATAGCTTTGTTACGCGGTGAAATCGGTTGCTGTTGCCAGAATGGCAAGACAAAGGGGACAAACCAGAGCAGGTGAGGGGGGATCTCGGCGCAGGGTTTGCCCTGGGGCAATACCGGGGCTTCCAGAATGACCTCTACCTGTTCAAACAGATCCGGACGACGGCGCGCTGCTTCAAGCACCACTGCGCCACCCCGCGAGTGGCCATGTACACGCACGTCCTGGCCCCTGGCCAGGTGTTCCAGCGCCTGGTTCAACACGTCGGCATCATAGGCGATAGTGCCCGGTCGAGCTTTCGGCACGGTGGCCCAGTCTGGAGTGATGGGCTTCAGACGGGTTACCGGGGTGTGATAATCGGCGCTGGTGAAAAGAATCAGTTCCAGCGCGGGGTCCTTGTAGAACTCCGTGAAATAAAGGAAATTTTCCACAAAGCCATGCACCGCTATCACGCTTTGCCGGGGTGTATCCGGTCCGCTGCGGGCCAGAGTGGCGGCGCCAACGGCAAACAGCTCTCCACTGTACTCAATTGCCTGTTGCTGTGGGATTTCCTTGCGCAAAAGCCACCTGCGCAAATAGAACACAACGAGTACAGCAAGGCCGATAAAGCCCAGAATCAGTTCCAAAACTACCTCCTGTCATACTGACGACTGCGCTGGCTTCCGTGCAGTAGGGTCGCCTCTGTCTTGCAGCTTAACCGAGAGCTGGCAATTTGACTCCACCCATTCGGGTGGAAGGTTGCACAGGGTACCCTCGCCGCATTTCATTCGCCATCATAGATACGAACGGAATGGGCTTGCAGGCGATAGCTGGCATCGGCCAAGGCGTTGCTGGTCTGCTCGATGTGCAGGCTGCCGCTGACCCAATAGGCTGTATAGATATCCTCGATCGGCAAACCTTCGGGGTAGTCGACCAGCACGATCTGGTTGGGTGGTGGTGGCGGTACATGAATGCAGGCACCGGCGTAAGGCACCAGGAAAAAACTCACGTAATGCCCGCGCTCATTGGTTTCCAGGGGTACCGGAAAGCCGGCAAGGCGGGCCTCGATACCATCCATCGCGGACACGACGCGGGTCGAGTACATGACGTCGGGCAGTTTCCGGTCGCGCTGACGCAGGCTTTGCTCAAAGGTACCTGGTGCTTCCTCGTCATAGTCATGCTCGATTTCCGGCATGTTCAGGATGGCTTCCAGGTCTTCTTCCGGCAGCAGATCCAGCCAGTCGATGGTTTGGGAGTTGGCTTGGGTCAGTAGCGGCAACAGCAGTAGCAGATAAAGCCAATAGCGCATGGACGCATCTCACGATAGAAAGCAGATTGACGGTGCTATGACCGGATTCTTGCGGGCAAGTTCGTCGTAGTGACAAGCTGGCTGCGTCAGTTGTTGACTGATGTGCATCATATCTCAGCTACCCTGGATACCCTATACTGCGGCGCACTGGCGCAGGATTCCAGGACGCCAGCCAATTGTTTGGAGAGGTCGCATGGTTGCAAAGAATGCCCCGATTTCCAGTTTTGAACGCTATCTGTCGGTCTGGGTAGCACTGGGCATTGCTGCTGGCCTGTTGCTGGGCAACTGGTTCCCCGGGTTGTTCCGGTTTCTGGCCGGGCTGGAATACGGGTCGGTGAACTTCGCTGTTGCTGTGCTGATCTGGTTTATGGTCTATCCGATGATGGTGTCGGTCGACTTCTCCAGCCTCAAGCGTATTCACGAACGCCCCAAAGGGCTGGTCATTACCCTGACCGTCAACTGGTTGATCAAGCCCTTTACCATGGCGGGCCTGGGTGTTCTGTTCTTCCATTACTTTTTTGTTGATCTGATTGATCCGGCCAACGCCAGTCAATATATCGCCGGCCTGATTCTGCTCGGCGCCGCTCCCTGTACCGCCATGGTATTTGTCTGGTCGCAATTGACCAGGGGCGATCCCAACTACACCCTGGCACAGGTGGCACTGAACGATGTCATCATGATCTTCGCCTTTGCTCCTATTGTCGCGCTGCTGCTGGGGATGACGGATATCGAAGTGCCCTGGGCAACTCTGCTGCTATCCGTTGGTTTGTATGTCTTGATACCGCTGATTGCCGGGGTTATTACCCGCATGAAGCTGGCTGCCGATGCGACGGATGCCACCAGCGCCAATGCGGCAGTGTCGCGCTTTACCGCCAGAGTAAAGCCGTTCTCGGTTATTGGTTTGCTGGCCACGGTAGTACTGCTGTTCGGTTTTCAGGGCCATGTGATTCTGGCGCAACCCTTGTTGATTGTGTTGATCGCCATTCCATTGCTGATCCAGTCCTATGGGATTTTTGCCCTTGCCTACGGTGCGGCCAGGATATGGAAAGTGCCATTCAACGTTGCTGCACCCTGCGCCATGATCGGCACTTCCAACTTTTTCGAGCTGGCGGTAGCTGTTGCCATTGGCATGTTCGGACTGAATTCGGGCGCTGCTCTGGTGACTGTGGTCGGGGTGTTGGTAGAAGTGCCGGTCATGCTGTCTCTGGTGGCTTTTGCCAACCGGACCCGGCACTGGTTTCCGCCCAGCGCTCCTTGATCTCCAGCACCGCAGGTAACTGGCTGAGGAAATGCTCGACCAGTTGCGGATCAAAGTGCTGGCCGGCCTCGCGCTTGATCAGGGCGATGGCGTCTTCCACTGACCAGGCCTTTTTGTAGGGACGTTCACTGGTCAGGGCATCGAACACATCGGCTATCGCGACGATGCGTGCTTCCACCGGAATCGCTTCACCGGCCAACCCGGCTGGATAGCCGCTGCCATCCCATTTTTCATGGTGACAGCGAGCAATGGCTTCAGCCATGTGCAGAAGGCCGGCCGGGTGCTCACCAATGATACGCGAGCCAATAGCGGGATGCTGGGCCATTACAGCCCATTCCTCGGCATCCAGGCGGCCCGGTTTGCGCAGAATGGCATCGGGAATACCGATCTTGCCAATGTCATGCATGGGGGCGGCATGCAGCAACAGCTCGCAATGATCGGCGCTGAAGCCGGCGGCTTCAGCGATCAGTCGCGAATAGTGGCTCATGCGGATGACATGCAGGCCGGTTTCATTGTCCTTGTACTCGGCGGCCAGGCCCAGACGCTGGACTATCTGCAGCCGGGTTTCGCGTAACTCTTCGACACTGACCAGAGACAGGTGAGTTCGCACCCTGGCTTTGACGATAGGCGCCCGTAGTGGCTTGCTCAGATAATCGACACAGCCGGCTTCAAAGCCGCGGGTTTCATCGGCTATTTCCGCCATGGCGGTGACAAAAATTACCGGTATGGCACTGGTTAACGGGTTCTGCTTGAGGGCGCTACAGGTTTCCAGTCCGGTCATGCCGGGCATCATGATATCCAGCAGGATCAACTCGGGCTGCTCGCTCTCCGCCAGTGCCAGTGCGCGCTCACCGTCGCGGGCAAAAAGTAGACGGTAATCAGCCTGCAGTATCTGGCGCAATATCTGCAAATTGGCGGGTTCGTCATCCACCAGCAAGAGACGCGGGCGGAAATCATCAGCCGGATTCATGGGGTGGTGTCCTCATTCAGAAGGTCCTGCATATGGCGATTGGCAAGCTCAAAGTCAAAATCGGCCAGAGCCTGTTCAATCGGCAGCCAGCGCGATCGCGGCAACAACCGAGCAAGGGCCTGAACGTGGGTTTCTGCAATTTCGCCCCGTTCAAGGCTGGCGATCAACGCTTGCAGATGCTGTTCGCTGCTGGCGCGTTCGAGTGGATTTCGGCTCTGCTTGCTTTCTGTCTGCTCAGCCTCCAGCCGATCTGGCTGGTGCGTTGAGCGGGTATTGCGGTCGATATGCAAAGGTATGCACAGGGTAAAGCAGGAGCCTGTGCCCGGTTCGCTCTGTACCTGAATATCACCCCCCATCAACCGAGCCAATTGCCGGGCAATGGTGGTCCCCAGGCCGGTGCCGCCAAAACGTCGGGTCATACTCGCATCAGCTTGCACAAAGGGGTCGAAGATGCGTTCGAGGCGTTCGGCGCTGATGCCGATCCCCGTATCGCTGACGCTGAAGCACAGACCTTGTTCATTGTGATACAGGTGCAGGCTGACCCGGCCGCTGGGGGTAAACTTGATCGCGTTGCCGAGCAAGTTGAGCAAAATCTGTCGGATGCGGAACGGGTCGCCTATGAAATGCGCAGGCGGGAGTTCATTGTCTAGCTGCAGGCGCAAATCCTTTTTCGCTGCTTCCAGACTCATCAGGTCGAGTGCGCCTTGAGCCAGCTCACGGGGTGAGAAAGGCTGCTCATCCAGCTCCACAGCGCCGCCTTCGAGTTTGGCGGTATCCAGAATATCGTTAAGCAACTGCAGCAAGGCCTGGGCAGAGAAATTCAGCGTCTGCAGATGGCGGCGCTGCTCTTCGTTCAAAGGCGTATCCAGCAGCAATTCGCTGAAACCCATGATGGCATTCATTGGGGTACGAATTTCGTGGCTCATATTGGCCAGAAATACTGTCTTGGCGGCAGCCGCCTGCTCGGCACGTTCCTTGGCCAGGCGCAGAGCCAGAACCATTCGACGGCGTTCGGTCAGATCAGTGGCCAGCAGCATGACTTTTCCGGGCAGACCGTCAGCCATCAGAATCGGATTGAAGTAGCCCTGAATCCAGCGCTCTTCGCCATGGGCTGTGTGCAAGGGAAATTCGGCCTGCTGGAAGTGTCCTGCACGCAGCTCTTCCCAGAGCATGGGAAAAGCCTCGCCTGCATCTACCAGGGATGTTGCTGGTTGCCCAATCAGCTCCGCTTCGGTGAAACCAGATAAATTCAGTAACTGGGCATTGGCTGCCGTTATTCGCCCATGCAGATCAAATTCGGCCACCGCTTGAGCGCGGCTGATGGCATTTACCGTGCCTTCGAACTCGGCGTTGCGCAGTTTGCTGTCGGTGATGTCGATCAATACGCCATCAATCCACAGCGGCTGACCTTGCTCGGAGTAAATGGCGCTGGCACTCTCGTTTACCCAGCGGATGCTGCCATCCCGGTGGATAAGGCGGTAATCGACACTGTATTTCTCGCCACGAGCAATATGCGCCATCACCTGTTCGTAGATGGGGTCATGGTCGTCCGGATGCAACAATTCGTCGGTACTTTTACCCCCTTGCATAAAAGCCTGGGCGCTCCAGCCGGTCAGCGGCTCAATCGCATCACTGATGAACAGCATCTGCCAGCCCTGCTGCGGCAGGCAACGAAAGGCTGCGCCCGGCAGATTGGCGATCAGCGAACTGTATTGTTCCTCGCTGGTACGCAGTGACTGTTCATGGGCACGCATTTTGTCCAACAGGTAACGGTAACGCAGAATACCGTTGGTTACTCCGACGGCCAGACCAACAGCCAGGGCCATCAGCGCAATACCCATGGCCATAATCCGTTGGTCGCCGGTAGCCACGCCGGCTGATCCATCGGTAACGGCGACAATGCGTGCTGCCGCCATGCCGGTATAATGCATGGCGGCAATGGCCAGCCCGATACCCAGGCCGCCAAGTACTATGCTGTTGATATGAGTGACACGCATATGTCGGCGCAAACCAAAGCGCAGCCAGAGTGCAACCATGGCCAGCATTACGGCAACCAGCAGAGAGGCCAGAAACCAGCCAGGGTCCATCATCAACCGGGCTTCCATTTGCATCGCGGCCATACCGGTATAGTGCATGGCACCAATACCACCCCCCATCAGCAGCCCACCGACAGCAATTTGCCGCAGTGTGACCTGTGCTTCTACCAGGACACGGAAGGCAATCCAGGAGGCCAGGATCGCCGGTACTACGGATAGCAGGGTTATGGTGGGATCGTAACGAACCGGAATCTCCAGCTGGAAGGCCAGCATGCCGATAAAGTGCATGGCCCAGATGCCGCCGCCAAGAGTCAGGGAGCCGGTAAGAAGAGCAATGTTGCGGGTCAGTGGGGTGGCGGCAATGCGGGCCAGACTGGCGACCTGCAAGGCAAAGCAGGAAGCCAGTACAGCGATAACTACGGAGAGCAGCATCAAGGCGAGGTCGTGCTGCCCGTGCAGAAGGTGGCTCTGTGCATTCTCTGGCAGGTAAAAGAAGCTGGGTATCATACAGCCTGCTCCGCCATGTCGGCCTGAATGGCCGCCGGGCAGTCTTCAGGCACTGTCAGCGATCAAAGCACCATAGCCTTGATCGAGCAGCCTCACATTGCCATCAGCCACTCAGTGTCATGTCAGTGTGCCGTCTGTTTGCCCTGTTTGGCAAGCAGCTCGTCAACGACAGCGATGGTGGCTTTCAGGCTGGCCTGGTCGGAGCAGCGCACAGTGGCATGGCCTACTTTGCGACCAACCTTGAACGCCTTGCCGTAATGGTGCAGGTGGCAATAGGGAATGGCGGTGAGCTGCTCGACCGGCGGCACGCTACCGATACAGTTGAGCATGGCGCTTTCGCCTACCTTGGCGGTGGAGCCCAGAGGCAAGCCGGCAATCGCCCGCAGATGGTTTTCAAACTGGCTGCACTCGGCACCTTCAATGGTCCAGTGACCCGAGTTGTGTACCCGCGGAGCAATTTCGTTGGCCTTGAGCCCGCCATCGATTTCGAAGAACTCGAAGGCCAGTACGCCGACATAATCCAGCTTGTTCAGCACCCGACCAACGTACTCTTCAGCCAGTGCCTGCAAGGGATGCGCGCTGCTGGCCACGGACAGGCGCAGAATGCCGTCTTCATGGGTGTTGTGCACCAGCGGGTAAAAGCGCGTTTCTTCATGCAGAATCTCCATGCAAACAGCTTACGCAAACCCCTGCATCTGATCACCGCTGTTTTTCGGGAGGATTAATACGTGAAGTCGTAGCAGAAGTTGAGATCTCCACGCTGTTCTTACCAGGGCGAGGAAACTCGTGGTAATCAAGAACAGTTTATTTGAAATCTTGAGACATGGTTGTTATATACAACTAAGGTTGTAAATGACGAACTAGCATCTCGCACCACCGACCGAGCGGTTCTGCGTAGGTGGTGTTAACAAGACATTCCTTACAATCGAGTATTAATGTTGACACAGAGATCGCACCAGAGTCCGAACACCCTGATCCTTGTTCATTTTATAACTATCATATATTTGCAAATCTAATTACAATTACAGACAAGCACTCAGACAATCATCTTCAGTTTCACTGAGTACAGATCAAACAATCAGCTAAGCAAAGCCAAAATGCTCACAATACTATTTATCGCAGGATACACTTTAGCTATTGGAGGATACTTGACGATCGTATCATCCGCCTTCAAGAAAAATCCAGCATGGGGGTTTGCCAGCATCCTACTCCCCCCAAGCGGACTTATATTTGCACTATTAAACTTGAAAGATAACTTCAAATCTTTAATAGCAATTGCCTGCGGATTACTGCTAATTTTTCTTTTGATAAATTCTTCTTAACACCGTTAGCATTAACAGAAAAACCCAGAAAGACAATAAAAAAACAGCACTCCAGTAAATGTTAAACTCATCAATTGAAACCAAAATGTTACTATCAAAAAACATGTTTTCTGAAGGAAGGGAGGAATAAAATTCCCAAATAAAAAAAAGACCTGCCGCATAAACCAGAGAAGACAAGATTATCATCTTGAAAAGTAATAAAACAAAGCTGCTCGCGCTTGGTTTCTGCAATGTGTCAAGCCAAATATATAGCACCATTACAAATCCTACCAAAGCAAAAACAAAGCCATTAATAAGTGTAAAATGCCAATATTTATCAGGACTATCAATAAATCCATTTTTTACGACAAAGCTAACCAGATCCCCGTAAGATAATAGTCCTACCATAAAAAAAAATACTACAACCACAAAGGCACAGGCGAAAAACCTTAAATCAAAAATTTCTTTCATACCCTTATTCACCCACCCTGTTTATAATCTACTACCTACTGCTGCCAGATCACGTATCAACTTTCTACGCTCCTCCAGATTTGCGATCTCTCTCAGGACCCCAGTGTTTTTATTATAAAAGGCTAACGCCGTAGGTGGCGGATTACCACCAGGCATCATGAAATGAATATCACTGCGCATCGACAGCTGCATTTCAAGAATAGGATCCGATCCGTATATAAACGGACTCATAGGAACACCAAGATCATAACTTGTAGCCAATACTCCAGTTATTTTTCCTTCAACATTAAGATTAGCAATGGGGCGCAAAGAGTTCCTGATCCCGGCATAGACTGTGTAAAGCCCATTTTTTCCAGTTGGATGAGTCGTAATTCTTCGGCCACCACTCAAAAAGTGTTTGATATACTGGATTTGACTGGGGATTCCAGCTAATGGCTTACCATCAAATCTGTATTCCTCATAATTACAATATCGAATCACCTGGCGATATACTTGGGTAACCTCTGAGACACGAAATAGATCAGATGAGTGAATGGACTCTATAATGACAAAGTCACCATTCTCTGGATTGCAGTACCTAATATCCATAGGATTGAACTTCCTTCCATACTTCTAAGTTTAGCTCAGCAGTAGAACAGATCTACCATACCGAGAGTCGGTACTTATGATGGTAAAAGCTACAGAAGGGACGCAGTGAGGTACTATCACTTTAAAATAACGGTCCTTGTTGGCAGTGCTTGATTTCCATATAAGCGTTTAAAATGTTGGCAAAATTGGCCTGGCAAGTCAAGTAATAGTCCTGTTAATTTAACACTGAAGCGCCCGGTTCTGGCATGACCGCCAGCGGATTTTCTGGCAAAAAAAGCCCCCATTGGGGTACGGATTTCATGGCTCATATTGGACAGGAAGCTGCTCATGGCTTCGGTGGCCTGTTCCGCGCGCTCCTTGGTCAGACGCAGGGCCAACGCCTTGTGCCGGCGTTCAGTAAGGTCGGTGGCCAGCAACATAACTTTATCCGGTATGCCATCAGCCATGAGGATAGGGTTGATGCATTCCATTACCGACTGATAAATAGGGACGACATCATCCGGATAGGGCAATCCAGGAAGCCAGCATGCCGATAAAGTGCATCACCTAGATGCTGCCAGCCAGGGTAATGGAACCAGACAAGAGGGAAAAATTGCGGGCCAAACGCGTACCGGCAACGCGGGCCAGGCTGGCAACCTGCAGGGCAAAACCGGAGGCCAGAACGGCGATCACCATCGACAACAGCATCAGGCCATGATCGTGCTGGCCGTGCAGTAACTGAGGGTGATCAGCACTCTCAAGGTAGAAAAAACTGGAGATCATACTACCTGATCCGCCTAGCTATTCGGTATGACCTTAAAAGGCGATCAAACGGAATCTGTGGTAGTCAGTGCGCAGCCGGATCGCCCTGTTTGGCAAGCAGTGTATCCACGGTCGCAATGGTGGCTTTCAGGCTGGCCTGGTCGGAGCAGCGCACAGTGGCATGGCCTACTTTGCGACCAACCTTGAACGCCTTGCCGTAATGGTGCAGGTGGCAATAGGGAATGGCGGTGAGCTGCTCGACCGGCGGCACGCTACCGATACAGTTGAGCATGGCGCTTTCGCCTACCTTGGTGGTGGAGCCCAGAGGCAAGCCGGCAATCGCCCGCAGATGGTTTTCAAACTGGCTGCACTCGGCACCTTCAATGGTCCAGTGACCCGAGTTGTGTACCCGCGGAGCAATTTCGTTGGCCTTGAGCCCGCCATCGATTTCGAAGAACTCGAAGGCCAGTACGCCGACATAATCCAGCTTGTTCAGCACCCGACCAACGTACTCTTCAGCCAGTGCCTGCAAGGGATGCGCGCTGCTGGCCACGGACAGGCGCAGAATGCCGTCTTCATGGGTGTTGTGCACCAGCGGGTAAAAGCGGGTTTCACCATCACGGGCACGCACGGCAATCAGTGAGACCTCACCGCTGAAAGGTACAAAACCTTCGAGAATGCAGGGTACATTGCCCAGTTCGGCAAAGGCGCCGCCAACATCGGCAGCCGTGCGCAGAACTTTCTGGCCTTTGCCGTCATACCCCAGAGTACGGGTTTTCATTACTGCCGGGAGGCCAATACTGGCTACCGCAGCATCCAGGTCAGCCTGTGACTGAATGTCGGCAAACGCGGGCGTAGGAATATCCAGCTCACGGAACAGGGATTTTTCGAACCAGCGATCACGGGCAATACGCAGTGACTCGGCGTTTGGATAAACCGGGACGTATTGCGAGAGGAAGGCAACGGTATCGGCAGGAACGCTTTCGAATTCAAAGGTGACCACATCGACTTCATCGGCTAATTGGCGCAGATGATCGCGGTCGCTGTAATCGGCGCGAATGTGTTCACCCAGTGCTTGCGCACAGGCATCCGGTGCCGGGTCGAGAAATGCGAATTGCTGGCCGAGCGGGGTGCCGGCCAGGGCCAGCATGCGGCCGAGTTGACCACCACCAATGACGCCGATTTTCATGCGTATTACCTCAGGCCTGACGCGGGTCAGGATTATCCAGGACGGTCTCGGTCTGGCGCTGACGGAAGTCCTGCAGCGCCTGATGGAATTGCGGGTGTTTGCCGCCCAGAATGCTGGCTGACAACAATGCGGCATTGATTGCCCCGGCCTTGCCGATGGCCAGGGTAGCCACCGGCACCCCGCCGGGCATCTGCACGATCGATAGCAGAGAGTCGACGCCGGAGAGCATGGAGGACTGCACCGGTACACCCAGCACCGGCAAATGGGTCTTGGCTGCGCACATGCCTGGCAAATGCGCGGCCCCGCCGGCCCCGGCAATAATCACCTCGATACCGCGCCCGGCAGCCTGTTCAGCATAGTCGAACAGCAAATCCGGGGTGCGGTGGGCCGAGACTACCTTGACCTCATGCGGGATGCCCAATTGTTCCAGCATATCTACCGTATGGCTCAGGGTCGACCAATCCGATCTGGATCCCATGATCACGCCTACCAGTGCGGTCATTGCAGTGCCTCGCTCAGGTGCTCCGCCAGCTGGCGGACAGGAAAAGCCGATCATTTTACAAGCTACAAGCTACAAGCTACAAGCTACAAGCTACAAGCTACAAGCTACAAGCTGTTAGCCAGCAGCTTTGGTTCGGTCCGTGGCTAGAACTTTTCCGCGCGCAGTACCTCGACGTTGCTCAGGTAACAGATCATGGCAAAGTTGTCGTAGTAGCGCTGCTGCACGAAATGAGCGATTTTTTCTGCCAGTTCACGGCTACAGACCACTTCCAGGCGAATATTGCCGTCATTGTCCCAGCCGGCGCTGCGTACGCCACGGGTGCCGGTGCCGCGCGCATCGGACAGGGTCCAGCCGGGGGCACCGAGATGTTCCAGGTCCTTGATCAGGCGTGGTTCCAGCGCGGCTTCGCAGATCAGCGTGAGCAGGGTGCGAGTAGGTAATTGCATATCGGGTTCCTCAACCGGCCAGCCATTGGGCGAACGACAGGTACAGCGGTATGCCGACCAGTATATTGAACGGGAAGGTAATCCCCAAAGAGGCGGTCAGCGATAGTGCCGGATTGGCCTCCGGCAGTGCCAGACGCATGGCCGCCGGCACGGCAATATAGGAGCCGCTGGCGCCGAGCGTAGCCAGCACGGTTATCCCGCCAACCGACAGGCCGATGGCGTGCCCGAGCAATCCGGAGAGCAATGCACCGAGCAGCGGGAACAGCAGAGCAAACAGCACCAGGCTAATACCGCTTTGTCGCAGGCTGCCCAGCTGGCGCGAGGCAATCAGCCCCATTTCCAGCAGAAACAGCGCCAGTACCGGTTTGAACATGCTGGTATAGAAGGGTTCCAGTGGCTGAATGGCCTCTTTGCCGGCGAGCACGCCGATGATCAGGCCGCCGAGCAGCAACATGATGCTCTTGCCGAGAAAGACCTCATGGCCGAGGGCTTTCCAGTCGGTATCGCGGCGAATGCCCTTGGCCAGCAGGATGCCGACGATGATCGCCGGGACTTCCAGCACGGCGACAAATAGCGGCATGTAGCTTTCAAACATGATGTCGCGGGCCAGCAGGTAGGCGATAACCACGGCAAAGGTACCGGCGCTGACCGAGCCATAGTGCGCGGCAATGCTGGCGGCATCAATACGGTTGAAGCGCAGGCCACGCAGCAGCGGGAAGGCAATCAGTGGCAGCACAATACCCAGCGCAAGTACCGCCAGTGTCTGGCCAAGCAGCGCCGGGCTGGCCTGGGCCGCCAATTCGACACCACCATGCAGACCGATGGCCAGCAGCAAAATGATCGACAGCGTGTCATACAGCGCCGCTGGCAACTTGAGTTCACTTTTGACCAGTCCGGCAAACAGACCGAACACAAAAAACAGTACAACCGGATCCCACCCCATGCTGTATCCCCCGTGGTCTTGGCCGATACAGGCTGGCAGATTGCCGCCTGCTTGTCGACTCAGACGCTGGGGATCAGCAACAGGGCACAGCTGACCGCTTCAATAGAGTCCGTAAGAAGAGCGGCTGGTGTGTCCGAGCAGTTCCGGAAAGTCACTCATTTGCGCTTGCAGCGCCTGGCTGTCGCGGTAATCTTCAATCGCCCGGCGATAGGCCATGCGTTTTTTGTCTTCTTCAAGGCGGCGTTGTTTGCGCACGCTGACACGCTCGGTTTGGCTTGCTTCAAGGTCCATGCTATGGCTCCTCAGACAGTTCAGGTTGCCTCAGGTTGCCGGTTTAATATGACCTCTTGGTGACATTTATTGCGCAGTACAGTTACGTGTGTGGTCAGTTACACCAAGACCAGTAGCCAGGTAATGGCTATCAGCA
Source organism: Halopseudomonas salegens (assembly GCF_900105655.1). Classification (NCBI taxonomy): domain Bacteria; kingdom Pseudomonadati; phylum Pseudomonadota; class Gammaproteobacteria; order Pseudomonadales; family Pseudomonadaceae; genus Halopseudomonas; species Halopseudomonas salegens. Next base: position 3,440,586 of record NZ_LT629787.1, read on the forward strand.
GCATGGCCAGCAGTTGAGCTGCGCTGCCCATATCCTTGGAGCGTTTGGACAGTGGATGCAATTCGAGGGAAATACGGTCGATGGCGACTTCAATGGCTGAGTTGAGCAGTTCGACAATCAGGGCCAGAAACACGACAGCAATCAGCAGGGCTTTTTCCGGTCGGCTGATATCCAGCCAGAGTGCCAGCGGGACCAGTACGACGGCCAGCAGGCCCAGTTGCCGAAAGGCAGCCTCGTGTCGCAGGGCCGCCTGCAGCCCTTGCAGGGAGTAGCCTGCAGCCAGCAGGACGCGCCGAAGACCGGTTTTTCCTTTCAGGCTGCTGGCATCCAGGAGATCTTTGGTTTTCATCGGGTCAAAGTGACGGCTTTACACCGCCACTCCCAGTTGGCGGAGATAATCATCATAGCTGCCGCTGAAGTCGGTGATACCGTCGGCGGAGAGTTCGATGATGCGGGTGGCCAGTGAGCTGACGAACTCACGGTCATGGCTGACGAAGATCAGTGTGCCGGGGTAGTTTTCCAGCGCCAGGTTGAGCGCCTCGATGGATTCCATATCCAGGTGGTTGGTGGGCTCATCCATCAGCATGACGTTGGCTTTCTGCAGGATCAGCTTGCCGAACAGCATACGGCCCTGTTCGCCACCGGAAATCACCTTGACCGACTTGTTGATGTCGTCATTGGAGAACAGCATGCGGCCGAGGGTGCCGCGCACCAGCTGCTCGCCACCCTGGGTCCACTGACTCATCCACTCAAACAGGTTGCAATCGGTCCTGAAATCGTCGGCATGATCCTGGGCGAAATAGCCGACATCGGCGCTATCCGTCCATTTGACGGTACCGGATTGTGCCGGTAGTTCACCGACCAGGGTGCGCAACAGGGTGGTTTTACCTACCCCGTTGGGACCAATAATCGCCACGCGTTCACCGGCTTCAATCTGCAGGCTGAAATTCCTGAACAGCGTCTCGCCATCAAAACCCTGGCTGACCTTGTCCAGGGTGACCGCCTGGCGGTGCAGTTTTTTATTCTGCTCGAAGCGAATAAACGGGCTGATCCGGCTGGAGGGTTTGACCTCGTCGAGTTGGATCTTGTCGATCTGCCTGGCGCGGCTGGTCGCCTGCTTGGCCTTGGAGGCGTTGGCCGAGAAGCGGCTGACAAATTGTTGCAGCTCGGCAATCTGGGCCTTTTTCTTGGCGTTGTCCGACAGCAGGCGGTCACGCGCCTGAGTCGCCGCCATCATGTATTCGTCGTAATTGCCCGGGAACAGGCGAATCTCACCAAAATCCAGATCGGCCATATGCGTGCACACGCTGTTGAGGAAGTGGCGATCGTGGGAAATGATGATCATGGTGCTGTTGCGCGCGGTCAGAATATCTTCCAGCCAGCGGATAGTGTGGATGTCCAGGTGGTTGGTGGGCTCATCCAGCAGCAACAGATCCGGGTCGGCAAACAGCGCCTGGGCCAGCAGTACGCGCAACTTCCAGCCGGGAGCGATTTCGCTCATCGGGCCGTTATGCTGGCTCAGCGGAATACCCAGACCCAGGAGAAGTTCACCCGCACGGGATTCGGCGGTATAGCCGTCCATTTCAGCGTATTCCGTCTCCAGTTCGGCGACTTTCATCCCTTCTTCTTCGCTCATTTCCGCCAGAGCATAGATCCGGGCGCGTTCGGCGTGCACTGGCCAGAGCTCAGCGTGGCCCATGATCACGGTGTCCAGCACGCTGAGGTCTTCATAGGCAAACTGGTCCTGCCGGAGTTTGCCCAGGCGAACATTCGGCTCAAGCATGACCTGGCCACCGGAAGGTTCCAGATCGCCGCCGAGGATTTTCATGAACGTCGACTTTCCGCAGCCATTGGCGCCGATCAACCCATAACGGTTGCCATTGCCGAATTTGACCGAGACGTCTTCGAACAGGGGCTTGGCACCAAATTGCATGGTGATGTTGGCAGTAGAGATCACGAAAAAACCTGCAAAGCGAGATGAAATGGAATGCTTGCCGATGGCGCGGCATTGCGGCCGCGCATTGTACGGGGTTTACCGAGGCGGGCATAGGGCAGCCGGTCGGAGTCACCCAGAATGGTGACACAGTAAACTTTGTGTCATTAACCCTGTCCATTATTAGTGAACGATGTCCTGTTCTGGAGAGGCTAATGGCCATGCAGTCCCAACAGTCCCGCGCCAGACCCTGGTGGCGCACCCTTTACCAACATAAATTCAAGGCTGGCGGCTTCTTGGTTGTCGTCGCGGCGGTGTTTCTGATTCTGGAAGCGCCGGCAATTGCTGATCTGTCGGAAGAAAACCGCCCTTACACAGCTGATTTGCTGGAAGACTGGCAAGCCGGTGAGGTCATTGTCGTCATGCGGCATCTGGAGCGCTGCGACAAGTATGACCTGCCCTGCCTGACGAATGAGAATGGCATTACCGCACGTGCAGCGGAGCACGGTTCCGAGTTGCAGGACAATTTCCGGCAATTGGGTTTGCAACGGGCGGATATTTTCAACAGCCCAGTGCTGCGTACTGCCGAAACCGAGGCGCTGGTATTTGCTGATCAGGGCGAGGACCGTGACTGGCTGATCAAGTGTAAAGACAACATGCTGGGAGATGTCATGGCCAACAAGCGCCAAGGGCGCAATCTGGTGCTGGTCACCCACAGCAGTTGCATCAAGCGTTTTCAGGACGCTCTGGATTATGCCGAGGAGACTCCCGATTATGGCACGGTGATGTTTTTTTCCACCGCCGATGACCCCAGATCGTTGCAAGTACTCGGTTTTCTCGATCAGGAAGACTGGGAAAGCGCTCTGGGTTTTTGATACCGGTTAACCCGTTTGCCGAATACGCAACGCCTGCCGGTAAACCAGTAACAGCGCCAGCACCACGCCTATCGCCGGCAGCATGGCCAGGTTCAAACCGATCCAGCCCAGACTGTGCAGCAGGGTGCCGGCAAGCAGCGAGGCCAGGGTAACCAGGCTGAAAATCAACAGGTCATTGATACCCTGCACCTTGCCGCGCTCGCTTTCATTATGGCATTGGGTGAGCAGGCTGCTGCCACCGATAAAGAGGAAATTCCAGCCGATGCCGAGCAATACCAGCGCGGCAACAAAGTGGCCCAACTGATTGCCACTGAGAGCCACCAGCACACTGGCGCCGAACAGCATGCAGCCGGCAAGCAATAGGCGCAGCAAGCCGAAGCGGGCAATCAGGTGACCGGTCACGAAAGACGGTGCGAACATACCCAGCACATGCCATTGCATCACTTGTGCGACATGGCTCATTTCCAACCCCTGCGCGGACATTGCCAACGGCGTAGCCGTCATTACCATGAGCATCACCGCATAACCGATGGCGGCGGCACTGACGGCGAGGATAAACGCTGGCTGGCGGGCAATCCTTGCCATCGGTCGCTGTACTTCGCCAGCTTGCGGCTCACCACTGGCGGGCACCCGCAAACGACTGAGCAAGACCACGGCGACCCCGGTCAGGATAGCTATCACCAGATAAGGACCGGCCAAGGGTTGGTCGGGGAACAGTTGCTGACTCAGGCTGGTATTCCATGGGCCGAGAAAGGCCGCCGCCACGCCGGCTGCCATCACCCAGGCAATGGCCTTGCTGCGCACTTCCAGGCGGGTCACATCGGCAGCGGCAAAACGGTGATACATGGCAAAGCCCTGATACAGGCCGAGCAGCAGATTACCCAGCGCAAACAGCCAGAAATTGTGCTGATTGATTGCCAGCACGCACAGCACGCTGCCGCCCAGGCCACCCACTGCCGTGCCCAACATAAACCCGGCGCGACGACCAATGGCTTTCATCAGCAAAGAGGCGGGCAAGGTCGTCAGCAAGGTGCCGAACATCATCGCTGCAATAGGAAGTGTGGCCCAGGCCGGGTCCGGGCTGAGCTGGAAACCGACCACGCCGCTGAGGGTGAGCACCCCGATAGAGGTGATCATGAAAATGATCTGGCATAGCACCAGAATGGTCAGGTTGTGCTTTTCCGCTGCCTGCAGCCGCTTCATGGCCGTCCCTTGTGAATCGATAAGGCTGCCATGCTAGCGCAGTTCAGGCTATGAGCTGAATAACCGGGCTCAGCTTTTCTCCTGCCCGGGGGGATAGACCACCCACTCCGGCTCGGCATATTCACCCAGCAGGCGAATCTCGACAAAGGGCGCGGCGCTCTGGATGATGTGCTTGACCCGAGGGTCAGGCGTAGCTTCCATGGCATCGCGTGCGGCCTTGCTGTCCCAACGGGCAATCGCTATCAACTGCGTGGGGTCATCCAGTTTGCGGTGCAGTTCAGTACCACGGGCACCGGGTGCCTGCTGGATAATAGCGCTGGCGCGTAACCAGGCATCAGCATAATCTTCCGCCTGGTAGCCGTCCTTGATCTTTACCTCAAAAATGAATTTCATGATTCAGGGCCTGTTTGTTTACTCTAGCTGAAAGCCAGCTGAACTGCAGTCTGATATCAATCAGCAATATCTGCATTGCGCTGGCTGACTTTTTGCGACAGTCGCAAACTGCGCAGGCTGCGCTTGACGTTCTTCAGGTGATTGACCAGCTCCGGCCCACGGCGCATGGCCATGCCCATAGCCAGCACATCGATCACCACCAGATGGGCGATACGTGACGACAGCGGTGTGTAGATGTCGGTATCTTCGGGTACGTCGATGGGAATGTGAATGCCGGCCAGCTCGGCCAGCGGTGTCTGGCTCGGGCACAGGCTGATCAGCGTAGCGCCGGTTTCGCCGACCAGGCTCGCAGAATGCAACAGGTCCTTGGTCCGTCCGGTTTGCGAGATGGCGACCGCGACATCATCCGGCCCCAGGGTGACTGCGGACATGGCCTGCATATGCGGGTCGGAATAGGCAGCCGTTGAAACCTGCAAGCGGAAGAACTTGTGCTGGGCATCGCTGGCCACTGCGCCAGAGGCACCAAATCCGTAGAATTCGACCCGCCGTGCGCGCGCCAGGGCGGCAATCGCCAGTTCCATCGCGGCGGGATCCAGGCGTTCACGTACATCCATCAGCGTTGCCAGGGTGGTGTCGAAGATCTTTTGCGACAGTTCTTCAACATCATCATCTTCACTGATGGAAAACTGGCCAAAGCTGGCGCCGGCGGCGAGATTCTGGGCCAGTTTCAGTTTCAGGTCCTGAAAGCCACTGCAACCGATGGCACGACAGAAACGCACGATGGTCGGTTCACTGACCCCTACCTGCTGGGACAGGTCGGCCATGGACGAATGCATGACCTGCGCGGCCTGGGCGAGCACATAGTCGGCTACTTTGAGCTCGGATTTGCGCAAGACAGGGCGACTGGCGGCGATGTGTTGAAGTAGATTCACAATGGCTTCGTGGTAGTCTGCTAGACGAATGGATCGGGTTTTTTGTAGTTATACTACAAAACGCGCGGCAATGCCTTTTATACGGGGGGATTGGGGATGGCGACGCAACCAGGAATCGCGTGCGATATCGTGGTCTTTGGCGGTACCGGGGACCTGGCCTTGCGCAAATTGCTGCCTGCCCTTTACTACCTGCACCGTGAAGGCCACCTGCATGCCGACACGCGCATACTGGCGCTGGCCCGGCGTAACGAGAGCAACCAGGGCTATCGTCACTGGGTGCGGCGCCAGGTCAGCCAGTATCTGGCGCCCGGCGATTTCAGCGACACCGTCTGGTCCGGCTTTGCCGAACGGCTGGATTACCTCAGTCTGGATGTCAGTCAGCGGGTCGAGTTTCCCCGTCTGGCCAGGCAGCTGGGTCAGCAACCCGGACGAGTGCGGGTGTTCTATCTGGCTACCTTGCCCAACCTGTTTGCCGCTACCGCCCGACACCTGGCTTCGGTGGGTCTGGCAGACGAACAGGCACGCATCGTACTGGAAAAACCTTTGGGTGAGAGCCTGCCCACGGCTGCCCGGATCAACGATGAGATCGGTGAGTATTTCAGTGAGTCGCGGGTCTTTCGTATCGATCACTACCTCGGCAAGGAGGCGGTGCAGAACCTGCTGGCACTGCGTTTTGGCAATGCATTGTTCGAGCCCTTATGGCGCAATGCGCATATCGAACATGTACAGATCAGTGTGCTGGAAACTGTTGGTGTGGAAAACCGCGGGGATTATTACGATCGGGCCGGCGCCATGCGCGATATGGTCCAGAACCACCTGCTGCAATTACTCTGTCTGGTCGCCATGGAAGCCCCGGTGCACTTTGAGCCCGAGGCTGTGCGAAACGAGAAGCTGAAGATTCTGGAGGCTCTGCGACCGATAACCGGCATGGACGTGCAGGATGTCACCGTGCGTGGTCAATATGCGGCTGGCAAGCGTGCCGGTGAAGAGTTGCCGGCCTATTATTTCGAGAAAAGTGTCGACCACGACAGCAACACCGAAACCTTTGTCGCGCTCAAGGTCGAGATCGACAACTGGCGCTGGGCTGGCGTGCCCTTCTATTTGCGCACCGGCAAGCGCCTCGCGCAACGAAAATCCGAGATCATCATCCAGTTCAAATCGGTGCCGCACCGGCTGTTTGCCCAGGGACATGAAACGCCGACCGAAAACCGCCTGGTGATCCGCTTGCAACCGGATGAGAGTATTCGTCTGTCACTGATGGCAAAGAGTCCCGGACGCGGGATGACGCTGCAGCCGGTTGACCTTGATCTCAACTTTGCCAAGGCGTTCAAGAAGCGTCGCTGGGATGCCTACGAGCGTTTGCTGCTGGATGTGATTCAGGGCGATGCCACGCTCTTCATGCGGCGTGACGAGATCGAGGCTGCCTGGCGCTGGATTGATCCGATCCTGACCGGTTGGCAGGACTGTTATCGTTCACCCAAGCCCTATGCCTCGGGTAGCTGGGGGCCTGACGCAGCGAACAGTCTGGTCGAACGCCTGGGGCACCAATGGTTTGAGACAGACGCCTGATTACAGGCTGTCGATGGGTAATTCCCGGGCCAGATGCGGGGTCAGTTCATTGGCCGGCATGGGGCGTCCGATCAGATAGCCCTGCAACTGATCGCATTGGTAATCACGCAGTAATTGCCGCTGCGCCTCGTCCTCGACCCCTTCAGCAACCACCTGCAAACCCAGGCTGTGCCCCATGACGATGATGGCGCGCACAATGGCGGCATCCTGGGCGCCTTGCTGCAACCCGGCGATAAAGGTGCGGTCAATTTTCAGCGTATCGATCGGAAAGCGTTTGAGGTAGGCCAGTGAGGAGTAACCGGTGCCGAAGTCGTCGATTGCCAGGCTGACACCCAGTGCTCTCAGCGCGGCAATATTCTGCTCGACCACATCGAGTTGCTCCAGGAGCATACTTTCGGTCAACTCCAGCTGCAGGTAGTGGGCTGGTAGCTCGGTGGCCAGCAGAACCGCAGCAACCTGTTCGGCAAAGCCGCGCTGGCGCAGTTGCTGTACCGAGAGATTGACCGCGATCTGCATCGGCTGGCCATTCTGATACCACTGGCTGGCCTGAGCGCAGGCCTGCTGAAGCACCTGTTCGCCGAGACGCACGATCATTCCGGTTTCTTCCGCCAGCTCGATAAACGCCGCAGGAGCCAGCAACCCGTGCTGAGGATGTTGCCAGCGCACCAGTGCTTCGGCCGAGCGCAGAGCACCTCCCGGCAAGTCCTGCTTGGGTTGGTAATAGACCACCAGTTGGGCGTCATCCAGCGCCTTGCGTAGCTGGTTTTCCAGCTGCAGGCGCTCGATGCCATGGGTTTGCAAATTGTCCGAGTAGAACTGATAGCCGTCGCCACCAAGGTACTTGGCATGCTGCATGGCCTGGTTGGCCTGGGTAATCAACAGCAACCCGTCGCGCGCAGTATGCGGGAACAGGCTGATGCCTACGGAAGCACTGACAACCAGTTCATGGCCTTCCAGATTCACCGGGCGGCGCAGATTTTGCAGCAGGTGCTCGGCCAGCTGGCTCAGCTCGCTGCGTTGCAGGTTGCCTTCGACAATCAGCACGAACTCATCAGCTGACAGGCGCGCGGTTGCAGCGCTGTCACCGGCGGTTTCCACCAGCCGCTGGGCAACCTGGCGCAGCAGGTTGTCGGCAATATGATGGCCGAGGGTATCGTTGATGTGCTTGAAGCGATCCAGATCCACATGCAACAGGGCAACATCCTGCTTGAACTGTCGGGCCCGGCTGACGGCCTCTTCCAGTTGTTGGGTGAACAGGTTGCGGTTGGCCAACTGGGTCAGCGGATCGAAATTGGCCAGGTACTGCAGCCGCTGTTCGGTTTGCCGGTGGCTGGTCTGGTCACTGAAAAAACCGACGTAATGGGTAATCTGTCCCTGCGGGTTGCGCACAACGGTCAGTTGCAACCACTGCGGATAGCGCTCGCCGCTGCGGCGTTGCTCCATCAGCTCACCCTGCCAGCGGTCTTCCGAATCCAGGGTGCTTTTCAGGTGTTGGTAAAAGCGATTGCGATCCGGGTCTTCACTCAGCTGATGCATCGGGCTGCCGCAGAGATCATCGGCAGCATAGCCGGTGATAAAGCTGAAAGCCTGATTGACGGTAAGAATGTGGAACCCTGGGTCGAGTATGAAAATACCCTCGGCAGTGGCATCAAACACGGTCGCGGCCAGCTGCGCCTGCTGCTCCCGGGCCAATCGTTCACTGACATCACGGCGGGTGCCGATCATCCGGGTGACCCGACCCCGGGCATCCCACTCAACGGCCCGCCCACTGTCTTCCACCCATACCCAATGGCCGTCAGCATGGCGTACCCGATACTCAATCCGGTAGGCCTTGCTGCTGCCCTGCATGTGCTGTATCAGGGTCGAGCGCACCAGCTCCCGGTCATCCGGATGAACCAGCGGAGTGAGGTGGTCCAGCATGCGGGTCACCGCCTCGCCGGATAAACCGAAAATTTCTTCCAGATGCGAGTGGTAGACCTCATCGGTATCCAGATTCCAGTCCCACAGCCCCAGCTGGCTGGCTTCGATGGCCAGGTTAAGCCTCGCTTCGCTGGCTTCCAGCCGCTCGCTGGTAGCTTGCAGGGCCGCAGTGCGATCAGCCACCCGTTGTTCCAGCGCTTCGTGACTCTGGCGCAACTCGCGTTCAGCCAGGCGGCGATGATTGATTTCCCGGGTCAGTTGCCGGTTCAGTTCTTCCGATTGCTGCTTGGCTTCATCCAGCCCGAGAACCAGATCCTTGTTGCGTTCATTCGCGGTAATAATCGCTGTTGCGGTGCGATTGAGAAAGGCGGCTGCAAGCAATATGCAGCCGAACAGGGTAATGCCCATCACCCCCCAATAGGGACTGGTCTGATCATCTTGCCAGAGCAGATACAGGGTGGGTGGCAGCCAGGCTGGCAGGGTAAAACTGAGAAAGGCGACAAACTGCGTTGCATAAATGATGCTGACGCAGAGGGCGATACCGCTGGCCAGAGCATAGGTAACGGCCTGCAATTCAAAATTATCCAGCGGGACAATATAGATATGCACAAAGGCCAGGCTGAATCCGGAAGCCAGATTGCCGAGGTAGAAAAAAGCATACCAGCGTCGTTGTTGCCGTTGTCCCGGAGTGCTGTCACGGTAATGACGAACCAGCACCGCACGCAGCAGGGCCAGGCTGCTTATGACAGCCAACCAGCCGAGCAGCAGGTTATGCGGGGCATGCGGCCACATGACCAGAACCACACCGACGGCACTCAGCAGGATTAGCCATTGTGGCAGGCGCGAGTAGGCATAGAGCAGGTCCAACTGGCGGGTCTGCACCCGGCTGCTGGTGGCACGTAAATCGTTAGAGGTCATAAAGTTGACTGTACCTCAAAACGCAGGGCGTCTCTTGTTATAATTTTGACGTGGCGGACGAGCAGCACCGCCTGAGTATCCCTTAACCTTACACCAGCTGCATGCCCCGGCCCAGCCCCCGGGGGTATGAAATTTTCCTCTGAATGCCTCTAATTGGGACATTTGCGGCTTTTCTTCCGGCGGCGGCACGCAGCCTGCTAGAATGCGCCGATGGATATTTCGCATCTGCTCGACTCACTCAATGAAGCCCAGCGCCAGGCGGTCAGTGCCAGCCCGGGTCAACAACTGGTGCTGGCTGGCGCCGGTTCCGGTAAAACCCGCGTGCTGGTTCAGCGTATTGCCTGGCTGGTCGAGGTCGAACAGGCTTCGCCCTGGAGCATTCTTGCGGTCACCTTTACCAACAAGGCGGCGCATGAGATGCGCCAGCGTATCGAACAGCTGCTGGGCATTTCGCCCCGCGGCATGTGGATCGGTACCTTTCACGGTCTGGCGCACCGCCTGCTGCGCGCCCACTGGCAGGAAGCCGGACTGGTTGAGCAGTTCCAGATTCTCGACAGTGATGACCAGTTCCGGCTGGTCAAGCGGGTGGTTCGTGAACTCGGTCTGGACGAGAATCAGTGGGCGCCGCGTCAGGCCCAGTGGTGGATCAACGGCCAGAAAGACGAAGGCCTGCGGCCCCAGCATATCCAGCCGTCGGGTGATCTCTACCTGACTACCATGGTGCGCATCTACCAGGCCTATGAAGAAGCCTGCGCGCGCGCCGGCTCGGTGGACTTTGCCGAACTGCTGTTGCGTTCGCTGGAACTCTGGCGCGATAACCATGCCCTGCGGGAACAGTATCAGGCGCGTTTCCGGCATATGCTGGTCGACGAATTCCAGGACACCAACGCTGTGCAGTATGCCTGGCTGCGGCTGATCGCCGGCAAGAGCCCGAGCCTGATGGTGGTGGGTGATGATGACCAGTCGATTTACGGCTGGCGCGGCGCCAAGATCGAGAATATTCATCAGTTCCAGCGGGATTATCCCAACGCCGAAATGATCCGTCTGGAGCAGAACTACCGCTCCACCACCACTATCCTCAGCGCCGCCAACGCGCTGATCGACAACAATGCCGGACGTCTGGGCAAAGAGTTATGGACTGACGGCAGCGAGGGCGAGCCGATTTCCCTGTATGCCGGCTTCAATGAACAGGACGAAGCGCGTTTTATCGTTGATCGCATCGAGCAGGCGGTGGGCGAAGGCATGGCGCGCAGTGAAATGGCCATTCTCTACCGCTCCAACGCCCAGTCGCGGGTACTGGAAGAAGCCCTGTTGCGCGCCGGTGTGCCCTATCGCATCTACGGCGGCCAACGCTTTTTCGAGCGGGCGGAAATCAAGAACGCCATGGCCTATATGCGCATGGTCGGCAACCGCGATGACGATGGCGCCCTGGAGCGCATCATCAACCTGCCGACCCGGGGCATCGGTGACAAGACCGTCGAAGCCCTGCGCCAGCAGGCACGGGAGCGCGGCACCTCGATCTGGCAGGCGGCCTGCGACCTGATCGACCTCAAGGCACTGCCGGGCCGTGCCGCCAACGCCGTGCAGGGCTTTCTGCAGCTGATCGAGGAACTGGCCGAGCGTACCGAGGGTTTACCCCTGCACAGCCGGGTACAGCAGGTGGTCGAGCAAAGCGGCCTGCTGCGCTTTCATGAAAATGAAAAGGGCGACAAAGGCCAGGTACGGGTGGAAAACCTCGAAGAGCTGGTGTCCGCCGCACGCGCCTTTGAAAACGATCAGGCGGAGCTGGAAGCGGAGGGCGACGTGCTGATTGCCTTCCTCGCCCATGCCTCGCTGGAAGCCGGCGATACCCAGGCTGATCAATATGAAGACAGTGTGCAACTGATGACCCTGCACAGTGCCAAGGGGCTGGAATTTCCGCTGGTGTTCCTGGCGGGTGTCGAAGAAGGCCTGTTCCCGCACAAGATGAGTCTGGAAGAGCCGGGCCGGCTGGAAGAAGAGCGCCGCCTGGCCTATGTCGGTATCACCCGCGCCATGCAGCAACTGGTGATTACCTGGGCCGAAACCCGCCGCCTGTACGGTAGCGAAACCTTCAACAAGGTCTCGCGCTTTGTGCGCGAAATACCCAGCGAACTGATCCGCGAAGTGCGCCTGGGCAACCAGGTCAGCCGCCCCTTCGGTCCCCGTCACAACATGTTCCAGGCGGAAGCCACTGAAAGTACCGGTTTTGCCCTGGGTCAGCGGGTATTGCACAGCCTGTTTGGTGAAGGTGTGGTACTGAATTACGAAGGCCAGGGCGCACAAGCCCGCATTCAGGTCAATTTTGATGGCGAAGGCAGCAAGTGGCTGATGGTTGCCTATGCCAAGCTTGAGGCGCTCTAGCTTATGAAGTGCCCGAGAGTTTTTTGCTTCAGGCTTAAACGGGCGGGGCTTTAAAGTCTAAAGACTGCACAAAGCTCTGATAGCCCGACTGTCACCCACCGGTTCTGGACCGTTAGATGCCAGGGATGGCATCTACGAGCCCCCAGGGAAGGGTTTACGGCGTGTCCAGAACCGGTGGGTGACAGTTGGGCTAACATGCCGAACCGGTTTAATCGGTATTTTTGGTGTCGAGTAAAAATAACAATGATGTGTGCACAGCTAGCTTGCTGCTGGTTACTTGGAGCTTTAAATGAAAAGACGTGAACTACTGACCGCCGCTGGACTGGGCTTGGGTGCGGCGGCCCTTAGCGGTTGCCGCAGTGATGAGCCGGCAGTAGCAGGCGAGGGCCAGGCACAACAGCGTTTTCGCTGGCGCATGGTCACGTCCTGGCCAAAGAATTTCCCCGGCCTGGGCACCACGGCCGAGTACTTTGCCGACCTGGTCAACCAGCTCTCTGGCGGTCGTCTGCAGGTGCAGCTGTTTGCCGCCGGTGAACTGGTGCCCGCACTGGAAGTCTTTGATGCCGTCGCCGGCGGCACTGCCGAGTTGGGGCACAGTGCAGCCTACTACTGGCGTGGTAAAACCTCCGCCGCCTCCTTTTTTACCGCCGTGCCCTTCGGCCTGAATGCCCAGGAAATGAATGCCTGGCTGTATAACGCGGGTGGTCTGGAGCTCTGGCAGCGCGCTTATGCCGATTTTGGCGTCATGCCCTTGCCCTGCGGCAACACCGGGGTGCAGATGGCCGGCTGGTTCAATCGTGAAATCAACAGCCTGGATGACCTGCGCGGGCTGAAAATGCGCATCCCGGGTTTTGGCGGTGAGGTCATGTCACGCGCCGGTGTTACCACCGTGAGCATTCCCGGCAGTGAAATGTTTACCGCGCTGCAAACCGGGGTTATCGATGCCACCGAATGGGTCAGCCCCTACAACGACCTGGCCTTTGGTCTGCACCAGGCGGGCAAATATTATTATTACCCCGGCTGGCAGGAGCCCTGTGCGGTACTGGAACTGACCATCAACCAGCAAGCTTTCGAGCAACTGCCAAGTGATTTGCAGGAAGTTGTCCGTGCTGCCGCCCGAGCGACCAACCAGGCCATGCTCGACGAATATACCCTGCGCAATGCCGAAGCGCTGGATACATTGGTTAACCAGCATCAGGTCCAATTGCGCAAACTCCCGGATGATGTGCTGACTCGCCTGCACGAACTCTCTATCGATGTGCTGGAAGAAACCGCTGACAGCAGCGAACTCAACCGCGAAATCTGGGACTCGATGGAAGCTTTCCGCAAAAAGGTCTGGCCGAGTCAGCAGTTGGGTGAGCAAGCGATGTATGCCTTGCGCGATTAAGCGTCGCAGGCAGAGCACTACCGCAAGCGTCAAGGGAGCGCTTGCTGTGGCGCGGCCGTCAACGGCTCGCCGGCCGATTGACCCCATCCGCAAAACCCACTAACCTCCATCGCTGCTTCAGGTGCCCAACGGCCAAGTGCCAACGGGTGAAACTGGGAAGCCGGTGCGTTCTGCTATTCAGAACAATCCCGGCGCTGCCCCCGCAACGGTAAATGAGTGCCCGCCACCCTCAGGGTGTGCTGCGGCAGATGATCCTGTATCGCCACTGTGAAAATCACGGGAAGGCGGGATCATCGGACCCAGGTCCGCTCATGAGTCCGGAGACCGGCCTGCTGCATTTCACGACAGTGCGGCGGGCGCTGTGGGTGCATGGCCCGTTTGTGTGGTCGTCTGCCTGTTCGCTAGCTGCCTGTCATCAGCTACCAGTTGTCGTACGGGTGAGTACGACGGAGCGAACACAGATGATGATGTTGCCACGCACGCCCCTGGGAAACCTCTGCAAAACTACCTGCCTTGCTGCGCCTGCCTCGCCTACGTTTTTCAGAGGCTTCTCCGCCCTGGCTTTGATGACCAGTGCCTGCCTTTCCCATGCTGCCCCCCTGCACCTGGACCACCAGGTGGTCACCGCGACCCGCACCAGCCAACCGATCGCCGCCAACCTGGCTGCTGTGAGTGTGATTGATCGCGCCGCGATTGAGCGCCTGCAAGCCACTGACGCGCTGGATGTTCTGCGTCGTACGCCCAGCGTAACGAGAGTCAATAATGGCGGCCCCGGCAAATCCAGCAGCATTGGCATTCGCGGCACCAACAGTGACCATGTACTGGTACTGATTGATGGCGTGCGCGTCGGCTCGGTAACCAGCGGTAATGCGGCCCTGCAGAACCTGCCGATTGAACAGATTGAACGCATTGAAATTGTCCGTGGGCCGCGTTCCAGCCTCTATGGGTCGGAAGCCATCGGTGGGGTCATCCAGATATTTACCCGTCAGGGCAGCACGGGCGCGCCCAAAGCCTGGGCGTCGGCCACGGCTGGTAGCCGCAACCACCATGTTGGCAGCGCCGGGGTGTCGGGCGGTGCGGGTAATGCCTGGTACAACCTCGGGGTCAGCAGCCTGTCGACCCGGGGTATTGATGCTCGCCCGGGGCGGGGGGATCCGGACAATGACGGCTACCGGGAACTCTCCGCCAACCTCAAACTTGGTTATCGCTTCGCCAACGGGCTGGAAATCGACGGCCACGTGCTGGAAAGTCACTCCAGCAATGACTTTGATTCCGGCTTCAAGGCCAACACCGATGCGGTGCTGAAGACGCACGGCGTGAATGCCCGCTTTGCGCCGCTCGACCCCTGGCGTGTCACCCTGCAAGCCGCGCGCAGCGAAGACAAGAGTGACAATTTCAACGGCAGTACCTTCAACAGCCGCTTCGATAGCCGCCGCGACAGCCTGGGTTGGCAGAACGATATTGACCTCGCGCCGGGTCAGTTGCTGACCCTGGGTATGGACCACCTGACCGACCAGGTGAGCAGCACCACCGATTACCGCAAGGCCCGGCGGACCAATCTGGGCTATTACGCCCAGTACCTCGGCCAGCAGGGTCGCCATGAATGGCAACTGGGTCTGCGCCATGACGACAACCAACAGCATGGCCAACACACCACCGGTAATCTGGGCTACGGCTTTCAACTCACCGATAGTCTGCAAGCCGTCGGCAGTATTGGTACCGCCTTCAAGGCGCCGACCTTCAATCAGTTGTATTTCCCCAACTTTGGCAACCCGGACATCAAGGAAGAAACGTCACGCAACGTCGAGCTCGGGCTGCGTGGTCAGCACGATTGGGGGAACTGGGCCGTGAATGTATTCCGCAACGAAGTAGATGACCTGATTGCCAGCGTGAACCTGGGTGGCGGTGTCTGGCAGGCGGAGAACGTCAACAAGGCCGTGATCAAGGGTATTGAGTTGGATCTGGCCGGGCATTGGTGGGGCTGGGATCTGGCCGGCAACCTGACCTTGCAGGACCCGTCCAACCGTTCGCGGCGACCGGGGCAGGGTGATTTGCTCGTCCGTCGGCCCGAGCAGCTGTTCAATCTGGATGTCGATCGCCGCTTTGGCCGTGTCTCCGTGGGTGCCAGCCTGCATGCCGAAGGTCGCCGCTGGGACAACGCTGCCAATACCAACGAATTGTCCGGCTACAGCACCCTTGATCTGCGCGCGGAATATGGTTTCAACCATCAGTGGCGCCTGCAGGCACGGATCAGCAACCTGTTCGATACCGACTACGAAACCGCGGCCAGCTATCAGCAGCAGGGTCGCGCAGGTTATCTGACCGTGCGCTACCAGATGCTCTAGACGGACATTCAGCAAGTAAAAGTAACAGTGGAAACCAAACCATCCAAGGAGGATGACATGATCGCACTATCCAAACGCAGCCAGTTGGCTGTTGGTCTTGTACTGGTGTTGTTGATGGCCATGACGCGCGGCACGCACTTCAGTCTCGTCAATTTGCCCAGCGCCTCCTGGGCGGTGTTTTTTCTTGCGGGGGTGTTCCTGCGACCGCGCTGGGCCTTCCCCGTGCTGTTCCTGCAGGCGGTGGTCATGGACGTGCTCAGCGTGGGCTGGATCAATGCCGGCCACCACTGCATGACGGTGGCTTACTGGGCCTTGTTGCCGGCCTACGGCAGCCTGTGGTTTGCCGGTCGGTTGTACGCCGGTTGGCACCGTGATCACCCGGTAACCCTCCTGGTGTTGGCGCCGACCGTGGCGACGGCAGCCCTGGTGTGCAACCTGTTTTCCAGTGGCGGTTTCTACTTTTTCTCCGGTCGCTTCGAAGAGACCAGCTTCGGCGGGCTGGTCGAGCGCATTGCCACTTACTATCCGCAATACCTGAGCAACCTGGCGATGTATGTAGCGGCAGCGGCGATTGTTTATCTGGTGTTTTACCTGCTGGCTGAACAGGGATTGCTGGGTCAGGACCGCAAGGCATGAGCGAGCCCACCGATCGCGATCAGCGCCATCGCCAGCGCATGCAGCGCAAAAAGGTGGTGGTTGACCAGAAGATAGCCGAGGCGCGGGATGAGCGTGGCCTCTTGCTGGTGCTGACCGGTAACGGCAAGGGCAAAAGCAGTTCCGCCTTTGGCATGGCCGCGCGGGCGCTGGGTCACGACATGCAGGTCGGCATCGTGCAGTTTATCAAGGGCGCCAGCAGCACCGGGGAAGAGGCCTTTTTCCGCCGTTTTCCCGAGCAGGTGCGTTACCACGTGATGGGTGCCGGTTTTACCTGGGAAACCCAGGACCGGCAGGACGATATCGCCAAGGCGCAGGCCGCCTGGGCCATCGCCGTCGAGCTGATGCGTGACCCGGCGGTAGCCCTGGTGATTATGGATGAGCTGAATATCGCGCTGAAATACAAATACCTGGAGCTGGATCAGGTGGTGGCCGATATCGCCGGTCGCCCGGCTCACCAGCATGTGGTAGTGACCGGGCGCGGCGCACCGCCAGCCCTGGTTGAAGCCGCTGATACGGTGACCGAGATGGGCATGCTCAAGCATGCCTTCAAGGCCGGTATCAAGGCGCAGAAGGGAGTGGAATTTTGAGTCAGTTACAGTGCCCGGCAGTTTTGATCGCCGCCCCGGCCTCTGGCCAGGGCAAGACCACGGTAACCGCCGCGCTGGCACGTTTGCACAGCCGGCAGGGGCGGCGTGTGCAAGTGTTCAAGTGTGGTCCGGATTTTCTCGATCCGATGATTCTGGCCCGCGCCAGCGGCCAGCCGGTCTACCAGCTCGATCTGTGGATGATTGGCGAAGCGGAAAGCAAGCGCCGGCTGGCTGCAGCCGCTGCCAGCAATGACCTGATCCTGATTGAAGGGGTAATGGGGCTGTTTGACGGCACTCCCTCGGCAGCTGATCTGGCGCGACGCTTCGGCGTGCCGGTACTGGCGGTCATCGATGGCTCGGGCATGGCGCAAACCTTTGGCGCCATGGCCCATGGCCTGGCCAGCTATCAGGCGGATCTGCCATTTGCCGGGGTGCTCGGCAACAAGGTCGGCAGCGCCCGGCATGGCGAGATGTTGCGCGACTCCTTGCCTGCCGGTATCGCGTGGTTTGGCGCGCTGACCCGCGATGCCGCAGTGGAATTGCCCAGCCGCCATCTGGGATTGGTGCAGGCCGCCGAGTTGGCGGATCTGGATGCCCGACTGGATGCCGCCGCCGATGCCCTGGCCGCCACGGCCGATACCCGCTTGCCCCCCGTAGTCGGCTTTGCTCCGGTAGTGGCAGAGGACATACCACCGCTGCTGGCCGGGGTACGTATCGGTGTGGCGCGGGATGCGGCCTTTGCCTTTCTTTATCAGGCCAATCTGGACCTGCTGGAAGCCTTGGGTGCGCAATTGCACTTTTTCTCCCCGCTGACCGACAGCAGCCTGCCGGAGGTCGATAGTCTCTACCTGCCCGGCGGCTATCCGGAGCTGCACCTGGCGGCCCTGGGCAACAATCAGGCTATGGCCGCAGCCATCCGTGACCACCATGCTGCCGGCAAGCCGATCCATGCCGAATGCGGTGGCATGCTCTACCTGTGTCGACAATTGACCGACGTACAGGGTCAGAGTGCCGAGCTGCTGGGTCTGCTACCCGCCACAGCCAGCATGCAGCCACGGCTGACGGCGTTGGCATTGCAGGACGTTGCCCTGCCGGAAGGCACCCTGCGCGGCCATACCTTCCACCACTCGGCGATCAAATGCGACCTGGAACCCTTGGTGCGCGGCGAATGCCCCAACTACAAGCGCACCAGTGAAGCGGTCTGGCGCCTGGGTCGGCTGACGGCCTCTTACATTCACTGCTACCTGCCGGGGAACCCGCAGGCGGCAGCGGCCCTGTTCAGGCCATGAGCAGCCAGGGCTACTCTGACGCCGAACGCGCGGCCATCTACCGGGTGATTCGCGAGCGGCGCGATATGCGCCATTTCAGCGGTGGCAGTGTCGCGCCTGACGTCCTGATGCGCCTGCTGCAAGCTGCGCATCAAGCACCCAGCGTGGGCCTGATGCAGCCCTGGCGCTTTATCCGCATTACCCAGCCAGGGCTGCGTGAGCAATTGCATGCACTGGTTGAAGAAGAGCGGGTGCGCACCGCGCACGCACTGGCTGAGCGCAGCGATGATTTTATGCAACTCAAGGTTGAAGGCCTGCTTGACTGTGCCGAGTTGCTGGTCGCGGCGCTACCGGACGGCCGTGAAGCCCATGTTTTTGGCCGCCGCACCCTGCCGGAAATGGATCTGGCCTCGCTGGCCTGTGCCATCCAGAACCTCTGGTTGGCCGCCCGTGCCGAAGGCCTGGGCCTGGGTTGGGTGTCCATGTTCGAGCCGCAAGGGGTGGCCGAGCTGCTGGCCATGCCTGCCGGCGCCAGGCCGGTCGCCTTGCTGTGCCTGGGGCCGGTTAACGAATTCTATGCCCAGCCAATGCTGGTCGAGCAGGGCTGGGCACAAGTACAGCCGCTCGACAGCATGCTGTATACCGATCGATGGGGAGAACACACATGAAAGGACCGCAGCGCATTGTCTGTCTGTCCACCGAAACCTGTGAAGTGCTCTACCGTCTGGGTGAGCAGGATCGCATTGCCGGCATCTCCGGCTTTACCGTGCATCCACCCCGGGCGCGCAAGGAAAAGCCCAAGGTATCGGCCTTTACCAGCGCCAAAACAGAGAAAATTCTCGCCCTCAAGCCGGATCTGGTATTGGGCTATTGCGACCTGCAGGCGGACATTGCCGCTGAACTGGCGCGCGAAGGGCTGGAGGTGCACCTGTTCAATCAGCGCGATATTCAGGGCATTTTCCAGATGATCGATACCCTGGGTGCGCTGGTGCGCAGCAGCGACAAGGCCGAGCAACTGATCGGCGAGTTACAGCAGGGCCTGGATCAGGTGCAGGCTCGGGGCGCAGCACTCAAGGCACGACCAAAAGTGTATTTTGAGGAGTGGAATGAGCCGCTGATCAGCGGTATTCGCTGGGTCAGCGAGCTGATCGAGATGGCCGGGGGCGAAGATTGCTTTGCCGAGCTGAGCCATCACGCCCGCGCGCGTCAGCGCTTTATTACCGACCCGCTGGAGGTGGTGCGTCGGGCACCGGATATTATCGTCGGCTCCTGGTGCGGCAAACGCTTTCGCCCGGAGCAGGTGCGTGCCCGTCCCGGCTGGGAGGCGGTACCGGCCGTGCGTAATGGGCAGCTGTTCGAAATCAAGTCTCCGGACATTCTGCAGCCGGGCATTTCCGCCCTGACCATCGGCGTGCAGCAATTGCAGGGTCTGCTACAGGACTGGGACCAGCGCTGATGGTCAGTGCGCCGCTGTTGCTCGCCGGGGTGGTGCTCGATCAATTACTGGGCGAGCCCCGGCGCTGGCACCCGCTGGTCGGTTTCGGCCGGCTGGCCGGCTGGCTCGAGCGGCGCTTGAATCAACCGGCACTAGCGCAGCGGGCAAGCCGGTGGCGTGGTGTCTGTGCCTGGCTGCTGGCGGTGTTGCCCCTGACGCTGGCAACCTGGGCCCTGGCCAGCCTGCCCTGGGTAGGCTGGCTGGTATGCCTGCTGGCACTCTACCTGGCCCTTGGACTACGCAGCCTGAATGAGCACTGTCGACCCATTGCCCGGGCGCTGGAAGCGGGTGAGCTGGACCTGGCCCGCGAGCGGGTGGGCTATATCGTCAGCCGCGATACCCGGGCGCTGGATGCCGAGGGCATAGCGCGGGCAACCACCGAATCCGTACTGGAAAATGGCAGTGACGCGGTTTTTGCCGCGCTGTTCTGGTTTCTCCTGCTGGGCGCGCCTGGTGTGGTGCTGTATCGCCTGGCCAATACCCTGGACGCCATGTGGGGTTATCGGACCACGCGTTACCGGCATTTCGGCTGGGCCGCAGCGCGGCTGGATGATGGCCTGAACTATCTGCCGGCTCGGCTGGTCGCACTGACCTACGCCCTGTGCGGCCATACTTGTCAGGCTCTGGCCTGCTGGCGCACCCAGGCCCCGCAGTGGGACAGCCCGAATGCTGGCCCGGTCATGGCCGCCGGCGCCGGTGCCTTGAATCTGCAGCTGGGCGGTGGCGGTCATTACCACGGCCAATGGCACATCAAGCCAACACTGGGCGCCGGACCTGCTGCCGCCCCGCAGGATATCGGGCGTGCCTTGAGACTGGTACGGCGCGGCGTCGTGCTCTGGGTGGGGCTGGCGCTTCTGCTCTGGTTGGCCGGAGGGTACTGGCATGCTTGAGCACGGCGGGCGTTTGCGCCAGGCGGCGCAGCAATACGGCATCAAACTGGCTGCCTGGCTGGATTTGTCCACCGGGCTGGCGCCCTGGGGCTGGCCCTTGCCCGTATTACCGGCCAGTTGTTGGCGGCAACTGCCAGAACCGGATGATGGCTTGATCGTGGCGGCGCAGGATTACTATCAGGCTACCAGCCTGTTACCGGTAGCCGGCTCACAGGCCGCGATTCAGGCGCTGCCCTGGCTGCGCCCTGCCTGCCGGGTGCTGATCCTTGGCCCTTGTTATGCCGAACATGCCCAGGCCTGGGCCCGTGCCGGGCATCAGGTACAGGTCTGGAATGAGCTGACGGAGAGTCAGCCACCCCTGGATACCTGCGACGTGCTGGTGCTGGTCAATCCGAACAACCCGACCGGGCGTTTGCTTGCGCCGGATACCCTGCTGGCCTGGCATGCCGAACTGGCTGCCCGGGGTGGCTGGCTGCTGGTGGATGAGGCCTTTGCCGATCTGCAACCAGAATTCAGCCTGGCCCGCTACAGCGACCGCCCCGGACTGATTGTATTGCGCTCACTGGGCAAGTTTTTTGCGTTGGCCGGGGCGCGGGTTGGTTTTGTTCTGGCGGAGTCTGCGCTCTTGGCACAACTGGAAGAGCAACTTGGCCCCTGGGCAGTCAATGGTCCGGCGCGTCTAGTGGCTCAACAGGTACTGGTTGACCGCGCTACCCAGCAAGCCTGGCGCCTTCGCTTACAGCGCGACGGCCGGCGCTTGCAGCAGCTACTGAGTGAACAAGGTCTTACCTCCGGCGGCGGCTGTGCCCTGTTCCAGTGGGTACCCCATCCGGCCGCGGCGAGCTTACACCAGCAATTGGCCGGTCAGGGCATTCTGACCCGGCTGTTCGATCAGCCAGCGGCTGTGCGTATCGGCTTGCCGGGCAATAAAGCCGGCTGGGACCGGTTGCAACAAGCACTGCAGGCTCTGGCGCTACCTCCCGCAGACGTTACCGTGGAGAACGTACTATGAGTACATTGATGATCCAGGGCACCACCTCGGATGCCGGCAAAAGTACCCTGGTCACAGCCCTGTGTCGCTGGCTCAAGCGTCAGGGGGTCGCTGTGGCGCCGTTCAAGCCACAGAATATGGCGCTGAATGCCGCCGTCACCGTCGATGGTGGAGAAATTGGCCGTGCCCAGGCGGTACAGGCCGAAGCCGCCGGGCTGCAACCGCACACGGATATGAATCCGGTACTGCTGAAACCCAATACCGATATCGGCGCCCAGGTGATCATTCACGGCCATCCGGTCGGCAGCATGGATGCGGTGAGTTACCACGCGTACAAGCCCACGGCGCTCAAGGCGGTGTTGGCCTCGCACCAACGTCTGTGCCAGCGTTATCAGGCCGTGCTGGTGGAAGGCGCCGGCTCGCCGGCAGAAATCAATCTGCGTGCCGGTGATATTGCCAATATGGGCTTTGCCGAAGCGGTTGACTGCCCGGTGCTACTGATTGCCGATATCGACAAGGGCGGCGTCTTCGCGCACCTGGTCGGTACTCTGGCGTTGCTGTCCGCCAGCGAGCAGGCGCGGGTCAAAGGCTTTGTCATCAACCGCTTTCGCGGCGATATCGCCCTGCTCAAGCCGGGGCTGGACTGGCTGGAGCAGCACACCGGCAAGCCGGTGCTGGGCGTGCTGCCTTACCTGCATGACCTGCATCTGGAAGCCGAAGATGCGGTCAATACCCGCCAGCCGGCCAAACAGGGGCCGGTGCTCAAGGTCGTGGTGCCGGTACTCAAGCGCATCAGCAACCATACCGACTTTGATCCTTTGCGCCTGCATCCCCAGGTGGATCTGCACTTTATCGGCCCTGGCCAGGCCTTGCCGGCCGCTGATCTGATCATTTTGCCTGGCTCGAAAAGTGTGCGCAGTGATCTGCAGTTTATGCGTGAGCAGGGTTGGGATGCGGATGTACAGCGCCATCTGCGCTACGGCGGCAAGCTGCTGGGTATTTGCGGTGGCTTGCAGATGCTGGGTGAACAGGTGGCTGATCCGCTGGGGCTGGAAGGTGAGCCCGGCAGCAGCGAAGGCCTCGGCTTTCTGGCCTTCCGTACCGAGCTGACGGCGCACAAACGCCTGACCCGGGTCAGCGGGCATGTGCAGTTTAGCCCTGAAGGTGCTGATCAGGTGCCACTGACGGGTTATGAAATTCACGCCGGACGCAGTCAGGGACCAGCGCTGCAACGGCCTCTGGTGCGGCTCGACGATGGCACCCCGGATGGTGTGCTCAGTACCGACAACCAGATCGCGGGCAGTTACCTGCATGGCTTGTTCGAACAGCCGGCGGCCAGCGCTGCGCTGCTGCACTGGGCTGGCCTGAAAGAGGCTCAGGCGCTGGATTACTCGGCTCTGCGCGTGCGGGATATCGACCGCCTGGCCGATCTGGTTGAACAGCATCTGGATGTCGAACGCTTGCGGCACTTATGTGGAGTCCAGCCATGCACGAACTGATCCTTGGCGGCGCGCGTTCAGGCAAAAGCCGGCATGCCGAAATCCGGGCTGAAGCCAGCGGCCTTGAGGTGGTGTATATCGCTACCGCCCAGGCGCTGGACGATGAAATGGCCGCCCGGATTGCCCGGCATCGTGGGCAGCGGCCGGCTGAATGGGGGCTGGTCGAGGAGCCGCTGGCGCTGGCCGCCGCCCTGCAGCGTGAAGCCGCAGGAGATCGCTGTTTATTGGTCGATTGCCTGACCCTGTGGTTGAGCAACCTGCTGCTGACCGATGAACCTGACCGTCTGGCCAATGAGACAGAACAACTGCTCGCCCTGCTGCCCGACTTGCCGGGTCATATTATTCTGGTCAGCAATGAAACCGGCCTCGGTGTAGTACCCATGGGTGCCCTGAGCCGGCGCTATGTGGATGCCGCGGGCTGGCTGCACCAGGCACTGGCAGCGCACTGTCAGCGAGTGACCTTCTGCGTTGCCGGCTTGCCGCAGGTGCTCAAGGGTGAGCCGGTATGAACACACGCTGGTGGCAGAACAAGGTAGCCCAGCCGAGCGAGGCGCATGCTGAGCGCGCCCGCCTGCAGCAGGCGCAATTGACCAAACCTGCCGGCTCACTGGGGCAGCTGGAAGCGTTGGCAGTGCAGCTGGCGGCGATGCAGGCCAGCGAACAGCCACGGCTGGAGCGCCTGACCATTGCCATCTTTGCGGCTGATCACGGGGTGGTCGCTGAAGGTGTTTCTGCTTATCCGCAAGCGGTCACCGCTCAAATGCTGGCCAACTTTGCCCAGGGTGGCGCGGCCATCAGTGTGCTGGCGCAGGATCTGCACGCCGACATGCAACTGCACGCGCTGGGCCTGGCTACCCCGCTGGGCGACCTTGCGGGTGTGCGCCACTGGCAGATCGCGCCGGGCACGGCCAATCTGCGGCGGCAACAGGCGATGACGCCGGAGCAATGTATCCGCGCCATGGCGGCAGGGCGTGAGGTGGTGTTGCAAGCGGCTGGCCGGGGTTGCGAGCTTTTTATCGGCGGGGAGATGGGTATTGGTAATACCACGGCGGCTTGCGCCCTGGCCTGTGCGCTGCTGGATCAACCGGCCAAGGCACTGGTTGGCCCGGGTACCGGGCTGAATGCCAAAGGCGTCGTGCACAAAGCAGCGGTGATTGATCAGGCGCTGGCCTTGCATAGGCCAGCCTGCAACGAGCCATTTGACTGGCTGTGCCATGTTGGCGGGTTGGAGCTGGCAGCACTGGTTGGCGCTTATATCAGCGCCGCCCAGTTGGCCTTGCCGGTATTGGTGGATGGCTACATTGCCAGTGCTGCGGCACTCTGCGCCGCACGCCTCAACCCGTCCAGTCGCGACTGGTGGCTGTTCAGTCATCAGGGGGCCGAACCCGGCCATGCCGCGCTCCTGGCCGCCTTGCAGGCAGAGCCTTTGTTGCATTTGGGGTTGCGCCTCGGCGAAGGTTCCGGCGCCGCGCTTGCCGTGCCTTTGCTACGCCAGACCTGTTTGCTGCACAACCGTATGGCCAGCTTTGCCAGTGCTGGCGTGGCGCGGGGGTTGGCATGACCCTTATTCTGGACCTGCTGCGCCATGGCGAAACCAAACAGGGCGGCGGATTTCGCGGCAGTATTGATGATGCGCTGACGCCCCAGGGTTGGCAGCAGATGCAGGCCAGCCTGGCCGGGCGCAATGGCTGGTCGGCGGTGATCAGTTCGCCCTTGCAGCGCTGCGCCGACTTTGCCGCCACAGCGGCTGAAAGCCACGCCTGTCCGATGATTCTTGCACCGGGGCTGCGCGAATTGCATTTCGGCTGCTGGGAAGGCCGTAGTGCCAGTGAATTGATGCAGACCAGCGCCGATGCGTTGGGGCAGTTCTGGGCGGACCCCTATGCCTATACCCCGCCTGAGGCTGAACCCATGGCCGCCTTTGCTGATCGCGTGCTTACCACCATCACAGCATTTCAACAGACGCATCCGCAGCAGCATTTGCTGGTGGTCACCCACGGTGGCGTCATGCGCTTGCTGCTGGCCCGGGCCCGGGGTTTGCCGGCCAAAGACCTGTTGCAGGTTGAAGTCCCCCATGCCGGGCTGTTCCGCCTGCGGCTGGATATCGACGGAGAATTGAGCGAATGCCCTTGCTGATAGCGCTGCAATTTTTGACTCGGCTACCGATTCGTTTGCCGCGCGCGCCCAGCCCGGCGGAGCAGGGGCGTTCATTGCTCTATTACCCCTTGGTTGGTCTGCTGTTGGGTGGTGTGTTGGCGAGCCTGGCCTGGTTGCTCAGCTCAGTCTCCCCGCCGCTGCTGGCCGTCTTGGTGCTGGCTCTGTGGGTTGTCGCCAGTGGCGCGCTGCATCTGGATGGTCTGGCCGATACGGTGGATGCCTGGGTGGGTGGTTATGGCGATCGCGAGCGCACCCTGGCAATCATGAAAGACCCGGCCTGCGGCCCCATGGGGGTCACTGCTCTTGTATTGGTGTTGCTGCTTAAATGGGCCGCGCTCTATAGCCTGCTGCAATACGAGCTTTACTGGGCCCTGCTACTCGCCCCCTGGCTCGGTCGCAGCTGCCTGCCAATCTTGTTGCTCTGGCTACCCTACGTGCGCGCCAACGGCCTGGGCGCGACCATGGCCGCCAATCTGCCGCGAAAAAGCCTGCTCGGCATACTGCTGGTGCATGGCCTGCTGATGTTGGCACTCGGCTGGACTGGCCTGCTGGCAATGGCCATGGCGGCCGTCACCTGCAGCTGGGCCGGCTGGCGCTTCCTGCAACGGCTGGGCGGCACTACCGGTGACACGGCCGGAGCCACAGTTGAACTGGTCGAGTGTACGGTAATGGTTGGCCTGGCACTTTTTCTGACGTTTGGAGTCGCATAAGCCTCTAATCTAGTCAACCAGTGAATCGGCGAGACATGACCAATCGCACCACCTTGAAAATAACTACAATGTAACTACAATATAAGTTATGAGTCAGCTGATATTTGAGTGGGATTTGCGTAAGGATGCGGCTAATCAAAAGAAACATGGCGTTTCCTTTGATGAAGCAAGGTCAGTTTTTACCGATGAGTATGGTCGCTTGATTGCCGACCCCGACCACTCTGGCGAAGAAGACCGATTTATTCTGCTCGGCACCAGTATAAATGCACGTCTCCTGCTGGTGTGCCACTGCATCAGAGATGGCGAATCAATCCGCATAATCTCAGCGCGCAGGGCCAACAAGCGTGAGACCAAGGTATATCAGGAGTATAGATATGCGTGACCATTATGATTTCTCCGAATCGGTCAAGAACCCTTACGCGAAGAAACTGAAGAAGCAGGTGACGATCCGGCTGGATGAGGACACCATTGCCTACTTCAAGCAATTAGCCGAAGAAAAGGATCTGCCCTACCAGAGCTTGATCAATCTCTATTTGCGTGACTGCGCCCAGTCACAGAAAGATCTCAAGTTAAGCTGGCAATAGCTCACATCTTTCCGGGCAGCCAGGTAATCAGGCCCGGCCAGATGGCGGCGATGATCAGCAACAGTATCTGAATGGCAATAAAGGGCAGTACGCCTTTGTAGATCGCTGTAGTGGGCACGCTGAGTGGTGTCACGCCGCGCAGATAGAAGAGCGCAAAGCCGAAGGGCGGTGTGAGGAAAGAGGTTTGCAGGTTCAGCGCAATCATTACACCGAGCCAGATCGGGTCCAGCCCCATGGCCAGCAACACCGGGCCGACAATGGGCACCACCACAAAGGTGATCTCGATAAAGTCGAGAATAAAGCCGAGCAGAAAGATCAGCAGCATCACCAGCAGGGTGGCGGTAAACAGTCCGCCGGGCAGGGCATTGAACAGGCCGTGTATCAGGTCTTCACCACCAAAACCACGGAATACCAGCGAGAAAATCGAGGCGCCGATCAGAATCATGAACACCATGGCGCTGATCAGGGTGGTGGATTCGGCAACTGACTGCAAACGACGTACAGTCAGGCGCCGCTTGAGCAGGGCCAGCAGGCTGGCACCCAGAGCACCGACGGCCGCTGCTTCGGTCGGGGTGGCGATACCGACGAGGATCGAGCCGAGCACCGACATGATCAACAGCAATGGCGCGAACAGGCTGAGCAGTAGGCGCGGCAGACTGATGGTTGGCAGTTCATCAACCGGCAGGGCCGGCATCTTCTCCGGTCGCCACCAGGCCATAAACAGTAGATAGAGCAGATACAGGCCGATCAGCAGAATGCCGGGCAACAGGGCGCCGACAAAGAGGTCACCGACGCTGACCGTCTGCGGCGAAAAAATGCCCTGGCGCAGTTGCGCCTGCTGGTAAGCGCTGGACAGCACATCACCCAGCAACACCAGGACGATGGATGGCGGAATGATCTGCCCCAGCGTCCCGGTTGCAGCCAGGGTGCCGGTGGCGACAGCCGGGTCATAACCACGCTTGAGCATGGTTGGCAGGGCCAGCAAACCCAGAGTGACCACGGTGGCGCCGACAATGCCGGTACTGGCTGCGAGCAGGGCACCGACCAGGCAGACCGCAATCGCCAGCCCGCCGCGCAGGCTGCCGAACAGACGTGACATGGCATCCAGCAGGTCTTCGGCAATGCGCGATTTTTCCAGCATGACGCCCATAAACACGAACAGGGGCACGGCGAGCAATGTCTGGTTGTTCATGGTGCCGAACAGACGGCTGGGCAGGGCGCCGAGAAAACCGGGCTCGAAGACGCCAAACAGCATGCCGGCGCCGGCAAACAGAAGTGACAGCCCACCCAGGGTAAAGGCCACCGGAAAGCCCAGCATCAGCGCCAGGCAGATACAGATGAAAAGCAGGACGGCGATCCATTCGAGGCCCATCAGAGTACCTCGTCCTGGTGGTCGTCAGGGTGCTCAAGGAAGTCGCTGCGCAGCCCACGGCATACGGCCAGGGTTTTGATGACCTGTGCCAGTGCTTGCAAGAAGAGTGTGGCGATCAACAGCAGAATGAAACTTTTCTGAATAAAGACGAATGGCAGGCCGCCGGTATCAGCGGATGTTTCCTGGCGGGCCCAGGAATTGGCTACGTAATCCCAGCAGTTCCATGCCAGGAACAGGCACATGGGCAAAAGCAGGAACAAGGTACCGATGAGATCAATCAGTGCCTGGCGCTGGCGGGAAAAGCGGCGGTAGAACACATCTACCCGCACGTGGCTGTCTCGTTGCAGGGCCCAGGCGGCGGCACCGAGAAACATCAGTCCGTGGGCATACAGGGTAAGTTCCTGCAGGGCCGTGTTGCCCCGTTCAAAGCCATAGCGCAGCACTACCACGGTTACGGTAAACAGAACCAGGAGAACGCTGAGCCAGGCCAAAGCTCGACCCAGTGTACGGTTCAGGCGGTCAATGGCGTTGGCGAGTGGCAGGCCGAGCTGCAACAGGGTATCGGGCATGGTGACCAGTATTCAGGATGGAATGATCCGGGTGCGGCCACGGTCATCAATGGCAACAAACACGAAGGTGGCTTCGGTGACCTTGCGGCACTCGTCATGCGCCAGATCTTCGCTCCAGACTTCGACCTGAATCTTCATCGAGCTGCGGCCAATGTCCTGCACCAGGCAGTAAAACGCCAGCTGCGCACCGACCGGGACCGGGACCATAAAGCCCATACGGTCGATCGCCACGGTGGCGACGCGGCCGCGGGCAATGCGTGAGGCGGTACCCGTGCCGGCGAGGTCCATTTGTGAAACCAGCCAACCGCCGAAAATGTCTCCCCAGGCGTTGGCGTCTCGCGGCAGTGCGGTTACCTTGAGTGCCAATTCACCCTGTGGAATCGGATCCTGATCAACATCATTCATGTCAGTCTCGTAATGGCCATTGTAGTTATTGGGTCACTTAAGCATTCTGTATCATGCTTGACAAGTGGCAGGCGGCGCTATATTACGACCTGCGCTGTCCAGTCTCAATCAAAAGCGCGCAAGAATTTGCCTGCAAGCCTCCTGATCCGGTCGTGATTTAACCAAACTGTCATATTTCGGGCATAGAGTTGTCATATCGCATCCCGATACTGAGCCACGTGATGCCAAACACGTCCTCTCAAGGAGACAAGCATGAAACTGAAGCAACTCTGTGTCGCCGTAAGTATTGCCAGCGCTGCTGCATTCAGCACCGTTAGTGTCGCTGAAGTAGATCCGAACCTGCCCACGTATGAGCGTGTCGGCGGTATCTCGGGCAACCTGTCCAGTATCGGTTCCGATACCCTGAACAACCTGATGACCCTGTGGGCTGAAGAGTTCAACAAGCTCTATCCCAACGTCAATATCCAGATTCAGGGCGCTGGTTCATCTACTGCACCGCCGGCGATCACCGAAGGGACTGCCAACCTGGCTCCGATGAGTCGTGCCATGCGTGACACTGAAGTCCAGACCTTTGAAGAGCGCCATGGCTATGCACCTTATGCTATGCCGGTTGCGGTTGACATGGTTGCCGTATACGTCAACAAGGATAACCCGATCAAGGGCATGACCCTTCCGGAAGTTGACGCGGTTTTCTCAGCCACTCGCCGTTGTGGTGGCAGTGAAGACATTACCCGTTGGGGCCAGTTGGGTCTGACCGGTGCCTGGAGCAACCGTGACTTTGCCATCTATAGCCGTAACGCTGTATCTGGTACCTATGGTTTCTTCAAGGACAGCGCTCTGTGCGGTGGTGACTACAAGTCCAGCATCAACGAACAGCCGGGTTCTTCCTCAGTGGTTCAGGGTGTGACCGAGTCCATCAACGGTATCGGTTATTCCGGTATCGGCTACCGTACTTCAGGTGTTCGCGTAGTGCCACTGGCTGCCGAAGACGGTGGTGAGTATTTTGAAGCCAACTCTGAAAATGCGGCTTCTGGTGACTATCCGCTGGCCCGCTACCTGTACGTTTACATCAACAAGAACCCGAACGAAGATCTGGATCCGTTGACCCGTGAATTCGTTCGCATGCTGTATAGCAAGGAAGGCCAGGGCGTAGTACATCGTGATGGTTTTGTTACTCTGCCCAACTCGATTGGTCAGCGTGTAATGGGCGAATTGGGCATCGACTGATTCGTTCGTTTCCATGGAATGGAAGCTGAAGAGGGGGCCTAACCAGGCCCCTTTTTTTGTGTCTTGTACTGTTGCCGTAGGCAGACTCAAAGGCAACGAATCGCCGTTAGTTGATAGCCAGGCAATTTTTCCCGCGGTGTAACAATCCTGTCATATAAAGCCATTAGCCTGAGCGGCACCATGGCAGTGACCTGCGAGTAGCCCATTATGACTGATCTGACGAGAACCATGGCGGAGAGCGAACCTGCGCCATCTCTGCTTCCCGATACCAATGCGCGGCAACGCTTGCGCAAGCGGCGTGCCCGCAAGGATACGCTGTCACGCTGGGGTATCAGCGCGGCTGGCTTTGGCGTGGTATTCGCCCTGGCGATGATTTTTGTCTATTTGTTCTACGAGGTTGCACCGATTTTTCGCGGTGCAACAGTCACGCCTATGGTGACGCTGGAACTGCCAGTCACCGAGTCTGAGACGCAAGCGCTATTGATTGAGCGCTATGAAGAGCTGGGCTTCCAGTATACGGATGATGGCCACGCCACCTTTTTCCAGTTGGACGATGGCAGTGTGCGCGCCGAGCTTGATATGGGTTTGCCTGAAGACGCCAGCGTTACCAGCTTTGCCTCGGGCAACCCGAGCTCGAACATTGTTGTTCAAGGCCTGAGCAATGGCCAGGTGCTGGTGGTCGAGCACGATTATGACCTGACGTTCCCGGACGGGGTGCGGCACATCGCCCCCATGTTCAAATACCCGCTCGGTAATCAGCCGATCGAGTTGGATGAGCAGGGTGCTGCATTGCGCCATGTCGCCATTGAGCGTCGCACACGCGGCCGGGAGGCCACACTGATAGCCGGTTACACGGAAGATCAACGCCTGGTGCTGGCCAATATTACCACTCGCAGCAACTTGATGACCGGGGAAACCTCCGCTCAGGTAGAGCGGTTTACTCTGCCTGCGGTACCAGGCGAGCCGATGAAAATGTTGCTGGATCAGCAGCTGCGCAACCTGTTTGTGGTCGACACGACCGGTCAGATTCACTACTACGATGTCAGTGAGCCAGCCAAGGCACGCCTGGTGCAGTCGGTGGATGCTGGTAATGGCAGCCCGATTACCGCGATCGAGTTGCTCAACGGTACGGTATCCCTGATTGTCGGCACCGAGCGCGGCGAGCTGAGTCAGTGGTTCCTGGTCCGTGACGAGAACAACAATTACGACCTGGAGCATGTGCGCGACTTCCGCTCGCATTCTGCGGCCATTACCAGTCTGGCGCCGGAATACAACCGCAAGGGTTTTGTTGCCGGTGATGCCGAGGGTCATATCGGCATCCATTACGGCACCTCGGCGCGTACCCTGTATCTGCAACAGTACGTCGATCAGCCGATTACTCGAGTGACCATTTCACCGCTTAATGGCATGTTGCTGGCGAAAACGCCAGATGGAAATATCCACGTCGCTGAAGTCTGGAACGAACACCCGCAATTGTCCCTCAATGCGTTGTGGAATCGTGTCTGGTATGAAGGACGCAGCGACCCGGAATTCATTTGGCAGTCGTCATCGGGGTCGGATGAATTCGAGTCCAAGTTCAGTTTGACGCCCTTGACCATTGGTACGCTGAAAGCCGCCTTCTATGCCATGCTGTTCGCCATGCCGCTGGCGATTGCCGGGGCGATTTATACCGCCTACTTCATGACGCCCAAGCTGCGTGGCTTCGTCAAACCCAGCATCGAAATCATGGAAGCCTTGCCAACGGTTATTCTCGGCTTTCTGGCTGGTCTCTGGCTGGCACCTTTTGCAGAGGACCACTTGCCGGCAATCTTCAGTATTCTGCTGTTATTACCGCCCATCATGCTGTTGTTTGCCTGGTTTTGGTCAACAGTAGTGCCTCGTTCAATCCGTCAGAGTATCCCCGATGGCTGGGAAGCGGCATTGCTGGTGCCGATTATTCTGGCCTTTGGCTGGTTGGCGGTCACCATGAGCCCGCTGATCGAAGTCTGGTTCTTTGGCGGCAGCATGCGCCAGTGGTTTACCGATGTAGGCATTACCTATGATCAGCGCAACGCCTTGATCGTCGGTATCGCCATGGGCTTTGCAGTGATTCCGACCATCTTTTCGATTGCTGAAGATGCCGTATTTACGGTGCCCAGACACTTGACCCAGGGCTCGCTGGCACTCGGGGCTACCAGTTGGCAGACAGTCGTGGGTGTGGTGCTGCCCACTGCCAGCCCGGGGATTTTCTCCGCAGTGATGATGGGCTTCGGGCGTGCAGTGGGTGAAACCATGATCGTCTTGATGGCGACCGGTAACAGCCCGGTGGTCAACTTCAATATCTTTGAAGGGATGCGCACCCTGTCCGCCAATATTGCTGTCGAATTGCCGGAAACCGCAGTGGGCTCTTCTCACTTCCGCGTACTGTTCCTGGCTGCTCTGGTGCTGTTGGCGATGACCTTTGTGGTCAACACCGCGGCAGAAATCATTCGCCAGCGTCTGCGCACGCGCTACAGCAGCCTGTAATCGGCCATAGGGGAATATGATGAAATCCTGGTTCAAGAGTGGTGCTCCCTGGATCTGGCTGAATGCCGGTGCGGTGGCAATATGCATGATCATGGTGGTAGGTCTGATCGGATTGATTGCGGTGCGCGGTTTTGCGCACTTCTGGCCGGCCGATGTCGCTCAGGTGGCCGTGGTCGAGACTGACGGTACGCGCAGTGAGATTCTTGGTGAGGTGGTGCGCTCGCAAACCATTCCGGCCGCTGTAGCGATTGACGCTGGTTACAAGGTGCCCGAGGACAAGGAGTTGGTCACCCGCTTTCTGTTCAAGCAGGGTAACCGTGATCAGACCGGCCGTGATTTTGCCTGGTATACCGAATTCGGTATGGGCGAATTCAAGTATCCGGACAACGTATGGGTAATCGAACGCCGCGAATGGGGCAATTTCTACGGCTATCCGGTCAGCCTGGAGTATGACGGTGAACGACTGACGCCACAGGATGAGAACTTCTGGACCGCTACCCAGGAAACCATTGATCGCAGCCTGCAGCTGCATGACAACATCAAGTCGATCGAGCGTGGCGAGATTGGCCGGATCAACGCAGGTATCGAGCAACTGCGTCTGGACCGGCGTAATCTGGATCTGCGCAATGTGACCGGCACCGAGCGTGCACTGGCTGAGGAGCGGATCGCTCAGCGCAAGGCGGAGCTGGATGCCGATTACGAAGTGTTGCGTGCCGAACTGGATATTCTGTACAACAGTACTCACCGTGACACCTTGCGCATGCGCATGAATGATGGCAATGAGCTGGATATCTCGTTGGCGGATGTCGTGCGAGTAACTGCGCCCAATGCCATGAGTACGCCGGACAAGCTGGGGCAGTATTTTGTCCGCATGGGCGAATTCATCGTTGATGAACCGCGTGAGGCCAATACCGAGGGGGGGATCTTCCCGGCGATTTTCGGGACTGTGATCATGGTCTTCGTGATGTCGATCATCGTCACGCCCTTCGGTATCTTCGCGGCCATTTATCTGCGCGAATATGCCAAGCAGGGTCTGATAACGCGGATCATACGCATCTCGGTGTATAACCTGGCCGGGGTACCGTCGATCGTCTACGGGGTTTTTGGTCTTGGCTTCTTCGTGTACTTCCTTGGTGGCAGCATCGACCAGATGTTCTATGAAGCTGCCATGCCGGCACCCACGTTCGGTACTCCGGGTCTGTTCTGGGCTTCCTTGACTCTGGCCCTGTTGACCCTGCCAATCGTGATCGTGTCGACCGAAGAAGGTCTGGCGCGGATTCCGAGCACCATCCGTCAGGGCAGTCTGGCGCTGGGTGCTACCAAGGCAGAGACTCTGTGGAAGGTCATTGTTCCGCTGGCTACTCCGGCGATGATGACCGGTCTGATTCTGGCCATTGCGCGGGCTGCCGGTGAAGTCGCTCCACTGATGCTGGTGGGTGTCGTGAAACTGGCTCCGACCCTGCCGGTGGATGCCGAATTCCCCTTTATCCACCTGGAACGCAAGATCATGCACCTGGGCTTCCATATCTACGACGTCGGCTTCCAGAGCCCCAACGTAGAAGCGGCTCGCCCGCTGGTCTATGCCACTGCGCTGGTACTGGTACTGCTGATCGTGGCGCTCAACCTGACCGCTATCTCGATCCGCAACCACCTGCGTGAACGCTACCGCAGCGCTTCCGACTAAGCGCACTGACGACAGGAATTATCTTATGACTACTGAGAGCACAGGCATGAACACACCGGCCAACCAGCCCGAGCAGAATCCGATTTCGATGTCCGCCAGCCAGGCGCTGGGACACAAAGGCGAGGTTTTGTCGCTGGCTGATGAAAAAATCAAGATTGAGGTCAACAACCTGGAATTGCACTACGGCAATGACCGGGCGTTGAACGGGATTGATCTGCGTATTCCGGAGAAAAAGGTCACTGCGTTTATCGGCCCGTCCGGCTGCGGCAAGTCAACGCTGTTGCGTTGCTTCAATCGCATGAATGACCTGGTCGATATTTGCCGTATCACCGGCGAAATCAACATGGACGGCAAGAACATCTATGGCCGCGATGTCGATGTTGCCGAGCTTCGTCGCAGTGTCGGCATGGTATTCCAGAAGCCTAACCCTTTCCCCAAGTCGATCTACGAGAACGTGGCCTATGGCTTGCGCCTGCAGGGCGTCAACTCCAAGCGTGATCTTGATGAAGTGGTCGAACGTTCGCTGCGTGCAGCGGCACTCTGGGATGAGGTCAAGGACCGCCTGAACGACAACGCCTTCGGCATGTCCGGCGGCCAGCAACAGCGTCTGGTGATTGCCCGGGCCATTGCCATCGAACCGGAAGTGATTCTGCTCGATGAGCCGGCTTCGGCCCTTGATCCGATCTCTACCCTGAAGATCGAGGAGCTGATCAACGAGCTGAAAAATGACTACACCATCGTCATTGTGACGCACAACATGCAGCAGGCGGCGCGAGTGTCTGACTACACCGCCTTCATGTATATGGGTGATCTGATTGAATATGGTGACACCAACACCCTGTTCACCAACCCGAGCAAGAAGCAAACCGAAGACTACATCACCGGCCGTTACGGCTGATCCCGAGGGGGGATGCACGATGAACAAGGAAACCGAAGGTTTCAGCCAGCACATTTCCCAACAGTTCAATGCCGAACTCGAGGAAGTCCGCACCCAGATGCTGGAGATGGGTGGGCTGGTGGAGAAGCAGATCAATGACGCGGTCAACGCACTGATCAATGGTGATGGCAATCTGGCCGAAAAGGTGCGCGACAGTGATCAGGCGGTCAACCAGATGGAAGTGCAGATCGACGAGGAATGCATGCGCATTCTGGCCCGCCGTCAACCGGCGGCCAGTGATCTGCGTCTGGTCATGAGCATCAACAAGATCATTGTTGATCTGGAGCGGATTGGAGACGAAGCATCCAAGGTCGCCAAGCGCGCCCTGCATCTGGTCGATGAAGGTCAGTCGCCACGTGGTTACGTGGAATGTCGCCACATCGGCGCCCACGTGCGCAAGATGGTTCAGGATTCCCTGGATGCCTTTGCTCGCCTGGATAGTGATCTGGCCTTTGCTGTAGCCCGCGAAGACAAGATTGTCGACCAGGAATACAAGACTGCCATGCGTGAACTGGTTACTTTCATGATGGAGGACCCGCGCTCCATCGGTCGAGTGCTGAATGTGCTCTGGGTGCTGCGCTCACTGGAAAGGGTAGGTGATCATGCGCGCAACATTGCCGAACAGGTGATCTACCTGGTGATTGGTCGTGATGTCCGCTACAAGGGACTCAAGAGCATGGAGGCGACCATCCAGGAAGATCAGGGTGAGGTTGGCAAGTCCTGACATGCTGGTAGCTTGTGAGTAAAAAAACCCGCATTAGCGGGTTTTTTTTATCGCACAGCCTGAATCAGCGGGTCATAACCCACTCGGCAAGAATTTTCGCCTGTTCTTCGGTAATGGCGGCGTTGGCAGGCATGGGAATCTGTCCCCAGTTGCCCACATTGCCGTTTTTGATGCGGCCTGCCAGGGTGGCGACAATGGCTTCCTGGTCCTCATCGGCATAGCGTGCCTGCACGGCAGCCATACCCGGACCCACGCGCTGGCTGTCATCCAGAGCGTGGCAGGCAGCGCAGGCTTTGGTGGCAAACAGTTGTTCGGGATCGTCGGCCATGACGACTGGAGCGGCCAACAGTGCGGCCAGAGACAGGGTAGACATCAGAATTTTCATCATGGTTATCCTCAAGGCATTGAAGCGGATGCAAAATGCGCTGTGATCAGCGCTTATCAGCACGGCAAGCCAGGGATTACTGGTTTGGGCTTACCCGTATGCTCCAATACTTACTGTCTGCAAGCCGGAAAGCAAGTGGCCAATTGTCGCAGCAGATGTTATCGGGCATGGACGTAGGCGGCAGTTTTGGGTATGTTGCGGGACACAAATCGGTTCTGTATCCCGGTAGTCAACTGGCCTGATTGACCGCCCGCAACCACACCGATACCCCCTTCCAATAACGAGCTTTTAGCGGAGACAGCATGGACATCACTTCTTACAGCATGAACTGGCATTACCCGACCTTGATGCGTGTTGGCCCTGGCCGCATCAGTGAGCTGCCCAAGGCCTGCAAGCAGTTGGGCATGAAAGCGCCCTTGCTGGTCACTGACCCGGGCCTGGCAGCGCTGCCAATGGTTGATGCAGCGATACAGTCATGCCGTGATGCCGGACTCCAAGCCGCTGTGTTCAGCGATGTCAAAGGGAACCCGAGCAGCGCCAACGTGCTCAACGGGGCTGCCGCACTGAAAGCCGGCAACCACGATGGCGTGATCGCTTTTGGTGGCGGTTCGGCGATTGATGCGGCCAAGGCGATTGCGCTGTTTGCCTATCAGGGTATCGACTTGTGGGATGCCTTCAAGCCCTCCAATGTCGATGCCAGCAAGATGCTGCCGGTGGTTGCCGTGCCGACCACGGCGGGTACCGGCTCTGAAGTGGGTCAGGCCTCGGTGATTACCGACGAAGAGAACCATGCCAAGCGGCTTATGTTCCACGCCAAGCTGGTCCCGGGCATTGTCATTCTTGACCCCGAGCTGACGATTGGTCTGCCACCCAAAATGACCGCCGCCACGGGTATGGACGCGCTGGCGCACTGCCTGGAAGCCTTCTGTGTACCGCTGTTCCATCCCATGGCTGAAGGTATTGCTCTGGAAGGTATGCGCCTGGTCAAGGAAAACCTGCCGCGTGCCACCAGGCAAGGTACTGATATTGATGCGCGCATGCAGATGCTGGTTGCATCGACCATGGGCTGTACCGCCTTCCAGCGTGGCCTCGGCGCGATTCACGCGCTGTCGCACAGCCTGGGGGCGGTCTACGATGCGCACCATGGCACCCTGAACGCGATTGTGATGCCCTATGTGCTGCAAACCAACCGCAGTGCCATCGAGCCAGAGATGGAGCGTGCCGCCCGTTACCTGGGGCTGCCCAAGCAGAACTTCGATGGCATGCTGGACTGGGTACTGGATCTGCGTCAGGAACTGGACATCCCGAATACCCTGGCCGATATTGGTATCGACGATGCACAGGCGGAAACCCTGGGCGCCATGTCGGTCAAGGATCCGAGTGCCGGCACCAACCCGATCAAGCTGGATGCCGCGCAATACCAGCAACTGTTCCTGAATGCCTTGCAGGGCAAGCTCTGAGCTTGCGTTGAACGAACACAAAACCCGCCGATTGGCGGGTTTTGTGTTTCTGGCACTTCAGTCAGCAGTCGCCCAGGGTTGTATTCTGAAGCGGTAATCGAATTCCGCGATCGGCTCTAATGAGCCGTCGGCAATAAAGGTCTCGACGTCCAGTGTGCCGTCGGCATACAGAGCAAAGGTCCGAAACATCGGGGTGTGGTGTGACTCATCGGGAATCTTGGTGCGCTCCAGAGCCGGGATGTGCAGATAGTGAATATCGCCAATCTGCTTGGAGTGCTCGACTCTGGGCATGTCCATATGCAAGTCACCGGAAATGATCGCAGCCAGGTTGGGTTGGCGGATCACCCGGGCAAAATCCGGGTGAGTAATACCCTTGTCAGGATTTTCCGGATAAACCCCGGTCTGGGCGCCATGCACGACGAGTAACACGGGCTTTGGCGCCAGGGCTTGCAGCTGCTCGGTGACCCAGGCGATACCTTCATCCGCAAAATCGCGGCCATGGTCCGGTGAGG
Source organism: Halopseudomonas salegens (assembly GCF_900105655.1). Taxonomy (NCBI): domain Bacteria; kingdom Pseudomonadati; phylum Pseudomonadota; class Gammaproteobacteria; order Pseudomonadales; family Pseudomonadaceae; genus Halopseudomonas; species Halopseudomonas salegens. Next base: position 3,479,061 of record NZ_LT629787.1, read on the forward strand.
CCAGTACCACAGCAATGTGCTCGAATTCCAGCACATAGCTCGGGACTTCAAGGCCGGCCAGTTCCGGGTTCCAGCGTTGTGCAAACTCCAGGAAGCGCGCCACGGTGCTGCCGTGCTCTTCATTGCCCATGATCGGGTAAAACGCCAGTGACAGCCGTTCCAGCTCATGGCTGGCTGCCTGGTATTGCACCAGCGTCCCTTTGTGGGCGATGTCGCCGACGCCAATGGCAAAATCCAGCTGTTCTTGCTTCGCCAGCAGATTTACGTCATCGACGGCGGCAGCCAGACCCGGAAACCGGGCTTCCGGCTTGGGTTCGGCGTCACCGAGGGCGACAAAGCGCAGTATCGGTTCGCGCACTTGCGTAGCAGGCGCGCCCAGCGCGTGGCTGCCAGCAAATAATAAAACAAGGGTAACAACGAGCTGTTTCATGCTGAACATAGGAATTCCTTTGGGTAAGAAGGTCACGCGCCGATGATGCCGCCATCTTCGCGGGTGATCATGACGGTGGTTGAGCGAGGACGTGAGTGCCCGTCACTGGCCGGGTAGCTGATGCCCGGGTGTTGCACATTGATCCACAACGTCCGGTAATCCGGGCTCCAGGTAATGCCGGTGATCTCAGCCCCCCAGGGGCCAACCAGAAAGCGGCGCACCTCGCGGCTGTTGGGGTCGGCACACAGCAACTGATTGCAGCCCATGTTGTGGGTATGCGGGGCGCTCTCATCGGCATCGGTCTGAATCCACAGCCGGCCATCAGCATCAAACGCCAGGCCATCGGGTGACGAGAAGCTATCGCCCCGGATAGTCCCGATCAGTTCCTCGGCTACCGGGTAGCCATCGGCATCCAGTGCACCGGGTGCGTCGCCGGCAAGCAGGAAAAGCTCCCAGTCAAAGCTGAGTGCGGTCGGCAGGCCGCCATCTTCGCTCCAGCGCAGGATCTGGCCGTGTTGATTATTCGGTCGCGGGTTGGCGGCATCCAGCGCAAAGGTACTGCCGCGCTGATGATTGTTGGTCAGGCTGACATAGACATCGCGATTGAGCGGGCTGACGGCCACCCACTCAGGACGATCCATCGGGGTGGCGCCGAGCAGGTCGGCAGCGCCGCGGGCATTGAGTAGCACGGCCTGCTGGTCGGGAAAGCCGTTGGCGGCAGTCAGCGGCCCCTGGCCGTGGATCAAGGCCAGCCAATGGCCACGGCCGTCGGCATCAAAACGCGCGGCATAAAGGGTGCCTTTGTCCAGCAATGCGCGGCTGGCGCGCGGGTTATCCGGATCGTGGCGGCCATCGGGGATGAACTTCCAGACATATTCTCCCCGCGCATCATCGCCGGAATAGAACGCCATGCTGCCGTCATCAGCCAGTGAACAGACGGAGCATTCACGACCCAGGCGGCCCATCGCGGTCAGCTTGCGCGGTGTGCTCTGCGGGTCGAAGGGGTCAATCTCAACTACCCAGCCAAAGCGATTGGGTTCATTCACATGTCCCTGATGCGGTTGTTCTGGCTGGGGGGTAGCATCAAAGCGCGGATCGACAGATTCCCAGGCGTAGTAGCGGCTACTGGCACCATTGCCGATTCCATAGCGCTGGTGCTCCGGGCGAATGGCATGGTCATTCGGGTCGCGGTTAACGAAGTAGTTGTGGAAGTTTTCTTCGCAGGCCAGATAGGTGCCCCAGGGCGTGACGCCCATGGCGCAGTTGTTCAGGGTGCCGATCACGTCCCGGCCGCCAGGGTCGCTGGCAGTGCACATGCGCGGGTCACCGGCTAGCGGGCCGCTGAGACGCATGGGCGTCAGACTGCTGATACGCCGGTTATAGTCACCCAATACCCGCTGCCAACGGCCGGAATCGTTGCGCTTGAGCTCGATAATGCTGATGCCATGGGCGGCTTGCTCCTTGAGGACCTCTTGCAAGGTTCGTTGACGGCTACCGTCGGCATGCGGGTACTCGGTTGCTCCGTCGGGGTGCAGGGTGGGGTTGATGTATTCATGATTGATCACCAACAGGCCGTGATTGTCCGGGTCACTGGCAAAAGGGAAAAAGTGCATGCCGTCGTGGTTGTCACCGGCTTGCAGCAACTGTGCCTGCCAGTCTTCGCTGGCATCTCCCCGCCAGATTGGCGCATTGGGCAGCACCGGATCACCCCAGGAAAAAAAGGGCTCGGCCCGGTAGCCAGCGGGTACCACGACCTGGTCGAAACTGTCCGAGGTCTGGGCGGCCACCGAGGCAAAGCCCAGCAGCGTGCTGGTTTGTGTGCCCGTCTGGTTTTGGCAGGCTGTCAGCAAGGGCGCGAACAACCCCATCATGCTCAGGGCCAGACCTCCCTTGAGGACCTGGCGCCGACCGAAACTGTCGGGTAGCCCGCGTGGGTTGAGAATACGATCATCACAGGCCTCGATGGCGTTGTGAAAATCCTGATGCTGTTGTCTATCAGGCATGAGAGTTACCTTTATTCGATGCGATAGCGGAAGGTGTTGCGCACGCCAGGCACGCGAATGGCCTCGCCGTTGACCCGATGTGGCTCGTAGCGAAACGCGGCTGCAGCACGTAGCGAAGGGCGCTCGAACAGCGGGTCATCGCAGCTGACGATACTCGGCTGGCTGACACGGCCATTGGGGGTAACGTCGTACTGCACGGTACAATCGCCCTCAATGGAATGATCCAGAGCCCGCCGCGGGTAATCCGGTGCAATCTTTCTGACAGGCTGGTACTGGCTGATCTGCTGGCGTGCCCGGGCCTCTTGCTCGGCGGCCAGACGGGCCTGTTCAGCCTTGGCAGCCAATGCCTGTTGATGCTGCCGTTCCTGCTGACGCCGCTGCTCTTCACGGGCGCGCTCCCGCTCGCGTTCGGCCTGTTGCTCGCGCTCAAGAGCCTGCTGCTGGCGTTCGTGCTCCTTGAGCCGCTCCCGCTCTTGCTCCCGGGCCCGGCGCTCACGAGCAATCGCCGCCTGGTCAACTACCGGCTCGGGCGCCGGCTTGGTGACCGGTGCTGGCTGCGGTGGTGGTTCGACAACTGCTTCCGGCAAAGGTGGTGGCGGCGGGGGTGGCAGCGGCATACTCATCAGGGTCAGACTGACGCTGTCAGGTGCGTGCGCCGGAGCGGGCGCAACTGGAGCCCAGTTCACTGCCAGCGTGGCCAGCGCCAGGCCGTGAACCAGAAGCGTGGCACAGGCAGGCCAGCCCCATTGACGCCATAGCGCTGTGCCCGAGTACGGATTCGGTTGCCGGGTCAGGGAGTCATTGTGCAAGGCCATACGCATGGTCATCTCAAGGAGCCTCGGTGATCAGGCCGAGACGACTCACGCCACCTTGCTGCAATGCCCCGATGGCACTGGCGACATGACCATAGTCGGCTGCGCTGTCAGCACGGATGAATACCTGGGTATCGGGGTTACTCTCGACCACGGCACCGATGCGCGCGCTCATGTCCTGGAGATCAGCACTGCTGTTGCTGTAGCTATCGGTATCGACGGTTTCACCCTGGTTCCAGTGAAACTGGCCATCAGCATCGATCGACAGGGTGACGATGGACAGGGGATCACTGTCATCCAGGGTTTCAGCTGCTACCCTGGGCAGCTCGACCGGGATGCCCTGGGTCAGCATGGGTGCGGTAACCATGAAGATCACCAGCAGTACCAGCATGACATCGATGTAGGGCACTACATTCATTTCTGCTTTGGGCTTGAGTACGGAGCGGGGTGGTCGCATGACAGTTACCCCCGACCCAGATGCAGTTGGCGGTGGACATTCGCGCTGAGCTCCCCCGCCAGGCTGTAATAGCGGGCAATCATCTCTTCACCGCGCGCAGCGAAGCGGTTGTAGGCGATCACGGCGGGAATCGCGGCAAACAGGCCAATAGCCGTAGCGATCAATGCTTCGGCAATCCCGGGAGCGACGGCGGCCAGCGTGGCCTGCTGTACCTGAGACAGGCCGATAAAGGAATTCATGATCCCCCAGACGGTACCAAACAGGCCGATATAGGGACTGACCGAGCCCACGGTGGCAAGAAATGGCAGGTTGCGCCCGAGCCGCCGTTCCTCCCGCGAGATGGCCAGTTGCATGGCACGCTCTACGCCGTCCAGCACGACTTGCGGATTGCCATTGGGTTGTTGCTGATAGCGGTTGAATTCATGGCGGCCGGCCTGAACGACTGTGCTGGCTCCCGTCTGGGCTTCAGCCGATTCAGCGTGGAATGTCAGCAGGTCAGCCTGCTGACACTGTTGTTCGATATTGTCCAGCGCTCGACGTGATTGCTTGAACACTGTGCTGCGCTGGATGATCACGAACCAGGACAGCAGAGAGGCCAGAACCAGGGTCAGCATGACCAGTTGCACCAGAACACTGGCTTCTTCGACCAGCGCCCAGACATACATACTATCGACTGTGGTGGGCATGGGACTTACTCCTCGCGTGGAGCGCCGAGGGCGCTCCGTTTCATCAATGGAATGGAAAAATGGTTACGCTTGTGTGATGCCGGGCCGGATCAGGGCAGTTCGAGCAAGTCGGCGACTGCCTGCCAGGGCACATATTTGTAGTTCTGGTTGTCTTCCGGCATACGCTTGCGACCGTCCTGCACCACCAGCAAACCCTGCTGCCAGGGGCCACCCAGATTGCTGGAAGTAACCTCCAGGCCATCGGTTTCCGAGGCGCCGTCAATATTCAGCTCGGCATTGAGGCCGATGCGAAAGGCACCGCGCTTGGCATAAGGCGGTTCGGCATCAATGACTACATAGCTGTTGTTGCCCTGGCTGGAAATCACCAGGTAGGGGTGGTCAGCGTCCTGATACAGTGCCAGGCCTTCGATATCCGCCTGCACCAGGCCGCCGACATCGATCACCTTGTGCAGCTCGCTGTCAGCCTCGGCTGAGGCATCCAGGGCCCAGACGGCGACGTTTTCCTCACCAATGAATAACCGCTGACGCAGATCGTCGGCAACGCAGCCCTCCGGCTGACTGGCAACCTCGAATTCACGAACCAGCTCGCCGTGGGCCTGACCGTTCGGCGCGCTCAAGCGGTACTGCAGGAAGCGTCCATCCTTGTCATTGACGATGGCGTAGATGTCGCCGGCGGGTGACTGGCTCATGCACAAGCCGTAGATTTCTCCGAGCGGTGTCTCGACCTGGCCGATATCGGTCAGCTCACCGCTGCTGCGGTCAATGCTGAACAGGTGCAGGCTATTGGCGTCACGGTTGCTGGCCACGGCCAGGTCGACCGTCTCTGCCGCAAGGCGAAAGCCGGAGCGGACATCGACATTGTTCAGTCGACCACTGGACAGAAATTGCAGTTGCCGGCCGGCGAGATCATAGACACCCAGACCTGCGCGTTTGTCGGTACCCAGGACACGGCTGTGTTCAGGCTGTTCGGGATGCTGCCAGATGGCCGGGTCGTCGGCAGCGTCACCGACACTGGGTACCGGGTCGGTAGCGACCAGTGCCAGAACCGTTGGCAGCGGCGTGGCAGCCTGTTCGGATTGTGGCAAGTCAGACAATCGAGTCTGGTACAGGGCACCATCGGCATCGTCGACCAATAAAACGTCGACACCCTCGTCTGATGCGCGGCTACTCAGCCATTCCGGTTCTTCACTGACATTCAGATCCAACGGAGGCAGGGACGACCAGCCCTCGGCAGTGGCCTGATAGGTGCGTAACTGACGCGCGCTGGGATCAGTTGCCAGCAGAATGCCCCGGCTCACACTCAGAGCGCCGGCACTGCCGGCGATTGAGCCAAAAGGCTGTCGCAGATCCACCGGTTCGCGGCTCAGCTCTGCCTCAGGGTGGGCGCCATAAGCCCAGATACCGACATTTTCTTCGTTGACGTACAGCAGATGACGGTCATCGTCGACGGCGCAGAATTCGCTTTGCGGTGGCATGCTCAGGCTGCGCACGTGCTGTGCCTGGGCTAACAGGCCGTGTTGGCTGGCAACCAGCCATTGATCACCCAGCCCTTCCTCGCCCAGCGTGAACAGCAATAAATTGTTGGCGTCATCGCGGTACAGGCACAGGCTCTCGACCTTGTAAGGGCTGGGGGGGAGCAACAGTGGCTGGCCGAAACCATGCTGCTGGCTGTCGTAGCGCACCACCAAGGGTTGCTCTACACCGGTCGTTACGCTGGCCAGAATCAGCCCGTCACGGGTGCTACGCAGATCCAGGCCGGCCAGACTTCCGGGCATGTGGGCAATCGATTCGCCGTTGCTGTCGACCAGCCAGAGGCCATCGCTGTTGGCAGCGGCGCGATCAATCGAGCTGCCTGCGGGCACCAGGCGCCAGTGTTCGGACGCAATGACCGCTGACCATGGGCTCAGTGAATGACTGCTGGTGGCTGTTGCGGCGACAGCGGTTTCAGGGGTGTCGGCACTGGGACCGGAACAGGCGCTGAGCAGCAGGCCGCTCAACATCAGGCCGGGCAGCAGGCTGTATTTGTGTGACATAAACATGGAGTAATCCGTTTCCTGCAAAGTGACAGAGTCCCGCCGGGGTTACCCGGCGGGTGACTGGTGAATCAGAAATGGCTGAGCGTCAGGCCCAGCTTGTAGCTCGGGCCGTATTCTTCGTACTGGGCGTTGAAATCATTGCGCCCGGTGAAGACGTAGTAGGATTCATCTGTCAGGTTCTGGGCTTCGAAGAACACCTGCAGTTGATCGGTGATGAAGTAGTTGGCACTGAAATCAACGAACAGCTGCTCATCGACCTGGTAGTCATAGCGTTTGTCGAGAACATCACCGACCTCGTCGAGATAGTCCGACTTGTAGTTGGCCGAGAGGCGCAGGCTCATGCGCCGATTTTCCCAGCCGAGAGTGAGGTTGCCGGTGACGTCCGACTGACCGGGCAGGCTGATGTCGCGCTTGCGTATTTGCCCCAGATCCTCGTCAAACTGTTCAATGCCGGCCCGCGATCGGGTCAGCGTGGTATTGGCGTTGAGCAGCAGGCCGTTCCAGGGTGCCGGCAGCCACTTGAACTGCTGTGCATAGGCCAGTTCCAGACCATAGACGCTGGCTTTGTCACCGTTGACGAAGGTAAAGGCTTCATCGAAATCAACATATTCACCGGTACCTGCCAGGTCGGCCTCGTAGACGAAGTGGCGGATGTCCTTGTAGAAAGCAAAGGCCGAAACGGTGCCGGCACGACCCATGAAGTGCTCGATACCGATATCCAGGTTGCTGGATTCCAGTGCTTTCAGGTCGGGGTTGCCGAATTCCGCTTCATCGCCATCCAGGACAAAGCCGGGGAACAGCTGGCCAAAGGTGGGTCGTACCACGGTGTTGGTCCAGGCGGCGCGTAACTGGGTAGTCGGGCTGACCTGGTAGATAGCGTGCAGGCCGGGTAGCCAGTGGTCGTAGTTGTTGTTGCGTTGAGTGGCCTCAAATTCACCTTCATTCAGGCCAGTACCTTTGGCTTTCAGGCGGGTGGATTCATAGCGTAAACCGGCAATCAGGCGCAGGTCGTCGATATCCAGCGTATTCATCAGGTAGGCGGCGTTGATGTTTTCGCGAATACTGAAGTCGTTGATGCGTGACTCTTCGTCATCGAAGAAGTCATCACGATTCAGGCCGCTGATCAGATGCCGGACTGCGGTGGGTGAAATAGTCGGTCCAAACTGCCCCAGGCCATAGTGGGCGCGGCCGGTGCTGACATTGCCCAGGTTGAGTTGTTCGTCCGTGAAGCCGAGGTCCGCAAAGTCTTCATAGACCCAGATATCCAGATCATTGTCCTTTATGCGTCGGCTGCCCTTGGCGCCAAATTTGAGCTGCGATGGCAGGCCGTTCCAGACAAAATCATGCTGAAGATCAATGCGCAGATTGCGTTCGGTATCGGTGGTGATCTGCTCTTCCCACTCGACGGCGTCCAGGCTGAAGTTGCCCGCCGCAAAGAAGCCCGGGTCGATACTCAGGCGAGGTGTGCGAGTGTTGCTGAAGCCAGCATTGGTGAAGTCGTCGTTGCCGGCAAAATCGGCTCCGCCGATGCCGCCAGGCGAGTCTTCACTGGCCTGGCTATAGCCAGCCTGGCCAGACAGTGTCCAGTCGCCCCAGCGTTTTTTCCCGCCCAGCACCAGGCTTTTGACTTCCTGGGTTTCTTCTCGGGCCTTGAGCGAGCGTTCGGCTTCCGCTGCACCGAATTCACCCGGCAATTGCGGATCGGCAAACTCGATGACATTGCCGACGCGGACTTCATCATCCTTGAATCTGCTGTAGAGAGTCCGCAGGTAGAGCTCGCTGTCAGCGCTTGGGCGGTAGTCGAGGTTCAGGCCAAAGCCGGCCCGTTCGCGGGTAATGTCATAGCGACGCTGTTCGAGTTCTTCCAGCCGCGGTTCTCCGTCGAAGTCCCAGGCACCCCCGGTTTCCACATTGTCGGAGCCGAATTTGCGCTCTTGCCAGCTAATGGCGGCGGCCACACCAACGTTGTCGATGCCGTCGCCGAGACTGAACCGGTTGCTGAATGCGCCAGACAGCTTGGGGCTGTTCTTGCCGGTATTGTCGTCATGGCTGGCTTCGCCGTTAAGACTGTAAAACAGCCCGTCATGATCAAACGCGGAAAGGCTTTCCACTTCGATGGTGCCGCCCAGCGAGTTGGCATCCATATCCGGTGTCAGCGTCTTGACCACTGACAGCGATTGGATCAGCTCACTGGGCAATACATCCATTGCTACTGCCCGACGATCATCTTCAGGTGCGGGAACCAGGGTGCCATTGATGGTGACGGCGTTGAGGTCAGAACCCAGTCCGCGTACCCGGACAAAACGCCCTTCCCCCTGATCGCGCTCAACGGATAGCCCGGGGATTCGTTGCAGTGCCTCGGCGGCATTGTCATCCGGCAACTGCCCAATTGCATCGGCATGCACCACACTGCGAATGGCGTCCGATTTGCGCTGGTCATCCAGCGCCTGTTCTAGCTGGGCTGCCTGACCAATGACCTCGACAACTTCCGGTTGTTGGGCCCAGGTGTGTGTGCTGGTGGCGATGGCCAGCGCCAGGGCGCTGACCTTGAAGCTGAGCAAAGCGGTATTGCGGGCGTGCATAGCCATGTGAATCCCCCTCCCATTGGTAAAAGCGGCCGCTACTTGGCCGTCGTTGGCAGGGGACATTAGGCAGAGTGAATTGCAGTTCTGTGACAGGTTGGCGAGTTACCTGCCTGAAAACCGCTTTTTTACCGGTTTTCAAGGCAAATATGAGCTATTTCGACCCGGTCTATCCGGCTCAATCAGCCGGAATGCTGGCTGTCTGGCTCAAGCTTGGGTGCGGTGCACCTTTGCAGCGGTTGTCGTCTGAGCTGAATTGACCCCCGAGGCTGCAACCGGGCTGTCACACGGGCTGTTTAGCCTGTGGACATTGCTCATGGAGGTGGTTGGCGTGCCGTTCTGGATTCCACACAAAATAAAATTGCTGATATTGCTGGGCCTGACCAACCTCGGTTTGCTGACGCATTTGCTGTTGGGTGATTTGAAACTCTTTGCCGATTGGGACTGGCTGGATATTCTGGGTGAAGGCGGCTCGGCCTTGCTGGTCATGTTGTGGATCGCCTTGCTGTTGAAAAGCCGGCCAGCGGGTTTGGTCACCACCTTGTTGTTCGCCGGTCTCGGCTGTCTGTTTTTCTCCCTGTTCATGGACACTCTGGACGAGTTTATCGCTCAGTCACCAGCGGCGCGCTGGGATGCCTGGCTGGAATCGGGACCGATGCCGTTGGGCTTTATTCTGTTGACGCTGGGGATCTATCACTGGCATCGGGAGCAATTGGCGATCAATGCCCAGATGCGCAATCGCGAACGGGTGTTTCGTGAGCACCGGCAGTTTGATCAGTTGACCCCGCTGGGGGATGCCAACTATTTGCGTGACCAGTTGGAGCTGGCTATGGAGCAGTCGCGTCAGCTGCAACAGCCGCTGTCTTTGGTGATGCTCGACCTGGATGAATTTTCCAGCTTGAACCGGGAAAATGGTCAGGCAGAGGGTGATCGGGTCCTGCAGGTCTTGACCCAACTGGTCCTGCTCAATTTGCGCGCGCACGACTTGCTGTGCCGATTGGCCGGTGATTGCTTTGTGGTATTGCTGCCGAATACGGGGGAGCGTCAGGCGCGAGAAATTGCCACTGAACTGCAGGCTGCCGTGCAATCACTGGCCTATAAAACAGTGAATGAAGGTGAGCGGCTTTTTCTTCGCGCCAGTACTGTCGCGCTCATGGCCCGGCAGGGTGACGCGCACTCGCTGTTGGAGCGGCTTAATCTGGCGATGGCCAGATGCAAACAGTCTACCCAGATGCAGAGGGTTGTCTGATGGAGTTCGGTCTGGAGTGTTCCAGTCCCTTTGTTCCGGCGCACTACCAGCCGGCATGCCTGCTGGATCTGGCGGTTAATCGCGGTGTAGACAGTCATCGACTGCTGCGCGGCACCGGCCTGTTCCATGACGATATACTGCAGGGGAACCGCGCGATCAGCCCGGCAGAGTTCTTTCAGCTGATTGCCAACCTGCGGCAGACGCTGGGCACTGATGACAGCAGCTTTCTGCTCGGTCAGCACTGGCTGCCTGGGCATTTCGGCCCCGCCAGTCATGCCATCCGGCATGCCGACAACCTGCACATTGCATTGCAGCGACTGGAGGCATTGAGTTGTGTACTCAGTCCGCTGCAGAAGCCCCGATTGCGCGTCGACGAGCACTATGCCTATGTGTACTGGCTGGACAGCTATGGCTCAGGGGGGCAACGGGTTTTCCTGCTGGAAGCCTTGTCAGCGGCGCTGACAAGCATGTGCCGCTGGCTTTCCGGCCAGCGCCTGCCCTGGCAATATCAATTCCGTCATGCACAGCCACGTTATATCGAGCAATACTGGGTTCACCTGGGTGAGGATGTCAGGTTTGGCTGCCCGTTGGATCAGATGCGGATTCCGCGCGAGTATCTGAGTCAGCCCTGGAGCAGCGCCTCGGTAACTGCCGGGCAAGTGGCCGAACGTGAAGCCCATGCATGGCTGCAGCAGTTACCGGCTTCGGCGGGTTTTCTCGATCAATTGTATGACTACCTGCAGGAGAACCTGCGGCAACCGCTTGGCCTGGAGCGGGTGGCAGAGGTTTTTCAGGTGAGCCCGGCGACCTTCAAGCGCAAGCTGCACAAGCATGCTACGGGTTTTCAGGAGCAGCTGGATCAGGCCCGAACCAGCGTTGCGGTGTATCTGTATCTGAGTCAGGGCTACAGCAACGACGAAGTGGCCAATTACCTGCATTTCAACGATAGTGCGAACTTTCGCCGTGCCTTCAAGCGCTGGACCGGAATGTTGCCAAGCGAGCTCAAGACGTTTCTGCTTCTCTAGGGCATCTGGCACTTGATGAAAATTGCAGCAGTTTTTACTGCTCGCCTGCGCTAAGCTAGTAGCCATAATCAGCCTTGCCCTGGCGGGCATCAGTGGATACGTGTGTTATGGCAAAAGTTTCCGTCCTGGTTGTGGACGACGCCCCCTTTATTCGTGATCTGGTCAAGAAGGCCCTGCGGAGCTATTTCCCCGGCCTGCAGATCGAAGAGGCGACCAACGGCCGCAAAGCTCAGCAGCTGCTCAGTCGTGTCAGCTTTGACCTGATTCTGTGTGATTGGGAAATGCCTGAAATGAGTGGCCTCGAGCTGCTGGAGTGGTTCCGTGCCCAACCGGACCAGGGCAAGGTGCCTTTTGTCATGGTGACCAGCCGCGGTGACAAGGACAATGTTGTCCAGGCCATTCAGGCCGGCGTGTCAGACTATGTCGGCAAGCCGTTCACCAATGAACAATTGATCGCCAAGGTAAAGAAAGCCCTGCATCGCGCCGGCAAGCTGGCTGATTTTCAGCAGCGCAGCGTGACCCCCAGTGGTGGTACGGCAAAAGACAGTGTGTCTGCACTGATGGGTGGTCGGGCGCCGAGCAGCAAGCCGGCCAGTCCTCCAGCACCCAGTCCGGGTAGCAGTAGCGGCAGCATTGCTGCGTTGACCGGCGGCCCGTCAACCAGTGCGGCCAAACCGGCACCAGCGGCGACCCCTGCAGCGCCGGCAGCGCCACCCAAAAGCAGCCAGCCGGTGCGTGGTCAGGGTCAGTTGCGGGTGGCCGGTGAGCAGTTTGCCTGCGTCGTCAAGACGCTGAGTCTGCGTGATGCACTGGTGGTGGTTCGCCGTGGTGAACGAATGCCGCAGGTGTTTGAAAGCGGTGTGCTGGATCTGGAGCAGGATGGTGACAAATCCGTCGCGCGGATCAATGGCTATATCCATGCCGTTGCTGCGATGGAGCCCAAGGTCGATAGCGAATGGCTCAAGGTCACGGTCAAGTTTGTTGACCAGGACCCGGAGAAGATGGAATACCTGTCGCGCCTGATTGCATCGGGTACCGCGCAATCGCACTATTCGCCCAGCGCCTAGGCGGCCATTCTAGACAGTATCGATCAGCCGTGCTTCCGGGAGGTGACAGGTAAAGGTACTGCCCTTCTCCGGCGTGCTGGCAATGCTCAGGTAGCCCTGGTGGCGCAGCATGACATGCTTGACGATAGCCAGACCGAGTCCGGTACCGCCGGTGCTGCTGTTGCGGCTGGCATCAACCCGGTAGAAGCGCTCGGTCAACCGGTTCAGGTGCTCCGGGGCAATGCCGGCGCCGTTGTCACTGACGCTCAGATGCCCACCGTGCACATCTTCCCACCAACGGATACTGATCTGGCCGCCATCCTGGGTGTACTTCACCGCATTGAACACCAGGTTGGAAAAGGCGCTGCGCAACTCGGCCTCAACACCCTTGAACAGGGCGCCCCCCTGAATCTCCAGCTTGATCTGATGGCCGCGCTCGCCGGACACGTCTCGGGCATCCTGATGGATGCTGTGCAGTAACGGGGCCAGTTGAATCACTTCCTCGTCGCGCCCCAATTCATCATTTTCCAGCCTGGCCAGCAACAGCAGATCAGTCAGCAGCGCCTGCATGCGTCGGGCTTGCTGTTGCATCTGATCCAGTGCCCGTTTCCAGCGCGGGTTGATGGCATCGGCATTGTCGCTGAGGGTTTCCAGGTAACCGACAATCACGGTCAGTGGAGTTCGCAGCTCGTGGGAGACGTTGGCAACGAAATCCTTGCGCATCTGTTCCAGGTTATGCAGCCGGGTCACGTCGCGCACCACCATCAGGCGCTCGCCACGGCCATAGCGGGTGAGGGAAAACATCAGCTGTACATTGGGGTCGATATGCGAAGGGATGTCGAGTCCTTCACGGGCATGATGGGTCAGCTCGAAATAATCGACAAATCGCGGATCACGAATCAGATTGGTTACATGCTGGCCGGCATCGTCCGGACTGCGCAGGCCCAGCAGAGTGTTGGCTGCCTGATTCCACCATTCCAGGTGGCCGTCGCGGTCAATCATGACAACGGCATCACTGAGCGCCGTGGTGGAGCTCTGAATGCGGTTGATCACCGACTGCATGCGTTTGCGCACTTCGTGCTCGCGCCGGCGCATGTGGTGCAAGGAGTCGAAGACTTCACCCCAGAGTCCGCGTGCCTCCGGGACCTGACTTTTGTAAGGACTGTTCAGCCAGTGGAGCAGGCGTTGCAGCTGGTGCAAGTGCCAGACCAGGCAAAGCAGCAGTGCCCCTGCCAGCCCGAGGCCGATATGACCGAGCAGGCCGCCCAGCAAGGCGCCGGCAAGGCTGATCTTGAGCAATTGCAGAATGGCAGAACGCAAGGAACTTGGGGTCACACAGAGTCCAGTCGCCAGCAGTTAAACAACACTCAGCTTCGCGTTGAAAAGCGATAGCCGGTACCGCGTACAGTTTGTACCAGATGTTCGTATTTGTCGCCCAGGGCCTTGCGCAGGCGACGGATATGCACATCCACCGTGCGTTCCTCGACGTAGACATTGCCGCCCCAGACCTGGTCCAGCAGCTGCCCGCGCGTATAGGCACGTTCCTGATGGGTCATGAAGAATTGCAGCAAACGGTATTCGGTCGGCCCCATATCCGCTGGCGATTCGTCGATAGTGACCCGGTGGCTGACCGGATCGAGGATCAGCCCGTCAACCTCGATCGGCGATTCGCTGTCTGCGGGGCCCGCTCGGCGCAACACGGCTTTCAGGCGAGCCACCAGTTCACGCGGCGAGAAGGGTTTGGTGATGTAGTCATCGGCGCCGACTTCCAGGCCCTGGATCTTGTTGTCTTCCTCGCCCTTGGCAGTGAGCATGATGATCGGCATTTCACTGGTCATTTCTTCGCGCTTGAGGCGGCGCGCCAGCTCAATACCGGTGGTGCCGGGCAACATCCAGTCGAGCAGCAGCAGGTCGGGCTGGCGATCAACAATCAGTGCATGCGCGGCCTGGGCATTTTCGGCTTCCAGGCACTCGTAGCCGGCCATTTCAAGGGCCACGGCGATCATTTCACGGATCGGGGTTTCGTCATCGACAATAAGAATGGTCTTGCCAGCCATGCGTCTGTGTCCTGTTACAGGGTTTCCAATACTGCACGATTAGATAACACCAATGTTGCAGTTATATGACGGTTAGGCAAAAGCGTCCATTTCTGGCGCATTGCAGCGCCCTATAACGCATGATCCAGGACAATGCCGATAAATACGACAAGACCGCTCCAATGGTTGAACAGAAAAGCCTGCAGGCAGGCCTGGGGTTCCCGTTCGCGCAATAGCCAGTGTTGCCAACCAAAGGAGACAGCCATGGCAACCAAGCCGAGATGGAAATACAGGCCCAGATCGAAACGTGCGCCGATCAGCAGCAGGCAGATCAGCGTCAGCCCCTGCAACAGGCCGATAATTGCCCGATCGGCTTCACCAAAAATAATGGCAGTGGATTTGACCCCGATCTTCAGGTCATCTTCACGATCACACATGGCGTATTCGGTATCATAGGCCACTGTCCACAGCAGGTTGGCAATATAGATCAGCCAGAGGGTAACCGGCAGAGTGTTGCTCTGGGCGGCAAACGCCATGGGAATCGCCCAGGAAAATGCCGCGCCAAGAACAATCTGCGGATAAAAGGTAAAGCGTTTACAGAACGGGTACAGCGTAGCCAGGAAGACCCCGCCCAATGACAGCAGCGCCGTCAGCCAGTTGGTAAACAGCAGCAGGCTGGCGCTGGCAACGAGCAGGATGACAAACAGTATCAGTGCTTCACGTGGCTGGATTTTCCCGGTTGCCAGCGGGCGTGACCGGGTACGACTGACATGGCCGTCAATATGGCGATCGGCGAAGTCGTTGATCACGCAGCCAGCAGCGCGCATGAGAATTACGCCAAACACGAAGACGGCCAGCAAGTGCCAGTCGGGCACCCCTTCGGCCGCCAGCCACAAAGCCCAGAGCGTCGGCCAGAGGAGCAAGTAGGTGCCGATCGGGCGATCCAGCCGCATCAGCTGGATAAAATCGGTGGCACGTGGATGTACGTGATGCAAAGGTTTGATCAACAGGCCAAGCATGCAAGCACCTAATGAGAAGAAAGTGGGGTAGAAACCAGCTGCTGCCAAGCGCCCAAGAATACTTCACAGACCAGCAACTGCAAGCCACTGCGCCGAAACAGCGAACGCCGGGCCCAGCAACCCTGCTCCTGCCGGCCGATGGGTAACCAGTCTGCAGGATAGCGGCTGATTTCCAGTGGCCCGCGTTGAATCTCCGGGTGACTGAACAGCAGTTCACCCAGGCTGCGCGTACCCAGGCGCTGCAGGTCAAGACCGGCGGCGCTGACACTGGCAGTAGTGGCGGCACTGCGAGCGAATACGCGCGGCTGGCCAGCCGACCAGAGCATTACTTCGCGAATCCATAGCGGACTACCAGTGGGTACGCCGAGGGCCGCCGCTTCGTCAGCACGCGCCGGTGCCTCGCACTGACGCAGAAGTTCGACGGCAAACTCGCCATCGCCCGCTGCGGTCAGACGTTGCGTCAAAGAGCCCTGGTCGGTCAGCCAGTCAATCAGCGGTGAGTCCGGGGCGTCGGAATGGTGGTCGGCGGCAAGCCAGCAGGGTTCAGTCACGGCAATCGAATTCGGGTTATCGCGGGATGCCAAGGGTAGCATGCCAGCGGTCGAACTGCTGCGCGCACTGCCAGACCGTCATCAGTACCGGCATTTGGTCGGGAAAACCAGCCCGGAAGGCCCTGTTTCCGTGGCTGCAGGCTGGCATAAGCGCGCAAGTCATGCCATGCTGACCGGGTTGCCTTGTGTGGCTCGGCAGTCACTTTGGCAGCGCGCCGTCGGCTCGGCGGTAAAACAACAACAACAGTCATACAATACGAGGCATTTTCTATGCGTAAACCGGATCTCGCCCAGGCGATTGCCGACAAGGCCGATCTCAGTAAGGATCAGGCTAATCGGGTACTCAACGCCGTGCTTGATGAGATTACTCAGGCTCTCAGCAAAAAAGACACCGTTACCCTGGTGGGTTTCGGTACCTTCCTCCAGCGTCACCGTGGCGCGCGTACCGGCAAGAACCCGCAAACCGGGGCACCGGTCACTATCAAAGCCAGCAACACCGTATCTTTCAAACCGGGCAAAAGCCTGAAGGATGCCGTCAACTGAGTCCCGTGACCGGAGACCGTCACGGTCTCCGGTCCTTGTCCTGCCGGGCGCTCAGCCCGTTACCCTGACTCAGCCGCGTTGATACTGGTTGACCAGCGTTTTCAGCGCATCTTCCGCAGCAAGCACCTTGTCGACCGCCGCTATGGCATCGGCCCGCTCGATCCCCAGACGTTCCAGCAAGTCATCGCTGATCGGCATGTCCGGTCCGGCACCAATGCCGTTCTCGCGCAGCAGTGCCTGTGCCAGATAGACCAGATTGGCATAGGCGGCATGCTCGCCGGTGTAGCCCGCGCTGTGCTGATGGCGCAGCGCGGTCGCCACTTCTGCGGGCATGTCCCAGTAGCGCATCAGCCAGCTGCCGATCTGATCCCGGGTGACTCCGATCAGGTGTTGATCGATCAGGTGCGGCGGAACGTGCGGATTGGCTTCCT
Source organism: Halopseudomonas salegens (assembly GCF_900105655.1). Lineage (NCBI taxonomy): Bacteria > Pseudomonadati > Pseudomonadota > Gammaproteobacteria > Pseudomonadales > Pseudomonadaceae > Halopseudomonas > Halopseudomonas salegens. Next base: position 3,495,967 of record NZ_LT629787.1, read on the forward strand.
GATGCCGACAGATGGTGCGGAAGTAGGGCGGAAAAATATACGCCAGAACCAGATAGCCGAAGTTGTGCAGCAGCCCGGCCAGGTAGGTCAGGCCCAGTTCCGGGCGCTGTGCCCGTGGAATCTTGCGTGCCAGGCCTTCGATGGTGGCGGCGGTATAGATTGCCTGCTTCCAGTAGGGCGTGGTGCGCTCGGCGCTGTCGGCCGGTAGTTTGAAGGTTTTGCCGAGAGCCAGACCCACAGCCAGGTTGATCACCAGATCAAACCCCAGCACGCGGCCGATGGCATCTTCAACCGAACGGATCTTGCCGGGTGCCGCATAGAAGGGCGACGCCGCCCAGCTGACTACCTGCGCGGCCAGGCTGGGATCGGTTTCTACCACATCAGCCAGGTCATCTACCGTAGCATCCGGGTTGACGCGCAGCTTCATGACCCGCTGAGCGGTTTCCGGCAGCGGCGGAATCTCGATGGTTTCTTCCAGCCGCTGGCGCATGCGCAGGGCGGTGAAATTGGTCATGGCCTGATGCAGGTCAGCGCTGTCTTGCTGCGGGTCATCCGGCAACGGAGGAATACTGCTCAAGGGTACGCCCAGTTTGGCGGCGCTGGCTTTGGCCACCAGCTTTTCCGCATCGGCTTGCTGGATTTGCAGGACCCAGCCATCCAGGCCGCTATCCAGCCAGACTTCATCGTGCTGCAGCAGGCTTTGCTCGTACACGCAGGGCGAACTGAACAGAACGGGCAGGGCAGGTAGCTGATTCAGCTGATGCTTGGCCAGTGTGCGTTGCAGTTCGACATCACGTACCGGCACCAGCTCACGCCCCAGCAGCTCATGCAGACGCTTCAGGTCAAGCAGATGGTCTTTGGGAATCAGCGTCAGCACGTTGCCAATGTTGTCCGAGAGCAGGCAGGCCTGGACTTGGCGAGATGCCGGGCCGGCATGCTGCTGAAGCCGGAGCTGGTAGGCTATGTCCTGATCTTGCAACAGTTTTTCGATCAGTTGTGGCAGGGTGGTCGGGCTATCTTCCAGCGGCAGGGTATTCATGGTCCATCCTTTTCACTGCGGGCGGCATGCGGAACGCAGTGTTCTGTATTGTTGGTAACTGCATGGGCTGATACTAGCATGCTGTTTATGCACGTGCCGTTATCGCTGGTCAGACCTGGGCAAATTGCTGACCGGTGGCCAACCAGCGGTCGATCAGTGGCTGTACCACCTCGGGATGCGCTTGTTGCAGCTGGCGGGCGGCCTGCTGAACGGCGGGTAAAAGATCGGCATCGCGTTGCAGATCGGCAATGCGAAACTGCACCAGACCGGTCTGCCTTGTGCCCAATACCTCACCGGGGCCGCGAAGTGCCAGGTCGCGTTCGGCAATGACGAAGCCATCACTGCTTTCGCGCATGATACCCAGGCGCTCGCGGCCGAGTGCCGACAACGGCGATTGATACAGCAACACGCAGTGGCTGGCAGTATTGCCACGGCCGACGCGCCCGCGCAGCTGATGCAGCTGAGCCAGACCCAGGCGTTCCGGATTTTCGATGATCATCAGGCTGGCATTGGGGACATCGACACCGACCTCGATTACCGTGGTGGCGACCAGCAGATGCAGATCGCCAGCCTTGAAGGCGGCCATGATCTCGACTTTTTCAGCCGCTTTCATGCGCCCGTGAATCAGTCCGATGGACAGTTCGGGCAAGCTGTCACACAGGGTTTGCCAGGTCGCTTCGGCGGCCTGAGCCTGTAATTGCTCGGACTCTTCGATCAGGGTGCAGACCCAGTAGGCCTGTCGCCCTTCGGCGCAGCCAGCCTGCACGCGGGCAATCACTTCTTCGCGACGGTGGTCGGCGACCAGAACGGTGTTGACCGGGGTACGGCCCGGCGGCAACTCGTCGAGTACCGAGGTATCCAGGTCAGCATAGGCACTCATGGCCAGGGTGCGTGGAATGGGTGTGGCGGTCATGATCAGCTGATGCGGGCAGTAGCGGCCGGCCGCACCCTTGTCACGCAGGGCCAGGCGCTGCTGCACGCCAAAGCGGTGTTGCTCGTCAATAATCGCCAGGCCCAGGCGCTGGAACTGCACCTCGGCCTGGAACAGTGCATGGGTGCCGACCACCATGGCCGCATCACCGCTGGCGATCAATTGTAATTGATTGGTGCGTGTCTTGCCCTTGAGCTTGCCACTCAGCCAGGCAACGGAAATACCCAGCGGCGTCAGCCAGTGCTGAAAGTTGTTGAAGTGCTGCTCTGCGAGAATTTCGGTGGGTGCCATCAAGGCGACCTGCCAGCCAGCTTCAATCGCCTGCAACGCCGCCAGCGCGGCGACCACGGTTTTACCCGCACCAACATCGCCCTGTACCAGGCGCAGCATGGGTTTGGGTTGTTGCAGGTCGAGACTGATTTCTTCCCCAACCCGTGCCTGAGCCCCGGTCGGAGCAAAGCCCAGGCGCTGTAAAAACTCCCTGGCCAGTGTGCGGCTCGGTTGCATCGCCGGAGCCTGATGCTGTCGAATCTGCGCGCGCAATTTGCGCATGACCAGCTGATGCGCCAGCAATTCTTCAAAAGCCAGCCGGTGCTGGGACCAGTGGCGACCTTCGTGCAGGGCTTCAAGGTCCACCGAGGCAGGTGGACGATGCAGGGTGTGAATGGCATCCGTCAGGTTGCCCAGCTGGTAGTCAGCACGCAGATCGTCGGGTAGCAACTCAACCAGGCTGTTGCCTTGCTCCAGCCAGGCCAGTGCGGCTTCGCTGAGCGCGCGCAGACGCTGTTGCGACAGGCCTTCGGTGGTCGGGTAGATGGGCGTCAGGGTGGTGCTGACAGGTATGCTGTGCGCACCCTCGGCGGCTTGCAGTTCCGGGTGGTAGATTTCCAGACCGGAGGCGCCGGGACGCACTTCGCCATAGCAGCGCACACGGCTACCGGGGGCCAGTCGCGCCTTGAGCGCGGCAGTGAAGTAGTAGAAGCGCAGGCTGAGGATGCCGCTGCCATCCTGCAGGCGACAGAGCAGGCTGCGCCGGCGCCCCATGACCACATCGCAGGCCGCAACCACGCCTTCTACCACGGCATCGGTGCCGGGGCGCAGCGCACCGATCGGGGTAATGCGAGTGCGGTCCTGGTAGCGCAGCGGCAGGTGAAACAGGATGTCCTGCACGCTGTGCAATTGCAGGCGCTGGAGTTTTTCCGCCAGCGCCGGGCCAACACCCTTGAGCGCAGTCAGCTCGGTTGCGGTGCGCGGGGTGCTCACCACATCAAGCCTGTTGCTGCGGTTTACCAATGGAGCACAATCGAATCGAGTCGCTGAGCATTTCAATGGCTTTTGGCCGCGGGAAGCTGGCACGCCAGGCTATCGCCACGGTACGGTAGGGAGCCGGGCTGGCGAAGGGCTTGGTGATCAGCAGGTCAGAGCTGTAGTAGCGGTCATCGGCTGCGGACATCGGCAAAACCGTCATGCCAATCCCGGAGGCCACCATATGCCTGATGGTTTCCAGTGAGCTGGACTCCACCGTGGTGTGCCTGTGCTGCTCTTCACCCTTGCGCACGCTGGGGCAGGCTTCCAGCACCTGGTCACGGAAGCAGTGGCCCTCACCCAGCAGTATCAGCTTGTTGTCGTCCAGTTCGTCCAGGGTCACGCTGTCGCGCTTGGCCCAGGCGTGTCTGGCCGGCATCAGCAGGCTGAAAGGTTCGTCATACAGTGGCCTGGTCAGGACATCCGGTTCGTTGAACGGCAGTGCAATAATGATCGCATCGAGATCGCCATTGCGCAGCTTGTCACGCAGGATGTGGGTGAAATTCTCTTCGATATACAGCGGCATTTCCGGCGCTACGCGATTCAGTTGCGGCACCAGATGCGGGAACATATAAGGCCCGATGGTATAGATGGCGCCCACCTTGAGTGGCGCGGCCAGTTGATTCTTGCCAGCGGTAGCCAGTTCGCGAATGGCCAGTGACTCTTCCAGCACCTTTTGTGCCTGGGCAACAATCTTTTCGCCGATCGGGGTAACCCGCACAGCGCTTTTGCTGCGCTCGAAAATCATGACGCCGAGCTCGTCTTCCAGCTTTTTCACGCCGACGCTGAGCGTCGGTTGGGACACATGGCAACGTTCGGCAGCATGGCCAAAATGTTGCTCCTGGGCCAGGGTCACGATGTAGCGCAGTTCGGTCAGGGTCATGGCAGCGTCTGTGGCTAATGATTCAGTCGTACTAGCATAGCTGCTTGATCAATAGAGGAAAACAATGATTCAGCGTATCAAGCAGTGGAACTGGTCGTGACTGGTTGTTCCAGCCAGCCCAGCGCCCGTCTGCCGGCATGCTCGAGATCCCGGGCGAATCCCAGCTGACCGGGGATTTTGCGGACCCCTGCGCGCAGCAGCTTGCGCCGAATATGCGGTGCCATTCCGGCAAGAATCAGCTGAATATCGGCTGCCTGCAGGTCGGCAATCAGTGTTTGCAGAGCGACCATGGCGCTGGCATCCATGCTGGGCACGTCATGCAGATCGAGGATGATGACCTTGACCTGTGGCTCGATACGGTGCAGCAGGCGCAGAGCTTTTTCGGCGACCGCAAAGAACAGCGGGCCGTTGATGTCGTAAACGGCAACGCTCTTGGGCAGTGCTGCAATCATCGGGTGTTGCGCGTCGGCCAGCAAGTCGGTCCGGGTTAACTGTGCCATGCGGCGGATAAACAGCGCCGCGGCAAGGCCGACCCCCACGGCCACGGCCAGCACCATGTCGAAGAGCACCGTCAGGCTGAAACAGGTCAGCAGAACGGCCACATCGCCAACCGGGGCCGAACGTATGGTATGCCACACATGACGGGCTTCGCTCATGTTCCAGGCGACGATCAGTAGCAGGGCGGCCAGAGCAGCCATGGGCACCAGCCCCAGCAGTCCGGCCAGCGCCACCACGGCGAGCAAGACGACCAGAGAGTGGATGACCGCTGCAATGGGTGAGCGAGCACCGCTTCGTACATTGGTGGCGGTGCGGGCAATTGCGGCGGTCGCAGTGATACCGCCAAACAGTGGGGCAAGAATATTGCCCAGGCCCTGACCAATCAGCTCGGCATTCGGGTCATGCCGGGTCTTGCTCAGCCCGTCGGCAACGACTGCGCAGAGCAAGGACTCGATTGCTCCCAGCATGGCTATGGCAAAGGCCGGACCGAGCAGGGCACGGAACAGCGCATAATCAATAACCAGCGGCTCGCCGTTCGGTCCGGGTAACTGCCAGGGCGCGATCAGGGTTGGGGGTATGGGGGGAATACCCGTGCCGCTCTCACCCCCTGCCTGCCAGGTAAAACGGGAAGCGATGGTATCGACGACATTGCCGCCGAACCAGTGATTCAGTGCGTAGGCTGCCAGGGCGCCAGCGACCAGGCCGACCAGGGGCGCCGGCAACGGAATGTTCAGGCGCGGCCAGATGAGCATCAGTCCGAGACAGAAAAATGCAAGGGTCAGCTCAAGCGGGTTCAGGGTCGGCAATGCGGCGGCAATCAGGGTGATGTTGTGCAGGAAGTGCTCGCCCAGCTGGCGGGTTTCCAGCCCGAGCAGATCAGGGATCTGCAGCACGGCAATCACCACGGCAATGCCGGCGGTAAAGCCGAGCACCACCGGGTAGGGAACGAACTGTATCAGGCGCCCAAGGCGCGCGACCCCCATGGCCAGCAAAATGACGCCGGCCATCATGCTGGCCAACAGCAAACCACCCAGCCCGAACTGTTTGACGACAGGAAACAGGATGACCACGAAAGCGGCGGTGGGGCCGGACACATTGAAACGTGTCCCGCCGGTAAGCGCGATTATCACCCCGGCAACAATGGCGGTATACAGACCGTGCTGTGGCGGCACCCCGGTCGCAATGGCCAGTGCCATGGACAGGGGGACGGCAACCGTGCCGATAGTCAGGCCAGCCAACACGTCCTGGCGCAGGTCGTTCAGCCCGTAACCCGCCTGCCAGGCAGCACGCATCCCGCTGGCAATGGGCGGCAAGGAAATCGAAAAGCGTCGGCGTGCCATGTGCTCCCCCTGTAGTCAGTCAACTGATGACGAAAGATCATCGGTGGTTGCCGGATCCTGTGATAACGTCGTTTTCAGTTTGATCCGCTCGCCCTTGCCGCACGACCAGACCTTGGTCGGTGTCAGCTGCCCGGGCGGCCTTCACTATCAACTTATCACGCGGACATTATGTATATGCAGCATTTGCTTATCGCCGGTTGTGGCGACCTTGGATCGGAGCTGGCCCGGCGCATGTTGGCGCACGGCTGGCACGTGACCGGACTGCGGCGGGATACGGCACAATTACCGGCTGGGGTAATCCCGCTGGCTGCTGACCTGTGCCAGGACCACCAGCCAGCTGACTGGCCGGCCAAAGTCGACTATATCGTGTACTGCCCGGCGGCCGGCAAGCGCGATGCCGAGTTGTATCAGCAGCTCTATGTCAGCGGACTGCAGCGTCTGCTTGGGTGGTTGCAGGCAGCCGGTCAGCATCCGCGCTATTTATTGCAGGTCTCCAGCACCGGGGTCTATGCCCAGCAAGCCGGCGAATGGGTGACTGAAAACAGCCCGGCGCTGGCGAGCAGCGAAACCGCCAAGGCGTTGGTTGCAGCAGAGGATGTTGCCTTGCGCAGTGGAATTCCGGCGTCGGTTGTACGTTTGGCCGGTATTTATGGTCCAGGGCGTAACCGGCTGATCGAAGCGGTACGTCAAGGTGTGAATGTCCACGCTGAGCCAGCACAATACAGCAATCGTATCCACCGTGATGATGCCGCCAGCCTGCTTGAACATCTGTTGCTGGAAGCGAAAGACGATGAACTGCTGGCACCCTGTTATCTCGGCGTAGATGACGAGCCTGCCCCTTTGCATGAGGTGTGTAGTTGGCTGGCCGAACAGCTGGGCACACAGCTTGACCCGCAGGGCAAGCCCCTGGGTCGTGCGGGCAGCAAACGCTGCAGCAATGAGCTGGCGCGGGAGAGCGGTTGGGAGCCTCGGTACCCGAGTTACAGGGAAGGTTACGCGAGTCTTCTCGAGCTCTCGGCTTCAAGCGACAGCTGAAAGCTAAACGCTGAAAGGCTTGATCAAGGTTGCGTTGTCAGGCTATGAGCGCTGGTCAGCATCGGTTAAACCAGCTTGACGCTAATTGTCGAGACAGGGCTGCTGATTCGCTTCAAGCGGCAAGCAAGGTTAACCCTGCTTGCCGCTGTTGGCCAGCCGGCTAGCCAACCACCATCACCCCATCCATTTCTACCGGCACACCTTTGGGCAGGCTGGCGACGCCGATGGCGGCGCGGGCCGGGTAAGGCTGTTTGAAATAGCGGGCCATGACTTCGTTGACCAGGCCGAAGTGGCTCAGATCGGTGAGGAAGATGTTCAGCTTGACGATGTCTTGCAGGGTGCCGCCGGCGGCTTCGGCCACTGCGGTCAGGTTGTCGAACACACGACAGATTTGCGCTTCGATGCCGTCCACCACTTCCATGGTCGCGGGGTCCAGCGGAATCTGGCCGGACAGGTAGACGGTATTGCCGACCTTGATGGCCTGGGAATAGGTACCAATAGCCGCAGGGGCCAGATCACTGGTAATGACTTGCTTGTTCATCGGAGCTCCGGAGGGAATCTAGTTTTTAAGGCGGGTAATACGCATCACGCCATTGAGCGCGCGCAAACGTTTGATAAGTTGTGACAGGTGCAGGCGGTCGCGAACGCGAACCACCAGTTGTACGACGCTGACGCGACCGTCACGCTCATCGACACTGATCTTGTCGATGCTGGCGTCGGCCATGTTGGTGCTGGCGGCCAGTTGCGCGATGATACCGCGTTGTTGTTCCAGCTCGACTTGCAGCTCGACGGTAAATTCACCGCTGACGTCCTTGTCCCAGGTCAGGTGCAGGGCGCTGTCGGGATGAATCTTGCGCAGGCTGAGTTCGCGGCAGTTTTCCTGGTGAATCTCAAGACCGCGGCCAACCGAGGTCAGGCCGATAATCGGGTCGCCGGGAATCGGGTTGCAGCAGCGGGCAAAGCTGACCACCATGCCCTCGGTGCCCTTGATCGCCAGGGCGGGTTCTTCTTCGCTGTCAGGTTGGGCGCTGTCATCGGCCATGGCCTGATCGTGCTGACTGTCATTCAGAAGCAAGCGGCGGGCTACCACATAAGCCATGCGGTTACCCAGGCCGATATCGGCCAGCAGATCTTCCATCAGATTGAGGCCATATTCGGCCAGTACCGCATTGATGCGCTGTTCGGTGATATCCGCCAGACAGGTCTCGAAACCGGCCAGCACCTTGTCCAGCAGGCGCTCGCCGAGAGCAACGGATTCGGCGTGACGCTGGTGTTTCAGGAAGTGGCGAATATTGCTGCGCGCCTTGCCGGTGGTGACAAAGGTCAACCAGGCCGGATTGGGTCGTGCGCCGGGGGCGGTAATGATTTCTACCGTCTGGCCGCTTTGCAGGGGTTCGGACAGGGGGGCCAGCCGGCGGTTGACCCGGCAGGCAATGCAGCTGTTGCCGATGTCCGTATGCACGGCATAGGCAAAATCGACCGGGGTCGACCCCTTGGCCAGTTCCATGATGCGGCCTTTGGGCGTGAAGATGTAGACCTCGTCCGGAAACAGGTCAATCTTCACGTTTTCGATAAATTCCAGCGAGTTGCCTGCCCGCTCCTGCATTTCCAGCACGCCTTTCAACCACTTGCGTGTGCGCGCATGGTGGCCATTGATGACGTCATCCTTGGATTTGTACAGCCAGTGCGCGGCAATGCCACTGTTGGCGGTTTCTTCCATTTCCTCGGTACGGATCTGGATTTCGATAGGGACGCCATGCAGGCCGAACAGGGTGGTATGCAGGGACTGGTAACCATTCGCCTTGGGGATTGCTATGTAGTCCTTGAAGCGGCCGGGGAAAGGCTTGTACAGGCTATGCACGGCACCCAGAACGCGGTAACAGGTGTCAGGGCTGTCGACGATAATGCGGAAGGCATATACGTCCATGATTTCGTTGAAGGCTTTACGCTTGCCGCGCATCTTCTGATAAATGCCGTACAGGTGTTTTTCGCGGCCCATTACCTTGCCCGGCAGGCCGTGCCGATCAAGCAGTTCCTGCAGCGCATCAAGAATCTTGTTCAGCAGTTCCTTGCGGTTGCCCCGGGCGCTGCGCACGGCGCGATCGATCATGGTCGATCGCATCGGATGCATGGCCTTGAAGCCCAGGTCTTCGAAATCGGTACTCAGGGTATGCATGCCGAGGCGGTGGGCAATGGGCGCATAGATTTCCAGGGTTTCCTTGGCAATGCGGCGGCGTTTGTCCGGGCGCAGTGCACCCAGCGTACGCATGTTGTGCAGTCGGTCAGCCAGCTTGACCAGGATGACGCGAATATCCTTGGCCATCGCCAGGGCCATTTTCTGGAAGTTCTCCGCTTGTGCTTCGGCCTTGGTCTCGAAATCCATCTGGGTCAGCTTGCTGACCCCGTCGACCAGCTCGGCCACGGTGGCGCCGAACTGTTTTTCCAGGGCATTCTTGGGGATGCCGGTATCTTCAATGACGTCATGCAGCATGGCGGCCATCAGGCTCTGATAGTCCATGTGCATGTCGGCAAGAATATTGGCTACCGCCAGGGGGTGGGTCACATAGGGCTCGCCACTGCGGCGTGTCTGACCGTCATGGGCCTGTTCGGCGTAATAGTAGGCGCGACGGACCAGATTGATCTGCTCCGGCTCAAGATAGCTGGTGAGACGGTCGGCAAAGACCTCGATATCGGACATGACGAGGCCAGCCTCTGCGGTCTGCAGAGTGGCTGGCGACTGGTCGGTCACGATACCCAAGGGCGCTTATTCCTCAGGCAGTTCGGCGTCCATTACGTAGAGGCTGTCAGCCTGATCCTGCAGCGCTTCGGCGGCAATGATGTCATTGTTGATCAGGTTCTCAGCGATCTCGCGCAGGGCGACGACGGTCGGCTTGTCATTTTCCCAGGCTACCTTGGGCTCTTTGCCGCCGGTGGCCAGTTGGCGCGAACGCTTGGTCGCCAGCATGACCAGTTCAAAGCGGTTTTCAACATTATCCAGGCAGTCTTCAACGGTGACGCGGGCCATGGGCAGTTCTCCGGGGCGGCAAACAAGAATTGGAATAGATTGCATTCCGGCACAACGCCGGACCTGACAGTTTACTGAAGGTGGGCGCAGCCTGACAAGGGCGCAGCGATGAACGACGCCTGTCACGCAAATCTATCGATAAAATACAGCGCCAATGCTGCAGTGCGTTGGTTGATTGGCGCCAATTTTTAGTTTCTGGTGCTCATTGCGCACAAAAAATGCGCATTATCTTTTATTGAGACTGATTGGTCATGAAGTCGTCGCCAATTTTACGGCTAATTTCCAGCCAAGCAAAGCCATAGTCAAAAAAATAGCCTTTTGTGCTTGCGCAATAATAAATGCTGGGATATAAATTGACCATAAACCTGCTGAATACTGTTTGATGTATCGCCCGATACGCAGTTCACATAAAAAAATTCAAACCAAACCAGACTAAAACAAAACCAACAAGGCTGTTGGGTTTGGCGTTTGCCATTTTTAAGCTATGGAGAGTGACAATGAGAATCAGCATATTTGGTTTGGGGTATGTAGGTGCGGTGTGTGCGGGCTGCTTGTCCTCGCGTGGCCACCAGGTAATAGGTGTCGATGTATCTCAGGTGAAGATTGACCTGATAAATCAGGGCAAGTCGCCCATCGTCGAGCCTGGCCTGGAAGAATTGTTGCAACAAGGGTTGCAGCGCGGTCTGCTGAAAGGCAGTACCGAGGTCGAGCAGGCGGTGCTCGATACCGATATATCTTTTATCGCCGTAGGTACCCCGAGCCTGCGCAACGGCGACCTGGATCTGGGCTACATGACGATTGTCTGTGAGCAGATAGGCCAGGCCCTGCGTAACAAGAGCAAGCGGCATACCGTGGTGGTGCGCAGTACCGTGTTGCCGGGCACCGTGATGAAGGTGGTTATTCCCGCTCTCGAGAAAGCGTCCGGCAAGCAAGCCGGGACTGACTTCGGCGTGGCCGTGAATCCTGAGTTTCTGCGTGAAAGTACTGCCATCAAGGATTACGACTTTCCGGCCATGACAGTGATTGGCGAGCTGGACACCCAGTCCGGTGATCTGCTCGAGGAGCTGTACAGCGAACTTGATGCGCCGATTTTCCGCCGTCCGATTCCAGTGGCGGAAATGATCAAGTACACCTGCAATGTCTGGCATGCGGTCAAGGTGACCTTTGCCAACGAGATTGGCAACATTGCCAAGGCCTGCGGCGTAGATGGGCGGGAAGTCATGCAGATTGTCTGTGAAGACAAGAAACTGAATATCTCTTCCTATTATATGCGTCCCGGCTTTGCCTTTGGTGGCTCATGCCTGCCCAAGGATGTGCGAGCGCTGACCTATCGGGCCGGCCAAATGGACGTTGAACACCCGATGCTGGCAGGCGTCATGGCCAGCAATCGGCACCAGGTACGGGCTGCCTTCGAGCTGCTGGAGAGTTATGACAAGCGCAAGGTCGGCATGCTGGGCCTGAGCTTCAAGGCCGGTACTGATGATTTGCGCGAAAGCCCGCTGGTCGAGTTGGCCGAAATGCTCATAGGCAAAGGCTTTGAACTGCGTATTTTCGACCAGAACGTTGAATATGCCCGCGTCTTCGGCGCCAACAAAGCCTATATAGAATCCAAAATACCCCATGTTTCCTCACTTTTGCACCCAGACCTGCAACAGGTAATCGAGGCCTCTGATGTCATCGTGATCGGCAATGCTGATCCGGTGTTTGCCGAGATTGTCAAAAATCCCCCGCCCGGCAAACAGATCCTTGATCTGATTGGCTTCATGGACAAGCCCACCGAGGGCTTGCTGGAAGGCATTTGCTGGTAATGCTGGGCAAAGTACGGGCTTTCTGAAGAAGCCCTGCGTTGTCGAGGGATGCTTTGAACGGGACGCATATCGATAAACCAATATCAGTTTGACAGTTTGTGCGCACCAGAAAGGCGGTGTGTAGCGGACAGGGAGAAATGACATGATTCCTCTGGTTCTTTCAGGTGGTAACGGAACGCGTTTGTGGCCATTGTCGCGCAAACAGTTTCCCAAGCAGTTTCATGCTCTGACCGGTGACCTGACCCTTTTTCAGCAGACGCTGAAACGTCTGGAAGGCTGTGTGGATGAGGCGCCCATGGTGGTCTGCAATCACCAGCACCGTTTTGTGGTCAATGAGCAGTTGAGAGCACTTGGAATGGATGCCCACAGCATCCTGCTTGAGCCATTTGGCCGCAATACTGCGCCAGCGGTGGCGCTGGCCGCCATGCAGTTGTTGGCCGACGGGCGTGACGAATTGATACTGGTGTTGCCGGCAGATCACCTGATCGCCGATGGCCACAGCTTCCGCGCGGCACTCAAATTGGCCAGTGAAGCAGCCGAGACCGGCGCCATGGTCCTGTTTGGTGTGCCGGCCCGGCATCCGGAAACCGGTTACGGTTACATCAAGGGTGGTCAGTCGGGCAGTGGCCCGGTCAAGGGGTCGGTAGGGGTTGAGGCGTTTGTCGAGAAACCTGACCACGAACGGGCCAGGCAATACGTTGCCGATGGCGGCTACTACTGGAACAGCGGCATGTTTGTATTCCGCGCCAGTCGTTTCCTCGATGAATTGCGCGAGCACTCACCGGATATCTATGACACCTGTCAGCTGGCGCTGAGCTGCAGCAAGCATGATGGTCATCACATCGAGATTGATAGCCAGGCTTTTCAATGCTGCCCGGATGATTCCATCGATTACGCCGTGATGGAAAAAACCCGCTCGGCCTGTGTTGTCCCCCTGATTGCCGGTTGGACCGATGTTGGCTCATGGTCAGCCTTGTGGGAAGTGCAGCCCAAGGATGCCCAGGGCAATGTGGTGCGCGGGGATGTCACCCTGCAGGATTGCCGCAACAACTATGTGCACAGCACCAACAAGCTGGTCTCCTTGGTTGGGCTGGAAGATGTGGTGGTCGTGGAAACCAAGGATGCGGTAATGGTGGCACACAAGGATCGGGTGCAGGACATCAAACAAACCGTCAGCGGCCTGGAAAAGCGGCAGCGACCGGAAGTCATGAACCACACTCAGGTTTACCGTCCCTGGGGCAGTTTTGACTCGGTTGATCTGGGCAGTCGTTTTCAGGTCAAGCGCATTACCGTGAAGCCGGGCGCACGTCTGTCGTTGCAGATGCATCATCACCGTGCCGAGCACTGGGTTGTGGTCTCGGGTACCGCGCAGGTGACCTGTGATGACAAGGTCTTTCTGTTGACCGAGAACCAGTCGACCTACATTCCGGTTGCCTCGGTGCACCGCCTGGCCAATCCGGGCAAGATCCCGCTGGAAATCATCGAAGTACAGTCCGGTGGCTATTTGGGCGAGGACGATATCGAGCGGTTTGAAGATGTCTATGGACGGACTGAGGCGTTGACGCAGTGATACAAGAACCTGTTCGGGGTGTCGAGACGGTTGAGCTCGGCCCCCGTGATTTCATGGAAACAGAGTTTCACAAGCCGGGTTGGCGCAGCCTGTGCGGCTGGGCCTGTTTGTTTGCCCTGATTGCACTGGCCTCGAACATGGTCGATCCAGACCGTCTGGATCCGGCGCATCACACATTCATCTTTCTCATTGGCACCTTGGGGATCTGGCGGTACAGCAACGCCATTACCCATTATCTGCGCGGCATGTATTTTTTACATTGGCGTTTTCCGCAAATCCGTCGTGCGGTCGAGAAAATGGGTGATGCGGCCCTGCCTTCGCACATGTACATGGTGGTTACCAGCTTTCGTATTCCAACGGAAACCACTTTCAAGGTCTATCGCTCGGTGTTTCGCGAGCTGCAGCAATTGCCGGTCCCCAGCACCATTATTGCCTCGATCGTGGAAAAGGCGGACGAGAACTTCATCAAGCAGCTCATGCGTGAGGAGATCACGGACCGCGACGATATTCAGCTGGTCATAGTCCGGGCGCGAGGCACCGGTAAGCGTGATGGTCTGGCGCACGCCTTCCGGGCACTGTCCAGACGTATGCCGGTAGAGGATGCGGTGGTCGGTGTTGTGGATGGCGATACCATCATGCTGCCCGGCTGCATTGAGCGGGCAGTAAAGCTGTTCGCTTATATGCCAAGCGTCGGCGGCGTGACCACCAACGAGTTCTGTGAGGTGGAAGGCGGCAGAATGATGCGCGAATGGCACGCCATGCGGTTTGTGCAGCGGCATATCAATATGTGCTCCATGTCACTGTCCAGGCGGGTGCTGACGCTGACTGGGCGTCTGTCATTCTTTCGCGCCAGCATCATGACCGAGCCGGAGTTCATCAAGGATGTCGAGGCGGATTTTCTCGCGCATTGGCGACTGGGGCGTTTCCAGTTTCTGACCGGCGATGACAAATCATCCTGGTTCAGCTTGATGCGCGCCGGCTGGGATACCTTCTATGTTCCCGACAGCCATACCCTGACGGTGGAGCATCCACCGGACAACAACTTTTTCCGTGCCACGCGGCAATTGATGTACCGCTGGTATGGCAATTCCCTCAGGCAGAACTTCCGTGCCACCCGCGAGCTGGGTTGGTCACGTCTGGGGCTGTTCGCCAGTTATGTACTGTATGACCAACGGATATCCATGTGGACCTGTCTGGTGGGCCTGACCGGCTCCATCGTCGCGGGTTTGTTCCTGGGCATCCAGTATCTGCTGATTTACCTGTTCTGGATTCTGTTGTCGCGCACCCTGGTGTGCCTGTTGTTTTTCCTGACGCGGCATCCGGTGCATCCGCTGTATCCATTTGTTCTTTATTACAACCAGATAGTCGGGTCGTTAATGAAGGTGTACTCGATGTTCCACATGGATCAGCAAAGTTGGACCCGGCAAAAAACCACCTTGGGAAACAGTAATGATTTTGATGCGGGGCTGAACCGCTGGACCTCGAAAATGATGCTGGTGTCATCCATCGCCATTTTCTTCGCTGTCATTTCGGCGCTGTTGGATATTTCGCAACTCTGAATAATGGATTAGGGGCATAGGACATGAGTACATCAATTCTCAAAGAACAGGTTGTCCATGAGGCAATCGACGAGCGTCAGCATATTCGTACCCGCATACCGGCGCAGGCAAGACTGACGGGCAGCCAGGGCGAAAGTATTTCCTGTGATGTGCAGGATATCTCGCTGGGCGGCATCGGGCTGATCTATCCCGAGCCACTGAAACTGGGCAGCCTGTATGAGGTGGCCATCACTCTGGGCATGAGCCGGGTTGACCTGAGCTTCAAGGCCAAGGTCAAGGTGGTATCTCAGAAAGGTGATCAGGTCGGCACCCAGTTTGTTGATCTGGACCCACAGAAAGCGGACATCCTGCGCTATCTCATTTCCTCCTATATGTCCGGTGAAATCGCTGATATCAATGGTCTGTTCAATGTCATGCAGCGGGAAAACTACATCAAGGAGCGCAAGCAGAAACACAGTACCCAGCGCACCCCGGGGGAAAGGCTGAAAGCTGCCGCGGGGTCGTTGCTGTTTCTGTTGATAGGTTTGCTGGCGCTGGCGTATGTGCTGTTCAAGGCCTATGAACTGATGTTCCGCATTCCGGCCAGTCAGGCGCTGGTCAGCAGCAACAGCTTTATCGTCAGCATGCCGGAGAATGGCAATGTGCGTTTTCTGGTTCCTGAAGGTCAGACCCAGGTCACCACCGGACAGCCGCTGGCAAGCATTTCCACTCAGCTTGGCACCAGCATCACCTCGCCAGCAGATGTTGCCGCAATGATGGACCTGGCCCCGGGTGATATCGAAACATTGCTGGGGCAAACCAATATTGAAACGGTTATTTCCAGCCCCTGTGATTGCACGATTTATTATCCGGGTAGCCATTTGAGTGGCTTTGGTTACAAGGGTGACCCACTGTTGCACCTGTTGCCGAATGACCAGCCGTTGTTCGTACAGGCCAGCGTACCTTTCGAAAAGCTCGATACCTTGCGTCGCACCCAGCGCGTCAGCTTGCGCCCCTACGGCGCAGAGCAGGCGATCACCGGCCGCTTGGTCAGCGCTTCGATCAATCAGCAAAACCAGATGGTATTGCTGAATATCGAACCGGAAACGGCCCTGTCCATCGAGGACTACCAAAAGCCCGTGTGGGTTGAGTTTGTCCTTGGGCTGCCCGGAATGCCGGGCTCGGACATCATCAGTGAATTGCGCTAGGTAACGACTATGCGCTTATTCAATCTGGTATTGCCGCTTGCCCTGGTGGGCGTATTGCTGAGCTTGCCGGTCCAGGCCCGGGGCCTTGAACAGATTCGTTACGAGCTGTTCAAGAACCCGCAGGCAGATGTCGAGGCTGATTTGCGCAGGTTGGTGGCGCGTGGTGATCATGCGGCCATGCACCTGCTTGGCGATGTATTGTCCAAGGCAGAGGTTTCGGGTCACGGGGAAACCATATCACTGTTCAAGGCTGCGTTTGATCGTGGGCAGGGAGAGGTGACTGCGTTGGGGGCACTGGCCAGTCTCATGGAGCGCTATCCCTACTGGCGTGAGCAGTACCGGGAGTATTTTCGGCAGGCTTTGCAGCTTTATCCTCACGACCGAGACCGCCAGACACTGGCTGCAACCCTGAGTGTTTTTCTCACCTATCCGGAGCTCTTTGCAGCGGATGACGCCGAGCGTCTGATCGTACTACACCAACGCTCATGTCTGATCGATTGTGGCACTGAGCTGTATTGGGCGATTCTGGCCGAGCGCCAGGGTGATATGCAGACCGCCGATCACCACTACCGCACAGCCATGTTTACCGATGCGCGTGCCGCCGAGCGTTACTACAACTTTCTGGGGCCGCAACAGGATCAGGTATTCCCCCGCGTCGCTCGTGAACTGGAGCCCCACGTTGAGGAGATGTCAGCTGATGCAATCAATCAGATCGGCAGGGTGCTCGATCGTATCAGTGATCTATACCGGATCGATGAAGACGTTGCCGAGTGGAAACGGCGCGAGCAGGCGGAGTTGTTGGGTATCGAGCTGGAGCCCAGCCCACCCGGTTACGTAGCCGAGTCCGAGCGTTTGCGCCATGAAGCGCTGCGCTGGGCCGAGCATGCTGCAGCACGCAACTGGCTGCCGGCCCTGATCTCGCGATTCTACTTCATGACCTCGATGCCGGATAATTTCAGCGGCGCCGAAGCCATGGAGCTGATTGATCGGATCAGCTTGCAGGACCCGGTCCGTGCCCGTTCATTGCGGGCCAGCGCCCTGATGGTGACCAACTGGAAAACACTCAATCCGGGCAAGGCGCATGAGTTGATTCAGGCACTGATTGCTGAAGGCAATACCGAAGGATATATGTTGCTTGCTGATCTCCATACCCGGGGCGGGCTGGATGAGCCGGATCAGCAAGCGGCGCTGAAGCTGTACCAGCAGATGGCCGAACGCGGTTCGGCGGCAGCCTACTACCGGCAGGCGGCATTGTTTACATCGGGTAGGGCGATCTGCCACGACCACACAAGAGCATACGCCTATGCAATGGTCGCCGTCGATTTTGGAACCGTGCGCGCGCGTGGCCTGATGCGTCAACTCGAATCGCATCTGAGTGAAGCCGAGAAGTCCAGAGCGCTGGCCATTCGCAACAGCATTATCAGGGAGTTCGGTATATGAAGGGATTATCACGCAGCCAGGTGATGGTTGCAGGGGTGCTGTTGGTCACTGGCTCCAGCGTCTGGGCACAGGATGAGGCTGCACGGCCTATGGGTGAGCTGCCGTTTGCCGACCAGGTCGTTACCTATGAAGTACGCAACAAGGTGACAGTTCAAGGCGGTATTGGACCTGAGGATTCGTTGCTTGGTGCAGATCGTGAAAGCTTCTACAGCTTGCGATATGAGCCGACGTTCATCTGGTACTCTCCGGAAAAACGCTGGCCACGCTGGCAGGTTTTCACCCGGGGTTGGCTGGCCTATGACTCAAGCTCATCCGTCACCCCCCTGCAGGAAGAAAACCAGGAAAGGGTAGAGGGCTTGAATGCGGAGCTGCGAGAGTTCT
Source organism: Halopseudomonas salegens (assembly GCF_900105655.1). NCBI lineage: Bacteria > Pseudomonadati > Pseudomonadota > Gammaproteobacteria > Pseudomonadales > Pseudomonadaceae > Halopseudomonas > Halopseudomonas salegens. The sequence continues at coordinate 3,513,968 of NZ_LT629787.1, forward strand.
ATGTACGCCGTAATCTGCTAGGTGATGACCCGCGTTTTGCCGTGACGGTAGGCCGTCAGCGTTTTGCCGACCGGCTGGGCATCTGGTGGGATGATACCTTCGAAGCCGTTCGTTTTGATTACACCGATAGTTACTCACGCGGCTTTGCTGCGGCCGGACAAAAATTCTACTACTACAACTCGGACGTCAATCAGCTGGACCCCCGCGACAAGGATGTATTTTATGCCATGGGCGAGTATGCCTGGGGCTGGCAGAATCGGCATTGGCTCGGTGTGCGAATGCTGTACGAGCATGACTATTCCGGGCGCCAGGCGGACGATCCGGAAGACTTTACCGGCATTCGCTATGGCCTGTTTGCCAGTGGTGACGGCATCCTCTCGCCCTGGCTCAGTGACTACCATGTTGAACTGGCTGCAGTGTACGGAGAGCGCGAGACACCCAGTCTCTCGGGTACGGAGTCTACCGACATCCGTGGTTGGGCCTTGTTGACCGAACTGGGCAAACGGTTTGATGACCGCCCCTGGAGCCCCAGACTGGTCATGCGCGCCGGCTTGACCGACAAGCCGAAAGAAGAAGCTGACGGCTTCTATCTCAACCGTATCCAGTCGGACCGACTGATCAACCAGGAAACCTATAGCACACGCCTGGTCAGTTCCTTCGTGCGCCTGGATATTCGCAACCTGGTGTATGTCGGTCTGGCCGCCGAATTGCAACCGACGGCAAGGACCAGCCTGGATGTGCGGGCCAGTCAGCTCTGGTTGCGCAATCGCGAGCGTGGTCTGCCGGTATTCACCAATACACTGCAGGATACCGGCAGCAAATCGGTTGGTCAGGTACTGGATCTGAACTACTACTGGCAAAGCTTTCCATTGGCCTACCGTGGACGGCACTTTGATATGAACACACTGCTCAGTGCCAGTTACTTTCGTGCGGGTTCAGCCACAGGAGATCTGGATGACGATTACCAGGTTTCCCTGGGCATCGTAATGCGTTACTGACAGGGACGTCGGCCATGGTCTTCAGCTCAAACATATTCTTGTTCATGTTTCTGCCAGCCTTCCTGTTGCTGTATTACGTGGTGGGCAGCCGCTGGCGTTCACTGGTCATTGTGTTGGGCAGCTACCTGTTCTATTCCTGGTGGCGGCCGGATTTTCTGTTGTTGTTTGTCGGCATAACCTACTGGAATTACTGGTTCGGGCTGCGGATCAAGGCCAATCTGGATAGCGACAACAAACAACGGGCGTTTCGCTGGCTGACCGTCGGGGTCATTGGCAACCTGGCGACCCTCGGTTACTTCAAATATGCCAATTTTGGCGTGGATGTCATAACTGCAGCGCTTGAGCCGCTGGGCATCAACACGTTCACCCTGGAGCGAATAATCCTGCCGCTGGGGATTTCGTTCTATGTGTTCCAGGCGATCAGTTACATTGTCGATATTTATCGCAAACAGGCGGAGCCAACCCGCAGCCTGATTGATTTCGCAGCCTATATCGCGTTGTTTCCGCAGCTGATTGCCGGGCCTATTGTGCGCTACAAGCTGATAGATCTGCAGCTCAAACAGCGAACACACTCCATGGAGCTGTTCTCGTTGGGCGTCAGCCGTTTCATGGTGGGTTTTATTCAAAAGGTATTGATTGCTGACTCGCTGGCGCCGCTGAGCGCTATGTTCCTCAGTGAAAGCGAGCCGCAAGTCGTTGATGCCTGGTTGGGATTGCTGGCTTCCGTCGTGCAGCTGACTTTCGATTTCTCTGGATACAGCAATATGGCTATTGGTCTGGGGATGATGATGGGTTTCCGTTTTCCGGAAAACTTCAATCAGCCTTTTATGGCCCAGAGCATTACCGAGTTCTGGCAACGCTGGCACATGACCCTTGGAGACTTCTTGCGTGACTATGTGTATATGCCCATAGTCCGACGTCGCATGGCCGGCCCCTTGGTTGCTTTGGTCTATACCATGTTGTTGTCCGGTTTTTGGCATGGCGCAAGCTTCGCTTTCATTTTATGGGGCTTGTTTTTTGGTGTCACCATGGTGGTGGAACGACGCTTGGGGATAGCCACCAAAATCAATACGCCTTACAACGTCTGGCGCAATGCCCGCACTTTCTTGCTACTCAATTTGAGCATGCCGCTATTCCATACGGGTGATCTTCGCCACAGCCTGGATATTTATGCCGGTTTGTTCGGTTTCAATGGTCTGGGCAATCTTGAAGGCTATGTTTACGGAGCTTCTCTGATGAGCATAAGTTTCCTGGTGGTGGCCCTGACCTGGTGGTTTTTTACCGGACGAATAAATCTGCGCTACTACGCAGGTGAGCAAGAGGGGTACTTCATGCAGCACGTGAGCAGTTTAAGTGCGCTGTTTCTTTGGGCCGGATTTGTGCTTGCACTCACCCGGCTGGCGGCCAATTCATTTTCACCGTTCCTGTATTTCCAGTTTTAGGGGGCCAATATGTTTCCTGTGATGCGTACGGCCAGCAAAGTTAACGGATATATCTTCATCGTGATGTTGGCGGGCATGCTGGTGTATTCGTTGCCTGCCGTATTTGGTTTTGCCCGAACCCAGACGCAGTCTGTCAGCCTGTTTGTCGATGGTCAGTTACTGCGGCAGTTCGAGCAGTTCTACGACAAGCGCTTTTTTCTGCGCGACTTGTCTGTTCGGCATTGGGCCAATCTGCAGTATCTGTTGTTCCGGGAAGGATCCAGTGGCGTGGTATTGGGGCGCGATGGCTGGTTGTTCACCAACCAGGAGTACCATTCGCCCAATGACTTGCAGAGCAATATTGACAACCAGTTGGCAGATATCGATCGGGTCAGGTTACAGCTGCAAGCGGCCGGCAAGCAGCTGATACTCCTTCCGGTGCCGATGAAACTGGATGTGTACCGGCAGCACGCGCTGCAGCAGCCTGATGCCAGACTGGTCAATCTGCATGACGAGTTTGTTGCTGACTTGCAGGCCAGGGGCGTGGCAGTCAGTCCGGTGCGGGCGGCCTTCCTCGAGCAGGGTACCGACGGGGCGCTTTTTGTCCGCAACGACACACACTGGAGCCCGGCCGGTGCCCGCCTGGCGGCCAATGAACTGGCTCGTCAGTACCCGGACTTGCTGGGGCAAAGTGACTATGTCAGTGAAGCGGTGGGTGAAAAGGCCCTGAAGGGCGACCTGGTCAACTTTCTGAATTTTGACCCCCGGCTGGCCCCGGTGTTTTTCCGGACCGAACCGGTGGTGCTCTACGAAACGCTGCAACGTCAGCAGAGCTTTGACGCTGCTGATCTGTTTGGTGAGGTCAAGCATAGCTTGCTGGTAGTGGGTACCAGTTACACCGCCATGGATGACTGGAACTTCGTCGGTTTTCTCAAACAGGCTCTGCAATCCGATCTGCTGGATGTTGCGCTGGAGGCGCGCGGACCTTTCCATGCCATGGATGTCTTCCTCGACAGTGAGGCTTTCGCCAGCCCGGAACTGAAGACGGTCATCTGGGAGTTTCCCGTTCGAACCCTGCTGGCACACCGGACAAACCTGCGCGATTCAAGCCTGGATCCACAGCCCACCCTTGCTACCGAGAGGTAATGACAATGAACAAGTGCGTATTTTTTTCCTGTGTTATGGCTTGCTGGATGCTGATCTTCAGCTCCCTGGCGACAGCGCAGGACGCCAATGCCGACCTCTATGATGCGGTGGCGCCGGCTGATTCTGCCTATATCCGCGTACTCAATCTGAGCGACATCAGCATCGAGGTCGGTTTGACCAGCAAAACCCGGTCCCAGCGCGTGCCGGCGGGGCAGTTCGGTGGTTACCGATTTGTGCCTCCGGGAAGTCATCGCATCAGTATCGGTGAAAAGACGCTGGAAGCCGAGCTGAAAGCCAATACCGCCAGCACCCTGATTTACCGCGACGGGCAGCTGCAGTTGCTTGACGATGCCTTCATCAACGAGCCACGGCGGGCTCAGATCGCTTTTTACAACCTGACCGGGACAGACGCCACGCTGAAAACCGCAGATGGTCAGCACACAGTAGTCGATACCCTGGGGCAGAACCAGACCGGCAGCCGCATGGTCAACGAGGTCAAGATAGGTTTTGCTGCCTATCAGGGTGAGCGCCTGCTGGCCAGCTACGAAGAGCTGCTGCTGCGCAAGGGGCGTTCCTACAGTTATGCGTTGATGCCGGATGCCAGTGGTTATCGAGCCGTGATGTTGGCGAACAGCATTGACCCTTCTGAATAATGATCAGAATACAAGGATGACAACTGTGGTGAGTAAAGCCCTGTGTAGAACAGCTGTATTTCTGAGTCTGGGTTTCCTGGCCCAGACAGTACTGGCCAGCGAGCCGGCGGAAAATTGTACCAGCCTGGATTGTCTGCTCTGCCCGGCAATGCAGGACCCGGACAGCTACCTTGAAGGCAACATGAAGCTGATCAATCAGCTGACCCCGGGCACTGACCGCTGGTTGTTCCGTTCGGATGTCGACCTGACCAACGAATTTGGCATGCCAGCCCGTATGCAGCCAGAATTTGCCCGCCTGGTGGAAACCTTTTCAGCGCAAGGCACCCGTTTGGCGATGGTTGTGCAGCCAACCCGGGGTTTGATGCATCGCGACAAGATTCGGCCAGATTTTACCCAGGGTTTTGATTACGCGACAGCAGCCGACAATCTGCGCACTTACCTGCAACAAATGCGTGATGCCGGGGCCATAGTGCCGGACATCATGCAACTGGTGGAAAATCCGCCGGCTGAAGAGTATTTCTTTCGCCGCGATCACCACTGGACGTCGGCTGGCGCCCGCAACACCGCACGATTGCTGGCCGATCACCTGATGCAGCAGCCGGTATATGCCGAATTGCCACGCAAAGCCTATCGGACTGAAACGGGCGTCACCCTGTTCAAGGACGGCACCCTGAATCTGGCGTTATCCAGTCTGTGCGGCAACAACTATGGCTTTCAGTACGTGCAAGGCTATCGAACAGTGCCCGAAATCAGTGATGCCAGCGCCTTGTTTGATGAGGAGCCGGTGCCCGAAGTGATTCTTGTCGGCACCAGTAACTCGGCCACACGTGACGAGGAAAACAAGCAATTCAATTTTGATGGCTTCATCAAGGAGTTCCTCAGTGTTGATCTGCTCAACTTTGCCATGCCGGGTGCGGGTGAGTACGGCGCATTGATTGAGTATCTGCATTCGGACAGCTACTCGGCGGCTGCTCCGCCCAAATTGATCGTCTGGGAGTTACCGGCCAATTACCGACTGGCTGACCCACTGATGTATCGCCAGTTGATTCCAGCCATCGAAGGTCAGTGCAGTAATGAGGCTGCGCTGCTCAGCAATCAACTGGAAAAAACCAGTGTGCAGGTCAACGAGCGTATCGAGTTACTGAGCAATACCGGGGATGAACGGCTTGAGATGGCGGGACATGACGTGTACCTGGATATTCGTTTGAGTAACGGCAATCTCAAGCATTTTTATCTGATCGTTTACTACGACAATGGCAAGCGAGACAAGGTGTGGATTCGCCGCGAGGCCATCGTCAGTGGCGGCCAGTACTACCTGGAACTGAGCAAGGACCCTGAGTTTCGCAACGCCAACCTGTTGTCGGTGTTCATGGAGCCAACCGAAGCCTTGCAAGCGCCGGTCAACATGGAGGTGCGATTATGCGGGTCAAGAACCTATTGAGCGTCAGTGGCGTGTTGCTGTGTGGCCTGAGCCTGGCATTGCCTGCCGCCGCGACCACGAGTATCTGGCCCGCTCGGGAAACTACCCAGTCGGCCATGATTGTCGACGACTACCTCACCCTGACTTGCCCCAGGACTCCGCCTGCGGCCTACACGGGTCACCTGCAACTGGACAGCAAATATGATCAGTCCGATGCCACCAAGACCACGCTGACTCCCCTCTCCCGGGATACGCGGCGGGTTCGAGATCACATCACCAGCTTCAACCGCGGACTGGTTGAAATCGTCAGCCGGTTTGAACGCGCTGACAATCCGATGGAGGCCAATATTGCCCTGGCTTGCCTGCATGTTTGGCTCGAAGCCTGGGCGCAAGGCAAAGCGTTGCTGAGTACCGATGTCAGCGGCACTGGCCGTGCCGTGCGCAAATGGTCCCTCGCTGCCATCAGCAGTAGCCTGCTCAAGGTCCGGGCCCTCAGCAACCAGCGTTACAGCTTGTCGAGCAGTCAGCTGAGCTGGTTGCAGCAGCTCAGCGAGGCGGTAATGCATGATTACGGTCCACGGCAAACCCTCGATTACGCCTGGTTCAACAATCATGATTATTGGGCGGCCTGGGCGATCAGTGCTACCGGCATGCTGCTGGAGCGTGATGACTATATGCGCTTTTCGGATAAAACCTTGCGTCTGGCGCTGCAGCAGATGCGGCCGGGTGATGGGGATTACCGCTATCTGCCGCTGGAAATGGACCGCGGCAAGCTGGCGATTGAATACACCCATTATGCATTGGTGCCATTGGTGTTCCTGGCTGAAGCTGCCGAGGTCAATGGCGCCAGGCTGACTGCGGACGAATGGACGCGCCTGGGGCAACTCGTCAATCTGGCTGCTTTGGGAGTACTGCGTGAGGAGTCGATAGCCGAATTGACCCATGCACAGAGTGAGGTTCCTGCGCACAAAATGATCTGGTTGCTGCCCTTTATGGCCAGGCAGCCTGAGCATGCTCTGGCGCAGGAACTGTTCGGAGAGTTGGGTAGCAGCATCGGCCACTATGGTCAGGTTGGCGGCGATTTGCGTCACTTATATCCGGGTATCGATTGATTTCGAGGGAATGACAGCATGGGTGTTTCGAGTATGTTCAAGAGTGGCCTGAGTAGCATTATCGCCTGCATGTTGAGTACCTCAATGGCATTGGCCGAGGTCTCGACCCCCTTGGCAGTGGTGGACCCGGGTGCTCATCAGCAGGCACTGGAGAATTATCGTGAACTGACGGATCAGGCCATACAGCTGAACCTGGCCATGCGCGCGGCACCTGCCGGTCGTGCACAGGCATCCTTGCAACCTATGTTTTCTGCCCAGCAGGGCAGTTGGCCCTTTGAACCCTTTGTGCACAATGGCTTGTTCCGCGCCATTGCCGGCTATCAGAATCAGCATCCGCGTGCTGTCGTCATTCGCGGCGGCACAATCAGTCTCGCGCAGCTCCATGCACAGCTGGATAACGAGCGGGTTCTGTCACGCCACGACAATGGCTATCTGTTGCATTTTCCACTGATGATCGAGCCCGATGCGGCCCTGTTGGTGGAAAACACCCAGCTTCACCTCTACAGCAATTCGGGTACCGCCCTGATCAACCGGGGGCAACTGATTCTGCGTCAGGCTGGTTTGCATGGCTACAATGACGGCCAGCCGCACACCACAGATCGCCCATATCGCCCCTTTGTGATCAACTGGGCGGGCAGTCAATTGCAGATAGAGGGGGCCGAACTCAGTCGGTTGGGTTATAACGAGCATCTTTCCCGAGGCATCAGCTCCGCCCGCAGCACTCAGCAGGGCAGCGATATTTCCCCGGCCAGGGTAATGGTCACTGATAGCCGCTTCAGCGACATGTCGGTTGGACTCGAGTTGAGTCAGGCGCTGGCCCGGGTCGAGACAAGCGCTTTTGAGGACATGCAGCAGTATGCGCTGGATCTGGCCGACAGCGGCTTTGTTCTGGCCCACAATCGTGTTGCCGGAGTCCGCAACAATAGCGGTATCCGGATCAGTGGGCGAAGCGATGGTCTGGTTGAGCACAACCGGGTTCTGAAAGCCAGCAAGAGCGCCATTGAGGTCAGCCTGCTGAACGGTAATATCATCGTGCGCAGCAATCAGATAGGCGGCAATTCGGGCTATGGTCTGCTGTTGCGCGATCTGTCGGCCAGCAGCCGGCTGGTGTTCGAGAACAACCTGATCGGCAATACGCAGCTGACCGCCATTGATGGCGGTGGTCTGCATCAGGGCATGCTGGTCAATAATCGCATCATGGGCACGCCGGAATATGCCATCAGTATTCGGAATGAGCAGCGGCTCAGCGGTCCCTTGCAATTGACCGGCAATCACCTTGAGCAGGTGGGCAAAGCCATGATCCGTATTGAAGGTGTCAACCACCTGGTGCTGGGAGAGAATCGCTACCTTGCGAATCCCCTGCAGCAGAACTTGCTGATTGGCGACCTGTTGCCATTTCAGGCCGAATTACTTGAGGCTACCCTGAAACAGGGTTGCCTGGTTGCGGTAGACATGGCCCAGCGCGCAGCACAAGACAGGCCGCCATTGGTGTGTCCGGGGCGTAGCTGAACGCTGAGTCCCGTTCGATGCAGCGACGCCTGTCTGCCGTCGTCTGCATCCCCTCTTGCTCAATTGATTCCCTCCGTTTTATGCCTGGCCAGGATTACCCCCCCCCCTCGCACTGACATCCCCTGAAACGGTCCAGATTCTCGTTCGGTCTGCAGGTCACCGCGGCATAGTGGCGTTTTGATCCGTTGTATACCAGTCATCGGGATATTCAAAAACAATCAAAGAAAAATTTTTGACGTCAATATTTTTACGCTACTCTGTCTGTGCGCTAGCGAACAAAGGCTGAGGAAATCCCCCGGCCTGCATCGATAGCGGCTGATATTTCTTTAATTGAGCAAGGAACCCGAGTTTCGCAATACCAAGATGCAGTCGGTATGCAAGGAGAGCCCAGCGAAGCGCTGCCAATCCTGCTACCCATAGAGGTAAGACTATGCCGACGAAGCACCCACTGACAGCTGGTGTCACCCTGCTGTTGTGCCTTGGAATTACACTGCCTGCCGCTGCGGCCAATACTATCTGGCCTGCCCGTGAAACCCCTCAATCTGCAATGATTGGCGATTACCGCGCGGTGAGCTGTCCGCTGCCCCCGCCTGAGCCCTACACGGGTCATCTCCAACTGGACAGCAAGTATGACCAGTCAGATGCGAGCAAAACCACATTAACTGATCTGTCGCACGACACCCGGCTCATTCGTGAGCACATCAAGAGCTATCACAACGGACTGAATGAAGGCATCAGGCTCTTTGAAGGGGCCAGGAGTCCGGCGGAGGCCAATATTGCCCTGGCCTGTCTGCACACCTGGCTGGAAAGCTGGGCCATGGAAGGGGCATTGTTGAGCTCCAACGTCAGTAGTACCGGGCGAGCCGAGCGAAAATGGTCGCTGGCAGCCATCAGCGGTCGCCTGCTCAAACTCCAGGCCCTGACCAATAATCGCTATAGCCTGACAGCCGCCCAGCGAGACTGGTTACAGCAACTCAGTGGAGCGGTGATGGACGACTATACCCCACGGCAAAGCCTCGATTTTGCCTGGTTCAATAATCATGACTATTGGGCCGCCTGGGCTGTCGCTGCTACCGGCATGCTGGTTGACCGTAACGACTATCTGCATTGGTCGGCAAAAACCTTTGGCCTTGCGCTGAAGCAGATGCAGCCGGGCGTGGGTGACTATCGATACCTGCCACTGGAGATGGACCGCGACAACCTGGCAATCGATTATCACCACTATGCACTGGTGCCGCTGGTGCTTATGACCCAAACCGCTGAGGCCCATGGCCGGAAACTGACGCGCGATGAATGGTCGCGGCTTGGGCAATTGGTCAATCTGGCTGCCTTGGGTGCACTGCGAGAGGAAGAAGTCACCGAGCTGACCAGTCGTCAGGATGAAGTGTCCCGTCACAAGATGGTCTGGTTATTGCCCTTTCTGTCGATGCAGCCCGACCATGCTCTGGCCTTGGAGTTGTACAGCAAGGTGAAGCAGGATGTCGGTTATTACGGCCAGGTAGGGGGCGATTTGCGCCCATTTTATCCGGATATCGATTGATTTCGCGGATTTTACCGTCTTGGTGGCGCGGACCTGACGCAGTCGGCAGGTCCGTGCCGTAACCAGGTATTCAATCCGACAGCAGAGCGCCAATCAGTGAGCTTTGGCGTGTCTGCTGCCCGGTGCGCTGCAGGCGACCGGCACGCAGAATGGCCTGTAAATCGTCCAGTGCGGTATTGAAGTCGTCATTGATCACCACATAGTCATATTCGGTGTAATGACGCATTTCTTCAGTGGCCTGCGCCATGCGCTGGTCAATCACCTCGGCGGCATCCTGCCCGCGCTGGTCCAGACGTTCACGCAGGGCCTCACGGCTCGGCGGCAGAATGAAAATGGAACAGGCGTACGGCAACTTTTTGCGCACCTGTTGCGCGCCCTGCCAGTCGATTTCCAGAATCAGGTCCACCCCTTCCGCCAGGGTTTTTTCCACGGTGCTTTGCGCGGTGCCATAGAGGTTGCCGAACACTTCCGCATGCTCAAGAAAATCACCCTGCTCCACTTGGGCGAGAAAGCGTTCACGCTCGGTAAAGTGGTAATTGACGCCATCAATCTCACCGGGGCGCTGTGCCCGTGTGGTGTGCGACACCGATACGTGCAGGCTGTCGACCTGTTCCAGCAAGGCTTTGACCAGGCTGGTCTTGCCGGCGCCGGAGGGGGCGGAAACGATATACAGGGTGCCGCTGGCGTGGTGCATCGGAAAAGATCCCGTTGGCTGGAAAAGCGCCAGTATAAACCAAGTGACGATGCTGTGTTGTGGCGGGGGTAATGGTCGCGGCGCTGAGCCAGCGTCCGCCTGCGCGCTGGCTGCCGGTGGCTGACAAAACCACCAAATAGTTATAATATAACACTTATATCTGCTGCACCTCGGTTCGCCGGTTGCCCAGCACCCGCTTTTATTTCCCGCCCTGGCGCGGAGATGTCTTAAAGGATCCAGATTTGTGAATGCACCACTTCCCGACGTATCCCTGACCGACAGGGTCACCAACGGTTGCCCGCTGGATTGGGTGGGGATGCAAGGTATCGATATACCGGTCACCCTCAAGGAATCCGGCTACCAGCGTGACCTGCACGCGCGGGCCGACCTGGCAGTGGATCTGCAGCAACCAGAGGTCAAGGGCATTCATATGTCCCGGTTGTACCGCCTGCTGGATGCCTGGAGTGAGCGCGAGGCCCTGACGCCGGCAAGCCTGCAGCAATTGCTGCAGACCATGATTGACAGTCACCTTGATTGCGCCAGCCAGAATGCCCGTGTGGTATTGCAGTTTGATCTGCTGACCCGCCGGCCGGCACTGATTACCCCGGATCTGTCGGGCTGGACGGCCTATCCGGTGCAGATGACCGCCATGCTGCGCCAGGGGGTATTCAGCCTGGAGATGCAGGTCACCGCTTGCTATTCATCCACCTGTCCGTGTTCGGCGGCACTGGCGCGACAGCTGGTGGAGCAGGGCTTTCGCCAGGCATTTGCAGGCCAGCAGCATCTGGATGCGACAGTGGTGGCTGACTGGCTGCGCCAGCATGCCACCCTGGCAACCCCGCATAGCCAGCGCAGTGAAGCCGAGGTGCGGGTACAGCTGGGCGCCGAATCAGGATCGCTGGGCCTGTTCGAGCTGATTGACCGGGTTGAACAGGCGCTGGGTACCCCGGTGCAAACCGCGGTCAAGCGCGCTGATGAGCAGGCCTTTGCCGCGATGAACGGGCAGAATCTGATGTTTGTTGAAGATGCCGCGCGGCGCATTCAGGCCGCGCTGGACGGGCATTACCACCAGCCTCGGGTGCAGGTCCGCCATCTGGAAAGTCTGCACCCGCATGATGCCGTGGCGTCTGCCGGTGTCCGTCGCGCGCCCCGACCGGTGGAACCCGTATGACAGTCAAGCACAGCCAGGACGCCCCGCAACAGACCGCCGAGCAGGGCGTCAGTATCACCTTGCCGGATGGCTCGCAGCGTCACTTCGAACATCCGGTCAGCGTAGCCGAGGTTGCGGCAGCCGTTGGCCCTGGCCTGGCACGGCAAACCCTGGCCGGCCGACTGGATGGCCAACTGGTGGATGCCTGCGACCTGATCAGCAGTGATGCCAGCCTGCAGCTGATCACCCCGCGCGATGCCGAAGGACTGGCGATTATTCGTCACTCCTGTGCCCACCTGCTCGGCCACGCGGTCAAGCAGCTCTACCCGCAGGCGCGCATGGTGATTGGCCCGGTTATCGAAAATGGCTTCTACTACGATATTGCCCATGAGCGACCCTTTACCCCGGATGATCTGGCGGCCATTGAAGCGCGCATGGCCGAGCTGATCGCACGTGATTACGACGTCATCAAACGCATCACGCCGCGCGCTGAGGTGATGGCGCTGTTCCGTCAGCGTGGTGAAGATTACAAGCTGCGTCTGATTGACGACATGCCGGAGCAGGCCGCCATGGGCCTGTACTTCCACGAAGAGTACGTGGATATGTGCCGCGGCCCGCACGTGCCCAATACCCGTTTTCTCAAGGCATTCAAACTGACCCGTCTGGCCGGTGCCTATTGGCGCGGTGACGCCAGGAAAGAGCAGTTGCAGCGCATCTATGGCACCGCCTGGGCGGATCGCAAGCAGCTCAAGGCTTACCTGCAACGTATCGAAGAAGCCGAGCAACGTGATCATCGCCGCCTGGGCCGACAGCTGGATCTGTTCCATTTCCAGGACGACGCCCCCGGCGCGGTATTCTGGCATCCGCGTGGCTGGACCCTGTTTCAGCAATTGATTGCCTATATGCGCCGCCGACAGCAGGACGCCGGCTATGTCGAGGTCAATTCCCCGGATGTGATGGACCGCAGTCTGTGGGAGATTTCCGGGCATTGGCACAATTACCGCGATCACATGTTCACCACCGAGACCGAAGACGGTCGCGCCCTGGCGCTCAAGCCGATGAATTGCCCCGGTAGTGTCTTGCTCTACCGCCATGGCCTGAAAAGCTACCGTGATCTGCCGATTCGCATGGGGGAGTTCGGCAAGGTGCACCGTTACGAGCCTTCTGGCGCGCTGCATGGCCTGCTGCGCGTGCGCCATTTCACCCAGGACGACGCCCACATCTACTGCACCCCGGCACAAATGGATGGCGAGTGCCGCGCCATTATCGAGCTGGTGCTGGATATCTATCGTCAGTTCGGCTTTGACGATGTGCGCATCAAACTGTCGACCCGACCGGATAACCGCATGGGGGATGATGCCAGTTGGGACCTGCTGGAAAATGCCCTGGTCAACGCCTTGGAGGGTATGGGCCTGGCCTGTCAGTTGAACCCGGGTGAGGGCGCCTTCTATGGTCCCAAACTCGAGTTCGTGCTGCGTGATGCCATTGGCCGCGACTGGCAGTGCGGTACCTTGCAGGTCGATATGAACCTGCCCGAGCGCTTTGGCATTGAGTATGTCGCCGAAGATGGCCAGCGCAAGCGCCCGGTCATGCTGCACCGGGCACTGTTTGGTTCGCTTGAGCGCTTCACCGGCATCCTGATTGAACACCACGCCGGCAAATTGCCGGCATGGCTGTCGCCGCTGCAGGTCATGGTGCTGTCGATTACCGATGGCCAGACCGACTATGTCAACGAGGTTGCGCAGTGGCTGGCGGCTGCCGGCGTACGCGCCGACGCCGATGTGCGCAACGAGAAAATCGGCTACAAGGTCCGTGAACAGACCCTCGCGCGTATCCCCTACCTGCTGGTAGCGGGTGCCCGTGAGTGCGCCGCCGGCACTATCGCCATCCGCAGTCGTGATGGTGAGGATCTTGGCGTCATGCCCTTGCAGCAGGCCCTGGACTTTTTACGCCAGCACACCGCAGCGCCGGATCAGGCGGCGCGGCAACAGGCCCAGCAAGCCCGTTTTCAGCGGCTGACCCAGACCATGGCGGTCGAACATGAGTGATGCCATGGACGCTGCAGTGCAGCAACGCCTGGACCGCCGCCACGCGGACCTGCTGGTGCTCGGCGGCACCCTGCTGACGCCCAGTGGCGCCGAGCGGCTGGATCTGGCGTGCCTGGCGGGTCGCATAGTTGCGCTCGGCACCTTGGCCGGGCGATGGACTGCAGACGACACCCTGGATGCCACGGGTTTGCATGTGTTGCCGGGTGTCATTGACAGCCAGGTGCACTTTCGCGAGCCGGGTCTGACGCACAAGGAAACCCTGGAAGCGGGTACCCGTGGTGCGGTACTTGGCGGCGTTACCGGGATTTTCGAGATGCCCAACACCCAGCCATTGACCCTCAAGGCTGAGGATTTGCAGGCCAAACTGGACCGCGCCCGGGGCCGCGCCTGGTGCGATCACGCCTTCTACATCGGTGGCTCGGCGGTGAATGCCGACCGTTTGCCGCTGCTGGAAGCACTGCCCGGGTGTGCCGGGGTAAAAGTCTTTATGGGCAGCTCTTTTGGCGATTTGCTCGCGGACGAAGAGGAAGTACTGCGCAATATCTTGCGCAATGGACGGCGACGTCTGGCGGTACATGCCGAAGATGAGGCGCGCCTGAAGCAACGCAAGGCCCTGGTCGAGGGGTGCGGCGATGTGACCCTGCATCCGGTCTGGCGCGACGAACAGAGTGCCCTGTTGGCGACGCAGCGGATTCTGCGTCTGGCGGCGGAGGCAAACCGCAAGCTGCACGTGCTGCATGTGTCGACAGCGGAAGAAATGGCGCTGTTGGCCCGGCACAAGCGGCGCGCCACCGTGGAGGTAACCCCGCACCATCTCAGCCTGTGCGCGCCCGAATGCTATCAGCGCCTGGGTACGCTGGCGCAGATGAACCCGCCAGTTCGTGAGCAGCGTCATCAGGATGCGCTCTGGCAGGCGATTGCCGAGGGTGTGGTGGATGTGGTCGGCAGCGATCATGCGCCGCACACGCTGGAAGAAAAAGCCCGGCCCTATCCGGATTCGCCGAGCGGTATGACCGGGGTGCAAACCCTGTTACCCCTGCTGCTGAACCATGTGCATGCCGGGCGCCTGAGCCTGCAGCGGCTGGTCGACCTGACCAGTGCCGGGCCGGCGCGTATTTTCGGTATCGCCGGCAAGGGCCGGATTGCACTGGGCTATGACGCCGACCTGACCCTGGTGGATCTGGCCGCGCAACGCACCATCACCAACCAGTGGATTGCCAGCGTCAGTGGCTGGACCCCCTATGACGGCCTGCCGGTCACCGGCTGGCCACTGCATACCGTGGTGCGCGGACACCCGGTGGTCCGCGATGAAGCACTGGTTGGCCAGCCGATTGGCCAGCCGATTGAATTTCTTGATGCCGCGGCATCGCTTTGAACAGGAAAATGGCCATGAACAGCAATGCCGACAACCCACACAAGGCAACGACCGAGGTAGCCTTTGCCGCGCGCAAATCCATCGAACAAGTGGAAGAAGGCCACGAGCTGGCGCCGAAATTTGACCGTGATGGCCTGATCAGCTGTATCACCTGCGATGCCGACAGCGGTGATGTGCTGATGCTCGGTTATATGAACGCCGAGGCGCTGGCCAGCACCATCGAGACCGGTGAGGCGCACTACTGGAGCCGATCACGGCAGGTACTCTGGCACAAGGGTGCCACCAGTGGACTGACCCAGCAGGTCGAGGACATGCTGATCGACGACGATCAGGATGCGGTCTGGTTGCGCGTTCGCGTCGCCGGCAGCGGCGCCAGTTGCCATGTCGGCTATCGCTCTTGTTTCTACCGCCGCGTGCCGGTCGGTGCCCAGCGTCAGCAGGGCACGGCGTTGGTCTTTACCGAAACCGACAAGACCTTTGATCCGCTTGTGGTCTATGGCGACCTGCCCAATCCGACTATTCTCTAGCGCGACGTCTGCGTGTTCGAGCCAGGGGCTGATCAGGCTTCGCGCTGATGCTTTTCGCGTAGCTCCTGGCGCTCCTTGGCTTCAATGCTCAAGGTCGCCGTCGGGCGCAGCAACAGGCGGGGCAAGCCGATCGGTTCACCGGTTTCATCACACCAGCCGTAATCCCCTTTGGCCAGACGATCCAGCGCCTGGTCGATCTTGTCGAGCAGTTTTTTCTCGCGTTCCAGCATGCGCAGCTGCCATTGGCGTTGCTCTTCGGCGCTGCCGACATCAATCGGGTCGCTTTCCGGCTGCATATCGCGCAGGCCCTGGAACTCTTCACCGATACGATCCTGCAATTCCTTGCGTTGTTGCAGCAGCAGGTCGCGGAAGAAGGCCTGCTGGTCAGGGTTCATGTAGTTCTTTTTCGGTTGCGCCAGCAGTTGCTCGCGCGTCAGTAGGGGTGTTGTCATGGCTAAAGTTTCATCCGGGGTGTTATGGTTATAATATAACACGGTAATTGAAGTGTTCTGGTTTATTGCAACGCCTCAGTTATTTTCAAGAACGCCTTGATTGACATAGTAGCGGCCCATGCTGGGGTTGTTGATACTGAGCCCGCCGATTGCCAGTGATTGCCCTGGTGGGCAGTGGAACTCAATCAGCAGCTTGCCTGTTTCTGCCAGATAGCCCAACCAATGCCCACCAATGTGCAGGGTTCGGGGAAAACTCAGATGTCGGGTTTCCAGCCAGTAATCATGAACCTCTCCGTTATCGCGGTGATAAGCGAAGGTTATCCCGCTGCATTGGTCGCCGAGTCTGTTTATGTCCAGACTCACAACGGGGGTTCCTCCTATCACGGGCACCTCCAGTTCAGGCCAGATCAACTGGGCCGGTGACTTTTGTACCCGGCTCTCGGTCAGCATAGGGTCCTCAGTCAATCCCGCGAAATTGACTTGATTGCCGTTGGCCCGCAGTTGCTCAATAGCATGTCCGGTCTCCAGGCGCGGCAGCAGCGGCCCGGCATGACGCAATTGCCAATGACCGAGGAAGATCAGCAGGCTGCATGCCCCCAGTATCAAACCAATCCCGAGATAGCGGTGGTGAGTCTGCCAGATATGAACGGTGCCCATTCCGGCGAGAATGATCAAAGGCAGGTCAAGTGCGCCATGGCTGTACCGTGGGTTGTGCATCACCAGGCTCAGCAGGAGCAACAGAAAAATGCTGATGCCAAACAGCATCCAACCGATCAGGTGCTTGCGACCATGCCAGCAACCGATGAGGGCCAGAAGTAACAACACCAGACGATTGCTGCGGTCGTTGAACAGCTCTGTTGTGAGGTTCGCCTGGCTGAAAAAGAGATTGGCACCCAGCTTGTGGCTATACAGATCCAGCAGTACAGGTAGTGGCATATCCAGCAGCATGGCTTTGGCTACCCGGACCAATTTTGCATCAGAGGCCAAGGTGAGATGGCTTTCCACTCCGCCGGTCACCATCCATTCGTCATACCCCAATCCGCTATACAACGGCTCATAACCGAATGTAATCGGGTTGCTGCCCAGGTAGAGAGCAATACCACCACCCGTAGAGATACCGGCAAAGTCGAAGCGCAACTGATTATGGGTAATGAAGGCAAGTACTGGCAGTACAGCCAGGGCATGCATCAGCAATAACTTGCCTGCACGTTGACGGCTTGCGTCCCGAAGCAGAATGGCAAGTACCGCCAATATGACCAGTGCAATCGGTAGCCAGTACAGATAAAGGCCTCTGGTCAAGACAGAGGCACTCAGAGTCAGCGCCCCCAGCCAGAGCGGCCAGATTCGGTCAGGGTTGGACCAGACCAGCACGCAGCTCCAGAGCCAACAGGCCGTCAAAAACAGGTAGGGAGCCTCGCTGAGTGGCAAGGCCATCAAGGGAGGCAGGCCGCTAAGCGCAACATAGAACCAGCTCATCATGGTACCGGCGAGGAATCCGGACAACCGGCGACCACAATCAAACAGCAGCACAATGATTCCAGCTGACAGCGTCAGATTTGCCCACAGAATGGCGGGTAGATTGGCTTTGAGCAATGCCATGTAAATGGGGGTGCCCGGTGGTACGTAGAGATGCTCGGGATTGGAAAAATAGCCGATGGGGTCTTCAAGCAAGCGTTCAGCATAGGGTAGATAGGTGAGCCGGGTATCGGTGGGCAAGGGGCTTGACTGGGCCAGTTGCCACAGTTCCGGCAGGTGCCAAAGGCCTGGCAATAGAACACCCAGCAGACACCAGCCGAGTACTATCAGCTTCTGCTCAGGTGTTTTCATGGTGACAATTGGTGTTCAGGTGCGGGTGTAATGGTTGGTTTGGGACGCGCTCGATGTCGATATGAATAAATGCGAGCAAAAGTTGTATGCCGATGAGCACCGGCAAGGCCGAGAGCATGACGGTACCGCTGGTCGCGGCGACGCCGGTGCTTACACTCTCCATCCATTGCTGGATGCCGAACAGGCTGCCGCCAGTCAGGAGCAGGAGCCCGAGAAAGCTGTACAGGCTACCCGCATTGAAATCACGCAACCAGTAGTTGTAGGCGTAGCGCTTGAAGAAGCGGCTCAGGTGCTTGCCAAGAAAATCAGGAAGAATCCGGTGGATCTTCAGGCCGGATTTTTCGTCGGCATAGACTGAATCAATGGGTACATCCTGAACGACTGCCCGCAGGGTATTCAATCGAAACAGCATGTCTGTCTCAAAGAAATAACGCTGGGCGAGCTTGTCGAGAGGTACTTCGCGGAGCACGCTGGCGTGAATGGCAGTATAGCCATTGGTCGGGTCCATTATATTCCAGTAGCCACAACTGAGCTTGCTGAGAAAAGACAGGCCGGCGTTGCCTATCAGGCGCAGCACAGGCATGCCACGCAGGGATTCGAGACGATAGAACCTGTTTCCCTTGGTGTAGTCTGCGCGCTCCTGCACGATCGGACGCACAATGCGCGGAATCAATCCGGGATCCATTTGGCCGTCACCGTCAAGTTTGACCACGATGTCCATGCCTTCCTGCAAGGCCTGCTGATACCCGGCAATGACCGCACCGCCGACGCCAAGGTTGGTCTCATTTCGCAAGATGCTCAGGCGTGGATCGATACAGCTGCCTTCAACCAGATCGGCCGTCTTTTCCGGGCAGTCATCATCAACCAGATAGATACGCTCAACCTGCGCTGGAACCCTGGCCAGGACCTCAAGAATATGGCTGGCAACATTGAAGCAGGGAATAACTACGGCAATTCTGGGCTCGGCCACTGACGATCTCCTTGTGTGCGGCTCATTGCCGGGAATAAACCAGCGTGCGTTGCAGGAAAAAGCTGGCTACTGCAATCAATAGTTCAATGATGCTCTTGATCAGGGTTTGTACCCAGGTCTCGGCATCCGCTACCCAGATAACGGCAAGGGCTATCAAGCCGGCACTGACCAGGGTTTGCAGGCACCACAGGCCGGCAAAACGCTGCAATACCGGGCGTATGACCGGCCAACGGATGGGCTGGCCAGAGGACCAATACCTGAAGGTATATCGTCCGTTGAGATAAAAGCCGAGCAGAGCAGCCAATGCGCGAGAAATCACGGTAGCGCCAATGGCGATGATGCCGCTGCTGACCAGAAGGTGAAACAGCAGAACATCAAGTACAAACTGTATGCCACCGATGATGAAAAAAAACAGTAACTGTCGACGCACAGAAAACTCCGCAAAGCAGGGTGTTGATCTTCAGCTACACCAGTACTGGAATCCTGGCCATGCAGGCGCAGCAGGAGTCTTTACATCGGGCAAGCATTCGCCGGAAAACGTGACCAGAGTAGTTGAACGCCGGTTTCTCCTGCTTTCACCGCGTCGGTAATATTGCGGAAGTTGCCAGAGTCTGCGTCATACTCGAAAACGATATCACCATCCGAGGCAACCAGTTCGCTGCCATTCTCACCAAAAGACAAGTACTGTACCAGAGCGCTGCCGACTGTTTGCAGCCCCAGCGGTTGGCCATCCTTGCAGATTGGCCTGAAGGGTCCGCTTCGTGGCACCTGTAATTGCTCGGCGTCACTGGCGCTGTGAATGTTGTACCACGGTGTGCGTTCGGTAGCGATCAGGCAATGGCTGATCGCATGGGCTTGCGCATTCGTCACCAGTGCTTTGATGGTGTTGTCCGAGTAATGCCAGAACTTGTCGGTGAACTGCTCCGTCCCGATAAAGTAGAGCCGGCAAGGAGTCTCCGAGTCGATTTCAGTCAGGTTATCCACGGCTCGGGCTGCGGCCAGGGCTATTCGTTTATCGTCGGCTGCGGTGAACGCCGTCAGGATCATGCCCTGCTCGCGACTGGCCAATGCCCAGTGCCCGCATAAAACTATCAGCAACAGGCCCAGAGCTGCAGTGCCCAGTGGGTGCCGTCGGGTGTGCTCGCGGCTGGTTGACGGGGCTGCTTCGATGAGCAAGTTCAGTAGCCCGGCAAGCCCGATCAGAACGCCGGCGATGGCGAGGTAGTAGAAACGGGCAGCGTAGTAAAACGTGTCATCGAATGGCCCGGTATTGGGGGCGTGCAACGTAACCCAGGACGTAATCGGCGTCTGTATCAGCATTGCCAGCAGTACAATCAGGATACCTGAGAACAAGCTGACCAGATGGCTTCTGGATAAGTGCGGTTTCTTTTGCCGCCCCAGCTGGATCGCCAGTGTTACGCAGCTGATGAGGACCGCCAGAGCAAGCAAACCGGCACCCCAGCCGGGTTGAGCCGGGCTGAAGCCGACATAATAAGGCAAATGCTGCAGCCAGTTGCTGGCGCCACGGATCAGCTGCAAAACAGCGCCGTCAACCGCAAGCAGGCCGCTTTCCGCACCTTGCAAAAGATATAGGCGCATGCCGAGCGCGGCGCATGCAATGGCCAGGGTTAACAGCCAGGGAGCGGTCAACAGGCGCCGCAACAGATTACCTTTGCCATAGCCCAAAGCGAGCAGTGTGACGACGACGGGGACCAGATAGCCCAGCTCTTTTGACGTCACCGCCAACGCAGTACCCAGGCCGGCCAACAGCAACGACGTACGTCTGGTTGCGTCTTGTCGGTACCAGCCAGTGCAGCCGAGCAATGCCAGCAAAATACCAACCGTAGCCAACAAATCGAAGCGGTTGGAAAGCCAACCGGCGGTCATCACGGTGATCGGATGAATTACAAACAGCAAGCCACAGGCACAGGCGATCAGGCGTCGGGAGCCCAGCTTGAGTAACAATGAGGTCAGCAGCCCGCCGGCACTGAGCAGCAACAACCAGTTGACCATCAGGTGGGCTGTCATACTGAATTCCAGCCTGGTGGTCAGCCACCATAATACAAAGACGCTGGGGCGATAAAAGTAACTGCCGGGGAAATGCGAGCTGGTAAAGTAAACCCAGGGGTTGTCGGTATAGCGGGCCAGAGTGATGAAGGCATAATCATCCAGATAGAAGAAACTGCCCAGGGTCGTCCAGAAGCTGAACGCAGACATACTGACTGCGATAAGCAGAAACAGGCTCCAATAGAGAATAGGCTTGCTCATGCTGTCTGTAGTTGCCTGTCCATGCTGGTATGGATATCCATCGGTCGTCGCGACTGGCTGGCATCATATAGTGATTGCAGGTTGCGAACAACGCAGGCTGGTTTCGCACAGCCTCGCCAGATGATGCCGGCACCTGCTCTGAATTTCTTGAACCGGCGCCAAGATACTTGCACTATGCGGACCTCTTATTGCATTGAAGATATGACAGCTGATGTTACGCAAGTTACTCAAGCGCTGGAGCCGTTCCGGGCAGCCACAGCCCGTTGAAGACATGACCGATGCCTTTGGCTTTGTCGATTTGCTGGCTTTTGCCGACGGTCAATTGAGCATCAAGGGCTGGGCGCTGGCTGAGCAAGGCGTGCAAGGATTGGAGCTGAAGCTGGCCGGGCAGGAGATGTCGGTTGCCTATGGCGCACTGCGCCCGGATGTCGCCGCCGCTTTCCCTGGCTATGCCTGTGGCGATGCCTGCGGCTTCGAACAGCGCTTTCCACTGGACTTGCCCCCGGGGCTGCATACTGCCTGTTTGAGCGTGATAGGTCTGCGCGGTGGTCGCAAACTGATTGCCGAGCAATTGTTGCCAGGCCCCAGGGCCCTGTTGCCCTGGCATCAATATCAAACACAAGAGGCGGCGAACGAGCAGGCGCGCTTTCACCTGGTATTTGCTACCAGCGGCGTCGTTCAGGGCGGCACCCAGGGTATTCTCGAAGCCTATCGCCCGTTTGAAAGCCGAACCCTGCGTATCGGCGTACGCTTGCCGGTGCTCTACATGCGCACCACGCATGGGTCGTCACAGGATTACGCCTTTGATCCCGATTTTGACATCCAGCGACAGGCAGCTGGCAGGCCTCTGGTGGATGACAACCTGAGTACGGTGTTGCAGCACTGCGCCGAGCAGCAGCTACCCTTGTTGCTGACGCTGAACGGCGGCATCTGGGCGGATTCCAGCGGCACGGCAGTGGACTGGGACCTGACGGATTTTCTTGAGCAGGACCCGGACAACTGCCAATGGAACCAGCATGACCAGGTCATGCCGGATGATTGCCTGAAAAACCTGACCGGCTCACTGGAATCGCCGGAATTGGGTCGTTGCCTGACCTTCAACTGCTATGCCCAGCAAAACCGCTACTACAAGAAGCGGAACTTGCAGCAGGCGGCGAAAACCATTCTTGAGTTCTATTCTGCGCACCCGGCTTTGCTGATCGGTATCAATCTTGATCCGGACCTGTATCTGAACCCCTTCTTTGATGGTGAGCAGTGGTATGACTTCAACCCGGGAACCGTGAAGCAGTTCCGGCACTGGCTGGCAGGTAGCGGGCCCTATGCGGGCTACTGCGCCGAAGCCGATGCTGACCTCAGTGCTTATCCGGTGCCGGGTTTGACCCTGGAACAAGTCAGCGCTCTGAGCGGGCATGACTGCAGTGACTGGGACCAGATTGACCCGCCGCGTCAACCGCCGGTCCTTGCTGATTCAGGGCAAGACCCGTGGATGCAGTACTGGGAGCGCTTTCGTCGGCACCTGGTGCAATACCATTATGATGAAATGTGCGACTGGCTGGTGGCGGCTGGTTTGCCGGCCAGCAAACTGTTTAGCTCGCAGGGTCTGATGGCGCCGGCCAGTTTTGCCCTGCCGTTCGCTACCCGGGTAGACAGCCCGCTGAAGAACTATGACAGCGGCGGTATGTCGATCGAGGGAGCCAAACCAGCCAAGGGGCATATTGGCGCCATTGTCTATGGCGACAGCGCAGTCAACCGCATTCGCATGGAAGGCACGGATTCACTGTTTGCCACTCTCAGGGCACAGGACCCGGACTGGGCGGTAGTCGAGCACAATACCGCTGATTTGCGCGCGCCAGATCGACTACCCGACCTGGCTGCAGCGCATGACTCACTGAGCGCACTGTTCAACTATGGTGCCCGTTTCGTCTCGCCGATGGCCTGGAATGGCAGTAACGGTATTTTTGTTGGCAGTCCCGAATTCGCGGCTTATACCGCCTACCGCAATACCCCGCTGGAACAAGCGGTCAAGCATTTCATGTACGCACGGGCAGATATTCCCCGTGGCGCCAAGGTCTGGACCTTCGGCACGGGTCAGCACGCAACTGCGGATGGTTGGGAGCTGGCCGGTGCCGATGTCCAGCTGTTACCCGGGCAAGGGCTGCAGCTGCACGTTGGCGAGGGGCAGCAAGTCGGTTTGTTATCACCCTCAGAACTGGATTTCACTGTCAGCAGCACGCCGCTGTTACTGATGGTCTGCGACCAGCCATTGGCGATATCAAACCTGCAGCTCGAGGGGCTGGATGCCGCGGGGGCCAGTACGCCCATTGCTCTGCAAGCTGAGGTTCAGGTGGATCATCTGGCGCTTGCTCTGGCCAGTGACACGCCGCAGCCGGTGTTTGATCGCCTGCGGCTGAGTTTCACATGCCATGCGCCGGCCCTGGTGCTGGAGTGCCTGCTGTTGCTCCCTGCACCTGTGGAGTCCGCGCATGACTGAGGCCCGGCGCTGGATGCTCCGGGGCCTGGCGGGGTGTGCCCTGGCAGTTGTCATTACCAGCGTGCTTGGTGGCATCCGCTTCTACTCACCCGTGCCATTCTGGGATATGTGGAATGGCTACCTGGAATTTTACTACCGCTCCTTCAATGAAGGCTGGCTGCCCTGGTGGGAGTTGCACAACGAGCATCGGCTGGTGTTGGCGAAAGCCCTGTTCTGGCTCGAATTGAGTCTGTTCAAGGGCAACCTGCAGGCGCTGTTTGCTCTTAATCTGGTGTTTGCCGGCCTGATCCTATGGACGTTTGTCGCCTGGCTGCGCAGGCTGCAAGAGGATGACCACCCCGTGTTGCTCGCCCAGCCGGTGTTCTACCTGCTGGTGGTGCTGGCTTTTTCCTGGATGCAGCAAGAGAACTTCACCTGGGCCTTTCAAAGCCAGTTCTTTATGGCCTATCTGCTGCCCTTGCTGGCTTTTTATTGCCTGGCCCGAAGCCGTGGCAGCGATGGCTTTTTCGTGCTTGCCGTACTGCTGGGGGGGCTCAGCGCGCTGACCATGGCCAATGGTTTGTTGGCCCTGCCCTTGCTGGTGCTCCAGGCCATGCTCCAGCGCCTGGGTTGGCGCCCGGTTATCGTATTGCTGGTAACCGGATTCTGCGTATTCGGACTCTATTTCAGTGCATATCAGTCACCGGAATGGCATACACCCTGGTCACAGTCACTGATGGACAATTCTGGCGCTGTGGTGGTGTATTTTCTCGCCTACCTGGGTGGCCCGCTGTATGTGCTGCTGGGCGACTGGAGTCTGATCCCGGCTTTACTGGCCGGGGTCGTGATGATCTGCAGTGCTGCCTGGCTGGCCTGGCCGCTGGTGTTCGGCCAGCGTCACCATCCCATCGAACTCGGCTTGCTGGTGTTTATCCTGTTCATCGGTGGAACGGCGCTCAGTACAGCGTTGGGGCGAGCCGGTCTGGGGAGCGAGATGGCCCAGTTTCTGCCGAGCCGCTATCTAACGCCTGCACTGATGGCCTGGAGCGCCATGGCATTGCTGTTATACAGCCGTGGCTTGATCGGCAACGGCTGGAAGCAGGCTGGCGGACTCTTGCTGCTGGTGCTGGCTTTGGGGAGCGCCCAGCTTGGCGTGTTTGCCGACAACAGCCATATTCAGGCGCGCAAGGCAGCAGTACTGACAGCAACGGTCGGAGTGCGTGATACCGACTTCATTGATCGCATCTATTTCGATCCGGAACGATTCCGTCGGCTGACCTTGCAGGCCTTGGCCAGTGGTCACTCAGTGGGGCGGCTGGAGGCTGTCAGGGCCTCCGCTGACTGGCAGGGACGCACGATGCCGGAGCTGCCAGAGCGACGCTGCCAGGGTTACCTGGATCGCGTAATGGAATGGCCGCTTTTTGCCGGCACGGGCTACGGCTACCGGCTGGAAGGCTGGTTGGTCGATACCGAGCGGCAACGGGTGCCAGCGCATTTTGCACTCTTGGCGAGCGATCAGGTACAGGGCTACGGTTTGACCGGCCTGCCGCGTCCGGATGTTGCCGGAGTTCATGGCAAGAGTGCCGCAGAATCGGGTTTTGTCGCCTGGTTGCGTACCGATAAACCCCTGGCAAGTGCGGAGGTTGTTCGCCTGGTGGCACAACAGGAAGCCTGCGTTGCAGAGCTGACAGTGCCTTGAGTCCCAATGCCTCCTTCAGGTAGACCCTTATTGTCGTAGATGGCGCGGAACAGGCGGCAGTGCAAGCACAGCTGTCTGGAAACCGGGATGAGTATTACCGTCACTAATTAAAGGGGCGCTGTCAGCTCCTCTGCGCAAAAAACCGTGAACTGCATCGCAGTTTGAACATAATCTGATTCCATCACTGGCGGTTTTTGTTATTTTGCCCGTGTCCGCCATGGTCGGCGGTAGTCGGTCCAGACTTTTCTGTTTACCTGCAACAACTACAAGGATGTGTCATGTCAGAGTCCAGCGGCATGCCTGCTGGCCATGTCGGCCAGCAAGTCAAAGGCGGCGCCATTGTCACCGGTTCACCCAACGTTTTCATCGGTTGCACCGCCCTTGGCAAGGCCGACAGTGCTTCGGCCTGCAAGCCTCTGTGCGGTGATCCAGTCAACCCGCTGCTCGGTGCCAAGCTGCTGCCCGGCGAAGTCGACTTTGCCTTGCCTGCCCCGAGCGTGTTTGCCTTCAGCCGCAGCTACCTGTCCCGCGATGCTCGCGTCGGCCCGCTGGGTCAGGGCTGGTCGATCTCTGGCGCCGGACTGGAACTGGAATTGCGCGATGACGCTTGCGTACTGACCGACATGCAGGGCCGCAAGCTGACCTTTCCGGTACTGGACCCCGGGCATTATTACTTCTCCGCCACCGAAACACTCTGGCTGCGCCGTGGCGGTATCCCCGAAAGCGCGCCCAATGGCCAGGCCGTTGGCGTCTTCACCCCGTGGGGCCCCAACTGGGCCGGGGTACCCACCGCCCTGCAGCAGGACCCCACTGCGGTTATTCTGCTCTCCGGCGACAGCTTTCTGCACTTCTCGCCCAGTGCCGAAGGCCCCTGGCGCCTGCGCAGCCAATTCGACCGCAATGGCTATGCCACCCGCTACCGCTGGAGCCAGGACGGCTTGCTCACCAGCGTGCAGGACAGCGCCGATCGCAGCTACGCGATGATCTACCAGCCCCGTTCCAGCGTTGGCAGCGTGGGTGATGAGCCGCCCGAGATGCGCCTGGCCGGGGTGATTCTGGCCAACCCCTGCGGCCCGATCCCGGACGACTTCGACCCCACCGCTAACGGGCACGACTGGCTGGTGCGCTATCAGTACAACACCCAGGGCGATCTGATTGGCGTCTACAACCGCGCCGGCGAACAGGTCCGCCACTTTGCCTGGGACCAGCACATGATGGTCAGCCACGGCCAACCCGGTGGCGCTAGCACCGATTATGAGTGGGATACCCTGAGCCCCGAGGGCAAGGTCATCCGTCAACAGAGCCACTCTGGCCTGACCCGCACTTACCATTATCACAGCGACCACACCGAGGTAATCGACAGCCTCGGCCGCCGCGAATGCTACGAATTCACCGGCGAAGGCCCCGACCAGCGCTGGAGCGCCCACCTGCGCGCCGACAACACCCGTATTACCTACAATTACAACGCCGCCGGCCTGCTCAGCGCCATCCATGATCCACTGGAGCGCTGTTTGCGTTATCGCTTCGATGCCCGCGGCCACCTGCAGGCCATCACCTACCCCGACCGCAGCTCGGAAAACCATACCCGCGACGAGGAGACCGGCTGGCTACTGGAATGGTGCAGCCCCGGCAAGCGCCGCACCAAAATCACCCGTGACGAACGTGGCAACCCGCTCAGCGTGACCACCCCCAGCGGTGACCTTACCCGCTACCACTACGATAATCCGGCCCTGCCAGACCGGCCCACCCGCCTGGAAGACAGCAGCGGCGGTGTGCGCCAGCTGCAGTGGAACCGCCTCGGCCAGCTCAGCCAGTACACCGACTGCTCCGGCCACAGCACCCGCTACCAGTACGATGGCGAAGGACGCCTGACCGAAGTCCGCAGCGCCCTCGACCAACCGGTGCGCTACCACTACGACAGCGCCGGCCGGCTGATCCGCCTGCAACGCCCGGACGAACAAAGCCTGCAATACCAGTACGACGCCCTGGGCCGCCTGATCCGCCAACAGGGCCTCGGCAACCAGCAGCGCAGCCTGCGCTGGAACCCGCGCGGCCTGCTGCTGGAAGAGCGCGACAGTGCCGGCCGTACCCTGCAC
This sequence comes from Halopseudomonas salegens, assembly GCF_900105655.1. Classification (NCBI taxonomy): domain Bacteria; kingdom Pseudomonadati; phylum Pseudomonadota; class Gammaproteobacteria; order Pseudomonadales; family Pseudomonadaceae; genus Halopseudomonas; species Halopseudomonas salegens. Next base: position 3,541,343 of record NZ_LT629787.1, read on the forward strand.
TATGAATACGACCAGGCCGGCCGCCTGATCCAGCTGACCAACGAGAACGGCGCCCATAGCCGGTTTGGCTACGACGCCCTCGACCGCCTGATCGAAGAGGTCGGCTTCGATGGACGTACCCAGCGCTACCACTACAACGACGCCGGCGAACTCATCGCCCAGGAAGACAACAACGGCCAGACCACCCGGTATGACTACAACCGCGTCGGCCGAATGATCGCAAGACACCTGCCCGCCACCGACAGCGCCCCGGCCCAGACCGAAGCCTTCACCTGGAGCCCTGATGGACAACTGCTCGGCGCCGAGAACACCACCCTGGGTATCCGCATCGAACGGCACTACAACAGGCTCGGCCAGCTCACCCTCGAAGCCCAGCATCTGGGTGACCACTGGAGCTGGCAAGCCAGCCACCAGTACGATGCCCGTGGCCGGCGGGAACAGAGCCAGCTGGGCGACATCCCTCCCATCGACTGGCTCAGCTACGGCCCCGGCCACCTGCTGGGGATCAGCAGCGGCCCGCTGAGTATCCACTTCGCCCGCAACGCCCTGCACCAGGAAACCCAACGCGAACTCTACACCCGCGATGAGGGCGACAACCGGAAGGTACATCTGCACCAGCGCCAGTACGACGCCCTGGGTCGCCTGGAACAGAGTCAACTCAAACCCTCACCCGACAGCCCCGGCGCCCTGCACTGGGAACGCCGTTACCAGTACGACAGCCAGGACCAACTGCAACAGCTGCAGGACAACCGTCACGGACGCATCGGCTACCAGTACGACGCCAGCGGACGACTGACCGGCAGCCTGCATCAGCAGTCAGAGCAATCCAAACAGACTCAAACATACCGCTTTGATGCCGCCGGCAACCGCCTTGATCACGGCCCGCAGGCCGGAGCCGCGCCCGAAGACTGGGCCGCCACCGTCGCCGCCAACCTGCACAACCCCGACTTCAACCTGCTGGGTGAAGGGAAAAGCCAACCGGCCCCCACCGCCGCCTGCTGGCCGGACAACCGCATCCTCAGCCACGAGGGCGAGCAGTACCACTACGACCGCATCGGCAACCTGATCGAACGGCTCAACCCCGACGGCAGCCGCCTGCAGCTTGGCTACGACGGCGCCAACCGCCTGATCCGGCTGGAACGCACAAAGGCCAACGGCGAACGCTGGACCGCCGACTACGGCTACGACCCCCTGGGCCGACGCCTCTGCAAACAGGTTGAGTACACCGACACCAGCGGCCACACACAGCCCACGCAGATCACCTGCTACGGCTGGGATGGCGACCAGCAAAGCGCCGAAGCACGATTAACCGAAGACGGCGAATGGCAGATGCGCACCACCCTGTACGAACCGGGTAGCTTCGTACCGCTGCTGCGCATCGATCAGGACAAAACCAACAACGACCCCATGCTGCTGCAGGTCAAACGCCAACTGGCCAGCGCCGGCGAACCCATGCCCGAGGCCCTGCGCCAGGCCCTGGCCGAAGACGCCAGCGAACCCCGCTACGCCAGCTACCACACCGACCACCTCGGCACCCCGCTGGCTCTGACGGATGAACAAGGCCAACTGCTCTGGGAAGCCAGACCGGATGACTGGGCGGCAATCAAAGACGAACAAGGAAACACCGAACAGCCGATACGTTTTCAGGGGCAATACGAAGACGAAGAGAGTGGGCTGCATTACAACCGCCATCGTTACTACGATCCAGCACTGGGAAGGTATGTGAATCAGGATCCGATTGGGCTGTTGGGGGGGATCAATGTTTATGATTACAGTGAGGGTGATCCGGTCTTGCTTTTTGATCCATACGGATTAACCAGTTCTTCAGATGCAGAAACCGCATGCAATACTTGGATAGATATCTATAGAGACGATTTATCAGAAAAAATGTGGGAGAAAGTTACAAAAGATGTTTGTGAGAATGCATCCAGCTGTAGGGACTTATACCTTAATATATACAGTAAAGGAGGGATTGCAGTGCATCCATTAGCAAGCAAGGTGGCAGGGGATTGCATGGCCATGGGCGGTGTTGAAGCAATATGTTCAAAGCCAGAGGATTCAAAGCAATGCCCAAAAACGTGAGAGTAAGTAAATTGTTTTTAGTGGCTGTCCATATGTCATTTTTAATACTGGCAACACAAGCCTCTGCTCATGAAATTCAATTTCGCTCCGAGTGCAAGCCACCTTATACAATATCTACTTTTGAAGAAATGGTGATTGGTATAACTCCGGTTATAGCGCTGCAAGATTTAATAAATCTGGACGAAACGGAGCGCGCTTCGGAATCAATACAGATTTTTTTAGCAGGATTCATTGAGCCGGCTTACAATTTTATTGAGCGAGGTTGCGAGGTTAGTGTTTCCGCAAAAAAAAGACTGCATGAGCTCACAAGGGTTTTGGCAGTTATGAATGAGAAGTATCCGCAAGAGATATGGGAAAGCAATGAAAATATCATGCGAATATTTGAGGAGGCAAAGAGAATGGATCCCGATCATACGGCCAGACTTCGTATGCGTGATTGGTCAAGACCTTTATAAGGTTCAGTAAGGGAAGGTGGTCTCAAGGTCCAAGTGCAGCACTCTATCTTATGTGTTGCACTTGGACCTTGAGACCGCCCCTCTGAAGGCAGCATTAACTTCTCTCCATGGGACTTTAATTTTCTTGAGTCAGTAGGAAAGAATTGCGTGAGCGTTAGCAGAAGCCCATTGTCGATCAGTGTGGGTGGTGGGTTTCTGGTGGGTGGCGATGGAGAGTTTGATGTCGGTAGCTTTTTTGGAAAACATGTTTTTGGTACTGGGCATAGTGGCGCAAGGAGAAGAGTAAATGACAGCGAATGATTTAAACATAAATAGGTCGCTTGTCAGCTTATTGTTTGTTATTAGTGTTCTCTTTATACTATATTTGCATTTGCTGTATCCACAGCCAAGCCTAGATGGCTTAGTGTTTGCTATTGGCTCCACCTCGTTGATTGTCCATTATTTGTGGATGTTGATTCATGCAGTAAAGTTTGAACAAAGAAAGCTAATGTGGGTTCTCTTGTTCTTCTTGTTTTTTTTCATAACTAGCTTTATTTATCATCTCAAAATTTTCAGGAAAAAATCTCCTAAGGAGACTCTGGATTAGTCCCCGAGCCGGCGACGCCAAGAACTTCTCTGCTCCTAGCTTCACCAAGAAAGACAACCAATGGCACTTCGGCATGAAAATACACATTGATGTCGATGAAATGCTTGGGCTGATTAATGGCAAAGATACCATCTCCGCTAACAATAATCGGAGTCTGGCCTTGCCTTTTTCCTCTACTACGCATGGGCCAGTCCAGAACAATACGGCCCAATGTTACTGCACGTCAAACGCCAACTGGCCAGCGCCGGCGAACCCATGCACGAGGCCCTGCGCCAGGCACTGGCCGAAGAGGCCAGCGAACCACGCTACTGCAACGTTAGAAGTGTGCTATATCTCTGTCACAGAGCAGTGTAGGGATCATTTGGAGTGAGTGTTTTATGTTGTTAAGAGTGTTTTGGGTTTCCCTGTCACTGGGGCTGATATTTTTCTGTGCTGCGCAACAGCTTGTCATTAAGGATTTGAATGAGGCATTGAATCAACAGGGGATAAACACATCCCATGTTGAGATTGTAATGCGGAACATGCATCCTGATATAACCTATAAAGAACTCAAAGATAATATGGTTAGCAGTTTTGGAGAAGGGCTGGTGACGACATATGAAATTAACAGTTCGGGCATGTGGCTAGAGGGTGTGGATGACGCTCTTTTTTTAAATGGGACGGTCTTTTATTTTAAAGATGGCGTGTTTTATGGGACAAGGTTAGAGAAAGGGAGCAGCCTCAAAGACATAGTGTTAGATTTATTTATTGAAAATAACTGAGGGGCGGTCTCAAGATCCAAGTGCAACACATGAGATAGAGTGTCGCCCCTCAGTTAATCGCCTGATCTGATTCTGAGAGGGTGTTCAAAACTCTGTGTCACCGACAGCAGCGTCACAGGCTGATGTATTCGTCCAGGCGCTCGGGGAAGTGGATGGCCATCTGTGACAGCGTCAGGTTCCAGTTCTGAACGGGGTGGGTCCAGCGCTCGGATGCCTTAAGTATACCGGCATAGAGCAGCTTCAGTAAGGCGTTCTCACTGGCAAAGCCGCCCTTGGTCTTGGTCAGCTTGCGGAAATGGCGATGCACAGCCTCCACCGCATTGGTGGTGTAAATCGCAGTGCGGACGTAATCGGGATATTTGAAGTAGGCCGATAGGGTTGGCCATTTGCCCCGCCAAGACTTGATCACCATTGGATATTTCTCGCCCCATTTGGCTTCCAGTTCATCGAGTGCGATTTCTGCGGCGTTCAGCGTTGCAGCCTTGTAGACGGGCTTCAGATCAGCCATGAAGGCTTTCTGGTTTTTCGATGCGACATACTTCAGCGAGTTGCGGATCTGGTGAATCACGCAATGCTGGATTTCCGTTTTCGGGTAAATGCTCTCGATGGCTTCCGGGAAGCCTTTCAGGCCATCTACACAGGCGATCAGGATGTCCTTAACGCCACGATTGTAGAGGTCTGTCAGCACGGAGAGCCAGTGATGGGCGCCTTCCTGGTCGGACAGATACAGGCCAAGCAGCTCCTTCTTTCCCTCGATGTTCAGGGCGAGAATGGTGTAGATGGCCTTGCTGACGTAACGCCCGTTTTCCTTGATTTTGTAGTGAATGGCGTCAAGCCAGACAATTGGATAGATGACTTCAAGATCACGCTCTCGCCATGCCTGTAGCTCTGGCAGAAGTTTGTCGGTGACAGCATTGATGGTGCCGTTGGACAGCTCAATATCATATAACTCAGCAATGTGAGCGCGGATGTCCTGGTAGCTGTTGCCGAGCGCAAACAGGGCCAGGATTTTGCGCTCCAGCTCATCGGTCAGGTGCGTCTGGTGTTTCTTGATAAGCTGGGGCTCGAAGGTGCCGCTGCGGTCACGGGGCGTCTTCAATTCGAAGCTGCCGACGGGGCCTTTCATGGTCTTGCCAGTCGTGCCATTCTTGCGGTTCGGCGTGGCCTCTTTGGCAAGATGATTGTCCAACTCAGCCTGCATGGCGGCTTCGGTGAGTTGCTTGATCAACGGCGTGAGAATGCCGTCTTTACCGGTCAAATCCTGGCCGTCACGCAGGGCTTGCAGGGCGGCGTCAATGTCGAATGTGGGTTTGCTCATGGTTCACCTCTCTGATGAGTAGATTAAAGAGGTGACACAGAATTATGAACACTACCGATTCTGATTTATCCTGGTTGTACGAAAAATACCCGCCATGTTGCGGTGATTTTATTCCTGATGTTAGTCGTGTGCCGGTCCTATGCCGGTAAATCTTTTTTATTCGATGTTCTGCACCTGCTCACGCATCTGCTCGATAAACACTTTCAAATCCACCGCCGCCTGGGTGCTGCGGCTGTCGATGGCCTTGGAGCCGAGGGTATTGGCTTCACGGTTGAATTCCTGCATGAGAAAGTCCAGCCGCCGGCCCATGGCTTGACGACTGCCCAGTACGCGTCGGGTTTCATTGACGTGGGTGTCGAGGCGGTCGAGCTCTTCGGCAACATCGATTTTTTGTGCCAGTAGCACCAGCTCCTGCTCGACCCGGGTGTTGTCCAGTTCCAGCTGAGCCTCACGGAAGCGATCGACCAGCTTCTGTCGATGCGTTCCGAGCAACTCGGGCATCAGTTCGCGCAAGGTGGCCACACACTGGCTGATGCCATCCAGCCGCTCTTCCAGTAGCTTGGCCAGTTCATTGCCTTCACGCCCACGCTGGGTTTTGAGCTCATCCAGCGCCTGATCAAAGGCAGTGCCGGCAATTTTCATCAGGCCGGTCTGGTCTGCTTCACTGCTATTGAGTACGCCGGGCCAGGCGAGCAACTCCAGAGGGTTGATGGCGGCAGGGTTGTCCAGCTGTTGACTGATCTGCTGGCTGGCGTTGATCAGTTCCTGCAGTAACGGCTGGTTCAGGTTGATGCTCTCAGCTTGCTCCGCAGCCGGGTGAAAGCGCAAGGTGCATTCAACCTTGCCCCGGGCCAGGTGCTTGCGCACCCGCTCGCGCAGTGGGCCTTCAAGCTCGCGGAACATGTCCGGCAGGCGCAAGCTGGCTTCCAGGTAGCGGTGATTGACCGAGCGGATTTCCCAGACCACGGTGCCCTGGTCGGTGGGCTGCTCGCAACGGGCAAAGGCAGTCATACTGTAAACCATGGTGTTCTCCTGAAGGCCGGCGTTATCGTCCAAGGCAGGCATTGTAGCGCAATCGTGGCAGATGGCTGTCGTCAACACCGGCCGACCCGTATACTGGGCGGTCAGCACTGCAATTCATTCGCAATCAAGGAATTTTCATGCAACGTCCCAGCGGCCGTCAGGCCGATCAAATGCGTCCGGTTACCCTTACCCGGCATTACACCAAGCACGCCGAAGGTTCGGTACTGGTTGAATTCGGTGATACCAAAGTGATCTGTACAGCCAGCGTCGAGGCAGGTGTGCCCCGTTTTCTGCGCGGCTCTGGCCAGGGCTGGATTACCGCAGAATACGGCATGTTGCCGCGCTCGACCGGTTCACGCATGCAGCGCGAAGCGAACAAGGGCAAGCAGGGCGGTCGTACACTGGAAATTCAGCGTCTGATCGGCCGTTCGCTGCGCGCCGCGGTAGACCTCAAAACCCTGGGCGAAAACACCATTTATTTTGACTGTGATGTCATTCAGGCCGATGGCGGTACCCGCACGGCCTCCATTACGGGCGCCTGTGTGGCTCTGGTTGATGCGCTGCGCAGCATGAAAAAGCGCGGTGCGATCAAACAGATCCCGCCCGTACAGATGATTGCCGCCTTGTCAGTGGGGATTTATCAGGGTGTTCCGGTGATGGATCTGGATTACCCGGAAGATTCGGCTGCCGATACCGACCTGAACGTGGTCATGACCGACAAGGGTGGTTTCATCGAGGTGCAGGGCACCGCAGAAGCGGCGCCGTTCCATGCCGAAGAACTGAACGCCATGCTGGAACTGGCCCGACAGGGCATCGAACAGTTGTTTGTCGCCCAGCAGGCTGCACTGGTCGACTGATGTTTGCTTGATGGCGCCGTTCGTTGCCGGGCAGGATTGCGCCCGCCTCGGCAACGGGCTATGTTTCATAGGTGCCAATTGCCAACAACCACCTGCAACAGCAACACAAGGAGTGCGTCATGACTGAGGATAACCCACAGCCCGTTCCACCCGCCGGCCCCGATGAAGAAGCCCGCAAATGGGCTCTGATCGCGCATTTGTCCGGCCTGGTCGGCTTTCTGATTCCGTTTGGCAGCCTGATTGGCCCCTTGTTGGTCTGGCAACTGAAAAAAGATGCCGATCCCTTTATCGATGATCAGGGCAAGGAAGCGTTGAATTTTCAGATCACCGTGGCGATTGCCGGATTGATCTGTGTGTTGCTGATGGTGGTATTGATCGGCTTGTTGCTGATCTGGGTGGTTATTATTGGCGCGCTGGTGTTGATGGTGATCGCTGCGGTCAAGGCCAATGAAGGTCAGGCCTACCGTTATCCGTTCGTCTGGCGGGTCATAAAATAATCCGCCAGTCGACGTTAGATCGTTAGTGTCCAGTCGTAATCGACCACGACCGGAGCATGCTGCGAGAAGCGTGCGTTCTGCGGAATGTGCGCGTCCTTGACGAAACGGCGCAGGCCGGGGGTGAGGAACTGGTAGTCGAAGCGCAGGCCGAGGTTGAGGCTTTCTGCTTGCTCGCTGTCCGGCCACCAGGTGTATTGGTCTGATTCGCGGGTGATTTCGCGCAGGGCATCAACATAACCCAGGTTACCGAAAATCTCGTCCATCCAGGCGCGCTCGGGCGCCATGAAGCCCGGTTGATGCTGGCAATCACGCCAGTTTTTCACATCCAGCTTGAGGTGGGCGGAATAGAGTGAGCCGCAGTAGATAAACTCGCGCCGCTTGCGCCGTTGCTTGTTCAGATAACCGGTAAAGTCATTCATGAACTTGAATTTCTGGTTCAGGTCGGCGTCACCGTCGCGCCCGGAAGGCAGCAGCAGCGAACCGATACTGACCTTGTCGAAGTCGGCCTGGATAAAGCGACCATAGCGGTCGGCCAGCTCGAAACCCAGACCCATGATGATGGCCTTGGGTGCGGTGCGGGTATAGATGGCAACGCCACCCTGGCTGGGCACTTCGGCCTCGAAGCAGTACTGCCAATAGCCGTCGATCCAGTACGGGTCCTGTTCCAGTTCCGGCGCAGTAACACGGATATCCTGCAGGCAAATAACATCGGCATCCTGCGCACGCAGCCAGTCAAACAGACCGTGCTGTGCGGCGCGCTCTACTCCATTGACGTCAAGACTGATTATTCGCATGCGTGGTCCCCTGAAAACCGAGGGTGTATGATAACCGAGGTGGCAATCATTTTGTTAACAAGAAGGTGAGGATGCACGAGTATCAGCGCGAATTTATCCGCTTTGCCCTGGATCACGGGGTATTGCGCTTTGGTGGCTTTACCCTGAAATCAGGGCGGAAGAGTCCGTATTTTTTCAATGCGGGCTTGTTCAATAGTGGTGGCACATTGTCCCGTTTGGGGCGATTCTATGCTCAGGCGCTGATACACAGTGGCAAGCAGGATGTCGACGTCATCTTTGGCCCGGCCTACAAGGGGATTCCCCTGGCGGCGGTAACCGCAGTGGCGTTGGCCGACAGTTTTGATCGCGATCTGCCATACTGCTTCAATCGAAAGGAAGCGAAAGACCATGGCGAGGGTGGTACCTTGGTCGGTGCCGAACTCAAGGGCAGGGTGCTGATTGTCGATGATGTCATCACCGCCGGCACTGCCGTGCGCGAGGTCATGCAGATCATTCAGGCCGCAGGCGCAACGCCGGCAGCGGTGATGATTGCGCTGGACCGGCAGGAACGTGGTCAGGGTGAGCTGTCGGCGATTCAGGAGGTCGAGCGCGACTTTGGTATTCCGGTGATCAGTATTGTCAGCCTGAATCAGGTCATGGACTTCCTGCAGGAAGATGCCGAATTGCAGGCCCATTTGCCCGCAGTCGTGGCCTATCGGGCGCAATACGGCATTCAGGATTAATCGCCAGGTACAACAAGCCTGGCACGTAGTTGGAGTCGTTGGCTCCTCGGACAAGGGTGTCCCTATGCGTAAGCTGTGGCAAATCTCTGCGTTGCTGGCACTGCTGTTGACGGCAGGGCTGAGTATCGCCAAGTCAGGTGAGTTGTACCGCTATATCAATGACCAGGGGGTAACGGTACTCGACCGGCGTGTGCCGCCGGAGGCTGTTGCCCGGGGTTATGAGGTGCTGGATGCCCAGGGCAGGGTACGCCGCACTGTACCCGCTGCGCTTACACCTGAAGAGCGTCAGGCCAAACGTCGGGCGCAGGCGGAGCAGGCTGAACGCGATGCGGCCGATGCCACGCTGCTGCGCCTCTACAGCAGTGTGAAAGATCTTGATCGGGCGCATGCCCGGCAGATCGAGCAGATTGACAGCCTGATTGCCAGTTCGGAAACGAATATTCTTGACCTGCAAATCCAGCGAGAAACACTCGAGAGCCGTGCCGCTGCCGCAGAGCGTGCCGGACGCGAGATCGATCCGCGTATTCTCGACCAGCTTGAGGAAGTGGACAACGAATCGCTGCGCCTGCAACGGCTGATTCTGAACAAGGAAGAAGAAAAGCTTGACGTGGATGCCGAGTACGCTCGTCAACGTGAACGCCTGAAACAGCTGCTGGCAGACGACTGAACGTGTCTGCCAGCGAGCGCCTGCTCATGCCTCGGGTGTGGTTTTCTCGAAACGCACAATAGCCTCACGGAAACTGTCCGGAATCCGCATCGGCTGCCGGCTGGTCTGGTCGGCATGCACATAGACGATCTCACCAGTGACCAATAGCTCATCCGCACGATAGATCCCGATCAGGAACTGCATGCTGCTGTTGCCCAGTTTGGCGATACGCACATGGATATCCAGCATATCGTCATACAGCGCCGGGGAACGGTATTCCAGCAGGGTACGCACGGCAAAGAAATCACTGCCATTGACGCTGCTGCCGGCATTGGCCTCGCTCAAGGCACGAAAATACTCGGTAATGCCGACGTCGGCATAGGTCAGGTAGTGCCCATTGAAAACGATGCCCTGCATGTCGGCATCCGACCAACGCACGCGCAGCGGTGTGGAAAACTGAAACTCACTGCGTTGCATTGATCAACTCCGACTGCTGGTTGGTGATCAGGGTGCCGACCCCGGTATTGGTAAAGATTTCCAGCAATACTGCGTTGGGCACACGTCCGTCGATGATGTGCGCGCTGCTGACGCCACCCTGCACTGCATCCAGGGCGCAGCGTATCTTGGGCAGCATGCCGCCATAGATGGTGCCGTCGGCAATCAGCTCGTCGACCTGTTCGGTGGTCAGGCCGGTCAGCACCTTGCCATCCTTGTCCATCAGCCCGGCGATATTGGTCAGCAGCATCAGCTTTTCGGCTTTCAGCGCTTCAGCCACCTTGCCGGCAACCAGGTCGGCATTGATGTTGTAGGAGGCACCCTCGGCACCCACGCCGATCGGCGCAATGACCGGAATATAGTCATCCGAGACCAGGCGATTGATCAGCCCGGTATTGACGCTGGCCACTTCGCCGACGTGACCGATGTCGATGATTTCCGGTTTGTCCATGCCGGGTGTGCGCCGGGTGACGGTCAGCTTGCGCGCCTTGATCAGGTTGGCGTCCTTGCCGGTCAGGCCGATGGCGCTGCCGCCATGCTGATTGATCAGATTGACGATGCCCTTGTTGACCTGACCGCCGAGGACCATTTCGACCACGTCCATGGTCTGGCTGTCAGTCACCCGCATGCCTTCAATGAATTCACTCTGGATGTTCAGCCGCTTGAGCAGGTCGCCAATCTGCGGCCCACCGCCATGCACCACCACCGGATTGATGCCGACGGTTTTCATCAGCACGATGTCGCGGGCGAAGCTGTTCTGCAACTCTTCGCTCTCCATGGCGTTGCCGCCGTATTTGATCACGATGGTCTTGCCGGTAAAGCGCTGGATATAGGGTAGCGCCTCGGTCAGTACCCGGGAAACATGGGCGGCGTCGTCACGGCTCAGCATGGTGTGGGTCAAGCTCCTCAGTTCAGAAAATGAAAGGTAAGTCTGGCGCTATTTTGGCCATCTGGTCACGGAATATCTGCTTCAGACGTTCCAGTTCTTCGGTATTGCTGGCTTCAAAGCGCAGCACCAGCATGGGCGTCGTGTTGGAGGCACGCACCAGGCCCCAGCCATTCGGGTAGTCGACACGCAGGCCGTCTACGTCACTGACCCGGCCATCACCCCAGTCGGCACCTTTGCGCAGCTGTTCAATCAGCGTGAACTTGCGTTCATCGCCTACTTCGAGGGTCAACTCCGGTGTGGTCAGGCCGCTGCGGTAACGGGAAAACAGCTCCGTGCTGCTGGCGTCCTGCAGGGCCAGCAGTTCCAGCAGTCGGCAGGCTACATAGAGGCCATCGTCAAAGCCGAACCAACGTTCCTTGAAGAAGATATGCCCACTCATTTCGCCGGCCAGCAAGGCACCGGTTTCGCGCATCTTGGCCTTGATCAATGAATGGCCGGATTTCCACATCAATGGGCGGCCACCCTGTTTGCTGATCAATGTTGACAGCTGGCGGGTGCATTTTACATCGAAAATGATGTCGGCACCCGGGTTGCGGGCCAGAATGTCTTCGGCCAGCAACATCAGCAGGCGATCCGGGTAGATCAATTGGCCGCTATTGCTGATCACGCCAACGCGGTCGCCGTCACCATCAAAGGCAAGGCCGATATCAGCCTGCTCTGTCTTCACCGTGGCAATCAGCTCCTGCAGGTTTTCGATATGCCCGGGATCCGGGTGATGGTTGGGGAAGTTGCCATCCACCTCGGTAAACAGCGGGATGACCTCGCAGCCAATTTCTTCCAGCAGTTGCTGGGCGATAATGCCGGTTACGCCGTTGCCACAATCGATCACTACCTTCAGAGGGCGTGCCAGCACGATATCGTCGACGATATGTTCTCGATAGGCGTCCAGCATCTGCAGTGACTTGCGACTGCCACCACCCTGGCTCAATTTGCCCTGTTCCAGGCGCTCGAGGAGTGCTGTGATCTGTTCGCCATACAAGGTCTGCCCGGCGATAACGATTTTGACGCCATTGTAGTTGGGCGGGTTGTGGCTGCCGGTGAGCATGACGCCGGAGCGGCTGCCACTGGTATGGGTGGCGAAGTAGACCACCGGAGTTGGCACCATATCCAGATCGGTTACCTGGCAACCGCTGTCGACCAGGCCCTGAATCAGCGCTTCGACCAGCTCCGGGCCGGAGAGGCGGCCATCCCGGCCGACCACAATGTTGGGCTCGTCGGCATCCAGCGTGGCGCTGCCGATGGCACGGCCAATCCAGTACATGCTGTCGGCATTCAACTGCTCGGGTACAGTGCCGCGAATATCATAGGCGCGGAAAATACTGGCTGGCAGCGAAGGGGCGCTGGCATCCATGCTGTCATCGTTGTTGGTGAAGGGGTCACTGTCTTCTTCGACAATATCGATATCCAGCACGTCATCGGACTGAAAAATCGGGTTCTGCAGCTCTTCGGTGGTGGCTGGCGCGGCTTCCCGTTTCGGGCTTGGCCCCACCGTCCTGCCACTGTTGCGGGCCAGGTTCATGATGCACTGGGCAGCGGGTTCCAGGGGCCCCAGTTCCAGACCGGCAGCCTTGTGCCCCTCGGATAGCTGGCAAAGGGTGTCAGCATCCGCTTTCAGTTTGCGGCTCCAGCTGCTCTGCAATGCCAGCAAGGCAATGACACTGGCGAGCAAGGCAATCACCGCCGCCGCCAGCAGCAACAAGGGGTTCAGCAGCCCGCCATCCAGTTGTGGTCCGGGCCGGAATTCTAGTTGCCAGGCCGGGTGACTGGTTGGCATTTGCTGTACTTCGCCGTCCCCATGCCCGTGCTGGAACAGCGTTTGGGGTGCTGCGGTGGGAAAGTTCTGGATCAGTCTTATCTGGCCGGCGCCCTCAGGCAGGGGCGGCAGGTTGCTGGTGATGCGTTTCAGGTCATAGACAACCAGCAGGGTACCGCCAATGGGTGCGCTGGGCGAAGCGCGCAGGGGCTTCACCGCATACAGGCGCCAGGCTCCGCCAATTCGATAGGCTTCCACAGGAACCGTCAGGCCGCGTTCTGCCCGACGAATCATGTCCAGAGAGCCGAAGTTGACCGGGGCTTCGGGGTCGTCGGTCACATTCGCTCGCCCTGGCGCATGGGTATAGATGGCCAGCGAATGGGCAAAGGTATGTCGCAAGCTGCGATCAATGATCGGGTTTTGCCCTTGCTGCACAGCAACCTGAAGTTGCGGATTGGCGGCCAGGCGGGTCAGGTCGGCATCAATCTGTTCGAGCAGGCGATCCAGGCTGCCTTGCTGCTGGCTGCCGTAAGCGGCACTCAGATCGGCCTGATAACGCGTGTTGCCACTGCCCAGCAGGGTCAGCCAGAGCAGCACCCCGGCAATCACCAGTCCGGCAATGGTGATCAACAAGGGTAGCAGGGTCGAGGGCAGTCCCTGTTGGGACTTGCCGGTTGTCGCAGACTGCGTGCGCTTTAGCATCATGAGCCTCCTTGCATGACTGTCTGTTCGGGTCAGTGGCTACCGGTATGGCCGAAGCCGCCAGCACCGCGTTCACTATCGTTAAATTCGTCAACAATGCTCAATTCGGCCTGGACTACCGGCACCAGCACCAGTTGGGCAATACGCTCACCCGGCTCAATGGTGAAGGCCTGCTGACCGCGGTTCCAGCAGGACACCATCAACTGGCCCTGATAATCCGAATCAATCAGGCCGACCAGATTGCCCAGCACAATACCGTGTTTGTGACCGAGTCCGGAGCGCGGCAGGATCATTGCTGCAAGACCCGGATCGGCTATGTGGATGGCCAGCCCGGTGGGCAAGAGTTCGGTCTGCCCCGGTTCGAGCAGCAGCGGTTGTTCAAGCATGGCGCGCAGGTCCATACCGGCCGAGCCCTGGGTCGCATAGTTCGGCAGCGGCCAGCTGCTGCCCAGGCGGGAGTCGAGAATGCGTGCTTGCAGAGCTGGCATACGGCTTAATGTCCTTCAGGTTGGGCGGGCAAGTACCCGGCGATCAGATGAATGATTTCGCGCGCCAGCTTGCTTTTGCTGGCCTGCGGCAGATGCTGCTGGTGCAGTGAGCGATCAATCAGGGTCACGCTGTTGTCATCACTATTAAAGCCGATGTCGGGCTGGCTGACATCATTGGCAATGATCAGATCGAGATTCTTGCGCTGCAGCTTGTCACGGGCATAACTCAGCACGTCATGGGTTTCGGCGGCAAAGCCGACGCACCAGGGGCGCTGGGCATGAGCCGCAAGGGTAGCGAGAATGTCCGGGTTGCGCACCAGCTCGAGCTGCATGCCGCTATCGCTACCGGGATCTTTTTTCAGCTTGGCATCGGCTGCTTCGGCCGGGCGGTAATCCGCTACCGCCGCCGAAGCAATGAAGACATCGGCCGGCAGTGCCATTTCACAGGCGGCGAGCATGTCGCGGGCGCTGACCACGTCGATGCGCTCCACGCGAGGTGGGGTGGTCAGGTTGACCGGGCCGGCGACCAGTGTCACACGGGCACCCGCTTCTGCCGCAGCTTCAGCCAGGGCAAAACCCATCTTGCCCGAGCTGTAATTGGAGATATAACGCACCGGGTCAATCGCTTCGCGTGTTGGCCCGGCATTGATCAGAACGTGGCGACCGGCAAGCAGGCCGAGGGCAAAGCACTCGGCGGCCTGAGCAGCAATCTCGGTCGGTTCCAGCATGCGCCCGAGGCCAACATCGCCACAGGCCTGCTCGCCGGCTGCCGGGCCGAATACGCTTACGTTTCGCTCAAGCAGGGTTTGCAGGTTGGCCTGGGTGGCGGCATCACGCCACATGGCCTGATTCATTGCCGGGGCAATGGCGATGGGCGCGTCGGTGGCGAGTACCAACGTGGTCAGCAAGTTGTCGCCCCGGCCCTGGGCCAGGCGGGCCATGAGTTCGGCAGTCGCTGGCGCAATCAGGATCAGGTCGGCCCAGCGCGCCAGTTCAATATGCCCCATGGCGGCTTCGGCAGCGGGGTCTAGCAGGTCACCGTGTACCGGGTGACCAGACAGGGCTTGCAGGGTCAGTGGAGTGATGAATTCCCGTGCTGACTGGGTCATGACCACACGCACCTCTGCACCGGCATCCCGCAGCCGGCGCACCAGTTCGGCACTTTTGTAGGCGGCAATACCGCCACTGACCCCAAGCACTACCCGTTTATTGAACAACCGCTGCATCATAATCCCCTGCTGCCATCTGAGAATGCGTCCGGCAGGCATCAAAGCTTCAAGATAGCATATCGCCGCCACGCGCGCGGCATGCGGGCGCTCGACGCCTGCCGGGCCTGCTTTTATACTCTGCTTTCGCTTGCAGGAACAGGATGTACCTGCCCCAACAAAAGGAATTGATCATGCCGATTACTGATTGGCCGCTGGCTGAACGCCCGCGGGAAAAGCTCATGCGCCAGGGAGCACAGGCGCTGTCTGACGCCGAACTGCTGGCCATATTTCTGCGCACCGGCTTGCCGGGGCGAAGTGCGGTGGACCTGGCGCGGGACCTGCTGGCCGGGTTTGGCAGCTTGCGTGCGCTGCTGCAGGCAGACTTGCAAGGCTTCTGTCGGCATCCCGGCCTGGGTCCGGCCAAGTTCGTACAGCTGCAGGCGGTGATGGAAATGGGCCGCCGGCACCTCTTTGAAGAATTGCAGCGTGGTGATGCACTGACCTCGCCCGGCGCAGTGCGGCGTTATTTGCGCAGTCAGTTGGCCAATCTGCCCCATGAGGTCTTTGCCTGCCTGTTTCTGGATAGCCAGCACCGGGTCATTGCTTTCGAGGAATTGTTCCGTGGCACGCTCGACAGTGCCAGCGTGTATCCGCGTGAAGTACTCAAACGCGCACTGGCGCACAATGCCGCGGCATTGATTCTGACGCATAACCATCCGTCGGGTGTCGCCGAACCGAGTCAGGCCGATTTGCATTTGACTCGTCGGCTGCGAGAGTCGCTGGCGCTGGTGGATATCCGCGTGCTGGACCACCTGGTGATCGGTGATGGCGAGCCGGTTTCCTTTGCCGAACGTGGCCTCTTGTAGGCGAAAAACATTGCTTGCCGTGGCTCGTTTTGGTATAAAGCTCCGCTCTTCTCGGGGCTGCGCCTGTTTGGCGGTATTTTTTCAGGTGCACATGATGCGTTTGCCCCGGCTGACAACAGAATTCTTTTATGGCTTCCAACCAGTTCGGGTTGGGCAAGTGGTTGGAGAGGGTTAACCATGTCTCGAGTATGTCAGGTCACCGGCAAGCGTCCGGTCGTCGGGAACAATGTTTCCCATGCAAACAACAGAACCAAGCGTCGTTTTCTGCCTAACCTGCAGCATCATCGCTTTTGGGTAGAGTCTGAGAAGCGCTTTGTACGCCTGCGCACTTCCACCAAGGGTATGCGCATCATCGACAAGCGTGGCATTGAAGTCGTGCTGTCAGAAATGCGCGCCCGCGGCGAAAAAATCTAAGGAGTCCCAGCATGCGTGATTTGATTCGTTTGGTATCTTCTGCCGGTACTGGTCACTTTTACACTACCGACAAGAACAAGCGCACTACACCCGACAAGATCGAAATCAAGAAGTACGATCCGGTTGTGCGCAAGCATGTGGTCTACAAGGAAGCCAAGATCAAATAAGATCTGGCATCCAGAAAAAACCCGTCGCTTGCGACGGGTTTTTTTATGCCTGCGACAAAGTGGTTTGCCGGCTTACTCACCACCCAGGGAAAAATTGGGCAGGCTGTTGACCGGTTGGGCAAAGTCGAAGGGAATTGACACCGTATCCAGGCCAACATTTTTCTGTACCACGAAATGCAAGTGCGGGCCGGTGCTGTTGCCGGTATTTCCCGAGCGGGCAATGATCGTACCGGCACGGACGCGCTGGCCCTCGGCAACCGTGATCGAGCGATGTTGCAAATGCAGATAGACGCTCATGGTGCCGTCATCATGCAGCAAACGCACATAGTTACCCGCCGGGTTATCCCCACGACCGCGCTGGTGGTTGCGAACCCGCACCACCATGCCATCGCGCGCGGCGAGAATCGGTGTGCCCTCCGGCATGGCAATGTCTATGGCATAGCGCCCCTTCGGGCCAGTGTGGCTGTAGCGCCCGCCAGGGCCCTGGGATTTACGGAAGGGGCCACCTTGCCAGGGTAGCGGGTAATGTGACTGGCGGTGCTCCGCGCGGGGATCACCCATGGCGTAGCGCAAGCGGTGCTCGAAACGTGGCGTCCCGGTACCGGTCGGGTGCAGGGTCAACAGCCGAATCTGGTCACGTGGCGGTATTACCCAGCGGATCGGTTCCTCGGGGGCATTGCTGATGTGCTCGACCTTGCTGACGCTCAGTTCGATCTCGACCGGGGCAAACAGGTCATTGTGAACGATCAGGGTTTCCCCGCCCGGGTGGGTGCGTGTCTGGACGTAAACCGCACTTTCCATCGGCTCTTCGATGGTGTCGTTGAATACAATGACTTCAGCGCCCTCCACCCGGCGGTCGGTGTAGGTAACCACGCCATTCTCGTCGACATACTTGTAGATGCTTGAGGCAAGAGCGCTGCTGCTCAGCAGCAGACTCAGGACACACCCGATGAAGGCTCGCATTCCCTTGCTTCCGTTCCGGCCCGGGTCAGCCGCGATTCGGCTGCAGGGTGTAGGTACGCAGGCTGTCGGCAAAATCCTGCAGCGCCTTGATGCCACTGGCTTCGGCTTGTTGGCACCATTCCCGCAATGCATGCAGACGCTCCTGGCCACTACTGCTGGTGCGGCTCCAGATCTGTTGCAGTTCCAGTCTCTTCTGATAAATCAGCTGCAACCGCTGATTGCTTGCCAGTATCCGGTCGAGACGTTCCCGGTGCTGTGGTTTGAGCAAATCGGTATCACGCCAGAGCAGCTTCTTGGTGCGCTTCAGCAGGCGCTGCATCGACGCATCAACGCGTTCACGCTCAGCCTTGACCAGGGGGGCAATGACCATGCGGCGGTACTGTGCCATGACCTGAAAGCGGTTGCTCAACAGAGCACGGGCACTGTCCATATCCAGCACGGTTTTGTTGGGTTCGCGCACAGGAACTGGCGCCACACGGCGTACATTGGCCAGCCTCAGCATGCTGAACAGGCGGATCCACATCCAGCCAATATCGAACTCCCACGGGCGCACGGACAGTTTGGCCGAGCTCGGGTAGGTGTGGTGATTGTTGTGCAGCTCTTCGCCGCCAATCAGGATGCCCCAGGGCAGAATATTGGTGGCGGCATCCTTGCATTCGAAATTGCGATAGCCCAGGGCGTGGCCAATACCATTGATCACCCCGGCAGCCAGCAGCGGAATCCACAGCATCTGCACGGCCCACACGGTAATACCGATGGCCCCGAACAAGGCCAGATCAATCAGCGCCAACAGGGTAACGCCGGCATAGGGCGCCCGTGAGTAGATGTTGCGCTCCAGCCAGTCATCCGGGCAATGCTTGCCGTAGGTGTCCAGGGTCTCCTGGTTTGCCGCTTCGGCCTGATACAGCTCGGCACCCTGGCTGAGAACCTTCCACAGGCCTTTTTGCACCGGGCTGTGCGGGTCATCCGGGGTTTCACACTTGGCGTGATGTTTGCGATGGATGGCAGTCCATTCGCGGGTAACCATGCCGGTGGTCAGCCACAGCCAGAAACGGAAAAAATGTTGCAGCGCCGGATGCAGCTCCAGCGAGCGGTGAGCCGAATAGCGGTGCAGATAGACCGTCACGCTGACAATAGTGATGTGCGTCATCACCAGGGTCGCCAACACCACCTGCCACCAGGAAAATTGCAGAATACCGTCATACCACATAAAACTGATTACCTCTGATTGCCGTCACACTCCGGGTGCAACTCTCTCATTATGGACCACAAGAGCGCTGGCTGATAGCCATTCTGTCGGACAGTAAGCTGCTATAGTCTTCGTTGGCATTGTATATAATCAGAGGACAAGTATCCTGATGAGTTCCAACCGCGGCGCATGGCAGATTACGCTGATTTACCTGGTAGTGTCGGCGCTGTGGATTCTGCTCAGTGACAATGCCCTGACATTGGTCGGTCTCAGTACCGAACTGCAACAACGCCTGCAAACGGTCAAAGGGCTGGCGTTTATCAGCATTACCTCCGGTCTGATTTTCTTTCTTACCCGCAACTACTTGCGTCGGCGTCGACAGCAGGAGCGTGAACTGCGGATCAGCGAACAGCGTTTCGAGCTGGCTCTGGCCGGCTCGCAAGACGGCGTGTGGGACTGGCACCTGAACAGCGACCAGGTACATTTTTCCCGCCAATGCCGGGTCATGCTCGGATTTCCCGCGGATAGTCAGGCCGATCTCGGCGGCAAATGGGCTTCACTGCTGCATCCCGAGGATAGCGCTGCCGCCAAACAGGCCTTGCGTGATCATCTCGCCGGGCGCACATCGCGCTTTCAACACGTTCATCGTTTGCGGCATCAGCACGAGGGCTATCGCTGGTTTGAAGCCAGTGGCCGTGCCCTGCGTGACCCAACCGGCAAGCCCTGGCGCATCCTCGGTACCCTGCGTGACGTCACGGCGCAGAAGGAAAGTGAAGAGCGCCTGCGTCAGGCCGCTGTGGTTTTCGACAGCACCACCGAAGGTGTGGTGATCACCAATGCCCACAACCAGATCCTCAACGTCAACCAGGCCTTTTGCCAGATAACCGGCTATTCGGCCGATGAAGCGATTGGCGCCAAACCCAATCTGCTCAAGTCCGGCTGGCATGACGCCAGCTTCTACCAGGCAATGTGGCAGTCGCTGGAGCATGAAGGCAACTGGCAGGGAGAAGTGTGGAATCGGCGCAAGAATGGTGAAATCTACCCGCAATGGCAAACCATCAACAGCGTGCGCGATGCTGACGGCAAACTGACGCACTACGTAGCCGTGTTTGCCGACATCAGCAAGATCAAGCGCAGTGAGCAGGAGATTGATTTTCTCGCGCACAATGACCCGCTGACCCGTCTGCCCAACCGCCTGTTGCTCAACGAACGGCTGGAAAACGCCATACAGCGTGCCAAGCGCCAGAATGAAAAAGTCGGGTTGATCTTCATTGACCTCGACCGCTTCAAGGCAGTCAACGACAGCCTGGGCCACAGTGCAGGTGATGAATTGCTGCGCGCCGCGGCCATGCGCATGCTCGCCCGCAGCCGCGAGCAAGATACCCTTGCCCGCCTGGGCGGTGATGAATTCGTCTTGCTGGTGGATGATATACAGGCAACCGACGCCTTGATTCCGGTCGCCAAGCGTCTGCTGGCCTGTTTCGACAAACCTTTTGATATCGACCAACAGGCATTGCATCTGACCGTCAGTCTGGGCATCAGCCTGTTTCCCGACGATGCCAGCGATGCCCGCTCCTTGCTGACCAATGCCGACACCGCCCTCACCCTGGCCAAGGACAATGGGCGCAACACCTATGCCTTCTACACCCAGGCACTGACCCAGCATGCCCGTGAGCGCATCGCGCTGGAATCCAGCCTGCATCAGGCTATCAGCGGCCGGCAGCTGCGCGTCTATTACCAGCCACAGGTTGACCTGGGTACGGGCCACATCATCGGCCTGGAAGCCTTGGTGCGTTGGCAGCATCCGGAGCACGGGCTGCTGACCCCGGACCGGTTCCTGCCGGTCGCGGTCAACGCCGGGTTGATGATCAGTATCGATGAATATGTGCTCAACCAGGCCTGCCAGCAGATGCAGCGCTGGTTGGCTGCCGGCTTCGACCTGCAGCACATGGCGGTGAACATGTCGGGCAGCTGGCTGGAGCGTGGACAGGTGGTCGACAGCGTCAAGCAGGCATTGGCGCGCAACGGGCTGCATGCCCAATATCTCGAATTGGAGCTGACCGAAACCGAAGCCATGCGCCACAGCGAACTCAATATGGAGCGGCTCGACAGCCTGCGCCACCTGGGCATTTCACTGGCCATCGATGATTTCGGCACGGGCTATTCATCCCTGATGCGCTTGAAGCGGCTGCCGGTCAATCGATTGAAAATTGACCGTGATTTTGTCCGTGACCTGCCCCATGACCAGAATGATGCAGCCATTGCCCGCGCCATCATTGCACTTGGCCAGAGTCTGCAAATGGAGTTGATCGCAGAAGGCGTGGAAACCGTGGAGCAAGCCGAGCTGCTGACCGCGATGGGGTGTACCAACGCTCAGGGTTACCTGTACAGCAGGCCGGTACCGGCTGCCGAGATTGAACCCCTGTTGCAGCACGTCGGCAGTACCGAGGAATAGTCAAACGTTACATAAGTTGTACAAAAGAGAACTTATTGCAAAATAGCTGTACAAATGTAGTGCGTTACAAATAACCAATCCTGGAGGATTACGCATGTACGCACTGACTACACAGATTCGTTACACCCTGATTGCCCTTTTCAGCCTTGGCCTGCTCGCACTGGCTCCGGTTCACGCGCACAACCACAGCGGTGAAAACAAGGAGAAGAAAGAGTACGCCGACATCGTCGATACCGCAGTCGCCGCCGGCAGCTTCAATACCCTGGTCACCGCCGTTGAAGCCGCAGGGCTGGTGGACACCTTGAAAGGCGACGGTCCTTTCACCGTATTTGCCCCTACCGACGAAGCCTTTGCGGCCATTCCGGCTGATGATCTGGAAGCCTTGCTCAACGATCAGGAAGCCCTGACCGCCGTACTGACCTACCACGTCGTAGCCGGCAAGGTGATGGCTGAAGATGTGGTCGGGCTGTCCAGCGCCGAGACCGTTCAGGGGCAAAGCCTGACCATCGACAGCAGTGATGGCGTGAAGGTCGATGGTGCCAATGTGGTAAAAACCGATATCAAAGCCAGCAATGGCGTGATTCACGTGATCGACACAGTACTGATGCCGGAAATGTAAGCGCACAGCAGCTTGTGTATGAGCAAAAGGCAGCCTGCGGGCTGCCTTTTTTTATTCTTGCCAGTGATGCAATTACACTTTGCAACATTTCTCGTTCAGGCTACATTCAGACCTGCGTTGTTTGAAGGCGGCGCATACCTCAAGTAAAAAGAGACCAAGGAGAAAGGCATGGAGCATTTTACCAATGCGCTGAAAAATCATTACGCAGACTTTAACGGGCGCGCCACCCGCACCCAGTACTGGATGTTCGTCCTGTTCTATATTCTTATCTACATTGTCGCAGGGGTTATTGATCAATTTGTTACCGGCGGCCTGCTTACTCTGGTTGTTGCCCTCGGCCTGCTTATCCCCAGTATTGCCATCGCCGCCCGGCGCCTGCATGACACTGGCCGCAGCGGCTGGTGGCAACTGATTGCTTTTATCCCGATTCTCGGCACCATCGTGCTGATTATTTTCCTGGTGCTGGATAGCGAACCAGACAACCAGTACGGCCCGAATCCAAAAGGCGCTCCAGCGTCGGCTTGAATGGGTTCCCTGACTGTTATGTGTGGCTTGCCAAACTCATCGAATTCGATGAGTTTGGTGTCTTATTAAAGGCACAGCCATTAATGACTTTGCGCCCTCGGGTTTGAAAACGATCCTCTACTCGAAGCGCCAATTTTTACTACCTGCGATACTGTCGGGTACTGGTCAAAGCGGCCTCGTCGAATACGTTACCAACATAAGGCAGGCAGCTCACAAAAGCTTGCCCTAAAGATCTTAAGCTCATGTGCAACCACGTACATGGCTTGCTCACCCCTGCGTGTATGCAGTCCGGTTAACCCCGCAAGTCCCGATACAACCTCTCAACCTTTTCCCGTGCCCAGGGTGTTTTGCGCAGAAAAGTCAGGCTGGACTTGATGCTGGGGTCGGTGGTGAAGCACTTGATATTGACCATCTGGCCGAGCTGCTCCCAGCCGTAATACTCCACCAGGTCGGTGACTACCGTCTTCAGTGTGACCCCATGCAAGGGGTCGCTGTGTTGCTGATCAACCACGTGGCGTGCCCTGGATAGCGTCGGTGGACTCGTCTTTTTTCACGCGGATGCGACTGCCGGCCACGTCCTGATTATTCAGTGCCTTGATCGCGGCCTTGGCTTCGTCATGCTTGGGCATTTCGACAAAGCCGAACCCTTTGGAGCCTCCAGTGACCTTGTCCAGCACCAGGGTGCACTCGGTGACCAGGCCATAGCCTTCAAACAGGGTGCTCAGTTCGGTTTCGGTGGTGGTGCGGGCAAGGTTGCGAATCAGCAGTTTCATCGGTATTCCGTCGTGGTAGGCAATGCGCCCACTATACGCTTATGCCGCTTCACGAGTAAGCGCTGCTGGCGTGAGGCGTGACTGCAATCACTTTGAGGTCATGCTGGAAGGGCGTTGCTCTTTCTCACCAAAGGCTGGCTAGTATTCGCAGCGTGAATGCCATGATATATAAAGCGCAAGCCAAATCGAGACATAACCATTTATTGTTTCTCGTTGCGCCAACCTGAAATAGGCATTCACCCAAATGGGTTAGGCGGGGCGTTTGATGAGCCCGAGAAGTGATGGGCGGTCTGGTTGTTAATCTCGATAAACATGACATCTGAAGCAGTCTGGCGGCAAAGTGCTTCTGGGCATGACTGGTGGGTCAACAAGCGCCAGCGAACAATATTGCGTTATGTTCGAATCTGTTACATATAAGAAATATGCCCCAAAAATAACACCGGCGTTGTGTTGACGGGTGGGCGGCCTGCACCTACGTTTTTCATCAGCAATATCCCTCAGTCCTTTCGCTAACCCTGTCCTCCGCCCTGAAAAACGAGGAATTGAAAGCAAAAATAAAAGAATGAATGTTCATTAAGTGGTTGGGCTGCGCCACTCTGCTAACAACAACAATCGGAGAGCTATATGTTCCACAGTACTCGCAGAACCCCGGGGGTTCGTTCGGTTTTAATGGTCTGTTCACTGGCGCCTGTCGTCATGGCGTTGTCCGGATGCCTGGGAGGCTCGGGTGGTTCGTCCTCCAGTGGGTCGGGCGGCAGCAATACCGGTGTATTTATCGATAGCCCGGTCTCCGGGCTTGATTATCAGGGCACCACTACGGCTGCGGGTCAGACGGACCAGCAGGGCCAGTTCTCCTATGTCGAGGGCGAAAATATCAGTTTCGCCATCGGTGATCTGGAGCTGGGGTCCGCAGTGGGCGCGTCAGTGCTGACTCCCCTGAGCATTATCGATGGTGCCGATTCAGCGGAAGATCAGCGAGTGACCAATATGCTGATTTTGCTGCAATCGCTGGATGCGGATGGTGATCTGAATAACGGCATTCAGATTACCGAGATGATTCGCGATGAAGTATCGATGAGCGCTGCCAGCCTGTTCCTCGACCAGTCAACGGCCGATTTTCGTACTGGGCTGGAGCCGCTGGTTGACTCACTTCAGGACGCGGGTGCGTTTTCGGATGCGGCCATTCGTTCACGCAGTGTGGTAGCGGTGAATACTGCCCGCGAGCACTTTGCCCGCTCAATCAGCCCGCGCAATGTGGTGACCACCAGTGGGGGCGAGCTTCGCGGGTTTGAAGCAGACGAGAGCCATTGGCAGTTTTTGGGCATCCCTTATGCAAAACCGCCGGTTGGAGATTTGCGCTGGCGTGCGCCGGTCAACCCGGAGCCCTGGGAGGGTGTGCGTGACGCCGTAGCCTGGAGCGATCAGTCGGCTCAGAACCCTGCTTTGCAGCGCTTCGGTGAAGGTGGCATGAGTGAGGATTCACTCTACTTGAATGTTACCGCTCCCAAGGAAGCCGAGAATCTGCCGGTGATGGTCTGGTTTCACGGCGGTGGCTTTACTGCGCTGACGGCGAATACCCATCCGTTCAACAATCCCGAGGCACTGGTCACCAAAGGCGTCGTTCAGGTGTCGGTCAACCATCGCCTGGGGCCGTTCGGTTATATCGCACACCCCGAGATGAGTGCTGAGAGTGGTTACAATGGTTCGGGCAACTACGGCCAGATGGACTTGATCATGGCGCTGGAATGGGTCCGCGACAATATCGCGGCCTTTGGCGGCAACCCGGATAACGTGACCATCTTTGGTGAGTCGGGTGGTGGTCGCAAGGTATTGTCTCTGATGGCCTCGCCCGAGGCCGAGGGGCTGTTCCACAAGGCTATAAGCCAGAGTGGAACCTTGTACCCGGACACACGTAGCCTGTCCGCAGCTGAAGCGATCGGTAGTCAATTGCAGACCCAGTTGGGCGCTGATTCGCTGGTTGAGATGCGAGATAAAAGCTGGCTGCAGATCGTGCAGGGTGCGGCCAACCTGACCCCGTACACCAATGTAGACAACTTCTATCTGCCCACTACCGAGCGCGTCAGCTTCGAAAGCGGTCAGCAGAATGATGTGCCTTTCATGTTCCTGATCAACACCAACGATACGCCCGATCCGACGGCTACGGTACTCGATGTATTTCCGTGGATGGAGCCGCTGAGCGAAGCGAATCACTATGCCGTGCATTTCAGTCATCAGCCTGCCGGCTGGAAAGCCCGCGGTGTCGAGGCCTATCACGCGGCAGAGTTGGCCTACCTGTTCAACATGCCGTCCAGCGTGGTTACGCACTACCTGCTGGGATTGGTCATTGACCCGGCCACTGACGAGTCCCTGGTTATTGGTGATCTGAACGGTAACGGTGTAACCGGTTCTCAGGGTGATCCGGGCGATATCTTCGCCTCTGCAGGATTTGATTCAACGGATGAAGAAGTGATCGATCGCATCATGACCATCTGGACCAACTTCGCCAAAACCGGCGACCCGAGCATTCCCGGGGAGCTGGATTTCCCGGTATATGACGCAGCTATTCAGCGCTACGTGGAACTGAGTGATGGTGCCGAGATCAAGGACAACCTGTCCAGTGTGTTTGCCGAGTGACTCCAACAATAACTACAACTACAGGTACGCAAAATGACATATCGATTATCGCGTTTACGGCCAGCCTTGCTGGGCGCCACACTCGCTCCTCTGTTTCTGGCTCTGGCGGGGTGTCTCAGCGGTTCAGGAGGCTCGTCTTCGGATTCGGCCAGCAACACGGGCACCTTTATCGACAGCCCGGTTGCGGGGCTGGATTATAAGGGCAGCAGCACGCCCGCGAGCCTGACTGATGAGCAGGGTCAATTCAGCTATGCCGATGGCGAGACCATCCACTTTGCCATCGGTGATCTGGAGTTGGGAGCCGCGGTTGGCGCTGAAGTACTGACGCCGTTGAGTATCATTGATGGTGCGGAATCGGCAGAAGACCAGCGGGTGACCAACATGCTGGTGCTGCTGCAATCGCTGGATGCCGATGGCGACCTGAACAATGGCATTCAGATTACCGATACCATCCGCAACCAGGTATCAATGAACGCCAACGACATCTTTCTGGATCAGTCGCCGAGCGAATTTCGCGCCAGTATTGTGTCGCTCATAGACACGCTGGAAACGGCGGGTGCGTTCTCCGATACTGACCCGCGACCGCGCCAGGTAACCACCTTTGCCAATGCACACGAGCATTTCGCCCGCTCGATGAGCCCGCGTGCGCTGGTGTCGACAACCGGGGGCGAGCTGCGTGGTTTCGAGGCGGACGAGAGCACCTGGCAATTTCTCGGGGTACCCTATGCCAAACCGCCGCTGGGTGATCTGCGTTGGCGTCCACCCGTCGAGCCAGAGCCCTGGAATGGGGTTCGCGAGGCAGTGGCCTGGGCTGACCAGTCGGCTCAGGACCCGGCTCTGCAGGCAATCAACAAGGGCGGCATGAGCGAAGACTCGTTGTATCTCAACGTCACAGCACCCAAAGATGCAGATGGCTTGCCGGTCATGGTCTGGTTTCATGGCGGCGCCTTTACCATCCTGTCGGGCAATTCACAGCAGTACAACAACCCGGACGGTCTGACCAAAGAGGGTGTGGTGCTCGTCACTGTCAACCACCGTCTTGGGCCATTCGGCTATATTGCCCATCCCTTGCTGACCGAGGAGAGTGGTTACAACGGTTCCGGTAACTATGGCCAAATGGACCTGGTCATGGCGCTGGAGTGGGTGCGGGATAATATCGCCGCCTTTGGTGGCGATCCGGGCAATGTCACGCTGTTTGGTCAATCCGGCGGTGGCGGAAAGACCTATGCATTGATGAACTCGCCGATGGCCGAAGGGCTGTTCCACAAGGCAATCGTGCAGAGTGCTTTTGCTCCGCTTGACCCTGCAAGCACGCCTGAAACCTCCCTGGCCGGGTCGGAGCAAATCGGCGCAGCGCTGTTCGAACGGGCAGGGGTGACCACCCTGGAAGAGGCCCGTGCCCTCGACTGGAATGAGCTGGTCCAGGCGGATGTTGACAACAATATCCCGCGTCAGATCTACCGACCAAATTCGGATAACTATTACCTGCCCGATACCTACTTCAACACTGCCATGGCCGGGATGCCGAGCGACGTACCGCTGATGGCGGGTGTTACCAACGGAGATGGGTTGAATCACCGCCTTTCGATGCCGGTCTGGTTGAACCAGCGCAGCGATACCTATGAGTCCGAGCAGTTTGTCTACAGGTTCAGCCGGGTACCGGATGGTTGGGGCGACATGGGCCTGCTCAGCTGTCACGGCTGCGAGTTGCCTTACCTGTTCAACTACCCGGCAGGCATGGTGCAGAACTTCCAGCTGGGGCTGGTGACCACGCCAGAGGGCACCCGCCCGACCATTGGCGATCTGAACGGTAATGGTGTGGTCGGTGAGCCGCAAGACGTGTTCCTGTCCATGGAGTACGGGGCGGTTGATCACGCTATCTCTGACCTGATCATCACGATGTGGACCAACTTCGCTAAAACCGGCAACCCGAGTACCGCGTCCTTTGACTGGCCAGCCTTTACCCTCGACAACGACACCTATGTCGAAATCGGGCCGCACGCACAGGCCACTGTCGAAACCGGCCTGGAGGCGGCCATGCAGTAATAACCCCGAGCATACCGCCCGTCGTTGCGTCCCGTGCGCAGCGGCGGGACAGGTAGTGCCGCAAGACCCATTGACGTTTGTATTGCTGACCCGCCTTCGCTTGACCCTGATCAATAACACTACTGGCGTCTTGCCATACACTGGCAACCTTTTGTCTGGCTGGAGCCATGCATGGCGCTTATCCGCTATATCCCTTTGCGCTACAAGTTCTGGGCGGTCAATGGTCTGGCCTTCATCAGTACCCTGGTGTTGGTACTGGTGGCCATGGGACTGGAATTGCGCAGTATCAACGACACCCGCCAGGAGCAGGGGCGCGAGCTGTTGCGTTTGTGGTCCGGAGCGCAGCCGCTGACCCTTAGTGGACCCTTGCGGCCGATCTTGCTGGATGACGATGATCCGGCGCCCTGGGTGCAGCAACTGCTGGCGGCGGCGCAAGCGGATTCGACCTGGCTGGATGCATCGGTAGCCGCGCCTGGCGGCGACACGCCGGCGTTGGGAACCTGGGTCAGCCGTGACGAGCCGGGCGAGGGCCGGGCGGTGATTGTGCAGGCCATGGGCTATGCCGAGGTGTTTGCCAAGCGCGCGCCGGTGTATGCGGCTGCGGTATTTTTTCTGATGCTGGCAATATTGTTCGGTTCGCAGGCGTTGATCCGTTTTGTTGATCGCCATCAGCGCAAGCTGCAAACCATGGCGCATTATGATGTGCTCACCGGGCTGCCGAACCGGTTGTTGGCGCATGATCGTCTGCAGCATGCCTTGGAAAAGATCCGTCGCCGAGGGGGGTATCTGGCGGTTCTTTTCATTGATCTGGACCGTTTCAAAACGCTGAATGACAGCCATGGCCACAGCTTTGGTGACGAGGTGCTCAAAGCGGTAACCCGGCGTTTGCAGGTGCGTTGCCGCAGTGAAGACACCCTGGCGCGGCTGGGTGGTGACGAGTTTCTGTTGATTCTCGAGCAATTGGGCTCGGCCGAGCGCGCCGAGCAGGTGGCCAACGAGTTGCTGGAATTGTTCCGGGAGGCGCTGATTCTGCCCGACGGCCGTGAAGTCTTTGTCGGCGCCAGTATCGGGATTGCCGTGCATCCGGGTGACGGCCTGACCGGTGATGAGCTGGTGCGCAACGCTGATGCGGCCATGTACCTGGCGAAGACGCGGGGACGCAATGGCTGGTGCCGCTACGAGCCCTGGTTGACCGAGCAGGCGATGGAGCGTTTCGAGTTGGAGCGCAACCTGCGCCGTGCCGTTGAGCGCCAGGAGTTCCGGCTGCATTACCAGCCATTGACGACCCTGGATGGCCGGCCCTTCGGGGTTGAAGCCCTGCTGCGCTGGCGCAGCAGCGAGCACGGCGATGTGCCGCCGGACCGGTTTATCGGCATGGCGGAAGAGACCGGCATGATCGTGCAGATCGGCAATTGGGTCATGCAGGAAGCCTGTCGTCAGGCACAGACGTGGCGGAAAGCGGGAATCGATCTGCAGGTCATGGCAGTGAATCTGTCACCGATTCAGTTCCTGCATGCGGATGTGGTTCAGCAGGTGGCCCAGACCCTGCGCCAGACCGGGTTGCCGGCGCGCTGCCTGGAGCTGGAAATTACCGAAGGGGCGTTGATGCAGGACACGGATCATGCCGAACAGGCATTGTTGGCCCTGCGTGAATTGGGCGTGCATGTGGTGATCGATGATTTTGGCACCGGCTACTCTTCGCTGGCCTATTTGCGTCGCTTTGCGCTGGACAAGCTCAAGGTGGACAGAACCTTCCTGCAAGGCCTGCCGGACTCGGCCAGTGATGCTCAACTGGTCAGAACCATCATGCAGTTGGGGCAGGGGCTGGGTTTGCAGGTGCTGGTTGAAGGGGTGGAAACCGAAGCTCAGCGGGCCTGGCTGGCAGCGGAAGGGTGCCGTTGGTGTCAGGGTTTTCTGTTTGCCCGGCCGATGTCGGCCACCGCGCTGGCAGCCTGGTGGCCAACGGACCCGCCCACCCAGGCCATACCTGACTGGCAGCCACAACCGGCTTGAGGTGCCGGCATGGTATCGACCGGGGCTTGTCGGTACACTCGGTGGCCTCTGCTGATGATAAAGCCGCCTATGTTTCTGATCGCCTTGCTGCCTGCTGTCCGGCGTGTTCTTGCTGCCATGTTGCTGGTTTTGCCGGCTACGCTGGTCAATGCCGGTGAGCCGCTGCGCATCGCGGCGGCTGCCAGTCTGCGCCCGGCAATGGATGCGATCCTGAAGGAATACCGTACAGCCTATCCGGAGCACGCTGTCGAGGTGGTGTACGGGTCGTCCGGGCGTTTTCGGGCGCAGATTGCCAACGGTGCGCCTTTTGATCTGTTTTTTTCGGCGGATATGGCCTTGCCAGAGGCCCTGCGCGCTGCCGGCGAGACCAGTGGAGAGGTTACGCCCTATGCACTGGGCAGGCTGGTGCTCTGGAGCAATGTTGAAGATGCCAGTCAGCTGACCTTGTCAGACCTGAGCGATCCCCGTTTTCGGCGCATTGCCATTGCCAGTCCGCGACATGCACCCTATGGCGCAAGAGCGCAGGAAGCCCTGCAGGCCAATGCACTCTGGGATGTACTGGAGCCGCGTCTGGTCTATGGTGAAAACATCATGCACACCCTGCAACTGGTGCAAAGCGGGGCGGCCGAGGTTGGGCTCGTTGCTCTGGCTCTGGTAAAAAGCCCGGGGCTTTCCGGCCAGCAGGGCTACTACCTGATTGATGACAGCCTGCATGAACCGCTTTACCAGGGCTTTGTGCTGACCCGACGGGCGGCAGACAATGCCACCGCGCACACCTTTGCCGGCTTTATCGGTCAGCCGGAAAGCCGCACTATTCTGCAGCACTACGGTTTTGTGCTGCCCGACGAGGAATAGCCCCGCTGATGTGGACCCTGAGCCCGGCTGACTGGATAGCTCTGCAACTGACCCTGAAACTGGCACTGATCAGTACTGGCCTCTTGTTGTTGCTGTGCTTGCCGCTGGCATGGTGGTTGGCGCACAGCCAGCGGCGGATCAAGGTGGTGGTGGAAGCCATGGTGGCCCTGCCGTTGGTGTTGCCGCCGACGGTGATCGGCTTTTACCTGCTGATCTTGCTCGGCCCGCGCGGTGCGGTGGGCGGCTTTCTCGAGCAGATCGGCATTGGCCATCTGGCTTTTACCTTTACCGGCCTGGTGGTTGGCTCGATGATCTACTCCCTGCCCTTTGTTGTGCAGCCCTTGCAGAACGCTTTCCAGAGCATGGGCCGTCGCCCGCTGGAGGTGGCAGCGACCTTGCGTGCCGGACCGCTGGATCGTTTTTTTACTGTGGTATTGCCCTTGTGCCGGCGCGGCTTTCTGACCGCAGCGGTCTTGTCGTTCGCGCATACGTTGGGTGAATTCGGCGTGCTGCTGATGATCGGCGGCAGTATTCCCGGGCAGACCCAGGTCGCCTCGATTGCCATCTACAGCCATGTGGAAGCCATGGACTATGCCGCTGCCCACGGTTTGTCGCTGTTCCTGCTGGTGCTGGCCTTTGTCATGCTGCTGAGCGTGTACGCGCTCAATCGACGCTTCCGCCTGGTCGGGGTGGCACAATGAGCCTGCACATTCGGCTGCGTTTGCGGCGCGCTGGCTTTACTCTGGATTTCAACGAACACCTGCCGGGGCAGGGGGTTACCGCGCTGTTTGGTCGTTCCGGTTCGGGCAAGACTACGTTGTTGCGCTGTCTGGCCGGCTTTGAGCCGGAAGCCGCTGGCGAGATCTGCATCAACGGTGAATACTGGCAACAGGAGCGCCAATCACGGCCAACCCATCAGCGTGAACTGGGTTATGTGTTTCAGGAAGCCAGCCTGTTTGCCCATCTGACCGTGGCGGGGAATCTGCGCTATGCCTGGCGGCGAGTGCCGGCGGCAAACCGGCGGATCACCCAGGCCGAGGCCATCGATTGGCTGGGGCTGGGTGAGTTGTTGCGGCGCTACCCGGATCAATTGTCGGGTGGTCAGCGTCAGCGGGTTGCGATTGCCCGTGCCATGCTTGGTAGCCCGCAGCTACTGCTGATGGATGAACCCCTGGCAGCGCTGGATAGCGCCAGCAAAGCCGAGATCATGCCCTATCTGCAACGCCTGCCGCAGCAGTTGCAGATGCCGATCCTGTATGTCAGTCATACCCTGGAGGAAGTGGCGCAGCTGGCCGATCACCTGGTGCTGCTGGAGCATGGGCGTTGTCTGGGCCAGGGCGCATTGAACGAGATGCTGACCCGGCTGGACCTGCCGTTGGCCTCGGCAGCCAGCGCCTCGGCAGTCGTGCAGGCTCAGGTAGCCAGCTTTGATGCGGACTATCACCTGCTCAGCGTCGTGACCGCGGCAGGCTCGCTGCAGGTACCCGCCCCAGCCAGACCGGCGGGTGATCAGGTTCGGGTACGTATCGCTGCGCGTGATCTGCTGCTGGCGCAGGCCCCTCTGGTGGGCATCAGTGCCCTGAACAGCTTGCCGGTGACGGTGCTGGCCTTGACCGCCGACACGGATCCCGCTTTCACTCTGGTGCGCCTTGAACATGCCGGCCAGCCACTGCTGGCACGCATCACGCGCAAATCGGCGGAACAGATGCAGTTGGCCGCAGGCACCGAGCTGCAGGCCATTGTCAAAACCGCCAGCCTGGCGGGGTGAGTCCCGTTCAGGCAGCCGCCAGACTCATCGCACAGACCTGATTGCGTCCGTTCTGTTTGGCCTGGTACATGCGTTGGTCGGCCAGTTGCAGCAGTTCTTCGCGACTGTTGGCCCGATCAAAACGCAGCTCGGCCAGACCGATGCTGGCGGTCAGTGGCTGGCCTTCCGGGCGCAAGCCAAGGCCTTGCTGGGTAACGCGATCGAGCGCCCGGCGTGCCTGGGTCATGTCGGTATCCGGCATGATCAGCAAAAACTCTTCGCCACCCCAACGCACCAGGCTGTCAGCGCTGCGCAGGCTTCGCAGCATGTGTTCCGCGCTGTCGCGCAGGGCGATATCACCGGCCTCGTGCCCCCAGGTATCATTCAGCGCCTTGAAGTTATCCAGGTCGATAAAGGCCAATGCCAGCGCGCTGTTATTGCGCTGGGCAGCATCC
Organism: Halopseudomonas salegens; assembly: GCF_900105655.1. Lineage (NCBI taxonomy): Bacteria > Pseudomonadati > Pseudomonadota > Gammaproteobacteria > Pseudomonadales > Pseudomonadaceae > Halopseudomonas > Halopseudomonas salegens. Next base: position 3,574,400 of record NZ_LT629787.1, read on the forward strand.
CATTTGAGTTTGAGGATTTCCTCACCACTGCCGCGCGAGAAAATGCCTGTCAGGGGATCACGAATGGCGGTTCTCACCAGCGCCAGCATGAAGGCCAGCTGGCTCATGCCGGCCAGTGCGCCGACCCCGCCAATCAGCATCAATAACCAGAAAGCACCGGCAAAGGAAGGCCAGTCAAGCACACTCCAGCTCAGGTAGCCGGCCAGTGCCTGGGCGCCCAGCACCAGCAGGATGACCACCAGGTTCTCGCTCAGGGTCAGCGGAAAGATGGCCATGCCCGCCATCAGCACGAAAGGCAGAAAGGCATAACCGGCCCCCACTGCTTCAGACATGCTGTGCAGTTCAAAACTACCCAGCAGAGTGTGCGAGCTGATATAGAAGACCGTGGGAATGGCGAACAGGATTGCCAGTGCCTTGTACGCCTGACGCAGTTCACCGGTAGGCTGGTAGCAGGTCAGCAGGAAGAAAAAAGTGGCGCTGACGAGCAAGCGCAGGACCAGGAGTTTCAGCCACAACTCCGGCGGGAACACCATGATATCGATCAGTGACCACAGTGGCGTCAGTACGGCAAACAACAGGGCAAACAGACGCACCCGGTTGACAATCAGGATGGCGCGGCGGCGGCTGAGCAACAGCATGTGCCGGCGTGGGCCGAGCAGGCTGGGCAGGTCGCCCCCTTGCAGGTCATCATCCAGCAAGTGACTGAAGCGTTTCCACAGAGTATTGGAGAGCATGTTGGTCTTCCCAGCTTGGCGCCTGGCCGGCTAGTGGCAATTTGGTATCTATCTATTGAACCACGCTTGCCATGCGTAAATATTGACTGACATCATGCTTCGGGTCAGCTTGCAGCAAAGTGTCGCAGCAGGCTAGGCAGCCGGGTTGCCTCTGCTTATACTCTGACGCCATGTCAGCCTCGCGTAATCGCCGCTCCTGGATCGCGCTGTTTCTGAGCTGGTGCCTGTTCCTCAATGTGTATGCCTGTTGCTTGAATCAGGCCGAGATGGTGGCACCCGGGCCGGATTCGGTAGCCGTCGCCTACTGTTCGCTCTCCGAGCGAGCCGCCCAAACGGTGGCTCTCGACGGGGGTGAGTCTGGCGCTGGCTCCATGGTTATGCTGGCCCCGGATTGCCCACTGTGTTCCAGCGGTACCTCGGTTGCTCTGCTGGCGACCGACTGGCATCTGCCACCCGTCCCAGGCCTGCACCCACCGGTTCAACCCTCCAGCGCTCTGCCGCTGATCAGCCAACCCCCGCACTGGCCGCCGGCCAGCCCGCGCGCTTCGCCTCTCACAGCCTGACGCTTCCCTTCAACTGGCCAACCCGGCGTTGGCCTGGATAGATTTTGCTCAGGAATTGATTGATGACGACTATTAATGTTCGCCAGCCGCTGCCGCGCCTGGCTGGTCTCTCTGCGTTTGCTCTAGTGTTGCTGGCCCCGGCCGTTATGGCCGATCACCCATTGAAACTGGCACCAGTGGTGGTCACCGGGGTGCATCAGGAGACCCCGCTTACCCTGGTCACCGACCCGAAAAACCCGCGTCAACCGATGCCGGCCAGTGATGCCGGTGATTATCTGAAAACCCTGCCGGGCTTCAGTGCCATTCGCGGCGGCGGCACCAACAATGATCCGGTTTTGCGTGGCATGTTCGGCTCGCGCCTGAATCTGCTCAACAATGGCGGCGAAATGCTGGGTGCCTGCCCGTCGCGCATGGATTCGCCATCCTCGTATATCGCACCGGAAACCTTTGACCGCCTGACCGTGATCAAGGGGCCGCAAAGCGTCACCTGGGGGCCGGGCAATTCCGCGGGCACCATTCTGTTCGAGCGTGACCCGGAGATTTTCAGCGAGCCGGGTCAACGCCTGGATGTATCCGCAGTACTGGGATCAGCCAGCCGTCGTGACCTGTTGCTGGATGGCGCCATTGGCGGGCCAAGCGGCTACCTGCGGCTGACCGGCAACCGTTCGCGGGCGGACGACTATCGTGATGGCAACGGTGACCGGGTACCGGCGCGCTGGGACAAGTGGAATACCGATCTGGCCATGGGTTTCACGCCGGATAGCGACACGCTGGTGGAATTGACCCTGGGTCGCGGTGATGCCGAAGCCCGCTATGCCGGCCGAGGGATGGATGGCAGCCAGTTCGAGCGTGACAGTGCCGGGCTGCGTTTTACCCGTGAACTGGGTGACAGTGGACTGACCGGCATTAGCGCCCAGCTGTATTACAACTATGCCGATCACGTCATGGACAACTACAGCCTGCGCACGCCACCGACCAGCGGCATGATGGCCGGGCCGCGCGCCACCAATGTGGACCGCCGGACCCTGGGTGCGCGCGTGAGCAGCGACTGGCTGTGGGATGACTGGGCGCTGCAACTGGGTGCGGATGCCCAGCGCAACCGGCATCGAACCCGTAGCGGCATCGGCGAAGGTGCCTACCGGCAATTACCCTGGCTGGAAGATGCCACTTTCAGTCAATACGGCGTATTTGCCGAGGCGACCTATAGCGCAACCAGCGCGCGTCAGTGGATTGCCGGGGCACGCCTTGATCGGCACCGCGTGCAGGATAGCCGTGAACAGACGGGCAGCGGCATGATGGTGATGGCCAACCCGACAGCCGGGCAGAGTCGCAGCGACACCTTGCCATCCGGCTTTGTGCGACTGGAGCAACGGTTGAGCGACAGCATCCTGGGTTATGCCGGCATTGGCCATGTGCAGCGCTTCCCGGATTACTGGGAACTGTTTTCACCCCGAGTAGCGCCGCTGGGTGAAACCAATGCCTTCGCCGGCATTCAGCCGGAGCGCACCACGCAACTGGATGTTGGGCTGCAATACCAGCAAGACGGCCGCCAGGCCTGGGTATCAGCCTATGCCGGCAGGATTGATGATTACATCCTGTTCAGCTATCCACTTGCTGGCGGCATGCCGCACCAGAACAGCCGGGCAGATAATGTCGATGCCCGCATCATGGGGATTGAACTGGGGGCCGTGTATCCGCTGAGCCAGCAGTGGACGCTGGATGGCAACCTGGCCTATGCCTGGGGCAAGAACCGTGACACCGGTCGGCCATTGCCGCAGATGCCACCGGTGGACGCCAAACTGGGACTGACCTGGGCAGCGGATAACTGGAGTGCCGGTGGACTCTTGCGTGGCGTTGCCGGACAAGGCCGCACGGCAGTGAATCAGGGCAATGTGGTCGGCCGTGACCTGGGTGACAGCAGCGGCTTTGTGGTGGCGTCCGTGCATGCCGCCTGGAAAGCCAGTGACCAGCTGCGCCTGAGTACCGGTATCGACAACCTGTTTGACCGTGCCTACAGCGAACACCTGAACATGGCCGGCAACGCCGGTTTCGGCTTCCCCGCCGAACCAACCCGGATCAACGAACCGGGCCGGACATGGTGGGTGAAGTTGGATGTGAGTTTGTAGGGCGTTCAGGAGCCCGGATGTCTTGGACTCTTCCCCCTCTCCCCAACCCCTCTCCCGCAAGGGGAGGGGGGCTATGTGTATGCTTGAGAGATTATGCAGTCCCCCCCCCCGACCTCGCCTGCGGCCACCTGTCCTGCGCAGAACTTAGGGCGTTCGGGCGGGCGAAGCAGTGCTTCGCTGTTAGCCGCCCTCACCCCGCAAGGGGAGAGGGGTGACTCGGTGCTGGGTGATGTTCACGTATAGCCCCTCTCCCCTTGCGGGAGAGGGGTTGGGGAGAGGGGGAGACTTTACTGCAGCGGCTCCAATACCTCGTCCCCATACAACTCATGCATGGCCGATGAGGCCCAGCTGTCCCAGCCACCGGATTCACTGCGGCTGAGCAGCAGCACGGTCAGCCCTTGCTGCTCGGCCATGGCCTGGGCCGCTTCGGTACCCAGTACCATCAGTGCAGTGGCCCAGCCATCAGCCAGCATGGCTGACGGGTGCATAACGGTCACCGACGCCAGTTTATGCTGTACCGGCATGCCATTGCGCGGATCAATCGTGTGCGAATAACGCTGGCCATCAGCTTCGAAATAATTGCGATAATCCCCCGAGGTGGCGACCGACAGGTCACGTACCGGCAATATATGTTGCGCCACTTCCATCTGTTGGCTGTCCGGCAGTTCGACGCCGATGCGCCAGGGCGCGCCGTCGCTGCGGACGCCCAGGGCGATCAGGTCGCCACCGAGGTTGACCAGGTGATTGGCCACGCCCTGGTCCAGCAGCCACTGCGATACCCGGTCGACGGCATAGCCCTTGGCGATGGCGGACAGGTCGACATAGACATCGCGCTGGCGGCGTAACCGTTGGCCGTCAGTGTCCAGTTCCAGGTAGTGGTAACCCACCTCGGACAGGCGGCGCTCGCGTTCGCTGTCGCTGGGGGTTTCCAGGGGGCGGGCTTCGGGACCAAAGCTCCACAGGTTGACCAGGCCGCCAACGGTGACATCGAAAGCGCCGTCACTGGTGCGGGCGATCTGGTCACTGGCTTCCAGCACGGTAAACAGAGAGCGGGAAACTGTGACCCATTCGCCGGGCTCACCCTGGTTCAACTGACTGAGTTCGGAGTCATCCCGGTAGGTGGACATGCTGGCATCCACCGCCTGCATTTCCTCCACGGCGCCCTGATGCAGCGCTTCCAGTTCGGCTTCGCTGAAAGCTCCGGCCAGAGTGATCTGGTAGAAGGTGCCGAAGATATTGCCCTGCAGGTGGTGTTGTTCAGGCTGGGGTTCACGGCTACAGGCGTTGATCAACAAGACACTCAGCAGCAATGCCAGCAGGCGATGCGGGTTCAGCATGGGCAACCTCCTCAGAGAAAAATCCACAACAGCATGGCACCCAGAACCAGACGGTAGATGACAAAGGGCTGCATGCCGATACGTTGGATAAAGGCCAGGAAATAATGAATGCACAGGAAGGCGCTGATACCGGAGAGCAGGACGCCACCGGCCATCACGGCCCAATCGATGGGTACGTCACTGCCGACCAGGTCTTTGGTTTCCAGCGCACAGGCGAGAAAGATCACCGGAATCGACAGCAGAAAAGAAAAACGCGCCGCCGCCTCCCGGCTCAGACCCAGCAGCAATGCCGCGGTGATGGTGATGCCGGAGCGCGAGGTGCCGGGGAACAGGGCGATGGCCTGGGCAATACCGATGACGGCGACATCCTTCCAGGTCATCTGGCTGACCTCACGTGTGCCGCGGTGACGCCAGTCGGCCCAGCCCAGCAGCAAGCCGAAAACGATCAGACCGGCGGCCAGATACAAGGGTGAACGCAACACGGTTTCGATCACGTCCTTGAATGCCAGCCCGGCCAGGCCGACCGGGATGGTACCCAGAATCACCGCCCAGGCCAGTCGGGCATCCGCATCCAGTTGCCGGGTTGCCAGTGAACGGGTCCAGCTCAGGGTCATGTTGATCAGATCCTGGCGGAAATAGATCATCACGGCAGACAGGCTGCCCAGATGCAGGGCAACATCAAAGACCAGTCCCTGATCGTCCCAGTTGGTCAGTACCGGTACCAGAATCAGGTGAGCCGAGCTGGAAACCGGCAAAAATTCGGTGATCCCCTGCACGATGGCAAGGACGATGACGTGTATCCAGTCCATGGGCGTTCCAAAGAGCTTCACGATAAAAAGGCGCCCAAGTTAAGCATGCCTTGGCCGCCAATGCGAGTCAGTTGTCAGCCAGCCGGTACACTCAAGATGGCCGTCGCAATGCTGAACATAGACGATTACCCCGGTGATATCGGCAATGGTAGTGACCAGTGGCGCCGACGCCCCCCGGGAACGTCGAGTTGCACCCGGCCAGCAGGCTGCCAGGGCTGCCAGTGGCGATTGGGCGCTGTTGCCTGGGAACGCCGAGTTGTACTCGGCAAACACCCCGGCAGGGGTGTCATGGCCGCTAATGCCGAGTGCAACTCGGCGCTCCCAACGTCAATCAACTCAGGCTCGGAGTATCCGTACCGCTATGACGCTGTTGCCGCGGGTTCCGGCAGCCGACGCAGCAGCAGGGCCATGTCCGGCCGGACCCCGGCCGGTGCCGGTATCCACACCCGGTGGCCGGTACCCGGCGCAGCCGTGACTGCTTCACGCTTGGCGTTTTCCAGCGCTTCCAGACGAAACACATGGTTGCCCGCCGGGGTCATCAGCTCCACTTCATCACCCAGCTCGAAGCGATTCTTCACCTCGATCAGCAGCCAGTCGCCCTCGTGCTGCAGGACTTCACCGACAAACTGGTGGCGACTCATCCGCGAGCTGCCCTGTTCGTAGTTCTGGTACACCCCGTGTGGATGCCGACGGTAGAAGCCTTCGGTGTAGCCGCGGTTGGCCAGGCTTTCCAGGTCATCCATCAGGCTGAGATCAAAGGGCTTGCCGGCCACCGCATCGTCGATTGCCCGGCGGTAGGTCTGCACGGTGCGCGCTACATAGAAATGCGTTTTGGTCCGACCTTCGATTTTCAGCGAATCAATACCCATCTGCATGAATTGCTCGACATGCTGCACGGCGCGCAGGTCCTTCGAATTCATGATGTAGGTGCCGTGTTCGTCCTCTTCGATTGCCATGGGTTCGTCCGGTTTGTCGTGCTGCTGCACCACCTGAATCGGCTGCGCGAGCACTTCAATATTGCCCTCGGCAGTCTCCATGGCCGGTTTGACGTCGTACTGCCAACGGCAGGCATTGGTGCAGGCGCCCTGATTGGCATCACGGTGATTGAAGTAGCCGGACAGCAGGCAGCGCCCGGAATAGGCAATACACAGCGCACCATGGACAAAGACTTCCAGACCGATATCCGGGCAGCGGCGACGAATCTCGGCAACCTCGTCGAGCGACAGTTCACGTGACAGAATGACCCGCTCGATGCCCATCTGCTGCCAGAATTTGACCGTGGCCCAGTTCACCGCGTTGGCCTGCACCGACAAATGCACCGGCAGGTCGGGCCATTTCTCGCGTACCAGCATGATCAGGCCCGGGTCGGACATGATCAGGGCATCCGGGCCCATGGCGATTACCGGCTCCAGATCCCGCAGGTAGGTATCCACCTTGTTGTTGTGCGCGGCGATATTGCTCGCCAGATAGAACCGCTTGCCCAGCGCATGCGCCTCGGCAATGGCGGCGGCCATCACCTCGGGGTGGTTGAAGTCGTTTTCCCGCACGCGCAGGCTGTAGCGCGGCTGACCGGCATAGGCGGCATCGGCGCCATAGGCAAAGGCAAAACGCATGGCTTTCAGGGTGCCGGCGGGGGCCAGCAATTCCGGGGCTGTGCGGCTCATGGGTGCTCCTGTGAACAAGACAAGATGATGGCGGGGCAATATAAGCACTTTTCGCCAGGCCATCTTGATCCTGATCAGGTTTTCACTTCATGGCGCAGTTGGCGTCGTCCCTAGCTCGATGATCGCAATATGCTCGCCGGCCGTTACCTGAAAGCGCGCCAGTTCCCGCGCAGTGAAATGGGCTTCGAGAGGGTGCGGCCTGAATTCATGCGGCCGTTTGACCAGCAAGATGATGTCCTGATAGAGGCCCCAGTCAAGATTGTTTTGCAGCGATTCAAACCGGTTCCGGGCGGTGCCAGAGTTGATGGCCGAATATCCCAGAGCCGCGTACATGCCACTGCGGTCGCTGATAACCAGGGTGGTTTCTGGCGGGAAATGATCCTGCAAGTAGTGCCGGGCGTACTTGAACTCCTTGAACAATGTCAGTGATTTGCCACTGGCGTTGTTCAGTGCCTGGGTGTTGCCGGTAATGAACAAGGCGCCACAAACGAAAAAGACCGCAACCCTGGCCTGTGCCGGGCGTGCCAGGCGACTGGCCAAAACCAGCGCATAGGCCGCAAACGGTGCCAGCCACAACAGCTGCAATTGACTCAGGCGGTTGATCCAGGCGAGGTGATAATCACCGTAATAATAGGCCAGGTGGCCAGTCGTCAGGAGTAGCTGGGCCAGCAGGCAGAAGTAGAAAGCCTGCCTCGCCGGACTGAACCAGCTCCGGTTTTTTACCGTCTGCCACAAAAAGGCCGCTATGCCAGCCAGTGCCAGATAGAAGATGATATTGAGTACCGGTTGTCCGTTGGACTGGCCGAGGGCAAAGAAATGCACCATTTGCCAGGCATTCACGAGCAAATGCTCAAGCGCAAAAACCACGTCAACGGATTCGCCCGGGTTGGCAAAGCTGTCGGACAGGAGTTTCTGCCAGGCAATCGGTAAAGCCAGCAAAGGCAGCAGCGGGAACAGATTGCTATAGCTCAGTCCCTGCAATACCCGCCATTTGAAGATGACAATCAGGAGCAGGGGAAACGCCAGCAAGGCGCTTTCATAGCGCGCCTGGGCTGCCAGTAGGGTCAGCAGGCAAAGCAGCTCGAACCCCTGGCCGCTGGGTTTGTACAAAAACCGGTAAATTTGCCCATACACCAGGCCGATCATCAGCATGTTCAATGCATCAAATCCGGAGGAGGTGATGTTCAGCTGGAAAATCGGGAAAGCGGCGATAACCCCGGCGCAAGCAATCGCCATCAGCGAGCCTGAATATCGCAGCATGAACTGGTAGGCAAACATCAGCGTGGTCAGGCCAACCAGCGTATTGAGCACAAAGCCGTTGTACCAGCGAAATCCAGTGAGGTGGTGCAGCAGGGCGGTCAGAAAGGCAAAGAGCCCGGGGCGGTGGGCGTGGTCCGAGGTTTGTGTGTGGTAGCTGTCATAGTAGAAAAACTGCTCGGTGACATTGCGCAGCAGCTTCTCCAGATACAGGCTGCGGCTGGTGGAGAGCAGATTGGTTTCATCCGCCAGCACGCGAAAATCATGGCCCAAAGTCAGACTGATCACAGTGACTGCGCCGACCAGGGCAACCATGGCCCCGACCTGCGTCGTCAACAGGCGATAAATCAGTGCCCGCGCATTCCATGCAGCCAGACCGCTGCTGGCAAGCAAGAAATAGAAGGCTGAACGGACAAACAGATCGGCATGCGTATCTATCCAGAACAGATACCCGCAGGCCAGAATCAGCGCCAGCGCGCTGACCATGAAGGCGGGGAAACGAAAATTGTCGGGCATGGACAAGCCTGATTATTGGCGGTTTCGATCATTCTACCTGTAGCCTTGCCCGGTTAAATACCCCCTGAGTTGATCGCTTGCAGGGCCAGTGGGAGGTTTTTTTTTGCTGCGCATCTCTGTATAAGGATGCTCTTTGATTAAGGCGGAGTAGGTCAGTGGCAAGTATCCCTACCGATATCGATGTTTTCTATGTCGTTTACCGGCCAGACCTACAGCCGCTGAAAGACAGCCTGCAAGCGCTGGCAGAACAGCAGGGTGAAGGGTTTCAGCGACTGCACCTCTGCATGTGGGACAACTCACAGGATGTGACGGTGCACGCTGAGCTGAAAGAGCTGCTCGCACCCTTTCGCGATATCTTTGCCAGTACCCGGCTGATTCAGAGTGAAGACAACCTCGGCTTTGGCCGTGGCAACAACCGCTTGCTGGATGCCAGTGAGCAACCCTGGGTGCTGCTGATGAATCAGGATGCAGTGCCGGAGCCGGGGGCGCTGCATGAGTTGGCGACAAGCCTGGCCAGCCAGGGTGAGCAGGTTGCAGCGCTGGAGTTGCGCCAGATTCCCTTCGAACATCCCAAGGAATACAACCCGTCGACCGGCATCACGCCCTGGGTGTCCGGTGCTGCCTGCCTGATCAGGCGCGAGGCACTCACAGCGGTGGGTGGTTTTGATGAAGGTTTTTTCATGTATGCCGAGGATGTTGATCTGAGCTGGCGCTTGCGTGCAGCCGGTTGGCAACTGGTCTATGTGCCGCGCGCTGCCGTCTGGCATGACACCTACCGAAACCCGGGTGAAGAAAAACCCATGCAGGCGGTAGAAGGGACGCTGAACAATCTGCTGATGCGCGTGCGCTATGGCCGCCTTATAGATGTATTCATCGGCTTGCTGGGGGTGTTCCGTGAAGTGCTGGCGCCGTCTTCTTTCAAAGGCAGGCGCTGGCAGTTTTTGCGCCTGTACGCCCGCTTTGCCCGTCTGGCCCCCCAATACCATCGCTCACGGATAAGGCCTGCTCCAGGTGTTGATTTCGCCGCGGATTTTCGTGGCTGGAATTTTTCTCGTCACCGCGAAGGCGCTTTTGTTTCCTTCCGCCGGGCTGAAGAGTGGGCTGAGCATCCGCAGCCACTGGTCAGTATTATCGTACGCACGCACAAGCGGCCGGCCATGCTTCGGGAGGCATTGCAGTCGCTGGTCCGGCAGACCTGGAATAATCTGCAGGTAGTGGTGGTGGAAGATGGTGAGCCGCTCAGTCAGCCCATGCTGGAAAGCGAGTTCGCCAGTCTGAACCTGCGCTACCTGGCCACCGGGCAGAATGTGGGCCGATCAGCAGCAGGCAATCGGGCCCTGGCGCTGGCCGAAGGCGAATGGATTGGCTTTCTGGATGATGATGACCAGCTGTTTGCCGACCATATCGAGGTGCTGCTGAGCCAGGCACAGAATGCCGGGGTCAAAGGTGTTTACGGACTGGCCGATGAGGTGCTGACCGAACTGAATAGCGTCGCCCCGCTGGATTATCGCGAAACGGGTACGTTGTTGCGTTACCGGCAGCCTTTCTCGCGCTTTTTGCTCTGGCACCACAATTATTTGCCGATTCAGAGCGTGCTTTTTCATCGCAGCCTGTATGAGCAGCACGGTGGTTTTGCTGAAGATATGGATCAGCTGGAAGACTGGGACCTGTGGGTGCGTTACAGCCTGGAGCATGATTTTTTGATGCTGGAAAAAACCACCTCCCGTTATCGGGTGCCCGCCAGTCAGCAGCACAGCAAGGAACGTCTGGCCCAGCTGGATGCGGCCTATGTCGATGCCCGCCGGCGTCAGGATGCGTTGCAGTTTACTATCAGCCCGCGACAGTTTGTCGATATGGCGGAAGCCTATCACAGCGGCCTGGCGGTTCAGGTGCAGCGCCATGCCCGCTTGCGCGTCTGGTTGCAGCGTATGGGCTTGTTGGGTCTGGCGCGTCAAGTGCGGGGCCGCTGGCTGCGCCTGCGTGGTCACTGAATGATGTCTTCTGGTCACCCTGAACGTTTGCATGTCGCCATCCTGGTTCACTGCTGGCAACCACAGCAACTGTTTGCCGTCGTGGATAGTTTGGCCGTGGCTTTGTTGCCGCTGCATGCAGACGGCATGCAGTTGCGTATCAGCGTGCTGGATAACGGTGATTCGGGGCAGCCGGAACGTTTGCTCCCGGTAGTGCAGCGCGGAAAAATGCGGCTGCCGGCGGCTGACTGGCAACTGCAAGGCGGCCTGCCCAACAAGGGCTATGGTGCGGGGCATAACATTGCCCTGCGCGCTTCTAGTGCCTGGCAGGCGGACTGGCATCTGGTGCTGAATCCGGACGTCTTGCTGGAGCCCGATGCGCTGCAACAGGGTTTGTCATGGTTGCGTCAGGAGTCGGCCTGTGGTCTGGTGTCGCCCCGCTGTCAGGGATGGGCCAGGGGTGAAACGCAATACCTGGCGCGAACCGCCCCCAGCCCCTTGACCTTGTTGCTGCGCAATCTGCCGTCGGGCCTGCAGGCCCGGAGCGGGATCTCGCGCGCACTACAGCGCCACTGCTATGCAGATCAGCCGCTGGATCAGCCTGTATATGATGTGGAAACCCAGAGTGGGTGCTTCATGTTGGGCCCGCTGGCGGCTTTTGACTCGGTTCAGGGTTTTGCTGAAGCTTTTTTCATGTACTTCGAAGACCTGGATTTGTCGCTGCGCCTGCGCCGGGCGGGTTGGCGGATTGATCGTGTGCCTGGTGTTCGCATAACCCATGGCGGCGGTGCGGCCGGACACAAGGGTGTCACTCACGCGCGTTACTTTATTATATCGGCGTTGCGCTTCTTCGCGCGGCATCCGCTGGTCGCTCTGGGGCGCCGTCCGACGCGCAGCGCAGGAAGAAAGCGTGGCAACCGCTTGTAAGCTGGCAAATAATGTATCTATAATGGATGTGCTCTAAGGCAGTAGCTGCAATAATGGCTTGTGTCGTGTTGGTTGGGGGCTTGGCTGGTACTGCCAGTCAAGTCTTCAATTTTTAACGAGCACTGCCTACCTGTTCAGTCTGTCAAAGAGCGCGTTAACCGTTAAGCGGAAGCGCTGGGTGGAATTGCCATCGGCAAGGAAGCTCGTGCGGTTTGGTCGGAGATTGACGTAACCGCGTAATTTTGCATAAATTATGGCTGGGTGACGCTTGCATTGCGCGATACTGCTTGCTAGCATCATTTTCGCGTAAATAAGCATAACCTGTACAACACGTAACTTAGAGCACAAAAGGAATATCTCTGATGATGAAGAAATCCCTGTCCCAGGCGGTAGCTCTTGCAGCCAGCCTTGGTATGGCGGCTTCCGCCCATGCAGTAAACGTCAACCCGGATGGTCTGGGTCAAGTTCTGCTGTATCCCGTATATACCGTTGATAACGAGAACTACACTTCTATCTCCGTTACCAACACTACTGACGAGTTCAAGGCTGTTAAGGTCCGTTTCCTCGAGGGCGAAATGTCCCGTGAGGTTCTTGACTTCAACCTGTACCTGTCACCTGAAGATGTCTGGAACGGCGCTGTAGTTCGTACCGCTGAAGGCGCTCGCCTGATCACCAACGACACTTCCTGTACTGCTCCGTCCATTCCGCGCGGCCCGGCTCCGGGTGGCGTTGAGTTCCGTGGTAACGAGTGGATCCCAAGCGCACAGCCTGTGCCGACTGGCGATCGTGGCCGTATCGGCTATGTTGAAGTCATCGAGATGGGTGAGCTGGATCCGACCCACGTACTCGAGCCGGGCGTTACCGTTGAAGACGCTATCGAGCACGCACTGACTGCTGAAGGCACTTTCGAGCCGGGCAACTGTGAAGCTGTAGTGAACGCATGGCGTCCGGGCGGTTCCTGGATTGCTGACAACAATGACGGCGTGAGCCCGCCTGAAGGTGGTCTGTACGGTATCGGTACTATCGTCAACGTTCTCAACGCGACCATGATCGGTTATGACTCAATCGCTCTGGACAACTTCTGGCTGTCTCGCGTAGAAATTGAAGCGGGTGACGTAGGTTCTCCGCAGCACACTGCACCGGGTGACCTGTTCCCGAACATCGGTCAAGGTACTGAAATTGCTACCTTCCCGGATGGCAGCACTCTGGGTATGGACAGCACCTTCACTATCGGTGACGAGCTGACTCCTCAGCCTGGCATCAACGCAGTGAGTGCGGTTCTGGCCAAGACTGCCATCATGAACGACTACTCTATCGAAGCCGGTGTTCGCGCCAAGACTGAGTTTGTTGTCAACTTCCCGACCAAGCGTCAGTACGACGATGGCAACATTGCTCCGTTCGTCAACTCGCTCGAGAACGTTCCGGAAAACTGTGTGACCTTCGGTGCTAACTGGTGGGATCGTGAAGAGCAGTCGCCTTCAACTCCGGTTGGTGATATCGACTTCTCGCCGCGTCCTGACCCGACTTCACCTGACGTTCCACAACTGTGTGACGAGCTGAATATCATTCAGCTGACCAACAGCGATCAGGTTGGTGGCAGCGCGATTCTGGCTCGTAGCGATCGCACCGGTGTTCGTTCCACTCTGAACCTGGGCGAAAACTGGGATGCCGGTTGGTTGCGCATGAACTTCGACGACGTCGGTCGTACTCTGCTGGGTACTGACGAAGGCGGTACTGAGTTCCTGGTACGTGGCTTGCCGATCATCGGTTTCGCAGCAACTTCAATCGCGAACGATGATGCCGATGGTATGCTTGCTCGTTATGCAGCTTCTTGGGTCCACAAGGCCGAAACTGCAATCGAGGCTAACTGATAGCAGGCTAACGCCTACAATCAGCTAGTAGTTCAAAAAGCAGGGCTATATGCCCTGCTTTTTGACGTTAAAAATATGGCGAATCCAGTTTCCATTGGCTATACTCGGAAAACTGGACCCCTAACCCGAGGTATGTTATGAAAAAGTATAACCAGTTGGCTGTTGCAATCAGTGCTGCAATGGTTACATCGATGGCATCTGCAGGGTCGCTGGTGTTGAATTGGAATGATTCCGAAGAAGTAGAACAGGAACTTACCTGTACTTATGAGAACATGGTTCTGAGCGCCGGCGGCGCGATGAGCCTGTCTGTGGCGGGTGCTTGCGCCACGGCATTGAATGGTGTTTCCTTTGACTGCCCACCGGGTATGGTATGTACCCCGGAAGACACCGGTACTGACACCGGTACTGACACCGGCACGGATACTGGAACAGACACCGGAACTGGCACCGGCACGGATACTGGAACAGACACCGGAACGGGAACAGGTACTGGCGTCGAGGGCTGCCCGACACGCCCGATTGAGCAGATTGTTACCGCCACTGGCTCGCGCCTGTTTGATTCCAATGGTATTGCACGTATTGCCAATGATATGAATGCTTACGTATTGCGTATTCCTGCCTCGCTTAATGCGGCTGGTAGTGCGGGTAGCGATTTCTCGGCTGCTCCGGTTTCCGAAAGTGCAACGCCGCGTTACACCATGTCTATTTCACAGTGCCCGGGCGACTTTGATGTCCCCAATAACTGCGTGGCCGTAGGCGACTCGATGAGCAGTATCCGCTACCGTGTCGGCAGCGCTTTCTTTGGTCGCTGTGTAGTTGACGCCGACGAAGATTTCTACGTCAACGTGCGTTTCACCAATGGCCCGAATGCCACCGAAAGCACTTGCACACGGAGTCAGGGTTGCGCGGTGTACTTGCAGGGTCGTTGATCCCGGGCACAGCTAAAACCATGATGAACTGTAAAGGGAGAGTTTGTGCATAAGAGTTTACGTACGTGGCCAAAGGCCCTGGTCGCTGGTGTTGCTTTGTCAGCGGTCAGCCTGGTTTCGGCCAGTGAAAAACTCATCGAGCTGGGTGATGTGGTCGTCACCCAGCAAGAGTTTGAACAAGTGATCAATGTGATTGCCCCTGAAGGCAGAGCAGAAGCATTGCTTGCCAATGATCGACGTGCCCGTGAAATGCTCGTTGAGTATTTCACGGCCAGGGTCCTGGCTGAGAAAGCCCGGGATGCAGGCATGCACGAAGATGAGCGGTTCAAGCTACGCCAGGCATTCGAAGAAAATCGGGCTTTGGCCAAGATGTACGTCGCAAGAACGGTCGATGATATGCCGCGTCCGGATCTTGAGATGATAGCCAAAGAGCTGTATCAGTCCAATCCTGAGCGTTTCGAAACGGCTGAACAAGTCAGTGCGCAACATATCCTGATTGCGATCAACAATGAGCGCTCCGAGGCAGAAGCCCTGGAACTGGCACAGAAGGTACACAAGGATCTGCTCGACGGTACGCCCTTTGCCGAGTTGGTGGAAGAGTACTCTGATGATCCTTCTGCGCAGCAGAATGGTGGCAATCTGGGCTTTTTCAGCCGTGATCGGATGGTAAAGCCTTTTGCTGATACTGCTTTCGCCATGGACAAGGGTGACATCAGTGAGCCGGTCAAAACCCGTTTTGGCTATCACATCATTGAGTTGATTGATCGCAAGCCTTCCGCAACGCGTCCGTTTGAGCAAGTCAAGGATGAGTTGATGAAGGAAGCGGAAAGTACGTTCGTGGAGAATGCACGCACTGAGATGTTGTCCAATCTGCGATCAGATCCGGACATCAAGACCTACCACGACAATGTTGAAGCCATGATCGAGCGGCAGTAGACATACCATTAATCAGTGAGTAAAGGCCGGGCCATTTGGCCCGGCTTTTTACTTGTGCCGCATTGCCAGGCATCAATATGCAGTTTGATTCATTGACCTTTATCGGGTTTATGTTGGCCGTGCTTTTGCTGTACAACTGCATCGGGCAATGGGCAGGCAAGAAAAATCTGCTTTTACTGGCCAGCTATACCTTCTATGCCAGTTGGAATCCGCTTTTTTTGCCGCTACTGATGGTCACCACCACCCTCGACTGGTGGATGGCGAAAAGAATGCATATGGCCACTGGCCGGGCGAGAAAAGCCTGGTTGTGGGCGATTGTTCTGATCAGCCTTGGTGTGCTTGGCTACTTCAAATACAGCTATTTTGTGTTGCAAAACACGCACAGATTGCTCGACATACTCGGTGTCGGCTATACGCCACAGTATTTTGATGTGATTCTGCCGATCGGCATCTCTTTCTACACCTTTCATTCGCTCTCGTACTGTATCGATGTGTATCGGCGAAAATTTCCGCCGGTAGCAAACTGGCGCGACTACGCGCTCTATGTCTCTTTCTTCCCGCAGTTGGTTGCTGGGCCTATCGTGCGCTGGAGCGAAATGCGCGAGCAAATTGAGCAGCCACGCAGTGTCGACATCACTATGCTGGGTATCGGTGTGCTACTGATAGTGCTCGGCCTGTTTCAGAAGGTGGTCCTGGCAGATGGCATTTTTGCGCCGGTGGCCAATCTGTATTTTGCGCCCGATGCGGCCCTGAGTATGCAGACTGCCTGGATCGCCGCACTGGCGTTTACCGGGCAAATATTCTGTGATTTTTCCGGTTACACGACCTGTGCCCTCGGTGCAGCGCTAATGCTGGGTTTCAGGCTGCCCGTCAATTTCATCAATCCCTATGCCGCTGTCGGGTTTTCCGATTTCTGGCGTCGTTGGCATATTTCATTGTCCAGCTGGTTGCGCGATTACCTCTATATAGGTCTGGGCGGCAATCGTTTGGGACGCTGGATGACTTATCGAAACTTGATGCTGACCATGCTGCTGGGCGGTTTATGGCATGGCGCAGCCTGGACCTTCGTTATCTGGGGTGGGTTACACGGTGCGCTGCTGATCGCGGAGCGTTGGCTGCAAGCCGGGATTGCGCCTCTGCAGGAGAGTTTTACCTGGCTGCTAAAGCCACTAGGCTGGTTGCTGACGTTTCTGCTGCTGGTCGTCACCTGGGTATGGTTTCGTGCAGAAGGCGTTACCTCAGCCTGGACGATCCTGCAAACCATGTTCACTATCAGCGGGGCTAGCAGCTTGACGGCGGGCTTGCGCAGTGCCGACAGTCTGGCATTGGCAGGCATTGCAGGCCTTGTTATAGGTCAGTGCTGGCTGGGCCGGCGTAGCCTGCATGCTCAGCTTATGCGCCTGCCGGCCCCTTTGCTGGGGGGAATAGTCGCCTTGCTGGCGGCTGCGATCATGCTGTCAGCGGGGGAAAGCCATGCTTTTATCTATTTCCAGTTCTAGAGGCAAGCGCTACTGGTTGCTGGCCGCTGTCAGTATGCTGGGCACGATAGTACTGATACTGGCATTGGCAGAATGGTATTGGGCAAGGCAGGGCTACCTTGCAGATGTGGTTGACTCGCGGCAATTGTGGGCATTGCAGCGGGACAAAGCCCATGGTGACGATGTTGTCGCCTTTCTTGGCGCATCCAGAACCCAGTATGGCGTTGATCTTGCTGCAGCAAAAACAGAGTTGCCGGGCTGGCGCATGGCAATGCTGGCAATCAATGGGCATTATCCGTTGGCTACTTTGCGCGATTTGGCCGAAGACACCGCCTTCAAAGGCCGGGTAGTGGTGGATGTTGATGCGCGCGGTCTGGCAATCGCCAGCCGTTGGGATCAGCAGCCCTGGGTGGATTACTATCATGCCCAGTGGACGCCGGCATGGGCCTTGCACCGACGATTGCTGTCGCTATGGCAGGAAATGATGGCAATCGGCAGTCCGGAACTCGGGGCCTTGCCATGGCTTCGCAGAACCCTGGATGCTGCACCTGCACCATGGAAATCACACGCTGATATGCGTTCAGACCGGACCGGCGCGCTGGATTTTACGCAGGTGGACCAGACCCAGGCCGCCGCCGCTTTCGCCGCTGGAATGCGCGAAGGCCTGCGCCTGTTTCCGCCACCACCGGCAGAACAGTGGTTGGCCGATCTCGCTGAGGTCGCTGAATGGATCAGGGCGATTGAGCAACGGGGGGGGCGTGTCGTGCTCTATGAGCCGCCTGTGAGTGGCCAACAAAAGGAATTGGCCGATGCCGCCTTCCCGCGGTCAGAATACTGGGACCAGATAACGCCCCGGTACGGTATCGAAACATTGACCTTTCGTGACGTGGAAACGCTTCAGGCCATCGACTTGCCGGATGAATCCCATGTTGCGGGTGCAGATCGGGCTGGCTATACCAAAGCGCTGATTGAAGTGCTGCGCACACAGGGCTTCTTTGCCGAGGACTGATGGGTCAATGCGACAGGCAGATGGCAAATCCGCTACACTCTGCCGCCTGTTGCACCGCAACTGGCAGTGTTGAAACCGACAATGCAGTTTTTGAAAGGCAAGCCGACGAGCGACCCATGTTGAACTATCTGAACCTGCTGCGACAAATTACCCTGCGCGATATTCTGTCTCGCTACAAGGGCGCGGCAATGGGCCTGGTCTGGTCCTTTGTTACGCCATTGGCGATGCTGGTGGTGTATACCTTTGTATTCAGCGAGGTATTTGGTGCCCGCTGGCATGTGGGAAGTGATGATCGGGTAGGTTTTGCCATCAACCTGTTTGCCGGGCTTATTGTGCATGGTGCTTTTGCTGAATGCGCATCACGGGCAACCGGGCTGATTGCCCAGAACCAGAACTATGTGAAGCGTGTGGTGTTTCCATTGTGGTTACTGTCGCCAATGGTAATGCTGTCGGCATTGTTTCATGCCATGATCAGCTTTCTGGTTCTACTGCTGGCATTTGCCTGGTTCTATGGTTTTGTGCACTGGCAGGTGATTTTCTTGCCAATCGTTTTATTGCCTTACGTCATTTTTTTGCTCGGCGTGATCTGGCTGTTGTCGGCGCTGGGTGTTTTTCTGCGCGATATCGGACAGGTGATGCCGGTACTCATAACCGCCATGCTGTTCATGGCGCCGGTGTTTTATCCGGTCAATGCCTTGCCGGAAGCCTTCCAGGGCTGGTTGTATTTCAACCCGTTGACGCCGGCTATCGAGATGATCCGAGCTCTGCTGGTTGTGGGTGAGTTGCCCTCTCTGGCGCTGTATTGCAAGTACAGTCTGGCTTCAGCCCTGGCTGCTGCCTGTGGTCTGGCATTTTTCCTGCGCGTCAGAAAGGGGTTTGCCGATGTCCTCTGATACCGTCATTGAGATCAATGGGGTCGCCAAACACTATGCCAAGGTGGCGTCGCCGCTGCGCTTGTTATGGCGCCTGCTGATCGGCAAGAGTCGCGAGCAGCAGGATGACTTTGTAGCCCTGGACCAGGTCAGTTTCTCCGTGGAGCGCGGCCAAACGGTGGGCATCATCGGGCGTAACGGCGCCGGAAAATCAACCCTGCTGCAGATTGTCTGCGGCATTCTGGCGCCAACCCATGGCCAGGTTGCAGTCAAAGGGAAGGTGGCAGCCTTGCTTGAGTTGGGAGCAGGCTTCAATCCGGAATTCACCGGCCGTGAAAATGTCTACATGAATGCGGCAGTGCATGGCTTGAGCCGTGAGCAAGTAGATCAACGGATGCCATCCATTCTGGCCTTTGCCGAGATCGGTGACTTTATTGATCAGCCGGTCAAAACCTATTCCAGCGGCATGTTTGTGCGTTTGGCCTTTGCTGTTATTGCCCATCTGGATGCCGACATACTGGTCATCGATGAAGCCCTGGCTGTCGGTGATGTGTATTTCACCCAGAAATGCATGCGTTTTCTGCGTGATTTTGCCTCGCGGGGGACTCTGCTTTTCGTCAGTCACGATACCAGCTCAGTCATCAATCTGTGTCAGCGTGCGCTCTGGCTGGAAGACGGCAAAGTGCGCATGCAGGGAACGGCGAAAGAAGTCAGCAACAGCTATCTCGGCTCCTTTTATGAAAACCGCCTGAATGAGCTGGATGGTGGCGAAGTTGACGCTAGCAAGTCTGCTGCAGCGGAGGCCTCACCGGTAGTGGCGGCTGGCGAGTTTGGTCTGGGTGGGGCGCGCATCGAGCGTTGCAGTCTGCTGGACGCTGATGGGCAGTTACTATACAAGCAGACCGGTGCCGGTCAGGTTACCCTGCAGGTTGCCTGTCGAGCCGAACAGGCACTTGAGCAGCCTATTGTCGGTTTTTATATCAAGGACCGCCTGGGCCAACCGATTTGTGGCACCAACACCTTGCAGCAGGGCATCTCCTGGCCGTCACAGGCGGCAAATACTCAGTGGCAGGTTGAGTTTGTTTTCGATTTGCCTTTGCTGGCAACGGGTGACTATTCCCTCACCGTCGCCCTGGCTGCGGGGGATCAGGAAAACCACGTTCAGCACCACTGGATACACGATGCGCTGACCTTCAAGGCCAAGGCTGATCCGCACCTCAGTGGCATGTTTACCCTGAGTAAAGTGGATTGCCTGTTGAAAGGCCGATCCTGATCAGCTTTACTCGCCTGCACTCTGCGCCTAAAGTGTTCGCCTATCATTACAGCAAGGTTATTCGCTTACATGCCCTCACCGACCTTTGATCTGTTAACGCTGGCCCGTTGGGTCCAGATGCCTGAACGTCTGACTAGTATCGAATCCTGGCATCGCCACATGCCTTTTGCATTTGCCCTGTTGCAGATGAGCAAGCCATCTGTGCTGGTTGAGCTGGGTACCCATCGGGGCGATTCTTACTGCACCTTCTGTCAGGGTGTAACGCATCAACAACTGCCGACCCGTTGTTATGCCGTGGATACCTGGCAGGGCGACAGCCAGGCCGGCTTCTACGATGATGCGATCTATCAGGATTTGTCACAGTGGCATGATCCACGTTTCAGCCGTTTTTCCAGCCTGTTGCGCATGACGTTTGATGAGGCGCTCGAGCACTTTGCCGACGGCTCGGTCGATCTGCTGCACATTGATGGCCTGCACACCTATGATGCGGTCAAGCATGACTTTGAAAGCTGGTTGCCGAAAATGTCTCCCCGCGGGGTCATCCTGTTTCATGACACCAATGTGCGCTGGGGTGACTTTGGTGTCTGGCAGTTATGGGCCGAACTGGCCGGTGAATATCCTTCCTTTGAGTTTCCGTTTGGCTTCGGGCTGGGCGTCCTTGCGGTAGGTTCCGAAGTGCCACAGGCAGTGCTGGACTTTCTGGCCTATGCAAACAGCAATACCGAAAAGACGGTAGATTTCTTTTACCGCCTGGGTGATGCGGCGCAGGCGCTCAAGGTCAGTGCCGAATTGCAGAAGGTAATAAGCCAGCGCGAGGCAGTAGGTAGTCAGTTGCAGGAGCTGCGTGATCATTTGCAAGCGGTGGAGCAGGCGCACGCAGAAGAAGTAACTGGACTGCACACGGTGCTTGAGAGTCGTCATGCTTCGCAGCAACTGGTTAATGATCTGCATCAGCAGTTGGCTGATCAAAAACTGGCGAATCAAGAATTGCAACGGGCGCGGCAAACCTTGCATGCCGAGGCCAGCAGTCTCAGTGAGCAGGCTCTGTATTGGAAAGGGCTCTCGCATGATGTGACGGCCAGTCGCTGGTGGCGTTTGCGCAGCCGTTTGCTGCGTTTGTTTGGCCGGCAGGACCCTTACCGGAAAGCCCGATTGGAGACTGAAGGGGATTTTCCAACCCCGCGATAGACGTGATTGTGCCGGTCTATCGCGGGCTGGAAGAAACCAGGCGCTGTATCGAAAGTGTGTTGGCCAGCGAGCTGGGGCCGGATGTGGAGCTGGTTGTGATCAACGATGCCAGTCCCGAACCTGCCCTGGTCGACTGGCTGAATAGCCAGGCAGCGCGTTTTACCCTGTTGCACAATGAGAGCAATCTGGGTTTTGTCGCTACCGTCAACCGGGGTATGCGCCTGCATCCTGAGCGTGATGTCGTCTTGCTCAATAGTGATACCGAAGTGGCAGGTGATTGGTTGCCACGTTTGCGTCATGCCGCCCACTTGTCAGCCGATACAGCAACACTGACGCCCTGGTCGAACAATGCGACCATCTGCAGTTACCCGGACTTTTGCCGTGACAACGCCCTGCCGGAAGGTTTTGCTCTGTCGTCGCTGGATCGGTTGTGCGCCACGGCGCTGGAAGGGCAGCGCGTTGAAATCCCGACAGCCATCGGTTTTTGCATGTATATCCGCCGTGCCTGTCTGGATGCGGTCGGGCTGTTCGACGAGGCCAGCTTTGGCAAGGGCTACGGCGAGGAAAATGAATTCTGCATGCGCTCGGCCCGGTCAGGCTGGAAGCACTACCTCGCTGCGGATGTGTTTGTTTATCACGCTGGTGGGGTGAGTTTTGCCGCCAGCCAAAGTGAGCATCAAGGTCACGGGCATAAGGCGCTGTTGCGTCTGTTTCCGGATTACGACCGGATGGTGCAGGCCTTTGTTGCCAGCGACCCGGCATGCAGCTTGCGTTTTGCGCTGGATATGTTGCGTATCGGGGCCGTCGATCAGCCACGCATTCTGCTGGTCAGTCATACCCGGGGTGGCGGCACCAGCCGTCATATCAGCGAGTTGGTCACCCAGCTGCAGGGCCAGGCGCAGTTCCTGTTGTTGCAGCCAGATACTGAAATGGGTGCCATCCGCCTGGGGTTGTTCGATGCCCAGGGGTGGCATAACCCTCAGCTCTTCAGTGGCGCTCAGGCTGAATGCCTGGAGGGGTTGTTGCGCGCCCTGCAGCTGACCCGCATTCACTATCATCACCGGGTGGGACTGCATCCACTGTTTCTGGATATTCTCGATCGCCTGGCATTGCCAGCCGATCTGACCCTGCACGATTACTATCTACTGTGCCCGCAGATAACCATGACGGATGCAGTCGGACGTTATTGTGGGGAGCCTGACGAGTCGGGGTGCAATCGTTGCCTGCAGGAACGTCCGGTGATCGGCGCCGACCATATCGCCCATTGGCGCCGACACAGCCGGGACTGGTTGCAGGGCATGACGCGCATCTTTGCCCCCTCGGCAGATACTGCAACCCGCGTGCAAGCCTATTTTCCGGATGTCCAGGTGCAGGCTGTCTATCATGAGCCCGAGCTGTCGATTGCGCCGCCGCGGGTGCCGGCACTGGCAGCGGATGAGCCCCTGCGGATTCTGGTCCTGGGTGCCCTGAGCCCGTTCAAAGGCCCCGATACCCTGGAGGCCTGTGCTCAGGCGGCTGCCCGGGATGGGGTGCCGCTGCAGTTTCACTTGTTGGGCTTTGCCTATCGGGAGCTCAATTGTAACGCGTCGGGTTATTTGCAGGTGCATGGACGCTATGCGGAGGCTGATCTGCCTGCTTTGCTGGCGCAATTGCAACCACACCTGGTCTGGTTCCCGGGCAGTTGTCCGGAAACCTGGAGCTATACGCTCTCTGCGGCTCTGGAAGCCGGTTTGCCTGTGGTGGCGCCCGCTCTGGGAGCATTTCCCGAGCGCCTGGCCGGCCGAGAATGGACCTGGCTGGTCGTACCCGACCGGCCTGTCGATGCGATCAATCAACACTTTATGCAGTTGCGTGAAGTAATCCGTGAAGGTCGGCCACCCTTGACGACTGAAGGCAGCATAGCCACTGACAGCTTTCGCTATGCCACTGATTATTTCTCGCCAGATGAGCGGGCTGTGCAGCCGGCAGCCAGCAACGATATACTGGCGCATTTACGCGGTCTGTTACCACCTCCGGCGCTGGGGAATGGTGTCCGATTGACAGCAGGGAGAGAGTAAATGCAGGACCTGGGGCAATGGTTGATCGACGCGGGCAAGATCTCTGCAACGGATTTGCAGCGTGCCGAGCAGGTGCAGAAGCTCTCGGGTGGCAAGCTGAACAGTATCCTGACCCGTCTCGGTCTGCTGGCCGAGCGTGACCTGGCTGATATTCTTGCTGAACAGCATGCCCTGCCGCGGATCAACGCTGACGATTACCCTGAATTGCCGCCCGAAGGGCTTGAGGCCATTTCTCCGCTGTTCCTGCGTGAGCAACAGGTGCTGCCGTTGCGCAGCGAGGATGGCGTGCTGAGTGTGGCCATGGTCGACCCGGCGGACGATTTTTTGCGTCAGTCTCTGGGGTTGGCCAGCGGGCAATCGATCAGCCCGCAAGTGGCGCTGGGTTCTGAGCTGGATGCCGTCTGGGAGCGCTGGTACGGAGAAGGCGCGCGTGAGGCCGAGGATGATGAAACCGCGGTGCTGGAAGCCGGGGTGGCGGATGAAGATGACGTCGAGCGGCTGCGCGATCTGGCCAGCGAGGCGCCGGTTATCCGCCTGGTCAACAGTACCTTTACCCGTGCGCTGGACAGCCGGGCCTCGGATATTCACGTCGAGCCCTTCGACAAGCAGCTGGTGATCCGTTTTCGGATTGATGGCGTCATGCAGGAAGTGGAACGCCCGCCGTCACACCTGGCGCCAGCGGTCATCTCGCGCCTGAAAATTCTTGCCAAGCTGAATATTGCCGAGCGACGTCTGCCACAGGATGGGCGTATTCAGCTGCGCCTGCAGGGCCGGCTGATTGACCTGCGGGTATCCACGGTGCCGACCATGCATGGTGAAAGCGTGGTCATGCGGATCCTCGACAAACAGAGCATGAATCTGAATCTGGATGCCATTGGCCTGTCGGATCAGGTATTGAACAATCTCAAAGCGGTGCTCGATCGCCCCAACGGCATTTTCCTGGTAACCGGCCCGACCGGTAGCGGTAAAACCACGACGCTGTATGCGGCACTGAGCCGATTGAATACCGTGGATCGCAAGATTCTGACGGTGGAAGACCCGGTGGAATACCAGATTCCCGGGGTCAACCAGATCCAGACGGCCAGCAAGGTCGGGCTGGACTTTGCCAATGCGCTGCGTTCGATCCTGCGTCAGGATCCGGATGTGGTGATGATTGGTGAGATGCGTGACCGTGAAACTGCCGGCATTGCCATTCAGGCAGCGCTGACCGGGCATATTGTATTGTCTACCCTGCACACCAATGATGCACCGAGTGCCATAACCCGCTTGCTGGATATGGGGCTGGAGGATTATCTGCTGACCTCTACGGTGAATGCCATCATGGCGCAGCGTCTGGTGCGCGTGCTCTGCCCGGAATGTCGTACCCCACAGCAACTGGATGCGGATGAAATCGAACACATGCAGGTCGCTCATCTACTGCCTGCCGGCGAGCCTACGCTGTGGCAGGCCACCGGTTGCAGCGCCTGCGCCCATACCGGTTACCGCGGCCGCATGGGGATTCACGAAATGCTGATGATGGACGATGCAGTACGCCATCTGGTGTTGCGCCGGGCCGGTAGTGAAGAGATCTATCAGGTGGCGCGGGCGGCAGGCATGCGCACCATGTTCGAGGATGGTTTCACTAAAGCGTTGGCCGGGCAGACGTCACTGGCTGAGGTGCTGCGCGTTGCGCAGCTGGCTCGCTGAGTATGGCTTTTTTCAAGTACCAGGCGCTGGATCAGGCGGGCAAGCAGCGACAGGGCGTAACCGAGATGGCCAACAGCGACCGGGTCGCCGACTGGTTGCTCCGCGAAGGCTTGGTCCCGGTACGTATCGAAGCAGTTGATGGCCCCGGCAAAACCACTGCTGGCAGCTCCCGTCGTGGCCTGCTGAGCCGGAGACGCAAACGGCAGAATCCGCGTGAACGCATGCTCGCCTTTACCCGTGACCTGTCAGTGATGCTCGGCTCGGGTTTGCCGCTGGACAAAAGCCTGCAGTTGCTGGAAAAGATGGCCGAGGGTGACGGCAATGACATGATCCGTGCCCTGCGCGAAGATGTGCGCAAGGGGGTCGGTCTGGCCGAGGCCTTCGCCAATCGTGAGACGTTTTCTCCCTTTTATGTCAGCATGATTCGCGCCGGTGAGGCCAGTGGCACGCTGGATCAATCCCTGCGACGCATGGCGGAGTATCTGGAGCGCGCCAAGGCGTTGCGACAGATGGTCATGGCCGCATTGACCTATCCGGCGATCCTGTTTGGCGTGGCGGTGTTTTCGCTGGTGTTTCTGCTGGCCTGGGTGGTCCCGGGATTTGCTGACCTGTTCAGTGATATGGGGGGGGAGTTGCCGACTCCAACCTACGTCGTCATGCAGGCCGGGAATTTCATGGCGGCCTGGTGGTGGCTGGTGCTCGGCGGCATGGCCGGGTTGATCTGGCTCGCCCGTTACCTGTGGCGGCAACCCGGCTTCAAGTCGGCGCTGGATGCGAGAGTGCTGGGCTGGCCGCTGGTTGGCGAGCTGGTGCGCAATATTGAAACCTCACGCTTCAGTCGTACTCTGGGGGTTTTGCTGCAAGGTGGCGTGACCATGATCACGGCCTTGGCGATTGCTCGGGAAACCGTGACCAATACCACCCTGAAAACTGAACTTTTGCGCGCCGAAGCAGCCCTAAGGGAGGGCCGCTCACTGAGCACCACGCTGATCGAGAGCGAGCGTTTTCCGGTCATGGCCATGCACATGATTCAGGTCGGTGAAGAAACCGGCCGCCTGGAAGATATGCTGCTCAAGGTGTCGGATATATACGAAGATGAAGTCGGCAGCGTGATCAAGCGCCTGTTGGCACTGCTGGAACCGGCGCTGATCCTGACTCTCGGGATGTTGATTGCCGGCATTATCATATCCATTTTGCTGGGTATTCTCGGGGTCAATGAACTGATTGGTTGATGGAGTTGAATAATGTTTGCACGTAAAAGACGCCAGCGCGGGTTTACCCTGATCGAGCTACTGGTGGTGTTGGTGATTCTGGGTCTGCTGATGTCTATTGTCGGCCCGCGGGTAATGAAATACGTGTCCAGCTCGCGAGGCGATACGGCGCGTATCCAGGTTGAAGAATTGGCTTCGGCACTGGATATGTACTACCTGGAAGTTGGCCGTTACCCGAGCCAGGAACAGGGCCTGGAGGCCTTGATCGAGGCGCCGCCCGGCGTGGAAAGCTGGGCGGGCCCTTATCTGCGCAAGTCGACGATTCCAGATGATCCCTGGGGCAATGCCTACAATTACCGTTTCCCCGGTCAGCATGGTCCCTTTGATCTCTATTCACTGGGCGCGGACGGCCAACCCGGTGGTGAAGGCGAGAATGCTGACATCGAGAGCTGGTAAGCCGGGCAATTCGACCGGCCGTGGGTTTTCGCTGATGGAAATGCTGGTGGTTCTGGTTATTTTCGGCCTCGCCTCAGCGTTGGTGATTCCGGCATTGGGTGGCCTGTTCAAGGCGTCGGTCACAGATGTTGCCCGCGACCTGCATGCCGGGTTGCGCCAGGCTCGCGGTCAGGCAGTGTTGCAGCAGCAGCCAGTCAGTTTCTGGCTGGACCTCAATGATCATGAGTATGGCATCGGTAGCGAGATTCAAGGTGATTTCCCGCAGGACTGGTCGCTGCAGGTCAGTGTCGCCAGTATGGCTACCCGTGATTCACGGGCCGGCTTCGTGTTCTATCCGGATGGTACCTCGACGGGTGGCAATGTGCTGCTGGATGCCGAAGGGCGTGCCTTTCGTCTCGAGGTTGACTGGCTTACCGGGCGGGTAACCAGTCAGGAACAGGGTGGCCTGCCTTGAATCGCTGGTGGCCACGCAGGCAACGATCGTCCCGCCGGGAGCGTGGATTCACTCTGCTTGAAGTGCTGGTTGCTTTTGTTGTCGCCACCTTGTTGCTGACCGTGCTGCTGCGCGCCTTTTCCTCTGGCCTGACCGGATTGGCACGGGTTGATCGCCTGAGCATGGCAGCATTGGTGGCTCAGTCACGGCTGGCTGAGGTGGGTGTGACCGAGCCTTTGCAGCCAGGTACTTATCAGGGGTCCGAAGACACTGATTACGAATTTAGCTGGGAGGTCGATATCCGCCCGCTGGACTGGGAGTATGCCGGGTTGTTGAGTGATCAGAGCCGGGTACTCTATCGGGTCGAGGTACGAGTGACCTGGCCGTCGGTGCGCGGCGAGCAGACCTTTGTCCTGATGACCCTGCGCAATGCACCTCTGGAGCTGGACCTGTGATGCGTTCGCGTGGTTTTACCCTGATGGAAGTGCTGGTAGCGCTGACCCTGACCGGTTTGTTGGTGCTGGTGCTGTTTGCCGGCTTTCGTGCCGGGATCAAGAGCTGGCAGCTCGCGGATCAGCATACCGAGCGCATGGAAGAAAGCCGGCAGTTTGTCGCCATGCTCAATCGGCATATGCAGCAATTGCAGGCGGGTATGGTCATGTCGGATGATTTTGTTCGCTTGCCGGCCTTGGCCGGTACGGCAGATAGCCTGCGTTATGTTGCGCCTTTGTCCCTGTCGACCGGCAATCAGCTCTATCTGATTGAAATTGTCTCCGAATACCAGGGCGAGTCGGGGGTCTGGTTGCGCTATGGGCCATTCACCAATGGTGAGCACTTGTCGGCAATTTTTGCTGATGCCGAGTTTGTGCAGGTCGGTGAAAATCTGCGATTGGCGTTCGCTTTTCTCGGCGAGGAAGAGTGGCAAACAGAATTTGCCAGCAGTGAAATGCTGCCTCGACTGATCCGGGTACAGCTGTTTCAGGGCCAGCGTACCTGGCCGGCACTGGTGTTCGGTGTGCCGCAGGGGGATGCATGACAGGATCACGGCGTCATCAACGGGGTGCGGTGCTGATTCTGGTGCTCTGGATCACCAGTCTGTTGACGATTATGCTGGCGGCTTTCAGCATGACAGTGCGCATTGATCGGCAGGTGGCCGGTGATATGCTGCAGCAGGTGCGGGCCCAGGCAGCAGCAGATAGTGTGCTCAACTATCTGGCGGCGGTGCGGCAGGTAGACCCCGACAGGTGGGAGTCAATGCCGGGTGAAGTTTTTCGTTTGCCCTGGGAAGGGCTGGATGTTCATTTTCGGTTGATACCTGAAACTGCATTCGTCAGCCTGAATACCGCACCGGAAGACATGCTGGAAGCGGTTTTTGCCGGGCTGGAGTCGGCAGATGCCCGGAGTCTGGCAGCTGCCGTCGTCAGACGTCGTGAAGGTGATCTTGAAGCCGCAGAAGACATTGACCGTCAGCCACGGCCGTGGATATCCGTGGATGAATTGTTGTTGCTGGGCGATGGCCTGGAGCGAGTAGCAGGCTTGCACCGGTTTTTTACCGTGCATGGGAGTCATGTTGAGGTAGACGCACGTTTTGCCGCAGAGCCACTGCTGGATTTGCTGGGCGGCACCGATTACTTGCAGGAATCGCAGGAAGATGCAGCCCTGACCACGGATGCTTTCAGGATTCAGATTGAGCTGGGTCAGGGAGTGCGTCGCCGGCGGTTGGAGGTCTCGGCGCGCTTCGTTGCGGATGGGGTGGGGTATCAGGTTTTGCATACAAACCTGTACAATGTTTCATTTACTCTGGACTGATCTACATGCGACTTGATGTCGGCAATCTGAAATTGTTCGGGCTGGACCTCAATGCGGCTTTCGCCTGGTGGCGGGATGGTTTGCGTGCGGCAATGCCGAGCTGGTTGTTGCCGTCTTTTGTTCGCCCCGCCCCGCGGTTGGTCGCTCTTTGGGATGGGCAGCAGGTGTCCTTGTACCAGCCGGGTGGTGTCGAGTTGGCACGCCTGGAGACGGCGGCGCTCGAGGTGGCTGCGGACGGGGTTCTGCAAGCAGATATCAAGGCCCTGGATGTTGATACCGGGCTGCTGCAGTTGGAGCTGGAGCTCAGTACCGAGCAGGTATTGTTGCGTCGTCTGGATCTGCCGGTTATTGATCCGGCAAAGTTGCGGGAGGTGGTGCGCTGGCAGTTGCCGCGGTTAACGCCTTTTTCTGCCGACCAGTTGTACTATGCGGCCGGCGTTGCGGATGACAGCGCTCCCTATCTGTTGGCCATTCCGCGGGCCAGTGTGGATCCGGTGATTGGTCACATCGAGCGGCTGACCGGTTTGACCGTGGCCCGCCTTTATCGCGAGCCTGCCACTGAAGAGACATTGCCGCGTCTGAATCTGTTTGGACAATCCCGAGTTCCCGGTCGTTGGTGGCGACGGCTGAATCGCAACACACTGATACTGGCTGTCCTTCTGCTGGCGCTGGGCATGGCGGCAATTGCCCCGGTCTGGGTCGCCCGTGAACAGGTTATCGCCCGCAAGCAGGAGTTGTTCCGCGTGCATGCAGGCGTGGTTGGTACCATGGAAACCCGCGACCAGTTGACCCAGCGCCTGGAGATCATCAACGCCTTGCAGACAGAACGCAGCTTGCCTCCGGTTTCATCGCTGATAGCCGAACTGGCCGAGCGAGTGCCGGACAGTATTTTTCTCACCGAGGTACGCGTTCAGGGTGAGACGCTCAAGATATCGGGCAGTGGGCTTGAGGTGGTCAATCTGATTGATCGGCTGAATGCTTCGCCGCTGTTTGTCGATGCCCGCTTTAACTCGTCGGTCAATCGCAATTCACGTACTGGACGCGATCAGTTTACTGCCAGCCTGCAAGTGGTGCCCCGGCAGGAGGGTGAGCAATGAAAGCTGTCAACCTCTCACGGCAATCGCTGATCAGCCTGTCTATTTTGCTCGGCTTGTTGCTGCTACTGCTGCTGGTGGCTCTGGCCCCCTTGCGCAACCAGATGGAACGTTACGAGTTCGAGTTGTTGCGCGATGGACGCATGTTGCAACAGTTCAAGGGGGTTGCTGCCATTCAGCCCGGAATCGATGCTGCGGGCCAGGAGTTTTCCGAGCGTGGTCTGGAGCAATGGGTGTATACCGAGCGTTCGCCGTCGGATGTCGAGCTGGACATACAGCGCCGGATAACCGAGGTGCTGAATGAGCAGCAGGCCGAAATGGGCAGTATTGCACCGCAGCCCGCACGTACCCGGGGTGAGCACTTGAATGTGGGTGTTCGCGTCCGTTTTTCCGGTAGCATGCCAGCCGTTCTGGCGACTTTTACTGCCCTTGAGCAGAGCCAGCCATTGTTGATGCTGGAAAATGTCAGTTTGACGCCACAGCGGGTGCGCGCGCGGCGGGGGGAAGTACCTGCACAACGGGTGGATGTCGATTTGACGGTATCAACCTTGATGGCGGCACCGCCTGCTGCCGAGCCGGCGGAGGGAGGTGCATGAGCCATTCGAGTATCGCCCGGCGAATCACTCTGCTGCTGACACTGGCCCTGATTCTGGTCGTGTGCTGGATCCTTGCTGTATTGCTGTTGTCATCCCCTGATCCCGTCCGTACACCCCAAATGCAGGTACCACAACTGCCGGATGCGTCTTTTGATGACGCGATGTCGGCAGACCTGGAGCCTGCCTTGTTGCGTCCGTTGTTCTGGGAATCACGTCGGCCGATTGAAGAAGTGGACGTTACCGAACCGGCACCGGCGGAACCCCAACAAGCAGAACCGCTGAAGGATGTGACCTTGCTGGGGGTGTTGCTGGTCGGCGATCAGAGAAGCGCGATTGTGCGGCACGCTGGCGAGGTGGTGCGTTTGCAGGAAAACGATGAACTGGCGGGTTGGACCCTGTTGCGGGTTTACCCGGATAAAATTGAGTTGAGATCTGGCCGGCGAACGCACAGTCTGCCGTTGCGTGAACCATTATCGCCACAGATTCAATTGCAGTAAGTCAGGAGTATCTAATCCATGGACGACATCAACCGAGATCATGATGCTATGAAGTCACTATTTTTACCGTCGCCTCCACTGCTGCTGAAAGCCTTGCTGTTGGCCTCTTTCTCCATCCTGTCTGCATGTGCGGCTTTTCCGGACAATAAGGATGTCGACACCCGGCCAATCAACATGATGCGCACGCTGGCGGAAGACCCGGACTCTTTTGCCGAAGAGGACGTTGATGAGGAGCCGCGCGAGGCGCGGACCTTGCTGGAGCAGCCCGGTACCGGACGTTTTCTGCAGGATCCCGGATCGGCGAGTGCCGTGACCGATCAGGGTGATGGGGTCAATATCAATTTTGAGAGCGCTCCGCTGGCTGACGTGTTGCGGGTGATACTGGGTGATCTGTTGGAGGTGCCGTACTCCCTGGAGTCGGGCATTGACGGTACCATTACGCTGGTATCGACCGACCCGGTACCGCGCGATGTGCTGATAGAAATGCTTGAGTCTGCTCTGGAAGTGCAGGGCATTGCCATGGTCAAAGGCGAGAATGGCATTTACCGGGTTGGCAATTCCGAGGCCTTGCGTCGTGAGGTGCCGCTGCAGACCTTGAGTCAGGAACGCCTGCAGGGCTACAGCGTACGCATTGTTCCGTTGCAGCATCTGGGCGTTGCCGAAGCGCAGAAGATTCTTGAGCCTCTGGGTATGGGGCCGGCCATACTGCGTGCCGATCCTTTGCGCAATATTCTGATGTTGGGTGCTGCCGGCCCGCAAATGGAAAACGCATTGCGCACCTTGCGCATGCTGGATGTGGATGTGCTTGAAGGCATGTCGATCGGCATCTATGAAGTAGCCAATCTGGATGCTGCAGCTCTGGTTGAGCGGGTCAATGCCATGTTGTCGACCCCGGAAATGGAAGGACTGGCTGGTGCGGCGCGTATGGTGCCCCTGGAAGAGCTGAACAGTGTCATGGTGATTGCACCCAGGGCCGACACCCTGAATACGGTGCGTGACTGGCTGAATCGTCTTGATTCTATCGGCCTTGATGATGAGCAGGCGGGTACCCAGCTTTACGTCTATAACGTCGAAAATGGTGAGGCCGTCCAGATAGCCAATCTGCTGGGACAAATCTTTGGTGGCACAACCGGAGGCAGTCAATCACGGACTTCCGGAACGACGGCACCCGGTCTTGAGCGCAGTGAGCTGTCCTCCGGGGAAGGATCATCAGGTGGTTCGGGTAGTTCAGGTGCTTCCATCAGCACAGCGTCCAATCGCTCAAGTGGAAGCACTAGTACAACCACCGACAGTGGAACTCGTATTGTAGCGGATGAAGTCAACAACAGCTTGTTGATCATGGCCTCGGCGAAAGAGTGGCGCAGCATTCGTTCGGCCCTGGACAAATTGGATAAAGCCCCGGCACAGGTGCTGGTGGAAGTCTCGATCTGGGAAGTTACCCTGAGCGACGAGCTGAGCTTTGGCATCGACTGGTTCTTCAATACCAACACCAGTGCCGATGGCACCATCGGTGGCGGGCGGCTGTCACTACAGGATGGTGGTTCGGTCAGCCGCGCTGCACCCGGTTTCTCCTATTTGTTTACCGGCTCTGACTGGCGGGCGGTGATCAATACCCTGGCGGCAAAGTCGGATGTGCGCTCTCTGTCGTCACCCTCGATTCTGGTGCTGGATAATCGTGAAGCCAAGATTCAGGTGGGCGCCCAGCAGCCATTCCGCTCCAGCCAGACGGTGAATACCGGCAGCGATGTACTGACCCAGAATGTAGAGCTCAAGGACACGGGTGTGATGCTTAGCGTCAAGCCGCGCGTCAACGCTGGCGGACTTGTGGTGATGGATATTCAGCAGGAAGTGACTGATGTCGGCGAACTGGACCAGGCGACCGGGCAACGAACATTTCTCAAGCGCAATATCGAAAGCTCGGTCGCTATCCAGAGTGGCGATACCATCATCCTGGGCGGCCTGATCCAGGACCGCAATACTGACTCGGATGCCGGTATACCCTGGCTGAGTCAGGTTCCGGGATTGGGCTACCTGTTCGGAACTACTTCGCAAGAATCCAATCGAACAGAATTGCTGGTCACCATTTCGCCGCGGGCAATCAACCAGTATCAGGATTTTGATCGTATTGGTGATGAGTTCCGCGACAAGATGCAGGGGCTGGCAGAGTCCTTTCGAGAAGAGTTCTCAACGGAATACTAAAAGCTTTAGCTGGAGTTAACAGATGGCCTCGTTACGACATGTATGTATTGTTTCTGTGTTAGCTGGAAGCTTGTTGTCAGGTTGTGCGGCTTTGCAGGAATTGAATATTGTTGAAAAGCCCGAAGATGAAGTGGCGCGTTTGGCGCAGCAGCAATTTGACTTTATGCGCGCTGGTGAGTTTGACAAGGCCTATGTGCTGATGTCTCCGGGATACCGGGCATTGAAATCAGAGTCTGCCTACAAAATGGACAACCGGGGGGCCAGGCGCTGGCAAACAGCCGATGTAACCCAGGTAACCTGTCAGGAAGAACGCTGCAATGTGTTTGCTGAAATTACCTTGACTGAACCTGCTTCAGGCCCGCAAATGAGGCCATCGCAGATGCGTCCTGCCGGCGAAAGGGCAAGCATAACCATGAACATGGAGCAATTGTGGCTGAAAACCGGTGAGGGCTGGAGGAAGTCAAGAAATCTCTGACATCAGCCACTGTTCAAGCTTTGCGTACGCTTCATCCAGCCCCTGACGTTTGGGCGCCGAGAACAGCTGAACGCTGACATGGCCGCCAAACTCCTTGCGCACCCTGCTCTGAACCTGGAGCAGGGTGTTCTTTCCCGCACCATAATTAAGCTTGTCGGCTTTGCTCAGCAGGATGTGCAGTGGCATGTCGGCTCGCTGGGCCCAGTCGAGCATCATGGTATCGAAGGGGCTTAACGGGTGGCGCACGTCCATCACCAATACCAGGCCCACCAGCGCCTGACGCTCACTCAGGTAGCTGTCCAGGTGGCGCTGCCAATGATCCTTGAGTGCCAGTGGCACCTTGGCGTAGCCATAGCCGGGCAGGTCTACCAGGCGGCGTAGCTCGTCCAGCTGGAAGAAATTGATCAACTGGGTGCGTCCGGGGGTTTTCGAGGTGCGCGCCAGGCGAGCATGGGTCAGGGTATTCAGTGCGCTGGATTTGCCGGCATTGGAACGCCCGGCGAAGGCAACTTCACGGCCAATATCGGGCGGGCATTGCTCGAGCTTGTCGGCGCTTTTGATGAAGCTGGCTTGCTGGCAGAGTGTAACCAGAGGTGTCGAATCGGTCATTGGATGTCCATAGAGTGGCAAAGCGGCTGGTCAGGTCATTCACCTGGGCTGCAAGCTTAGTATATAATGCTGCGGTTTTATATCTGGACTGAATGCCTGTTTGCAGCCAAGCTGTTGCATGGTTAGCATGAAGGCAGGCAGGACCATACTATTTTAATACAGCCGTTATTGGATTAGCCGATGAATAAATTACTTGTCAGTCTGGTATTGTCTCTCGGGATCGCCGGCACAGCCCATGCAGCTGAATTGGGTGATGCTGAAGCCGGTGCAGAAAAAGTGGCAACCTGTTCTGCCTGCCACGGCGCCGATGGCAATAGCGTTACCCCGACCTTTCCCAAGCTGGCCGGCATGGGTCAGCATTACCTGTTCAAGCAAATGCTGGACCAGAAGGAAGGGCGCCGCGTGATCGTCGAGATGACCGGCATGCTGGACAATTTTGATGAGCAGGATTTGCGGGATATTGCCGCTCACTTTGCATCCCAGACCATGGCTCTTGGTGTAGCTGATCCCGAGCTGTATGAGCGCGGTCAGGCCATTTATCGTGGCGGCGATATCGAGACAGGCCTGCCGGCTTGTACCGGATGCCATTCGCCGACTGGCAAGGGTAACGACCCTGCCGGTTACCCGCGACTGGCTGGTCAGCATGCTGAATACATCACTACCCAATTGACCAACTTTCGTGAGCACGAGCGCACCAACGATGGTGACAGCGAAGTCATGCGCACTATTGCCGGCCGTCTGAGCACTCGGGATATCGAAGCAGTATCGAACTACATTCAGGGCCTGCGCTAATCACGAAAGCCTTGCTGGATGTTGTAGCAAGCTGTGCAAAGAGGGTGGCATCTGCCACCCTTTTTATTATCCACCTGCTGAATATGGCGGAAGACTGTCGGGAATCTTTTCCCCGGCGACAGGTCATACAGACAGCATGAGAATAACTGCCTACAGGAGACATACATGCGTGCGTTGATTTCGGTAATGACAATTGCCTTGCTGGCTATGGTAGCCAATGTACAAGCCGATGAATATGAAGCGGGTGTGCATTATGTGGAGTTGCCGGCTCAGGCACCGACTCAGCATGAAGACAAGGTCGAGGTGACCGAGTTGTTCTGGTATGGCTGTGGTGGTTGTAATGCTCTGGAACCCTTGATCAATGCGTGGTATCCGGATTTGCCTGAGGATGCCTACTTTCGTCGGGTACCCGCCCTGTTTGGCGGAACCTGGAATACGCATGGCCAGCTGTACTACACCCTTGAAAGCCTGGGCAAGCTGGATGAGGCCCATGACGCGGTATTTCATGCCCTGCATCAAGACGGTCGCCGCATGACGGAGCAAAGCGAGATTCTTGATGTGCTGGAGCCTTACGATATTGATGCAGACGCCTTCGAGAAAGCCTGGAACTCCTTTGGGGTCAACAGCAAGATGAGCCAGGCGCAACAATTGGCGCGGACTTACCGGGCCACCGGGGTGCCAACCCTGATCATCAATGGCAAGTATGTGATTCAGAACAATGCCACCAGCGGTTTCGAAGAGGTGCTCAAGATCGCTGATTATCTGGTCGACATGGAGCGTGAAGCGCTCTGAGGATTACCCGGGATGGCCGCTGATCGTCCCCTGTGGCGGCGCTCGCGTAATGGCTTGATGCTGCCAGCCACTGCACAGGTAAACCACCTGTGCAGTGACAGTGCCGATTGCCTCCCTGATGTGCTGAGGCTGCTCAGTTTCAATATTCAGGTGGGAATCAATACTCAGCGCTATCACCACTATCTGACCAAAAGTTGGCAGCACCTGTTTCCCCATGCCGGGCGCCACCTGACGCTGTCGCAGATAGGTCGCCTGCTGAATAATTTTGACCTGGTTGCCCTGCAGGAAGTCGATGGTGGCAGCCTGCGTTCCGGTTACGTCAATCAGGTGGAACATCTGGCGCGAGAAGGCCAGTTCCGTTACTGGTACCAGCAACTCAACCGCAATCTCGGGCGCTTCGCCCAACACTCCAATGGCTTGCTCAGTCGCTTCGCCCCACTGGTGCTGGAAGATCACAAGTTACCCGGCTTCATGCCTGGACGCGGGGCAATTTTCACCCGCTTTGGGGAGGGCGATGATGCCATGCTGGTGGTTATGATGCACCTGGCGCTGAGCACCCGGGCGCGAGCCAGTCAATTGGCCTACATCCGCGAGCGTATCGCTGACTACCGGCATGTTGTACTGATGGGTGACATGAACACCCATGCTGAAGATTTGCTCGAGCATTCGCCTCTGCGCGGGAGTGCCCTGCATACCGCCGAGCTGCCGGGCACCTTCCCCAGCTGGAAGCCGGCGCGTGCGCTTGATCATATTCTTCTGACGCCGAGCCTGACTATCGAGCAGGTTGACGTATTGCCGCAGGCAATTTCCGATCACTTGCCGGTTTCCATGCATATTCGTTTACCTGACGGCTTGCGCGGGCAACGCCGGACTGGCAACTGAAGCCAGAGCCCCTATACTCTCTGGTGTTGGCGGCGAGTTTCAGCTATAACACTGCTGCTTATTGAATAGGGATTCAGCATGACGGAAAGCCGCCACTCAGCACAGCGAGGAGCCGATATCAACTTCGCCCCGGCAGATGTGGAAGAATTGCTAAAACGCGGACTGGTGCGCCTCAGCATTGCGGCTGCCGGCGTCGATCCGGTGCTCGACAAGCGCCTGAAGCAACTTCGTGCAGCCATGCGCAGCGAATGCCCGGCCAGCGGCCTGGCCGAATTGCTGCCGGATCTGGAGCGTGCCGTTCTGGCGGTTGATAATGACCGCGAGCATCGCATGGCGTCGATTACTGCCCATTTGCGCAATCTGGTCGAGCAACTGCTGGCCCATGAGCCGCCTGTTGAAACGCGTAAAACGCTGCGCAACATCCGTGATCAATTGGCTGAACCCCTGCACTATGCTGCGGCCTACCATGCGGTTCTGGAGCAACTGGTGCCAGCGCAGGACGAAACGCTGCAAGCGGAGTCTGCCAGTGCAGCCGGTGGTGGGCTCTTCTCCCGGCTGTTCAAGCGCAGTGGCGACCAGCCGGCCAGTGACAGCGAGCACGCCGATACAGCGCAGGATGTCAATCACCCTGGCGTCATCACTGATGAAGGCACCAGTTATAGCCAGGTTGCCGCCCATGTCGAAGGCATACTACTTGATCTGTTGACGCAGCTGGAAGTCGCAGAAGCCCAGCAACCCCAGCGCGATCGGCTCAAGGTGCAGATAGCCGAGGGTTTGAACTGGTATGAACTGGCAGCGGTGCTTGATCAGGCCAGTCAATTGATTCTGCTGGCCCAGCAAAGCCGGCAGGGTGACTTTGAGCGCTACCTGCAACAGTTGAATGAGCGCCTGGCCCTGTTCCAGGGCAATCTTGAAGATGCCCACGAGGCCTATACCGGCTCGGTAGATGCCGGGGTTGAACTGGAAGGCGCAATTCGCACCCAGGTCGAGGGGTTACACGATGATGTGCGTGATGCAGCAGACCTGGACAGCCTGAAGGCCACAGTTGAAAACAAGCTGAATCACCTCTTGCAGGATGTTGAACAGGCGCGCTCGGTCCGCCAGCAGCGCGAGCAGGAGGTCAGCGAGCGGTTGCAGGTCATGGTTGAGCGTATCCAGGTTATGGAAGTCGAAGCGCAGTCTTTTCGCACGCATCTGGAAGAACAGCGCCAGCGTTCGCTACTCGACAGCTTGACCGGCATGGCAAACCGGGGCGGTTTGCAAAAACGCATGGCCGAGGAATTCGAGCGCTGGCAGCGCTATGGCGGTCAGCTGCTGCTGGCAGTACTTGATGTGGATCATTTCAAGACCATCAATGACAATTTTGGCCATCTGGCCGGGGACAAGGTACTGCGGCTGATTGCCCAGCAGTTGTCCCGGCGGCTGCGCAAAACCGATTTTATCGGTCGTTTTGGCGGTGAAGAATTTGTCATGTTGTTGCCCGGGACCAATCCGGAGCAGGGCGAAATCGTGCTGGAAGCCCTGCGTAGCGGTATCGAGGAATGCCCTTTCCACTTCAAGACCGAGCGGGTAACCATTACGGTATCCATAGGTTTTACCGACTTTCAGCAGGGCGATGATCTGGATACGGTATTCGAACGTGCCGACAAGGCCATGTATGCGGCCAAAGCCGCCGGCCGTAACCGCCTGTTGCGGGCCTGACCGCTGCCCGGCACTGACAGGGTCAGTGCACCCTGATCAGGGTGCAGCCAGCCAGGTGTGCACATAGGCGCCCTCGGGGTCATGCCTTGTCGCCTGCTCCTGCACATTGAAGCGGCGGCCACCGCGCGGGTCGTGTCCGACGCCGGCAATATAAGCCCAATTGCCCCAGTTGCTGCCCACCTCGTAATCGATCAGCTGTTGTTCAAACCAGGCGGCACCCAGGCGCCAGTCCTGTTGCAGCTCATGCACCAGATAGCTGGCTGCAATCTGCCGGCCGCGGTTGGACAGAAAGCCCGAGCCGTTCAATTCATGCAGGCAGGCGTCGACGAAGTCATTCCCGGTTCTGCCGTTGCGCCACTGCTCGAAGCGCTCGTCGCGGTGGGCGCATGGTTTGTGCTCGGACAACCCGCGCAAGCGGAACCAGGCAGCACCGTGTTGTTGCAGGCTGAGGCGGAAAAATTCGCGCCAGAGCAGTTCAAAGCCGAGCCAGTAGGTCGAGTCATTGGCCCCGTGTTCGGCCTCGTGGCGGCGTAATTCACGCCACACATGCCGCACCGACAAACTGCCATGGGCCAGCCAGGGCGACAACTTGCTGGAAAAGTCACGCCCGAGCAGGCCATTGCGGGTTTCCTTGTAGTGTCGTACGGACCGGTCACGCCACAGGTACTGGTTCAACCAGTCCAGTGCTGCAGCTTCACCCGCTCCGGGTGGCAGCGCACTGCGCGGTTCGGCGACCGGTTGCTCCAGCCCCAGCTGAGAGAGGGTCGGCCAGGCCTGGCGCAGATTGATTGCGACACGGGGCCAGGGCCCCATGCGCTGACGTGCCCGGCTTTCGCTCGGCTCGGGTAGCTGGCGTTCGATCTGATTGCGGAAGCGGGTAAAAACCTGCGGCATGCGCTCCAGGCTGAAGGGTAAAGATTCTAAAGCGAACAGACGGTTATCCTGAACCTGTTGCAGTCGACAAT
This sequence comes from Halopseudomonas salegens, assembly GCF_900105655.1. Classification (NCBI taxonomy): domain Bacteria; kingdom Pseudomonadati; phylum Pseudomonadota; class Gammaproteobacteria; order Pseudomonadales; family Pseudomonadaceae; genus Halopseudomonas; species Halopseudomonas salegens. Next base: position 3,614,113 of record NZ_LT629787.1, read on the forward strand.
GATCCGGCAGTTGACCGGCTATTTGCTGCAAGCGCTTCAGCTCCTCAGGGGCATACTCGCTATGGGTGCGCAGCAAACCCACATTCAGCTCACGACACAGTTGCGGCAGGGCCTGTTCAGGCGCTTGCTGCAACAGCAGCAAGCCGGGGCTGCCCAGGGTACGCAAGCCGGCATCGAGAGCATCCAGAGAAGCCAGCAGGTGTTGTGCGCGGCGTGCGCCGCAGCGGCGCATGCCGTGCTCATCGGCAATGAATTGCGCCGGATCCAGACAATAGACCGGCAAGCAGGGCTGAGTCAGATCAAGATCGGCCAGCAGTGTATTGTCATGCAGACGCAGGTCCTGTTTGAACCAGAGCAGGGTAGTCATCGGCGGATTCCATCAATGAAATTTGCATTCAAGCTATACATGTAAGTAATTTATGTACAGTATGAGTACATGGCAAATGATTGCCTGATTTCTCCTGACTCCGATGAGACCCCCCCTATGCCTTTCGCAACCTCCAGCAAAACCGCCAGCCACAGTGACAGATTGCCCTGTCGCGGTTGTACGCCCGACTGCCCCAATCGCACCACTTGCAACGGCACGCCATGGCGATCCGATTACCAGAGCCCGTTGTCACGGGGAAAGTCACGGCTTCAGTAATCCAGCCAGACCCGGACCGAACGCATTGACCGGCAATGCCCAAGGGCAATACTCTCGGCAAATCGGTGCTTTCCCTGCTTGAACAACGCTGCAGCAAGGTCGAAGATAACGACCATCTGCCTTTCTGCTGCGAGAATGTTCATGGATCGATGCTTGCCCGTTGCCTTGCTCTTGATGCTGCTCGTTGGCTGCGGCTCCGGGCCGGTCATCGATACGCGCTACAGCGCGGCCAGCCAGGACAGCCGGGTGCAATATGTGATCCTGCATTACACCTCTTCCGGGCTGGACCGTTCCCTTGGCCACCTGGCCGAGGGTGGCGTCAGCAGCCATTACCTGATTGACCGTCAACCGCCGACCATCTATCGCCTGGTCGATGAAAGCCGTCGCGCCTGGCATGCCGGCGAGAGTAGCTGGCAGGGGCGTTCCTGGTTGAATGCCAGTTCGATCGGTATCGAACTGGTGCATTATGGCTACCATGAAACGGCGCATGGCCGTCTCTGGCCGGACTATGATCCGGCCCAGATAGAGGCCCTTGTTGTGCTGTTGCGCGACATTCTGCAGCGTCACAACCTGGGGCCGGAGCGGGTCATCGGACACAGCGATGTTGCACCACAGCGCAAAGTGGATCCCGGCCCGACGTTTCCATGGCAGCAGTTGGCAGCAGCAGGCGTCGCCATTTGGCCGGATACGGCAGTCGTTCAGCAGTGGTCGGCACACCTGAAAGCTTGCCTGCCACCGATCGGCTGGTACCAGCGGGCACTTGCCGAGGTGGGTTATCCGCAGCCGGTCACGGGTGAGCTGGACCCCGCCACGCGCAATGTTCTGACGGCCTTCCAGATGCGTTTTCGTCCTCAGCGGCATGACGGGATGCCGGATGCCGAAACTGCAGCACTGCTGGCAGCACTGAGTCCGCAGGCGGCTCGGCAACTGGTCGCACAACAGGTGGTGCTGACATGCTGAATGGCATCTGGTTGAGTTTTTTTCTGGCTGCTTTCGCTGCGGCGTTGTGGCAATGGCTGGGCCTGGGAGATGCCGAGGTGTTCAGCCGGCTGGTGGCGGCGCTGTTCGATATGGCGCGACTGAGCGTCGAGATCATGCTGGTTCTGGTCGGTACCATGACGTTGTGGCTGGGGTTTCTGGCGATTGCAGAGAAGGCCGGTATGGTGCGGGTGTTGGCCAGGTTGCTCGATCCCTTGTTCCGTCGGCTGATGCCGGAAGTGCCCAGTGGCCATCCGGCGCAGGGGCACATCACCATGAATTTTGCTGCCAACGTGCTGGGACTGGACAATGCCGCGACACCGATTGGCATCAAGGCGATGCAGTCGTTGCAACAGCTGAATCCGCACAAGGATACGGCGAGCAATGCGCAGATTCTGTTTCTGGTGCTCAATACCTCGTCACTGACGTTGCTGCCGGTGACTATTTTCATGTACCGCGCGCAGCAGGGTGCGGCTGATCCGACGGCGGTATTTCTGCCGATTCTGTTGGCGACTACGGCATCCAGTCTGGTTGGCTTGTTGACGGTGGCGCTGGTCCAGCGGCTCAAGCTGTGGGACCCGGTGGTGTTGCTGTATCTGGTATCGGTGGCGGTGGGGCTGGGCGTGTTGTTGACGACGCTGGCCGGAATGTCGGCGCAGGCGCTGGCGGCTACCTCGACGCTGGTGGGCAACCTGACGCTGTTCGGCATCATCATTGCCTTTCTGGGGGTGGCGGCGCTACGCAAGGTGAATGTGTACGACACTTTTATCGAGGGGGCCAAGGAGGGTTTCAGTTTTACGGTATCGCTGTTGCCCTATCTGATTGCGATGCTGGTGGCGGTCGGTGTGTTGCGCGCCAGTGGGGTGCTGGATGCGGGGCTGGAGGGCTTTCGCTGGTTGGCTAATTGGGCCGGGTGGGATACGCGCTTTGTCGAGGCTTTGCCGACGGCTTTCATCAAGCCGTTGTCCGGTAGCGGGGCGCGGGCGATGATGATCGAGACCATGGATACTTTTGGTGTCGACAGCTTTCCGGCGCTGTTGGCGGCGACCCTGCAGGGCAGTACGGAAACGACCTTCTATGTGCTGGCGGTGTACTTCGGTGCGGTGGGTATTCGCAAGGTGCGTCACGGACTGGGCTGTGCGCTGGCGGCGGATTTTGCCGGGATAGTGACGGCGATTCTGGTTTGTTACTGGTTTTTTGGTTGAGCATTTGACTCCGTGCCATGCGGCATTGCCAAACGCACCAGGGAAACACCGATTAAATCACTTCAGTGTACCGCCCGGTTGCCGCTGACCTGTTCTGGACACGCCGTAAACCCTTCCCTGGGGGCTCGTAGATGCCATCCATGGCATCTAACGGTCCAGAACAGGTCAGCGGCAACCGGGCTATAAGCGTTTTATGCAATTAATCGGTATTCCCCTGAGCGCCAGGCAACACCGCTTCAGCGACTTGTGTCGTTGTCAGCGCTCAACGTCAGGGGCTGTGAATTTGTCGACCTTCCAGGTCAAACAACTGCTTTTGGCCTGTTTTTTGTGGCCGTTGTTTACTCGCCTGAATGGTTAACTGCCCGCCGCAGCCGGGGTGATTGACGTTGAGTACGTCGGGTTGGTCGGGCCTGGTTGGCAGGGGTAGCGGTTGGTGATTGCTGCCGCCGCAGGTCAGGCAGCGGCCTGGGCTGGCGCGTTCAGCGAGGGCGGCGCGCAGGACGCGATAGGCCTCGAGCTGTTGCTCCAGCTGGCTGATGTCGGCTTCCAGAGTGTCAATGCCGTTCATGGGTTTGGCATAAAACTGCCACCAGGGGAGCTTTTGCGGCACGTCTTTGAGCAGGTTGGCGAAGTCCAGTCTCAGGCAGAGCAGGGTTTTCAATAACGCGGCTTCGCCTTCGGCGCTGGGCAGCCGCTCCACTCGGCACAGGTTGCGGCAGTCGGAGCACCAGCCCGGGCTGGCAGGCATGGGCAGTTGCTGGCCGTCGAGGGTCTGGTAGGCACAGTCAGGCGCCGAGCTGGAATAGCTACGCTGCAGATCGCAGGCGGTACAACCGACAATATAATGCGCTGGCGCCATGAGTCATCCGTTTCACAAGTCAGCGCACAGGGTCGCCAATCCCGTTGGCAAGTGCAACCGTACGGACCATTTTGTTGTGGCCCTGCACGTTTACGCAGAATTTACGCTATCTGTCTGTTTTGCCCATCGATTATTTATGGCTGTCTTGGCTAGGCTCAAGTTTTGCTGTCGAGGGCGTGCAATGTTCAGTCTTTTCCGTCCGGTTCTCTATCTGTGCAGTGTGTTGTCGATGGTCATCAGTGTGCTGATGGCAATAGTCGCCCTCTTTGGCTGGTGGCGAAACGATGCCGAGTTCATGGTTTTTTTGCTGTGCGCAGCCGGTATTTTTCTGTGTGGCCTGATCGTGCACTTTCTGGTTCGCTCTCCGGGCAATCAACTGGTTGCCCGGCAGTTGTATCTGATGACCAGTCTTGGCTGGATGCTGATGGCTTTGTGTGGTGCGCTGCCCTTGTTCTTCAGCCACTATGAGCTGAGCTTTACCGATGCGCTGTTCGAGGCGGTTTCCGGTATTACCACGACCGGCTCAACGGTGCTCAGTGGTATCGAGCAGCTGTCACCCAGTCTGCTGCTGTGGCGTTCGATGCTGCAGTGGTTGGGCGGGTTGGGGGTTATCGGCATGGCAGTGTCGATTCTGCCATTTCTGCGGATTGGGGGTATGCGCCTGTTTCATACCGAATCATCCGATTGGTCGGATAAGTCGATGCCGCGACTGCAAAGTCTGGCCAGGTTGCTGGTGCTGACCTATCTGGGGTTGTCGCTGGCTTGTACCGCAGCCTACTGGTTGGCAGGGATGTCAGTTTTTGACGCCGTGAACCATGCCATGACGACGGTATCCACCGGTGGGTATGCTACCGATGACCGCTCAATGGGTCGCTTTGGCGCGCCGATACTGTGGATTGCGATTGCCTTCATGTTGTTGGGGGCTATGCCATTTACCTTGATCATCAGCTTTCTGCGCCGGCCCCGCTGGCATCTTTTGCTGAACTCGCAGGTACTGACCCTGCTTGGTATCGTTGCTGCGGTGAGTCTGCTGCTCAGCAGTTTTCTGATTCTGGGTAACGATCAAAAACCGTTTCATGCCCTGACCCACGCCACCTTCAATCTGGTCTCGGTTATTACCACCACAGGCTATGCGTCCAGCGATTACACGCAGTGGGGCAACGTCAGTATCGCGTTGTTCTTCTTCGTGATGTTTATTGGCGGCTGCTCGGGTTCGACCAGTGGCGGCATGAAAATCTTTCGCTTTGAACTGAGTTACCGTTTTCTGCGCTCCCAGGTGCGCAAGCTGATTCATCCCAATGGGGTATTTACCACGCAGTACAACGGACGCACAGTGGATGACGACATCATGCATTCAGCGGTCGCGTTTTCCTTTCTGTTCTTCATTTGCCTGGCAGTTTTGACCCTGTTCCTGGCAGCGCTCGGGCTGGATCTGGTGACCAGTCTAAGCTCTGCTGCAACCGCCTTGACCAACGTGGGCCCGGGGCTGGGCGATATCGTCGGCCCTGCGGGCAATTTTGCGCCATTGCCTGACGCGGCTAAATGGCTGTTATGCTTCGGCATGCTGCTTGGGCGGCTTGAGCTGCTTACTTTGATGGTTCTATTGACCCCGGTGTTCTGGCGCGGATGAAAATACCTGACATGCACTCGTTTACTCGCCAGGATATTCTGGCATTCAGTTTGCCCTGGGTGGTGCCGCTGATCGCTACTGCGGTGGTTCTATCCTTGTTACCGGTGTTGCCGATTGCCAACCTGGTCATGGTCTACCTCGCTGGCGTTTTGCTGACTGCGGTTACCACGCGTATCAGACCGGCGCTGGTCTGTGCCGTGCTGAGCTTTCTGGCCTTCAACTTCTTTTTTACCGAGCCGCGCTTCAGTCTGCGGATGCTGCACCATGAGGATATTCTCACTGGCGCCCTCATGGTATTGATTGCCCTGGTAACCGGTCACGCGGCGGCGCGCCTGAACGAGAAGGTCAATGCACTGCGCGACAGCGAGCGCTGGAATGAACTGCAAATGGGCTGTGCGCGTGAGTTATCCGGGTGCATTGATGGGGCTGCCGTGGTTCTGTGTATGCGCGAGCAATTGGCGGAGTGTCTGGGCTGGCATGCGCGGATAAATCCCGCTGAGGTGAGCGGTCGCTTGCGCGGTCATCCGCGTGAAGCCAATTGGCAGGAAGACGAAGCCGGCATCAACGTCATTTTTGCTGATCAAACAGGCGCGGTGAGCGACAGTATCCGCTTGTCAGCCATGCAGCGTGTGTCGGACTGGCATCGTAGCCGCCTCGATGTGCTGGTCAGTCTGGGTAGCCTGGCGTGGGCGCGTGTGCAGTTGGCCGACTCGCTGAAACAGGAAACCCTCGACAAGGAGCGAGAGCAGTTGCGGTCTGCCCTGTTGTCATCGGTATCCCACGATTTGCGTACACCGTTGGCCACCATGATCGGTTCGGTAACCAGCCTGATTGACCTGGCTGATGCCCTCAGCGAGGCCCAGCGTGCCGAACTGCTGGCGAATACACTGACGGAAGCGCAACGGCTGGATCGTTATATCCAGAAGCTGCTGGATATGACCCGTTTGGGCCATGGAGAGTTGAGCCTGGACCGGGACTGGGTTGGGGTGGATGACATTGTCAGTGTGGTCATCAAGCGGATATCTCCCCTGCTGGGGTCGGTGCATTTGCATACCGATGTGCCTGACGGATTGCCCTTGCTGAATGTGCATGCGGCGCTGATCGAGCAGGCGCTGTTCAATGTGCTGGAAAATGCCCTGCGTTTTTCTCCACCCGATGGTGAAGTCTGGCTGGAAGCCTGCCATGAAGGGGAGTGGGTTTACCTCAGGGTGCGTGATAGTGGCCCGGGCATCGTCCCGGAAAAACGGGAACAAATCTTTGATATGTTCCATACCTTCAGTCACGGTGATCAGTACGCCGCCGGGACCGGATTGGGCCTGGCGATTTGCCGCAGTATTCTGGCAGCTCATGGTGGTCAGGTGACTGCGCTTGAGACTGAACCGGGGCATGGCGCTTTGCTGCAGTTGGCTTTGCCGGTCACGCTGCCGGAAGAACGCGGGGAGGGGAGTGAATGACCCGAATTCTGGTGGTGGATGATGAGCCGCAAATCCGGCGCTTTCTGCATATCTGTCTCGGCTCCCAGGGCTATGAGATGAGCGAGGCGGATACGGCGGCGACTGGATTGCAGGCGGCGGCACTCACTCAGCCTGATCTGGTCGTCATGGATCTGGGGCTGCCCGATATGGACGGTCAGCTGATGCTGCAACAGCTGCGCGAATTCTTTCAGGGGCCGGTGATCGTGCTGTCGGTACGCAATGGCGAGAAAGACAAGGTCCAGGCGCTGGATTCCGGCGCCAATGATTATGTCGAAAAGCCCTTTGGTGCCAATGAGTTGCTGGCGCGTATTCGCTCGGTATTGCGGACTTTTGGGGCGCTTGAAGTACCGGCAACCGGCTATGACGACGGTCATTTGCAGGTGGATTTGCGTGATCGGCGGGTGCGGCTGGCAGGTGAAGAAGTGCACTTGTCGAAGAAAGAGTTTGAATTGCTGCGCAACCTGTTGGCCCATCCCGGGCGCATCATTACCCAGCAGCAATTGCTGAAATCGATCTGGGGCCCCCACCACACGCACGACACGCACTACCTGAGAGTGTTCATCGGGCGCTTGCGCAGCAAGCTGGGTGAAGATCCCACGGCCCCCCGCTATATCGAGACGGAAGCTGGCGTCGGCTACCGGTTTATCGACCACTCCTCCTGAGCCGCGTTTACGATCTTTTTACGCGGCTCAAGCAAGCTGTACATGGAATCTTTACGCTGCTTCGTTGAAGAATGCAGGTGACAGAGTGCACGGGAGCAGTTTATGCGCATCATTATTCTTGGCGCCGGGCAGGTAGGTGGAACACTGGCAGGTCACCTGTCGGGTGAGGCGAACGATATTACCGTGATTGACAGCAATGCCGACCGCTTGCGCAATCTGCAAGAGCGCTTCGACATACGGACCATCTGTGGTTCGGCGAGCTTGCCGCAAGTACTCAGTCAGGCCGGGGCCCACGATGCCGATATGCTGGTTGCCGTTACCAGTAGCGATGAAATCAACATGATTGCCTGCCAGGTAGGCCTGAGCCTGTTTGCCATACCCAACCGGATTGCCCGGGTGCGTGAGCCGGGCTATTTGCAGAACCAGGAAAAACTCTTCAATCGTGATGCCGTTCCGGTTGATGTGCTCATCAGCCCGGAAACACTGGTAACCCAGGGCATTATCCGCCTGCTGGAATATCCGGGTGCCTTGCAGGTGCTGGACTTTGCCGAGGGGCGCCTGCAATTGATCGTGCTCAAGGTGCGTTTTGGTGGCGCGCTGGTTGGCCAGACACTGGCTACCCTGCACCAGCATATTCCGGATGCCGAGGCCAGGATCATGGCGGTGTATCGGCAAGAGCGGGCGCTGGACCCTGACCCGGATACCGTCATAGAAGCAGGTGATGAAGTCTTTGTACTGGCAGTCAAGGATGCGGTGCAGGCGGTAATGGCTGAATTGCAGCGCCTGGAGCCGCCCTATCGACGAATCCTGATAGCCGGGGGCGGCAATATCGGCGCTCGCCTGGCTGCGCAGGTCGAGCAGCATTATCAGGTCAAAGTGATCGAGCAGCGGCGTGTGCGCTGTGAACATCTGTCGCCCTTGCTTCCGGGTAGCATCATCCTGCACGGGAACGCCTCGGATCGGGATTTGCTGATCGAGGAAGGCGTGGGGCGCACGGATGTGTTTCTGGCGCTGACCAATGACGATGAGGCCAATATCATGTCTTCCATGCTGGCCAAGAAACTCGGCGCCCGAACGGTCATTACACTGATCAACAATCCGGCCTATATCGACCTGGTGCAGGGTGGCCTGATCGATATTGCGCTGTCTCCCCAGCAGTCAACGCTCAGCGGTTTGCTGAGTCATGTACGCCGTGGAGATATGGCGGCTGTGCATACACTCAGACGGGGTGCAGCTGAAGTGCTGGAAGTGGTGGTTCATGGTGACCCGAGTAATTCACGCGTGGTCGGCAAGTCAATCGCCAGGCTGTCATTGCCAGAGGGCACCCGGGTGGGGGCTTTGCTGCGCAATGACGAGGTAATGCTTGCCGATAGCCAGGCTGTTATCGAGGATGGCGATCACCTGATCCTGTTCCTGGCCGACAAGACGGCGGTCCGGCAGGTGGAAAAGTTGTTTCAGGTTGGTCTCGGCTATCTCTGAGTCCCGTCGGTGGTGTTGAACGCCGTCACCCAGCCGCCGATTTCACTCAGGCAATGCACCTCGCCATCCGGACGCTGGTGCTCTTCCGGCCAGGGTGTGCGGTGGCGGTTGAACCAGAGGCTGCCCATGCCGACGCTACGGGCTCCCAGCACATCATCGGACGGGTGATCACCGATATGCAGCGCATTGGCCGGCTCTACGCCGACCCGCTGCAGCGCGGCCAGAAAGGGCTCTGGCGCGGGCTTGCTGATACCCACTTCATCGGCCGACACAATCGCCTGAAAATACTTGTCCAGCCCCAGCCGGCGCACATCGGCATTGCCGTTGGAAATAGTCGCCAATGCAAAATGCCTGGACAGTTCAGCCAGCAGCGGCTCGGCATGCGGAAACAGCTCGACGGCATGGCGCGCTTCGAGAAATACGTCAAACCCCTGAAGTGCCAGGGCGCTGGCTTCGGCTTCGGGGTAGCCGGCCTGGCGCAGTCCGTGGCGCAACACGGCGATACGCAGATCAGTGACCCGGTGGCGCAGTTCGGGGTCGATTGCCAGTACCTGTTTGCGCAGGGCGCGGCGTGCATCGCTGTCCAGGTTGCGGGTAAACAGCGGCGCCTGCCGCTCCAGCCAGTCGAGCAGAATTTTCTCTGCAGCAGCCACCACGGGTTCGGTTTCCCACAGGGTATTGTCCAGATCAAAGGTCAACAGCTGAATCATGAGTCGCTCGGTTTGCGTTTGGCGCGGGGATGGGCGCGGTCATACACCTGGGCCAGATGTTGAAAATCCAGATGGGTATACACCTGGGTGGTGCTGATGTCGGCGTGCCCGAGCAACTCCTGCACCGCGCGCAGGTCGCTGGAAGACTCCAGCAGGTGGCTGGCGAAGGAGTGCCGCAGCATGTGTGGGTGCAGGTTCTGCCCCAGCATCTGCTGCCCGGCCTGGCGCACGCGCAACTGTATGGCGCGGTGCCCCAGGCGCTGGCCGCGCTGACTGACAAACAAGGGACTACCGGTGGCCTCCAGCCGTGGGTGCGCAGCCAGCCAGGTGTTCAGCGCTTCGCGCGCTTTGCGGCCGACCGGCAATATGCGCGTCTTGTTGCCCTTGCCGGTGACCCTGACTTCGCCCTGGCTCAGATCCAGATCCTGGGTATTCAGCGCGGCCAGTTCGGCCAGGCGCAGGCCGGAGGAATAGAAGAGCTCCAGCATGGCGTTGTCACGCAGGGCAATCCAGTCGGGCTCTGCGCTTTGATTGAACAATTGCGCGGCACGGTCGGTGTCCAGGGTTTTCGGCAATTTATGCCCGGCCTTGGGTGCCCGCAGATCCTGCGCCGGATTGTGTGTGCACTGTCCTTCACGTTGCAGGTAGCGATAGAAACTGCGGATCGCGCTGAGCCAGCGTTGCAAGCTGCGCGGAGACTGGCCGCGTTGGTGCCGGCGCGCCAGCATGGGGCGCAGATGCGCCTGATCCAGTTGCTGCCAGCTATCCAGATGCTGCTCGGCCATGGCGCTGGCCAGTGCCTGCAGATCACGCTGGTAGGCTGTGACGGTTTGTGCCGATACCTGTCGCTCGGTCTGCAAGTGATGCAGAAAGGCCTGCAGTGCCGGCAACAATGCTGTGTGCTCAGGCATCATTGGCCGGCGCTTCGTCGCGCAATTGTGGCGGATGCAGGAGCAGCCGACCGAGGGCGTCGGCAATGAAACCGAGGAACAGGGTGCCGCTGGCCTGTTTGTAATGGCCGGGGTCGCGACTGCCCAGCGCCAGCACACCGTGCAGGCCCTGATGCTGGATGGGTGACAAGGCGCAGGAGGCCACGTCCTTGCCGCCATCACCAAACAGGAAAGCGAGCTCTTCGGGACGCAGGATGCCGCTCAGGGTCTTGCCACTGTCGAGCAGATGCCCAATGGCTTCACGCGCGGCCTGATGGGTAACGCAGTGCGCATTGCTGAAACGTTCGGTTTCACTGAACAGGATCAGGCTGGCAAAGGGCACCTGAAAGTCATTGCGCAGGCTGTCTTCGACCTGGGCGATGATCTGCTCCTGGCTGTCGGCTTCCAGCAGATCGAGGATCAGGCGCCGGCTTTTCTCGAACAAGCGATCATTGTCGCGGGCCACATCCATCAGCTGGTTCAGCCGGTTGCGCATTTCGATATTGCGCTCACGCAGCAGCTTGACCTGGCGCTCGACCAGCGAGATTGAATGGCCGCGCTCATGTGGAATGATCAGTTCCGGCAGCAAGTCATCGTGTTCGGCGAAGAAGGCTGGATGTCGACGCAGGTAGCTGGCTACCTGCTCGGCGGTTGGCAATGGCTGTTCGGTCTTGGCGCGGTTGTCGCTCATACCCGTATCTGCCCCTCGTATACCCGTGTGGCTGGGCCGGTCATCAATACCGGTTTACCGGGTCCGGCCCATTCGATCAAGAGTTGCCCACCCGGCAGATCCACCTTGACCGGCGATTGCAGCAGGCCCTGGCGAATACCGGCGACCGCGGCGGCACAGGCGCCAGTACCGCAGGCGAGGGTCTCCCCGGCACCGCGCTCATACACGCGCAGGCGAATATGTTGCGGGTCCAGCAGTTGCATGAAGCCGGCATTCACCCGCTGGGGAAAGCGGGGGTGGTTTTCGATCAGTGGCCCCAGCTGCTCGACACCGACGCTGTCCAGATCATCCACCACGGTGACGCAGTGTGGGTTGCCCATCGACAGGGCGGCTACGTCCAGCGTCTGCTGGCCAACGCTCAGGGCGTAGATGTCTGCTTCGGCGTCAGCCTGAAAGGGAACCTCTGCCGGCGTAAACCGTGGTGCGCCCATATTGACCCGAACCTGACCGTCGCGGCGTACTTTGAGTACGATCGGGCCACCGTTGGTCTGCACGTGGATCTCGTTCTTCGCCGTCAGCCGCTTGTCCTGCACAAATCGGGCAAAACAGCGTGCACCGTTGCCACATTGCTCCACTTCATTGCCATCGGCATTGAAGATGCGGTAGCAAAAATCCATCTCCGGGTCGGTTGGCGGTTCGACCAGCAACAGCTGATCAAAGCCGATACCGAAGTGCCGGTCACTCCACAGGCGGATCAGTTTCGGATTGAGGCTGACGTGCTGGGTGATCAGGTCGATGACCATGAAGTCGTTGCCCAGCCCGTGCATTTTGGTGAATCGCAGCAACATGTCAGGCCTCGGGCAGCAGGCTTTCGCCGGCAAAGAGTTCGGCGATGGTTTCGCGCCGACGCACCAGGTGTTGCTGATTGCCGGCAACCAGCACCTCGGCGGCGCGAGGCCGGGTATTGTAGTTGGAGCTCATGACGAAACCATAGGCGCCCGCCGAACGCACAACCAGCAGATCACCGGCGGCCAGTGCCAGCTCGCGGTCCTTGCCGAGAAAATCACCGGTTTCGCACACCGGGCCGACCACATCCCAGACCTGAGACGGCCGGTCATCCCGCGGGTGCACCGAATCAATGCCCATCCAGGCGCTGTACAGGGCGGGGCGAATCAGGTCATTCATCGCCGCATCAACGATGGCGAAATTCTTGTGCGCAGTGGGCTTGAGGAAATTCACCCGGGTCAGCAATACACCGGCGTTGGCCACAATCGAGCGACCGGGCTCAAACACCAGCGACAGCTGGCGATCCCCCAGGCGTTCACGTACCTGGCCCAGATACTCGCCCGGACTCGGTGGCTGTTCGTCGTCATAGGTCACGCCCAGGCCACCACCCAGATCCAGATGCTGGATGCAGATCTCTTCCGCAGCCAGATCATCGACCAGTACCAGTAGGCGATCAAGCGCATCCAGAAAAGGGCTGACCTCGGTCAGTTGCGAGCCGATATGGCAGTCGACCCCTTTCACGTCGATATTCGGCATGCTGGCGGCGTGGCGGTAGACCGCTGCGGCATCGGCAATATCGATACCGAACTTGTTTTCTTTCAGGCCGGTTGAGATATACGGATGTGTACCCGCGTCGACATCGGGGTTGACCCGCAATGACACCGGGGCGGTGACGCCAAGCTCGGCAGCAACCTGTTGCAGGCGTTCCAGCTCGGCACTGGATTCGACATTGAAGCAGTAGATGCCCACTTCCAGCGCACGGCGCATTTCGGCGGCGGTTTTGCCCAGCCCGGAAAACACCACCCGGCCCGGATCACCACCGGCGGCCAGCACCCGCTCGAGTTCACCGCCGGAGACGATATCGAAGCCGGCGCCAAGGCGCGCGAGCAGATTCAGTACGCCAAGATTGGAGTTGGCCTTGACCGCAAAGCAAACCAGCCGAGAGCAATCTTTCAGGGGCTCATCCCAGGCCAGCCAGGCCTGTTCGATGGCATGCCGCGAGTAGACGAAACAGGGCGTGCCGTGTTGCTCGGCGACCTGGCGCAGGGCAACATCCTCGGCGAACAATTCGCCATCACGGTATTCAAAAGCTGACATGCGCTCACTCATTTCTGCGAGGGTTGCTGGATAACTTCTTCTTCAGCCCCGCTGGAGGGTTGTACCGTGCCCTCGGGCTGATACAGCGGGCCCTTCTGGCCGCAGCCGGCAAGCATGAGGATGAGGAAACAGGCAGCACTGAAAGTTTTCATGGGGCTTCCTTGATAAAGTTGGCATCGTTGCCAAGCAGTATACCAGCCCTTGCGATTACTGGCGCAGGCTGTCCATGGCCTGATTCAATGACTGTTCCAGTTGCTGGCGATAGCGCAGGTAATGGACGGTTTGCATCTTGCCGGCGGGATCGGCAGCAGAGAGATCAAGGTCGGTGATATAGCAGGGATAGCGTGAATGCTCGCGTCGCCGCTCCAGAATATGCCGGGCCACCGCTGAAAACAGCTGGTCTCCATGCTCGAGGGCGGAAAACTCACGGTGTTCACAGAAAATGCTGACTACCCAGCTGCTGTGCTGATCACTCGGTTCGGCAATCGCCTGCACCGCGTAAAAGTCCGCCTCCAGTTTTAATTCCGGGACCTTGCGCGGCACGACCCGGGTCGGGTGGTTGGCCCCGGCAGGCAGAATCTCGCCTATCTGCAGCTCGTCCTGATTGCGCTGGGCATCCAGTGGCTGGTTGATCTGCCGGCGCAAACGTACGCTGTAGAGAAAACGCAGCAGCGGCAGCAACAATGTTTGTTCGTCCTGATAGGCCGTGCGCTGGCGCCACAATGATCCACGCTCGTCGAGCACATAGAGTTCCGCCTGCTGGTTGCCGAGCAAGCGGAAAAAGACCTGCGTGCGGCCCGGTTGATCCTGGCGCAGAACCAGCGCAAGGTCCTGCCCTTGCAGCGCATAATTGTCCAGATGCAGTGCGGTATGCCGTGGCTTGCTGCGTCCCAGGTGCCGTTGCAGTGCTTCTTGGTCGTCCAGTGCGGTGACTTCGATGGCCCCGTTGCGCCGCTCGAGCAAACGAAAACCGGTCTGCACCTGCAGCAGAAACTGTTGTGCCGGCTCGGCCAGCAAGCGTTCGGCAGCATCGCGGAACAGGCTTTCGACCCGCTCGGCAATGGCGCTGGAGCGGTTGCGGCAATAACAGGCTACCTGCAGTTCCGGCAGGCGTTGATGGGCCTGGCCCTGATTGAGGAAGTCGCACAATGCCTGAATGCAGGCCTGTTCGCCGTCATAACGGCTGACCAGGATTTCATTCCAGCTGTTCAGGGTGATCTGGTCGATGCTCAGTATCAGGTTGTCACGCAGGCCGGAATAACCCAGAGCATCGGTATGGCTGCTGATCAGGTGCAAATTCTTCTGGCTGCTGGCGGGCAGCGGGTCCAGCCCGACATTCACCAGCAAGAGCACCTGGCAGGGTTGGCTGGCGCGTGACAGGGCGGCTTCGGTCAGGACCGGCATAGGCAAGGGAAAGCTCTGGCGCAGGCTGGTCAGCAGGTTATTCAATTCGAATTCGCTCAGCGCGCTGTCGCCAGGGTGCAATGCGAAACGGCTGGCGGCGTCGATCACGCCGTTGCGATAACCCCAGGTGAGCAGCTCCATCACATGCCGGGTGCGTTTCAGCGGCTTGTGCGCATCTATTTCGGTCAGGTTCAGCGAGCCGCGCAGCAATGCCCAGGAGGCTTGTCCGTCACGCTGTTCGGCTGCCAGCGTGAGCAGGGGTTCGGCCAGGTCCGGAGCAATGCCGGGGTTGATCACTTCGACCTTGCCGGCCTTGCGCTCAAAAGCCGCATGCAGGCGGCGGCCAAGCAACGACATGTCGCGGTTGTTGATCGCGTTGATGACATTGTGGCTACGGCCGAAATGCGACAGCAGTCGATAGCTGTGGGTCAGCTCGCTGACCAACTGGCGGCGTTCGCGGCTGACCTCTTCCACCCGCCACTGACGGCGGTTGTCCAGTTGCTGCAACTGGCGGGTATCCCACTGCCATTCGCGCACCAGTTTTTCCATCAACTGACGCTTCCAGTCGAGCATGCCGCCGCGCCGACTCAAACGCACATCGGCTTTCAGGTACAGGCAGCGGCGTACCAGATCCAGACGGTCCAGATCACCGCGTGCCTTGAGATAGGCTTCGACCTTGCGATACAGCATGATGTACGGGTCCAGCTCATCGGCATCCGGCTCGCCGGCATAGACCTCGCGCTTGAAACTCAGGCTCAGGCACTCGACATCCGGATGCTGGTTGGCATAGACCTCGGTCAGCAGCAGCTTGAGTACGGACTTGTAAGGCGAATCGATGCCCTTGAACAGTTGCCAGAGGCCGGCCCCAACATATTCGCCGGCAGGAATTTCGGCCAGATGGCCCAGATCGAGGGCGTCCCGCGCGCGCAGAAAGCGCTTGCCGAGCAAGGCTTTGGTGTACTCCGGATAGTTGTGTTCCTCGTACACCGGCACCATCCACCACAGCGGGTAGCGACCCGCAAGCAGGATGGCGGTACGGTAGAACTCGTCGAGCAGCAGATAGTGCTGTGAGCTGCCGCAATCCTCGGTGGTCAGGTCATTGTCGCGTTCGCCGCGACTGAAGCGTGCCGGATCGATCAGATGGAAGTGCGCTTCACAGTTCAGTGTGTCGGCCCAGTCGGTAATCAGCTGGCATTTGCTGGCCAGCTCCAGGCGTTCGGCCTCGTTCAGTGCCGGATCATGGCACACCCAGATATCCAGATCACTTTTATCCGATTGCGCAATGGTGCCCCCGCTGCCCATCAGATACAGAGCATGAATCTGTGGGTTGAAACCGGCCGGGTGTTTGCGCCAGCTGAAGCTCCGGGTCAGGCTTTGGGCGGCCAGCAAGGTCTCATTATCCGGCAGATAGGTGGCCAGACCGCGCGGCGTGTGCCCGGCAATGTAGCCGGGCAACAGCGGATGATTGACATCAAACAGCAACGGGATCAGTTGCAGCACCAGGTATTGCCGGCTACCCAGGGCCTGAGTGACACGACGCAGGCGGGTCTGGTTCAGTTGACTGAAGCGTTTGCGCAGGGTGGTCAGGGTCTTGCGATCAATACCCTCCTGCAGCTCCAGACGAATTTCACCCGATGCCGGCATGGCTTCCTCGTCAGGCCGTGCGCAAGATGGTCAGCAGCGTCTGGCTATGCTCGACGGCATCCAGACCCAGGCTGGTCAGATAACCACCATCGGCCTTGCTGGTCAGCCCCTTGCGGAACAGGCGCTCGGCAGCGGCAACTGCCTCTGGCGGGGCTTCGTGCCGGTGGATCTTCAGGCCTTCCTGGGTGTTGGCCAGGTTGTATTGAAGCAGCAGGTTGATTTCATCAATTTCATCGGAGCTGAGCATAGGCAGTTTCCTTCATCAGTACCCGGGAAGTGGGTGCCATCACAGTCTAGCGTGGAATACTGGCGTTGGGGTGTCCGGGATCAATACATGGCGTTTTTTCCATCTCGGGATGGTCTGGAAGCCTGTATTCAGGCCGGTGATGGCACTGGCATTTTTGTCGTCAAGGGGCTACAAGGGGAGCACATAACAATACGTCTTCAAGAGGTTTGCAGCATGCTTACATTGCACGGTTTTGCGGTCAGTAACTATTTCAACATGGTCAAGCTGGCGCTGATGGAAAAAGGTCTGGAATTCAAGATCAACACAGTGTTTGGCAGCCAGGATGAAAGCTTCCTGAAAATGAGCCCGCGCGGCAAGGTGCCCTGCCTGGAAACCGAGCACGGCTTCATCAATGAAACCAACGTGATTCTGGAATACCTGGAAGACACCCAGGGCGGCAAGGCACTGCTGCCGGCTGACCCCTACCAGCGTGCCGTGGCCCGAGCGTTGACCAAGGAAATCGAGCTGTATATCGAGCTGCCGGCGCGTACCTGCTACCCGGAAGTTTTCTTCGGTGGCAAGGTGTCCGATGAAGTGAAAGAGAAAGCCAGGGCCGACCTGTTGGCCGGCATCGCCACCCTGAAACGACACGCCAGCTTCTCGCCCTATGTCGCCGGTAGCGAAATGACCATTGCCGATCTGATGTTCCTCTACAGTATTGATCTGGCGATGGGCGTCGGCAAAAAACTCTTCGGTCTTGACCTGCTCGCCGAGCTGCCCGAAGCCAAGGCGCTGCTGGCCAAACTGGCGGAAAACCCCAACGTGCAGTCAATCGAAGCCGACAAGAAAGCCGAGATGGCCGCGTTTATTGCAGCGGCACAGGCGAAGGTGAAGAAGTAAGGTTTCGTTGGGTTGAGATCTTTCCACTCACCCCGTCAGGGGAGAGGGGTGACTGTTAGCTCGTTATTTCCTGGCTTTCAGGACTGCAATTACTTCTCGGGCGCACTATCAAAGCCCCTCTCCCCTGGCGGGAGAGGGGTTGGGGAGAGGGGGGTGACCGGATAATGCACGGTCTACGCTATCTTTAATCCCATCAATAAGCCGGAGTAATGGTTTAGCCAACCGCTAGACACTGACCACTCCGCCGTCACAACATATCCTTGAACCGCTCATCCACCTTGAAGCTCAGTGATTTGGCATAACCTGGCATATGAATGCCGCTGTCGCTCAGTTCGATGTCGGCATCGTTGAGCATGCCTTTGCCGAAATGGTACAGGGTGGCAAGCTGGCCCTTCAGTGCTTGCTGATCATAGCTGCGGGCTTTGCTGCGGGTGGCTTCACGGCGTTGGCAGTAGTCGGCAAAGACGGCTTCACCATAGCGCTTGGCCAACATCTTTTCGGCGACCTGCGGGGCCAGCACCACGGCACTGGCATTGTTGCCGCCAAACCCCTTGGAATTGATAAAACAGGCCTCCAGTGGCGTTTCTGACGCGCGGTCCTTGAGGCAAAAATCCAGGTGCTGATGGCGTACGTCAGGGGCGATTTGGTCGATGGTCTTGATGCCTGGCAGCAACTGGTACCTGAAGCTGCCGAGGGCAGAAATCAGTTGGTCGCCGCTGGCACTGGCCAGCGAGTGGCCGACGAAGGCCTTGGCGGCAACCACCGGCCAGCGCAGAATATCGAAAGCAGCGGCCACGCGGTCGAGCAGTTCGGATTCGCTGGTCCGGTTACCCGGCGTGCTCGAGCCATGGGCATGCACAAAACTGTTCCGGCGTACCCGATCGGGGCCGAGTATCTGCATGGCACTATGAACGGCCTTGGCCATGGTCAGGTAGTTGCCCGGGCCGGGCGCGGAAATGGACTTCTTGTAGCCATCGGCGTTGATAAACACATCGGTCACCGCGCCATGAATATCCGCCCCCAGCTGCAGTGCCAGTTCATCATCCATGAGCATCACGAACTGGCCGGACTCGGCCAGGGTAAAGCCGCAGTTCTGCCCGAAGGGGCGGCTGGCACGACGGAAGTCGACCTCATCGCGACCTTCGATGGCGCGCAGGCCGTCTTCGGTCGCCAGTGCGGTCATGGCGCCATAGCCCTCGATGCACTCCTGGGTGATCGGCGCCTCGGCACTACCCACCAGCACCACGCGGGCGCGCCCGCTGGCGAGCATGTCGATGCCCTTTTGCAGGTTGTACAGAAAGCTGGCGCAGGCGCCGGTCACGGCTCCTGTGGTGCCGAAGCTGCCGAGGACGTAAGCGTTGATAAAGTCGGCCGGCATGCTGTTCAGGCCCAGTGGCAACTGTTTGGCCGTTACCCGGCCACCCTTGAGACGTGACTGCATCAGGCCGGCAAAACTGTTGTCGTCGACCTGACTCATGATGCTGCTGGCAAATACCGCTACCTGATCGGGCTCGATTTCTGCCATCACCGCATCCCAGTTCAGCCCGCTGCTGTGCAGGGCGTCGCTGGCGGCGGTGATGGTCAGCTGCAGGCCGCGAGGGTGAAAACGCGAAGGGTACAGTTCACCAGGCTCAAAACCGCTGGGTAACTGGCCGGCTGATTTCACCGCCAGTGAGCGATAGCTGTCGACCTTGAGGTCGCAGCCGTCGTACACGGTGACCATGACATCGGTAGCGTTCAACGGCTCGACCACCCAGTCGGTCGGCAGCGGTTCGGGCAGTTGTTTGGCCAGGGTCATGAAAGAGAAAGGCTTGCCGGCTTCACCGGTCACGGTAAGATTCTTCTGCCAGTGGGCGGCGTCCACATCCAGATGACGTTTTTCAATACGACGTACCAGGGTGCCATCGAGGATCTGCTGCCCAAAGCGCTGTTCAATCTCGGCCAGCGTCAGTACCTGGCCTTCATCATCCACGTAGCAATCATTGCTGACCTTGACCAGTTGCATCAGCACAGCCAGCCCGGCCAGCGTTTCCTGCCTGTCTGCCGCGGGCAAAGACTCCAGGACGGTGCGGCGAAAACCGTGATGACCGGAACTGCGGCCAGCGGCATTGAAACCGCCAAAACCGACAATGACTGGCAAACGTGACATCGGGCAAGACTCCTAGCATGGCTCGCAAGCCCGTCAAAAGCGGGCGCTGTAATACCGTGCCGGTCCAGTGGCCGACACGGGAGCATTCTTGTGGACTGCAATACATGACGAGGAATGTAACCGATGGGTCACGTTTGGACCACCCCGCGAAGGCCTTACTTCATGGTTGGCATGCTGAAATCAGCGCCACTGCGGATACCTGTGGGCCAGCGTGCAGTGATGGCCTTGCGCCGGGTATAGAAGCGCACCCCATCCGGGCCATGCATGTGCAGAGGGCCAAACAGTGAGCGTTTCCAGCCACCAAAGCTGTGGAAGGCCATGGGCACCGGGATGGGGACATTGACGCCAACCATGCCAACCTGGATTTCGTTGCAGAACTGGCGGGCGCTGTCGCCGTCGCGGGTAAAGATGGCAGTGCCGTTGCCGTATTCGTGGGCATTGATCAGTTGCACCGCGCTGGCGTAGTCCGGTACGCGCACTACGCACAGCACCGGACCAAAGATTTCTTCGCGGTAAATGCTCATCTCGGCGTTGACCCGATCAAACAGACAGCCACCGATGAAAAAGCCATCCTCCAGGCCGGCGACGCTCACCTCACGACCATCCACCACCAGCTCGGCGCCTTCACTGACGCCGGCATCCACATAGCCTTTGACCTTGGCCAGGTGCTGTGCGGATACCAGTGGGCCCATTTCCATGCCGGGATTCATGCCATCGCCGATTTTCAGGGCGCGGACTTTGGGGGCGAGCGCGGCGACCAGTTGATCAGCGACCTCATCACCGACGGCGACGGCCACCGAGATGGCCATGCAGCGTTCGCCGGCACTGCCGTAGGCGGCGCCCATCAGGGCATTGACGGCCTGATCCAGGTCAGCGTCGGGCATGATCACCATATGGTTTTTTGCTCCCCCCAGCGCCTGTATGCGCTTGCCGTGGGCGCTGCCGGTGGCGTAGATATATTCAGCGATCGGTGTGGAGCCAACAAAGCTGACGGCTTCGACATCGGGGTGGGTCAGCAGCACATCGACGGCTTCCTTGTCGCCATTGACCACGTTGAATACGCCATCGGGCAGGCCGGCATCCTTGAGCAGTTCGGCGAGGCGCAGGGGGACGCTGGGGTCTTTTTCCGAGGGCTTCATGATGAAGCTGTTGCCGCAGGCCAGGGCGATGGGAAACATCCACATGGGTACCATGGCGGGGAAGTTGAACGGGGCGATGCCGGCCACTACGCCCAACGGCTGGTTGGTGGACCAGGCATCGACACCGCCGCCGACCTGTTCGCTGTGCTCGCCTTTGAGCAGGTGCGGAATGCCGCAGGCAAATTCGACCACTTCGAGGCCGCGGGTGAGTTCGCCCTTGGCGTCGTCAAAGACCTTGCCGTGTTCACGGGTGATGAGTTCAGCAAGTTCGTCGGCGTGCTGTTCGAGCAGGGCCTTGAATCTGAACAGGACGCGGGCGCGGTTCAGTGGGGTGGTGGCGGCCCAGGCGGGGAAGGCGGCCTTGGCCTGGCTTACAGCATTTTCTACTTCGCTGGCACTGGCCAGCGATACCTGGCCGCGCTGCTGTCCGGTAGCGGGTTCAAACACCGCCTGGGTGCGGGCGCTGGGGCCAGTGCGTTGGCCATTGATAAAGTGGGTCAATTGCAAAGTCATAAATCGTTTCCTGATAGTCCGTGCATTGCGTTGATCGTAGGGTTCAGTGTGTTGCGTCATGACGGGCCGCCGGGCGCGGACACGCGGCAAGTACGTCCCTGTAGCTCGTCGATGGCGTCCATGCCATCGACGGTCCGCGACCGGCGGCCCGTCACGACGCTCTGCCGAATCAAGTGTGCGATCTGTGCAACACAAGTTGGCAAGTTGAGTTAGTTGGCTTTGTTGATCACTCGCCCAAGGATCTCGATCAACTGATCAATATGTTCTTTTTCCGCAATCAGGGGCGGTGACATGGCGATGATGTCGCCGGTGCAGCGCACCATGGCGCCCTGCCAGAAGCATTCTTCGAATACATCATAGCCTCGGGTGCCGGGCGCGCCATCGCGGCTGGCGAGATGGACCGCACCGACCAGCCCGGTGTTGCGAATATCGATCACGTTGGGGTGGTCGCCGAGGCTGTGCAGGGCGTCTTCCCAGTACTGTTCAAGATCCTGCGCGCGGGTCAGCAGGCCGTCGCGCTGGTAGATGTCGAGGGTGGCGAGCGCGGCGGCAGCGGCAACCGGGTGGCCGGAATAGGTATAGCCGTGGAAAAATTCGATCAGGTTGTCCGGGCCGTGCATAAAGGCATCATGAATGGCATCGCTGACGAACACCGCACCCATGGGAATGGCGCCGTTGGTCAGACCCTTGGCGGTGGTGATGATGTCCGGGGTGACGCCCCAGCGCTGGGCGGCGAAAGGTTCGCCGACACGGCCGTAACCGGTAATGACTTCATCAAAGATCAGCAGAATGCCGTGGGCGCGGGTGATTTCGCGCAGACGTTGCAGGTAGCCCAGCGGCGGCAGGATGACGCCAGCAGAGCCGGATAACGGCTCGACGATCACAGCGGCGATATTCTCGGCACCGTGCAGCTGGATCATCCGCTCCAGGCTGTCGGCCAGTTCGGCCCCGTGTTGCGGCAGGCCACGGGTAAAGGCGTTGCGGCCAAGGTCGAGCGTATGCGGCAAATGGTCGACGCCGGGCAACTGGGCGCTGAAAGCCTTGCGATTATTGGCCATGCCGCCAACGGAAATGCCGCCAAAGCCGACACCATGGTAGCCGAGTTCGCGGCCAATCAGTCGTGTGCGGCTGCTGTCGCCACGGGCGCGGTGGTAGGCGAGGGCAATTTTCAGCGCGGTATCGACTGACTCGGAACCGGAATTGGTGAAGAACACCCGGTTCAGGCCCGCTGGGGCAATCTCGACCAGGCGCTCAGCCAGGGTAAAGGGCAGCGGGTGGCCCATCTGGAAGGTCGGGGCGAAGTCCATCTGCTGAATTTGCGTGCTGACGGCTTCGGCTATCTCCCGCCGGCCGTGCCCGGCATTGCAGCACCAGAGACCTGCGGTGCCATCCAGCACCTGACGGCCATCCACATCGACGTAATACATGCCTTCGGCGCTGGCCAGCAGGCGCGGGCGCTGTTTGTACTGGCGGTTGGCGGTAAAGGGCATCCAGAACGCATCCATGGATTCGGGGCGCTGGGCAGGGTAAATACGGTCAGATGACATGGTGCAGGCCTGCGGGCTGGGTGTGTGATATTTCGAGTGTATGTCAAAAATAACAAACAGAAAAGTGGCTGATGGGGGTGCACACACGCTTGTCGGGTTTGAAGAAAATAAAGTTGTCGTCCCGCTCGCCGATTATCATAAAGGTGACCAGGTTTCATCTGGCCAGTGCGGTTGAGCCGGCGAGATGGATTATTCGCTGCTGTCTTGATCCACGGCATGGAAATACCCTTGATGGCATTTTAATGTGCTACACCTGTTGATCCCGATCTGACCTGACAGGCTGCGTGAGTAGCCTTGGCCAAAGAGACGCTGTATGAAAAAGAATTTCTCGATCCGTTTTCTGTTGTTGGCAACCCTGGCCAGCGCCTTCACCCTGGTGTTGGCTTTCACCCTCCTGTATGCCAATTACACCCAGCGCGAGCACATGGAAGAGTATTCGAGCAAATACGTACACGGATTGCAGAAGTCATTTTTTGATGCCATCAACACCATGATGGTGACCGGCACCATCGGTCAGAAGGAAATGCTGCGTGAGCGGATGATGGCACCGGAATCGGTACTGGATGTGCGCGTGGTCCGCAGCGATGTGTTGAACGCACTCTACGGACCCGGTGCGGATTATCAGCAACAGCGATCAGAACAGGAAATGGAGGCCTTGCAGGGTGAGCGGCTGGAATTCTATTCCGAGAATGACCAGGGGCGGGTGTACACCCTGATCGAACCCATCGTAGCCATGGCAGACTATCAGGGGGTGAATTGCCTGATGTGCCACCAGGCTCAGGAAGGGGACATTCTCGGTGCCGTCCGGGTGGATTACTCCCTGGCTGAAAGCGATGCACGTCTGCAAGGCCAGTTGTTGACCAGTGGTGGCGTGCAGATCCTGATTTTTATCCTGGCCTTTGTGGCTACCGCCCTGGTGCTTGCCCGCCTGGTCATCTCGCGCCTGCGTCTGTTGCATGACCGCATGGAGTCGATTGCCGACAATTCCGATCTGACCATCCGCCTGGATGACTCGCGAGATGACGAGATCGGCTATGTGGCGCGAGCATTCAATCGCATGGTTGGTCAGATCAACGTCAGCATGCACGCAGTAATGGACAACGCCGGCAAGGTGCAGCTAGCCGCCCAGCAAATCGCCAGCAAGGCCCAGACCACGGTCCGCGAAGTGGTTGCGCAGAAAGACAATACCGATCAGGTTGCCAGCGCCACCACCGAGCTGGCTGCCTCAGCGGTCGAGGTGCGGGAAAACGCCATCAACACCAGCCGCAAATCGCAGGATACGGCGGATGCGGCCAGTAGTGGCGAACGCCAGGCGCACACCGCCGTTGCCGGTATCGAGCAACTCAACGGCGAGGTGCAGGAAGGCGCGCGGCGTATTGCCGAACTGGGCCAGCGCACCAACTCGATGAACGTGATGCTGACGGAGATTGCCAATATTGCCGACCAGACCAACCTGCTGGCACTGAATGCGGCCATCGAGGCGGCTCGGGCGGGTGAATCAGGGCGCGGTTTCTCTGTCGTGGCCGATGAGGTTCGCGCCCTGGCATCGCGGACTCAGGACTCTACCGAAGAAATTCGCCGCACCATCGAAAGCCTCAAGCGTGAAGTGGCCGAGTGCGTTGATACCATGGAACAGGCATCCTCCCGGGCCGGGCAGCAAGTCGAATCGATCCTGCAGGTTGAAAGTGAACTGCAGACCATCGCCACCGCCATTCGTGAAATTACCGAACTGAACCAGCAGATGGAAAATGCTGCTGACGAGCAAAGCAAGGTATCGGAAGCGGTCAGTGGCAACCTGGAAGAGATCAGTCAGTCGGCCGAGCAAACCGCGCAGGATGCCCGCGAAACCGAGCGTATTTCGGCCGACCTGCTGGCGATGGCGGAAGCCCTGCGAGAGACCATCAATCAATTTCGCCTGGATCAGGCAGGCAAAAGCGGTCAGCAGAAGGATAAGTGATCAGAGCGGCAGTCTGTATGCAGTGGCCTGAGCCTGATAGAGTTCAGGCAACGCAACTGATCTGCGGAGATCACCGTCATGCCCAGCCTGAATAAACAGATACTGATTGCAGCCTGCCTGGGCGTGCTGATTGGCTGGCTGGTCGGGGGCCTGCCGGTTGAGGCGGGGCTGCGCGAGGGCGTGCTCTACGCCAGTAGTCTGGTTGGTAGCGTGTTTGTCGGCATGCTGCGCATGATCCTGATCCCGCTGGTGTTTACCTCCATTGTGGTGGGCGTCGCCAACCTGCAGGCCCACCATCAGGTCAATCGGGTCTGGATGGCAACGCTGACCTATTTTGTCATCACCTTGTCGCTGGCCATGGGTGTGGCCCTGCTGGCGGCGAATATCTTCAAGCCTGGCGCCGGGCTGTCGGTCAGTCTGTTTGCCGATGCCATGGAGCAATTCGAGGCGCGGCAACTGAGCGTGCCGGAGTTTTTCCTGCATTTCTTTGCCAACCTGTTCCAGAACCCTTTTGCCGCGCTGGCCGATGGCAGCATTCTGGCGGTGGTGGTCTTTGCCCTGTTTATGGGCATCGCACTGGTCGCCGGGGGTGAGCGCTACCGCTCCATCCTTACCGTGTTTCAGGAGTTCCTCGAGCTGCTGTTGCAGATGGTTGGCTGGATCATGCGCCTGGCCCCGTTCGGTATTCTGGCGCTGTTGATCGGGCTGGTGGCCGAGCAGGATGCTGCCCTGCTGATAACCATGCTGGGCTTTGTTGTATTGGTGTTTGCGACCACGCTGCTGCATGGTGTGGTGGTGTTGCCGGGTATTCTTTATACCGTTACCGGCAAGTCGCCGCTGTGGTTCTGGCGCGGTTCCCGTGAAGCCTTGATTACCGCTTTCGCCACCAGCTCCAGTGCCGCCACACTGCCCATCTCCCTGCGTTGTGCCGAACACAATCTCAAGGTCAGACGCAGTGTCGCCGGGTTCGTGTTGCCGTTGGGGGCGACCATGAACATGGACGGCACCGCACTGTACGAAGCCGCTGCCGCGCTCTTTGTCGCCAACCTGGTCGGCATCGAACTGACCTTCGCCCAGCAAATGGTGGTGTTCTTCACCGCGATGATCGCCTCCACCGGCGCTCCGGGAATTCCCAGCTCCGGCATGGTCACCATGGTGATGGTCTTGCAGGCTGTTGGCCTGCCCGCCGAAGCCATTGCCATCCTGCTGCCGATCGACCGCCTGCTGGATACCGTGCGCACGGCAGTGAACGTCGAAGGTGATATTGTCGGTAGTCTGGTGGTGGACAAGATTGCGGGGAATGCGGAACCCGGGCTTGAAACCGGCCCTGAACACAAGGGGTAACGCCGGGCTAGCGCAACGCCCGCAAAGGCACAAGCCATGGCGCCAACTCAGTAATCCGCATTGCGTCCGAAAGTACGTTGCATGATCAGGTAGCCGAACGAGGCCGACCAGGTGATGATCATGAAACCGAGCAGAGCTTCGGTGCCGGCGAGAAAGCGTATATTGCCGGTAGCGTACATTTCACCCCAACCAACGGTAGTGTAGGTGGCAGCCGAAAAATAGACACAATCGAGCAGGTTGATATCACTGTAGCCAACAATAGCGCCATGCTGGCCTTCCTGCAGCAGCAGCCAGAAAGCCAGCCCGAACAGCCAGATTTCAAAAACATGTGCCAGCAACAGGGTAAACATGACCGCCAGAATGGTTGGGCGGTTTTTAAACGCAATATGCGGTTGGCGCTCCTTTCGGGTACACCAGCGATCCAGCAGCTGGATCACTTCGTAGTGAAAAACCACAGTAACGGCGACAACGACAAGGGTGGTCAGGGTAACGACCAGTTCCGGAGGATATTGCACTGCAGCTGGCTCCCGTCCTGAAATAGTTGTTCTGCTCTGCCCACGGAAAGGTGTCGCGGCTGTGAACATCGGTCTGGTAAAAATTATGTCATGCCACGCCGGTTCTTGCCCCAAAAATAGTGGCATCAAGATGGCAAGCGGGCTGTTTTGGCCACGGCGCAGACGGATGTCGATGCTGTTGTTGAATACGCCGGACTGTATTGGCTGGTTATCGCTATTGTCAGGCGCAATACACAGCTCGAAAGAGGTGCATCAATCACGCGCAATCAGATACCGCGCGGCTCTGGTCTTTCAACGCGTTGGCAGCATAACAAAATCTGAAGAACCCGGAAAAACCGTGAACTGCGTCCCATTGCTGACAATGCACTGACATCCCTGCTGTGACTTGTTGCTATGATTCCGGCGCGCATGCGCAGCAAGTAACATTGTTCGACAATATATACCCTGACTACGAAATCAGAGCCAAGCGGAACCATGCTAAATGGACCGCTGCTGAGCAATCCAGGGTTGAGTGGAACAGGTTAGATCAAGCCATCTAATAATACAGGGGCGAGCAAATGAAGCTTTTATACATGGCCATGCTTGTTTTCGCTGCTGGCGCTTGCATGGCTCACTCGCCTGATATTACCTCTCTGCCTGAAGAGCCCGATTGCGCAGATATAAGTGCGAGCGCTGAACTGGATGACTGTATGCATGAGGCGATAGAGACATCGCGAACCCTTCTTTCAGATGAGCTGGTGAGCTTTGAAAAACGTGCCAGGCACGTTTATGCCGCTGATCAAATGCTAGGGCAAGAATTCATTGATATGGTCCTTGAAGCACAAAATGCCTGGGTCGAGTTTCGTGATAAAAGTTGCAAGGTAGACGCTTTCGAGGTCGAGAAAGGTGCGCCGTCGTATGTGACTACGGTAAACGGCTGCATCATTCGAATGAACATGGAAAGAGTTGAAGTGCTTGAAAGTTTATTGCGTTGACAGAGTGATCTGAGTTCCAAAAGTGCTTGTAATATTGCTTATCCAATATAATGAAATTTGACGGCCCCGACAGCTTTCCAAATAGGGTTCACCTGCCGGCAGAGCCGTGTTGTACCGATATAATCACCGATTCTGATACTCGCAGCAGGCTGCCTGAACCCCGGGCAGCCTGTATCAACGTAAATTCAAATCTTCCGCTGGTTACTGCGCCGTTTAATGCCTGCGGCGAAGGTACATACCCAGCAACCCCATCATGCCTGCAAGCATACCGATGCCCCAGATGCTCATGGTCGGTACGGGGCTTACTTCGCCCGAGGCGGTAGTAAAGTTGTAGGTTGTGGGTGACGTTACCGGCGTTACCAGGTCCCCTGTGGCCTGGTCAATAATATCCGAACCTGACGGGATCAGTATGTAATATCCGGTACCCAGTATGAAATCCGCGCCGGGATTGAGTGTGATCGTATTATTTGAAATCGTCCCTGAACCTGAGTTACTTCCCCCAAAAGTAAATGGGCCATTTGCATTGAAGCTTTCAATCAGATTGTCTGAGTCATCATATAACTCAATGAGTGCAGAAGAAGAGTCGTTAACTACATCGATATCAAAGACGAGTACGATATCCGCATCGACAGCAACGCCTGTCGCATTGTCGCTTGGCACCGAGTTGACCGGGTCGAGATTGGGGTTGGCTGCATAGACAGTTACAGAAAAGAAGCAGGCAAATAGAAACAGGGCACATTTCATTGATGTATTCCTTCAATCGTTAATTTTTCGACAGTGGAGTTTAGACGTGTCATCAGAAGAAAAGGAAGCTTTAAAATGAATATACACAAGAAAATCACTGTCTGGCGTGGGACCTCTACCCGCATCAGCCCGCAGGCGTGACCAGATCATTCCCCTGTAGCGGCCTGGCCAAAAGCATTTGTGGCCAGAAAAAAGCCTCGACCACCACTGCGCTTGGCCACATACATGGCTTCATCCGCGTGCTGGACCAGTTGTATGTCGTCCTGTCCGTGGTCCGGGAAGAGAGCAATGCCCAGGCTGGGCGCGGTGTTCAGGGTTTCGCCGGCGAGCAGATAAGGGGCGCTCAGGGCGACAAGTATCTTTTCCGCGACCATGATGGCAGCGTCCTGCTTGCTGATGCCATCGAGCAGAATGGCGAACTCGTCACCGCCCAGGCGGCCAATGGTGTCCGATTCGCGCACACACTGGCGCAGGCGCAGCCCGACTTCACACAGCAATTGGTCGCCGATGGCATGTCCAAAGGTGTCATTGATCTGCTTGAAGTTATCCAGATCAAGATAAATCACTGCCAGTTGCAAGGCATCCTGCTGTGCCCGGCGCAGCGCCGTCTGCAGGCGGTTCAGGTACATGGCCCGGTTGGGTAGCTCGGTCAGTTGATCGTATTGCGCAAGGAACTCCAGACGCGAGTGAGCACGCTGCCGTCCTATGGCAGCAGCAACCTGGTTGGAGACAAACTGCAGCAGCTCCTTGTCCCGCTCGCTGTAGCGTACCGTCTCGGAATAGCTTTGCAGCACCAGCGCGCCAATGGTGACGTTGTCGGATACCAGTGGCACTCCCAGCCAGTCGAGGGCATGTTTGCCCATAACGGGCCCAATTCTGTCCAGCACCGCTCCGGCCGTTTCAGGTGTCAGCAACAGGGCTTCGCCCGACCGAATAACCTCGGCAGTCAAAGCAGCAGAGGCCAGCGGCATGGGGCCTGGCGCAGTATCATACTGATCGATGAAATAGGGAAAGCTGAGTTGATCGTTGGTTGCGTCGTACAGGGCAACCAGGAAATTGTCTGCCGGCAGCAACCGACCGATCACCCCGCGCACCAACTGGTACAGGGCCGGCAAATCATGCGCTGAGTGCGCCGCCTCGGAAATGGCATACAAGGCAGCCTGCACCGCCTCGGCTTGTTTGCGTTCGGTAATATCCCGGGCTACGCCAACACGCACCTGCTCGGCTTCCAGCCACTGGGTCGACCACATGATATGCACGACGCTGCCGTCTTTGCGAATGTAGCGGTTCTCATGATCAGTATTCGGCCTGCCCGCATTGATACCCGCAATAATGGCCTGGGTCGCGGCACGATCGTCCGGGTGCATCAGCTCAAAGGTTGTACGCCCGAGCATTTCCTCAGGCCTGTAACCGAAAACCCGCTCACTGGCTGCGCTGACGTAGAGAAAGCGAGCGTCTTTGTCCACAACACAGACAACATCGAGCAGCCGGTCGATCAGTTTGTCATGGGGCAGGTAGGCATTTGATGTCATAGTGGTGACTATATGCGGTGATTGATGCGTTAGCCAGCACCTTGGCGTGACGTACAGTAATGGCTGTCAGAGCAAAAGACATTGAAAGCCGGTAAGGCGTGGATGCAATCAAGCGACAGGGAGCCTCTGACAAACGCAGGTAGTTTTCAGAGGCTCCTGAACCCAGGCTGTCAGGTCTTGAAGCGGCCGACCTGGTCTTGCAGTGCGGATGCCAAACGAGCCATCGAGTCGCTGGCTTGACGGCTTTCTTCAGAGCTTTGTGCGGCCTGATTGGACAGATCACGAACGCCACTGATATTGCGCGAGATTTCTTCGGTCGTTTTGCTTTGCTCTTCGCAAGCGGCTGCGATTTGTGCTGCCATATCGTTGATGCGCACAACCGATTGCGCGGTTTCATTCAGTGAATGCTCGGCACCTGAAGCCTGCTCGACGCTTTGCGCTGCCAGTGCCGCGCCGCGTTGCATGACGCTGACGGCCTGGGCACTGCCGGATTGCAGGCTCTGGATCATCTGCTGGATATCCCGCGTGGAGTCCTGGGTTCGGGCGGCCAGCGCACGCACTTCATCTGCCACTACCGCAAAGCCGCGGCCCTGCTCACCGGCGCGCGCAGCTTCAATGGCAGCATTCAATGCCAGCAGATTGGTCTGTTCCGCAATCGCTTGAATGACGCTGAGAACGCCGCCAATATTATCGCTATCGGATTCCAGATTGTTGATGACGCCTGCCGCCTCTTCTACGTCGGCGGCCAGGCGCCGCAGGGCATCCATCGTTTGTCCCACCACTTCGGCAGCTGCATGGCCCTGCCGGTCGGCGGCGCTGGCGGCTTCGGCGGTACTGGTGGCATTATCGGCCACTTCATGAATGGCGGCGCTCATTTCGATAGCCGCTGTGCTGACCTGGTCAATAGTAAGGTATTGCTCGTTGACCAGCCGATCCTGGTTGGCGGCAATGGTGCTCATCTGCTCGGATGCCGAGGCAACCTGCAGGGTGGAGTCAGTGACTTGCTGAATCAGGGTCTGAAGCTGTTCGAGGAACTGGTTCAATGCCATGCCGACCTGACCGAGTTCATCACTGGATGTGACATGAATCCGTTTGGTCAGGTCTCCCTCGCCATCGGCCATGTCGCGGATACGGCGGAGAATGTCCTGCAGCGGTCTGGTGATTAGCCCCGGAA
This sequence comes from Halopseudomonas salegens, assembly GCF_900105655.1. Taxonomy (NCBI): domain Bacteria; kingdom Pseudomonadati; phylum Pseudomonadota; class Gammaproteobacteria; order Pseudomonadales; family Pseudomonadaceae; genus Halopseudomonas; species Halopseudomonas salegens. The sequence continues at coordinate 3,645,218 of NZ_LT629787.1, forward strand.
AAAAGGCAATGATCAGCGCACATAGCAGCAGCCCTACAGCAACCACCGTTAGCACGATTGCATCGCTCTTGTTGGCGACGACTTCAGCCAACGCTGTCTCGCTGGCGGCCTCTTCATCCACCAGTTGGGTCATTTGGTCAATCAGATCGCGCGCCTGGATAAACTGCTGGTAGCCACGTCCGTAACTCAGCGTTCTGGCCTCATCGCCATTATTGCTGCCGGCCAGTCTGACAATCTGGTCAGTGGTCTGTTTCCAGGTGTCGAAAGCGGCCTGGAAGTCGCTGCCCAGTTGTTGTCCTTTAGCGGATTGGGTTGAGTCGGCATAGACGGTGACCCGATCAATGGCCTGCTGCAAATTTTCGCTGTGTTCCGTGAGCAGTTGAGCCCGGTCGCGCGCACCGCTCTCAACCAGCAGCTCCCTTTCTGCCGTGAGGGCTTGATACATGTCCCGGTCGGCTTCCAGCAAGGTTGCGCTTTGCGGCAGCAGCTCATCGGTCATTCGCGAGAGCCTGAAATCAAGGCTGTTGACTGCCCAGAAGGCAGTGACTGCCAGGCCAATAAACAGCGTCGCTACCAGTAGCAGCGGCAAGGTCAACTTCCAGCGAAATCCCATATTTCTGAACAGGCTGAACATTTGGTAACTCCCTTCCCTACAGGGTCTGATGGTCTGTCAGGAGGAGGTGCTATCTCCATGCCAGGCCAGAAAAGTGACTAATGAGTCCTTATCGGCACTGTCAGTCAAAACATGAGAGCTCAAATACAGGAATATCTTGCCGGTTTCAGCGGTAGCAAGCCCGTTGGCTCTGCTTGTAGCCAGTACGCCTCCTCCGTAAAGCTGATGTTACAGAGGAGGACGCGACGAGCTGGCTGTCAACAAGAGCGCAGGGTGACGCTCAGGGGGCTGCCAGGTTCAAACGCTTGCAGATGAGCGCCGGTTGGCAAAGAAACCACCAATGCACAGCATGATCATGCTCATGGCCAGCAGCGACCAGGCCGACAACGTAGGTATGCTTGCGATGTTTTCACCGGCGTCGGCTCGGGTATCAGTCCAGGCATCAGACGCGGCCGCCGGGGTTGTGGCGAACGGGCCCAGCGCAATGCCTGAGCAGTCGGTGTTACCCGTACTGAAATCAAACCCTGCCTGGTCAATGTCAGGAATGGATAAGCCGCCAGAGTAGGTCTCGATGGAGTGTTGGTTTTCTGTAGGGCCAGTATCGGATTGGCGAATAAGCAACGCCCAGTCAATAATTGTACCAGTAGCATCTGTGGCGATGTCGAACCGGCACAATGTGCTGTCCGCCAGGGTTCTTACGGCCACACTGTCGTCGAAGCTGAGTGACGTTACCAAAGCAGTCGCATCACCAGAAAAATTCGGTGGAATCGGCGCAGCGGTTGAAAATGTGCCTGTCAGGTTGTCCGCTGTGGTGTACGGGGGATCTGCGTTAGTGTAAGTATCGCCAACATAGCTGTAGCTGACGGCTTGAGCCAAGGCTTTTCCGGAAAACGTGGCCAGCAAAACAACAATAACGCAGAAGAGGCGGGAAAGGGCTAAGGATGAATGACACCGATCCATGGGTTGATTCCTTTTCAGATTGATCAATCTGATAAAACTTAACAGCAGTGGTACATAAAATCCACTCGGCTGCAGTGTGTCAAAACGGTGCATATCCTTGCATTTGTTCCGTTTCCCGGGGGACAGTCACCGGCGGGGGCCGGCACTGATTGGTCATGTCGTTTAGCTGCGATGCCTGTTCGGCAGCCGGAAGCCCGCCATCGCGAACAGACCAAGCACCAGCATCAACAGGGTCCAGGTACTCAAGGTCGGGATAGGGCTTAGCCGAACGTGCCTGCCGGCAACGGTTTCGGCTGAATCGAGAAAGGCGCCAGCCCAGCCTGCGGCCGCGAACATCTGGCCAGTGACAGGATCCATAGCGTGGGCAAAGGTACGTCGGCCAGCATTCAAGGGTTCAGTAAATTCCCAGCTGCCGGCGGTTCCCTGGTTCAGGTTGTATCTTTCCACGCTGTTCAGATAACTGCTCCAGCCACCACCGCCGACATAGAGACGATTGTCTCGGATCCAGGCCGCCGCTCCAGCACGGGCATTTTGCAGTGCAGGGTAGGCAATCCAGCTATCTGTTGCCGGGTTGTAAGCAGCAACGGTATCAAGATCGGGGGTCGTATTGCGAAAGCCGGTTACGAAAATCAGGCCATTGTTCGCGGCAACTGCCGAGCCATAAGCATGGGTGAAAGGTGAGCTGCTGAGCGCGGACCAGCGATTCCCTGCACTTTGCTGTGGGTCGAAGACCCATGTGCTGTCAGTAATATTGTTCGTCCCACCAGGGGTGCCTCCAAAGAGATAGAGTCTGCCATCATGCTCGGTACAAGCCGAGTTAAATGCAGGTGCCGGCACCGGATCGGCAACAGCTGTTGTCCAGGTACCCGTGGCCGGATCCAATATCTGCAGGTCGGTGAAAGCTGATCCACCATCATAGCCGCCGGGCACATAGATCAGCCCGTCGACTGTTGCCGCGCAGAGATTCCAGCCCGGCGTTGGCATAGGGTCGGCACTGGTGTCGTCCCACGCATCGGTTTGGGGATCGTAAATCTGCACGATGCCGCTGGCAGCGCCACCGGACTGCTCGCCGCCAATGACATAGAACCGGCCATTTGCAAAAGCCCCGGCCGGGCGACTGACTGGAGTGGGTGCAGGGCTTATGACGGTCCAGGGGGTAAGACCGGGGCTAACGATTTTGTTGAACGACGTATTTTCCGGGGTGGTCTGCGGGGAACCGCTATCGCTGTCCGACGGGGCGGCAGAAATACTGCCCACAGTCGCCAGGCAGACGATGGCAAGCATCAAATTGAAGCGCAAGCGCGCAAAAAAAGAAATGAATTGCCAAAACTGCGAATGGCGGTAGTTCATGGCTAGCGGCTTCCCTGTCAGTTATTCGTACCAGAGTACTGGACGCTCTATTGGTCAAGCATACTATGTTGCAAAGACGGGCCAGTACAAGGCAAACAGGAACTCTCTAGTTCTGCGCAAAGCCTCAATTCTTGACGCCGGGAAACAGGCAGAAGTGATTGCGTGAGTTATCAGTCATTTGCGGCAGACACCGGGACCATCTTGCAGACAGTTGTCTGTTGCAACACAAGGCTTTTATCGAAAGCTCTGACCGGGCTAGAGAAAAACGCTTGCCGCAGTTATGCCCTGTTTGCTTGTCGATTTTCATTGGCATGCTACGACTACACTGTATGGCATTTCTGCCAGGATTGATGTCGCCCATACAGGAGGTTGCCAATGACTGCTGCACCACAAAAAATTGTCCCCCATCTCTGGTTTGATAAAGAGGCCAGGGAAGCGGCTGAATTCTATTGCTCTGTATTCCCGGATTCCTCCGTTACCAGCTCGACAACCTTGCACGACACCCCGGGCGGCGACTGTGATCTGGTGTCTTTTGAGTTGTCCGGGTATGTGTTTATGGCGATCAGCGCCGGCCCGCTATTTACCTTCAACCCGTCGGTTTCGTTCATAGTGAATTTTGACCCGGCGCGGGATAAAGACGCGCGCAGCAACCTTGATCTGGCCTGGGACAAGCTGGCCGAAGGCGGCAAGGTATTGATGCCTCTGGATAGCTATCCATTCAGTGAGCGCTATGGCTGGATTCAGGACCGGTTTGGCCTGTCATGGCAGCTTGGCCTGACAGGCCAAGCTGCCCCGCAAAGACCTTTTATCGTGCCCTCACTCCTGTTTGTTGGCGATCTGTGCGGCAAGGCGGAAGAGGCGGCACGTTTTTACCGGTCAGTTTTCAATAACACCCGGATTGGTGAAGTGGCGCGTTATCCAGCAGGGATGGAGCCGGACCGGGAAGGTACGCTGATGTACAGCGACTTCACTCTCGAAGGGCAGTGGTTTGCCGCGATGGATAGCGCACACCAGCATGACTTCGCCTTCAACGAAGCGGTGTCATTTTTGGTGAATTGCTCATCTCAGGATGAGATTGACGCCTACTGGCAACAACTCTCTGCCGTGCCGGAAGCTGAGCAATGCGGCTGGCTGAAAGACAGGTACGGGCTGTCCTGGCAGGCTTATCCGCAGGTGTTGACCCGTATGTTGCTGAGCCCGGACGCTGAGCGGGTGAAACGCGTGACGCAAGCCTTCCTGGGCATGCAGAAGTTTGATCTGGCAGCTCTGCACAAAGCCTTCGACCCGAACGACTAGATTCGGCTGGCCAGGTGCCTGGTCGCCAGCGCGCTCGCCTTGGGTAATTCGACCCGGAAAACGGTGCCAGTGTCAGCCGCGGACGTGACGCTGATATCGCCGTGATGAGCCTTCACCAGCTCGCGCACAATATAAAGGCCGAGCCCAAGGTTCTTGTTCGGGTTGCCCGCTTGATAGTGCTTGCGGTTGGCCAGCTCGAAAATCACTTTCTGGTTGGCAAGCGGAATCGGCTCGCCATCATTCTTCACGGTCAGTACCACAGCGTCAGGGGTGCCTTCACAGGTGACGCTGATCTCGCCCTGCTCGGCGCCATGCTGCAAGGCATTGCCGATCAGGTTCTGGCAGATCTGCCCGACGCGCAGGCCGTCCCAGTTGCCGGTACAATCCCCGTAGGCGTGATGCTGAAACCGGCAATCATCGTGTACGGAACGAAACTCGTCGACCAGGTTTCTGGTGATCTCCGCCGCATCCGTCTCACCGATGCTGATCCTCACGCCCTTGCCAATGCGGCTTTCGGTAAAGTCCATCAGGTTGTCCAGCATCATCTTCATGCGATACAGGCTACCGTTCACCACCGGCGCCATCTTGTTCGGCTTGTCGTCGGCATCTTCCAGCTTCTTCAGCTTGTCTGCCCCAAACTCAATGACTTGCAAGGGCGAACGCAGGTCATGGCCAAGCATGCCGACAAAAAGGTCAGAGTTCTCCAGTACGGACTCGGAATAGCGCGCCACCGACTCTGTCAGGGTGTGATCGAGGGCTTCGTTGAAGCGGACAATGTCATCGGCATTCTCGGCACTGAAGACCGTCGTATCGGAGAACCACAAGCGCAGTACGCTGGCACGCAGCGAGCGGTACTCGGCGACCAGCAAACTGATCGAAAAACCGGCGTCCAGACGCTCATCAGCATGTACTTCAGCGGCGGAGTCGGCGTCATCACGGCTGTCTGCCGGCTCTATGCTGTGATCCGGCAGGCTACGGCCCGCTTTCAATACGCCAGCAATATTCTCCAGCATGGCTCTGGCATGGTCGCGCAGCTCACGGGTTTTGAGATTGGCTTCGCTCGGCTGATTGGCGCGGGCAAAGTTCTCCCATTCCTTGAGAATGGTTTCCAGGTTGGCGGAAATGAATTCATGTAAACGCATGGCTTCGCTGCTCTGGTTGGGGCCCGGTTCCCTGGGAACGGCAGGTGGCCGTGTGATTGTCCGCTCTTCGGCCGCAGGTGTGGCTGGATGGGCTGGGGCGCTGACAGGGGATCAGCAGACTATACCGAGGGTGTTTGATCATTGCTATTCCAGATAGTTCATGCCGAATAGTCATCAAACCCCAGCGCACATTTTTGCCCAAAACAGTGGCATCAAAATGGCAAACGGGCTAAGTTGAATAAGGGCTCAATGCCCTATAAACCATACAACAAGGCCCACGGATGGCACGCAAACGCAGTTCCGGTCTGGAAGACCTGATTACCCTACTCGCTCGACTCCCCTGGCGGGTCAGCGCATTGATCGGTGTTGTCGGCTGGTTAGTCCTGCGCCAGATCGCTGCCAACCCCCCGACACCCGTCAACGCACTCAACACCGCCATCCAACCGGCACGCGCCATTGACGGTCTTAGTTGGCAGCAATATTCAACTGCATTCGAAGAGCGTCATCATGCTGTTTAAAAGCACAGTGAGGATATGCTCTCGCCGGAGCAGCAGGTGGAGTCCCTGGTTCGGGACGCAACCAAATAAGCTGAAAACCATTAATAACGGAGAATAAAAATTGAAATGCACGTCTTGTAAAGCAGGCAAACTAATCCCCAGTTTCCTGGAGCCTCAGTTTAGATGTCATACGTGTAATCACTGCGGCGGCAACTGGATACTGATCGAGGACTATATTGCCTGGAAGGAACGACACCCGGAATTTGAGTTTAATGCAGACAATATTGAGTCTATTGATTCAGAGGATACAAGCAAGGCGCTGTTGTGCCCTGTCACAGGCGGCATTATGAGCAAGTTCCGGATATCGAAAGATAGTCCGCATAGACTGGATTACAGCCCAAGAGTCGGCGGGGTGTGGCTCGATAAAGGCGAGTGGGAGCTTCTCGTCGCAGAGGGCTTGGCTGGAAGTTTGAACGCAATACTGACTGAGCAGTGGCAGCATAAAGTCAAGCTCGATAGCGCAAGAGACGCCATGGCGGCTCTGTATCGAAACAAGTTTGGTGACGTGGATTATGAGAAAGCGGTACAGATCCGGGATTGGCTTGATGCTCACGAACACAAGGATGAGCTGCGCAGGTTTATCATGTCACCTCAGAGTTGAGGCCTGTTTCACATAAAGCGGACCGCTCGGGTTAGACTAATTCTTTAACCACACAGCAGGTAGTCAGGCCCGCAGAGCAACAAGCCGTCATCCGCCTAACACGCACAGGGAGTGCGCTTGCATGGATAGCATCAAGATCCTTAAAGCCCTATTTTCTACAGTTGCTCATAGTAATAGTAGCAAACAGGAGGCTCGGGTATGTCTCGCATCCCGCAACGCCCACTGAATATACCGTCCGATGCACAATGGAACGCCAGCGATCAAATGTGGCAACTAGGGCAAAGCAGGCCTCGGGAAAACGATGATCCGGCCCTGGTGGGTGAGCGGCGCTATTGGTATGAAGATGGAAGCATGGCAGGTATCGAATATTTCGATGAGGAAGGCCAGCTTAACGGTACCTCAACCTGGTATCACCCCGACGGAACCTTGGCCAGCCAGGGTGAATTCCGAAATGGCTTGCGCTTTGGTCACTTCATCGAGATGCAAAGTGAGAATGAAACGCCCCATTACTACACTGAAGACGAACGCACCTGGCGGGTGGAATTCGATGCAACGAAGAATTGGTCGGAAGAGAACATAGTTTATTTTCTGAAAGATGGCACCGAGTGTACCTCGACCGGTCGCCCACTAACGATGGCCTTTGATCTCGATCCGATTTTCGATGGCGCGAGCCCGCACAACTTCATCGAAGGCGATGGGCTGCGCATATTACAGCTCCTCGCGGAAGAGAGCGAAAACCCCTCGAGCGAATTGCCGGAGACTTTGGGTCTGGATACGGTGTTCGGCTATAAGGATCAGCATGTCGCGCCATTCCTGCAGCTGATCAACACCGCTGGCGTCCATAAAACTTCACCTGAAGGCGTTAACAATACTGTGCTCGCTCCAATCCGCCTCCCCGGTTACGGCGCCTGGGGTACACAAGATGGCTCTACAAACCTCATGGAATGGTTCCTGCGAAATTGTGACGCCGGCATGCCGGGGATGGCTTTCAACGGTGCCTACTGGCTGGGGGGATCAGGCGACTGCAACGGTTGGTGCATCGGTCTCTTCGACCGCGACGCTGAACACGGTGGGTCCGGATCCAATGAGTGCAAGCCGCAGATCTACTTTTGGGATCACGACATCGACGGTTTTGAGCAACCGCAGTATGGCAGTCTGGATGATTTTTTATGGCACCTTTGCATCGAAGCCGCATGCTATCAGGAACGCCTTAGCGAAGAAGCGGCCAAACGCGCTCGCATGCAGCAGTTCGTAGAACCCCAGAAGAGCATGTCCGACACCTGCTTTTTCCAATTCCGCGCCTACTGGCTGACCGAGTTGATGAAATACACCGGCTCAACAGAGAGCCCGAAAAACCGGTTGCGCTATCTGAATACCTCTTTCAACAGCAACCTCAACAAGCCGATCAACGAAGAAGTGCATCAAGCCCGGCTCAGAACCGGTAAAGATCTGCCGCCGACCGCACTGTATACGCTATGGCGCTATTTCTGGTTCGGCCACGAAGCACGCCTGCGCGAGGCACTGGATGCGTATCGCGAAGCACCGGCAAAACTGACCCGTGATTGCGTGGCATTGATCGAAGAATTACTAGCAGAGCGCAACACACTGCCAGGAATACCCGATGTGCGCGCGCTACGCGCAGCTTTGCTGACTCTTGATCTGGACCCGGATCGCAAGTCCGAGCGCGAGGCTGAGCAAGCCGCGCTTGCTGAACAAAAGCTGGCGGCACTGACCGCCGAGATCCCCGCTCTGCAGCAGCAGGGGTTAGACGCACTGATCGAGCGCGCCTGGGATGTCGTAGACGACAAGCAGTCGCTACAGCTGCTTGCCAAAGAAGTCAGCAAGGATGCCCGCCTTGGGTCATTGTTTATCGGGCTGAATTGGATCAAGCGTCGCAAGCAAGCCGAGTACAATAATCCGCGTAGCCCGATCGATGACGCATACCATGCCGACCTGGGCTCCTGGCTCGAAAGCCAAGACCATCGCCCGGCTCAAGCCTGGATGTGGCCAACCGCTACACATTTGACCTTGGTGCTCAAGGATTGCGTACGCAGGCCGGGGGTTGCACATCCGCGTCTGATCGAGGCCGCGTTGCGGGAACTAGGTATCGCCTCGGAATACAACTTCTCACGCGAGCGGGCGGCTACGCTGCTTGGTTGCATCCAGGAGCAGCGCGCAATCCCTGCGCTGCTTGCACTGTTCGAGGAGTATCAGCTCAATACTGCTGATCTCAGCAATGATGAACTTCGCTCGGTCGCGAGTCGGTGGGAGGGTTGCCTCAGTGCTGCTGCGGAAGCCTTGTGCAAAATCCATCGTGCATATCCCAATCTGCCGGCCGCGGACACTGCCAAGCATATGCACGCCATTGCCAATGACCATTACACCGCTGCCAGCCTCTCCAGACATCACCGTATGGACAACGCCGCCATTGCTTGCCTGCGCACCCTCGGTAGCTTGGGAGACCCGCGAACCCTGATGGCCATGCCCTCGCTGTACGTGGCCAGAGGCGATGATGCCATTGGCCGGATGTTGGCGCTGCGCGAGCTGGCGCACAAGCATCCGGGAAGCCGCCGCGAGATAGCTGAAGGCCAGTCAGATGAGCGCTGCAGGGGTGTCATGCTTGCACATGCGCTGATGCTCAACGCGGCAATCAAGGGTTTTGACTTCAACAATGCGCTGGTTTTTATCGAAGACAACGGCTACCTGCGCTCTGATAGAAAAGAATGGCGGCTGTACTGGTTGTTGCTCTGTGAGGCGATTGCTGAAAGCACACTTCCAACTGACCTGATTGCAAATTTACTCTACTCGGGGGATCGAGATGTGCGTGAAGCGGCGCAAGCGGCGCTGCATGCACGTCAATCTGAAGTCCCAAGAATTCGCGCACTGTCGCCAATTGAAGCCGAAGACATCGTCATCACACAGGGAACCGAGGGTGCACTGCAACTCTTTTGTGATCCGCACACCATTGGCCTGCATTATGTGCTGGAAGCAATAAACCGGCAGCCGGCGCTCGTGGATATGGTAGATGATCGTGTCGTCGCTGCCCTGATCGACGCATTAGTGCGAGACCTGGATAGATTGCCCCAAGACGATAGTATCGACCTGGAGAAACAAACCAGCACCCTGCTGGAAGTACTAATGCCGCATAGCGGGCACTTGGCACTCATCGATCCGGTCGCACGCTATATTGCGCATCCGAGTGCAAACGTAGTGCTTGCTGTTCTGCCCCTTGCTCAACCACAGGCGCATGTAGCAGACGTGTTGAGCGCTTATGCAAGGCTGTATGAGTCATCCGCTTCAAAGCTGGCGCAATGGCTGTTGACACATGCCCAGTTTCCCGGGGTGCAAGCCACGATCGAAGCAGCGGGCCTGACTGTCAAAAAGCTTAGTAGCGTGGCACGTTGAAGAGGAGCTTATCACCTGCCACGAGTAAAGAGGTTCCAGGGTCAGACGTTAATCAAGACATGGCCCTGGAGGTTGTATTGTATGTTTACGAAAATAGTGCATGTCTAAAGCAAGCCTGTTGCACAGTATTTTATTGATGTCTGCCTCATTAGGCTGCCTTGCTGGTATGGCCGAAAGAGTGGCGCTTTAATTTGGTTTGCAATGCGCCGTTTCCTTTAGCAATTCCGATAATATCGAGCATCAAGAAATAAATGAAAAGGTCAGATTGACCGAAATAAAGCATAAGCGCGGTGGTCGAGCGCTTGTTGCGGAAACAGATACTTGTGACTTCAGAGTGATGGTGCATGGAGTGCAAACTATTAATGATCAGCGTTTTGTTAATGCCTTCCAGGTAGCCATCAAGCAAAAAGGCTGTCTTCTTTTTATGCATGCTTTAAGTGATAGCAGTCATTCCGGAGACGATTTACCAAGGCAATCCAGATTCTGCTTGGTGGGTTATCAGCCTGAGTCCTTCATGGAAAAGAAGAACTGATGTTTCAGTGCTGTTGGGGTCAGTGAGATCAGTCGTTCATTCAGTCTGATTATGTGTAAAGGCGGCGACATTGAGATATCGAGTAGTAGCAATCCTGTTGATTGTTCTGGCGCTTGGGGCAGGCGCCTACTTCGCAGATACCCGTCTGCCGGCGATGCTGGCTGCGGAGCTGCCAAAGGCAGAAGCGGTATTGGTCATCAAGGGGGAGCGGAAGTTATATCTCATGAGGGATGGCCAGCCCTACCGCGAATACAGGATTGCCCTCGGGGGTGATCCGGCTGGGCACAAGCGAGAAGAGGTTGATCAACGGACCCCGGAGGGCGACTACCTGCTCGACTGGAGAAACCCGAAAAGCGCGTTTCATCTATCTCTCCACGTCTCCTACCCCAACGAGAACGATCAGGCACAGGCCGAGGCGCGGGGCGTATCGCCTGGCGGCATGATTATGGTCCACGGTCAGAAAAACGGTCTTGGCTGGTTAGGTGGCCTGCTCCAGCGGTGGGATTGGACGGATGGTTGCATCGCGGTCACAAATGTCGAGATGGAGGAGATCTGGCGAGCTGTGCCGGATGGCACCCCAATCCGCATTGAGCCCTAAAGGCTTGACCACAGGCAGAAAATGGATTGCATGGGTTTCCGCCGCCAGCCATCACTTGAGTTGGATCAATGACCGGCACAACTTTGCCCGGAATAGTGGCAAGCAGGCGGCAAACGGGCTAAATTGGATCAAGGCACAGTGCCATATAAGCCATGCAATGGAGCCCACGGATGGCACGCAAACGCAGTTCCGGTCTGGAAGACCTGATTACCCTACTCGCACGACTCCCCTGGTGGGTCAGTGCATTGATCGGCGTTATCAGCTGGTTAGTCCTGCGCCAGATCGCCGCCAATCCTCCAGCACCTGCCAACGCACTCAATACCGCCGACATGTCCGGCCTCATGTTGCGCACCCTGGCGTATACCTTTGCCAACATCGGCCAGTACCTGCTTCCTGCGATATGCGCCATTGGCGCTATCGGTTCACTGGTGACACGCAGCAAACGGAAGAAACTGCTGCAACGCGTCAACACTGCCAGTCAACCAGCACGCACCATCGACGGCCTGAGTTGGCGGCAATTTGAACAGGTGATTGGCGAAGCCTTTCGTACCCAGGGCTACAGCGTCAGCGAAACCGGCAGCCAGGGCGCGGACGGCGGTATCGACCTGACCCTGCACAAGGATGGCGAAAAATACCTGGTGCAATGCAAGCACTGGCGCGCACAAAAAGTCGGCGTGCCAGTAGTACGCGACTTCCTCGGCGCCATGGCGGCAGAGGGCGCCGTCGGTGGTATGGTCATTACCTCCGGGCAATTTACCAGCGAAGCCAAAGCCTTTGCCGAAGGGCGCAATATTCAGTTGATTGACGGCAGCAAACTCAAAACCCTGCTGGCAAAACACAACCCCACAACTGAGCCCGAACAGCCAACATCTACAACCCCATTCTGCCCGCTATGCCAGAGCGCAATGGTCAAGCGCACAGCCAGGCGTGGACCGAATGCGGGGAATGCGTTTTGGGGGTGTTCGAAATATCCAGGGTGTAAGGGTGCGGTTAATGCAGCGTCGACCCCTGTAGGTGAGCCGGCGAATGACAGGCTTGAATCGCAAAGTGACAGTGGGCTTCAGAAAGCGCGAAATGGCGTTAATACATGAACAAAGGTTGCGCGTTGCAAGGGGGCAAAAGGCAAGACCCGCCCCTGATGCCGCTCTGATTAATGAATAAAATAACTGCCCACCTGGTGCTAGGCCTGTTTGATGTTGCTGCAGTTGCAGCGTGTGTTTATGTTTTCTCGAGTTGGACAAACATAGACGGCCAGCTCAGTCAAAATGTCGATAGTCTATCCGTGTCAAGCAACTTGAATCTGGCTGGGTTGATGGTCATCGTGCCCGTTACGCACAGTATGGCCTTATTCAACTGGAAGGAATCAATCCAGAAATGGGGTAATCGATGCTTGATTGGCCTGTTTCTTTTTTTGCTTGTGGGCGCCTTTATCATGGACTCATATCTGGAAAGCAAGATTCTTGCTGCAGGCTACGAGTACTGTGCAGGCCAAAGTGAAAAAATGACCTTTTCGGAGTACCGGACTTACGTTGGTGAAAATAGGGCTTGTTTAAAGTAAGGGGGTGCTCGGCCTTTTGTTGGTGTCAGTTTCATTTGGGACAGTTTGAACAAGTCTACAAAACGGAGGCTCTGGAGTCAGGGCTTTCGCTAACTCATGAGTAGCCAAAGCAAGAGGCAATACAGCTTCATGCTCCCCTGTATGCCGTGCTAGAGTTTTGTTTTGACATTGAACCCTAAGGAAAAGCACATGAAGGATGTGGAATACGCTGGTTTTTGGGTCAGGGTGGGTGCGGCTTTGATCGATACGGTACTGATGATGATCATTATTGCGCCTGCGTTGGCTCTGATATACGGCAAAGACTATTGGGCAGGTGACTCATTTTTCCTTGGCTTCTGGGATTTGATGTTTAATTACATTCTGCCCGCCGTGGCTGTCATTCTTTTCTGGGTCTACAAGGCAGCAACGCCAGGTAAAATGGCCCTGCGTCTGAAGATTGTTGATGCGAAAACCGGTGAACCGGTACCAACCGCGCGGTTGATCGGCCGTTACCTTGGTTATTATGTGTCTATCATCCCGCTACTTCTTGGCATTTTCTGGGTCGGGTTTGATAAGCGGAAACAGGGGTGGCATGACAAGCTGGCAGGTACCGTCGTTATTCGGGATACGAAAAAAGAGCCTGTGCAGTTTGATTCCTAGCCTTGAGCCAGTCCTGAGCTGCATGCGGCAATCAGCCTGATAACAGGCAACTCAAGCACAAAAAAATCCCGCAACCATCACTGGCTGCGGGATTTTTGTTTACCGGGCTAACATCCCTCAGTCAGCAATCTTCACCAACTGCTTGCCAAAGTTCTTGCCCTTCAACATACCCTTGAAAGCTTCCGGGGCGTTTTCCAGGCCTTCGGCGATGGTTTCGCTGTACTTGAGCTTACCACTGGCGACCTGTTCGGCGAGCAGGGCGGTGGTTTTCTGGTGCTGGTCCTGCCATTCGGTGACCAGGAAGAAACGGTGCTCGGGTTTCGGGTCGAGCTTGCCGAAGATGTGGAAGGGGGTTTCCACTTTGCTCTGGTCTTCGGCGTTGTAGGCGGAGACGTAACCGCAGATCGGTACGCGAGCGCCGGGGTTGATCAGTTTGGCGACTGCGCGGGCGACATCGCCACCGACGTTTTCAAAGTAGACATCGATGCCTTTCGGGCAGGCGGCGGCCAGGTCGGCATCGAGGTTGCCGGCCTTGTAGTCGATGCAGGCATCAAAGCCCAGTTCGTCGACGACGTATTTGCACTTCTCCGGGCCACCGGCGATGCCGACAACGTGGCAACCGAGTTGCTTGGCGGTCTGGCCTACGACGGTGCCGACCGGGCCGGAGGCGGCGGCGACAACCACGGTTTCGCCGGCTTTGGGTTTGCCGACGTGAACCAGGCCGTGATAACCGGTACGGCCCGGCATGCCGGCCACACCCAGGTAGGTTTGCAGCGGTGCGCCAACATCCTTGATCTTGTAGACCATCTCGGCCTTGCCGGGGATGATGCAGTATTCCTGCCAGCCGGAGTACACGGTGACCAGATCGCCGACCTGATAGTTGTCGGACTTGGATTCAACCACGCGACCGACGCTTTCGCCGACGATGACTTCACCGATGCCGATCGGGTCCATATAGCCTTTGCTGTCGTTCATGCGCGGGCGCATGTAGGGGTCGAGTGACAGCCAGAGGATTTGCAGCAGGACTTCGCCGTCCTTGATCTCGCGGACCGGCTCTTCAACCAGTTTCAGGTCGCCGTCCTGCAGCTCGCCCTGGGGGCGCTGGTTAAGGACGATCTTGCGGTTGGTATATTGGCTCATGCTTACCTCATTTCTGGTGTGGCGGCGGGGCCGCGCTGTGTCAATGAACATGGCCGCAGCCATGGAAACCTGTTGATGGTAAACCAGACGCTGCTGTGTGCAGCGCTTATTCACCAGTGTGATTGCATGCTAGCAGGCGCAGCGAAATCTGCTTTTCAACGCCATTGATATTCCAGACTCAGGCCGGCCAGCCAGCTGCGCTCGGCAGCGGGTTCGTAGAAACGCCCGCCGGGGCCGTTGACGATCAGCGAGCTGACGTATTCCCGATCAGCCAGGTTATTGACCCGTACAAAGGGCTCAAGGTTCAGGCCGCCGATGCTGTGGCGGTAGCTGGCGTGCCAGTTGAATACGGCATAGCCAGAGGCGGAGTCGGCGTTTGCATCATTGGCGTAACGCTGGCTCATGCCCTGGGCTTCCAGCGCGGTACGCCAGTTGCTGTCGGGGACTTGCCAGGCCAGTTCGCTGAACAGGCTATGCCGGGGTACGCCGGGTAGCCGGTTACCGGAAAAGTCATCGCCTTCGCTCTGGTAGCTGTCGAAACGCGCCTGCACGTAGGTATAGGCGGCGTAAAAGCTCAGGCCGTGGTCAAGCTGCTGGTTCAGGCTGAGTTCGAGCCCGCGCCGGGTGGACTCGGCGGCGTTGATAAAGGTGTTGCGCCCGGTCACTGCCTGGTTCGGTCCGGTGACGATTTCATCGCTGACCCGGGTATCGAACAGAGCGGCGGTGACCTCGGTGCGCGCCTGACGCAGGCGCAGGCCGAGTTCGCGGTTGAATGAACGGGCAGCGCCCAGATCCAGATTCAGCCCGCTACCGGTTGGCCGGTAGGCCAGTTCCTGCGCGGTGGGGGTTTCAAACCCCTTGCCGATGGCGGCATAGAGGCTGAGTGCCGGGGTCCATTGGTAGCTCAGGCCGAGGGCCGGGTTGGTCTGGCTGAAACGGCTGCTGCCGCTGTCATCATTGCTGTCTTGCAGGTAGTCATCATCCGAGCTGAAGCGTACCTGGCTGTGCCGCACGCCGGCGGTCAGGGTCCAGTCCGGGTGCAGGGTCCAGGTGGAGATCAGGTAGGCATCGCGGCCCTGTACGCGGTTGAATTCATCGCGCTGCAGGTTACCTTTGCGACCCTGTGCGTTGACAAAACCCAGGCGCTCTTCGCCCTGGTAATCCCAGGTCAGGCCAGCGGCCAGTTCGACCGGCAAGCCAAAGGCGACGGTCTGGCGTTGCCAGCCCAGTTCGGCACCGCCGAAGCGGCGATCCAGTTCGATCACGCCGCCACCGGAAAACTGACCGCTACCCGGAAAGGCGAGGAATTGCTGCACCTCGCGGGTGCCGCCGTAGATCATCAGGGTGATTTGGTCGGCATTGCTCAGCAGGCGCTGGTAATTCATGCCACCCTGTTGGTGTCGCACGCTTTTACGCGTATTGAAAACCTGGCTGCCAGCCACGGCCTGGCGGCGGTCTGCACGCAGTTGATCGGCGGTCAGGCCCAGCGGATCCTGGGTGTCGGGCTGGTCGAGGGCATTGAACAGCAGGGTCAGGCTGGAGACGTCATCAATATCAATACCCAGGCGCAGGCTGCCAGTATCGCGGCGGGTGGCGCTGTGGTCGCGGTAGCCGTCGGTTTCCAGCCGGGCCAGGCTGGTCTGGATATTGACTGCATCATGTTGGGCGCCGTAGCGCAGGCGCGAACGCCAGAGGCCGTCATTACCGACGGCCGTGCGGTTTTCCAGCGTTGGATAAAACGGGCCTTCGCCACTGAAACCCTGGATCACGCCACCGGAGGCATTGCCATAGAGGGCGGCCAGCGGGCCACGCAGTACGTCGATGCGGTCCAGCGTATCCAGATCAAACAGCGCCGGCTGGCCCTGGCCGTCGGGCATGGTCAGCGGAATACCGTCCTGCACCAGGCGTACGCCCCGCACACCGAACTGGGCGCGGGCGCCAAAGCCGCGGGAGGAAATCTGCAAATCCTGGGCGTAGTTCTCACGGTTGAGGGCCAGGATGCCGGGCACCCGTTGCAGGCTTTCCGAGAGGTTGGCGCCGAGTGCGTTGGGTTGCAGTTGCGCGCCGCTGACGGAGTCGCGGGTCAGTGGCAGGCGGGCATCGGGCTGGTTCTGTTGACTGCCGAGTACGACCTGGGTCGGCAGGCTGAGAGGCGTGCTGTCGGCATGGCTCAGATGGCTGGTCGTCAGGCAGGCGAGGGACAGGGGAAGCAGCAAGACTCTCATCAAGTGGCCTTGTGGGTGGGCTGTTCGGCGAGGTAGCTGTCTTTCAGGCGTACGTAATTGGCGGCGGTATAGGCGAAAAATTCCCGTTCGCTGGCTTTCAGTTCACGCACCTGGCGCGCCGGGCTGCCCATGTACAGATAGCCGCTGGCCAGGGTCTTGCCGGCGGGCACCAGGCTGCCGGCGCCGATGATGACGTCATCTTCCACCACGGCGCCATCCATCACGATGCTGCCCATGCCGATCAACACGCGATTACCGATGGTGCAGCCGTGCAGCAACACTTTGTGACCAATGGTCACCTCGTCACCTATGGTCAAGGGAAAGCCATCCGGGTTGAATGGTCCGGCGTGGGTGATATGCAGCACGCTGCCATCCTGCACGCTGGTGCGCGCGCCGATGCGAATGCGATGCATGTCGCCGCGAATCACGGTCAGCGGCCAGACCGAGCTGTCGTCGCCCAGGGTTACGTCGCCGAGCACCACGGCGCTCTCGTCGACCATCACGCGCTGGCCAAGTTGCGGCTGCTGACCGCCGTAGGATCGAATGTGCATTGTTGTCACCTTGAAATTTGCCGGAGTGGCGCCACATCTATGGGATAATGCCGCACCACGGTTAATGTGCCGGTCATTGTAGCCAACCGGCGACTGCTGACCAGATACCAGGATATGCCCGATGAGTAACAACCCGCTGTTGCAAAACTACGATCTGCCACCCTTTCAGGCCATTCGCCCCGAGCATGTGCAGCCTGCCGTCGAGCAGGTGCTGGCAGACAACCGGGCGCAACTGGCGGCCTTGTTGCAATCGCCGCCCGCGCAGTGGGACTGGGCCAGCCTGATCGAGCCACTGGACGAAATGGGCGAGCGCCTGACCCGCGCCTTCTCCCCGGCCAGCCACCTGAATGCGGTGGTCAACAGCCCGGACATGCGCGCCGCCTATGACGCCTGCCTGCCGTTGCTCAGTGAATACTCCACCGAGATGGGGCAGCATGCCGAGCTCTATGCGGCCTATCAGCAACTGGCTGAAGGCGAGGCCTTTGCCGAGCTGGATCAGGCGCAAAAAACCATTATTGAACATGCCCTTCGTGAGTTCCGATTGTCCGGGATTGCCCTGCCGCCAGCGCAGCAAAAACGTTACGGCGAGTTGCAGAGCCGGATGTCCACGTTGCAGAGCCAGTTCTCCAACCAGTTGCTGGATGCCACTCAGGCCTGGACCAAACTGATTACCGATGTTGCACAACTGGACGGCTTGCCGGAATCGGCGCTGGCCCAGGCTGCTGAAGCGGCCAAGGCCCGCGAGCTGGATGGCTGGCTGATTACTCTGGATTTCCCCAGTTACTACGCAGTGATGACTTACGCGCATGACCGCGCTTTGCGTGAAGAGCTGTACACCGCTTACTGCACCCGCGCGTCTGACCAGGGCCCGCAGGCCGGGCAGAATGACAATGGTCCGTTGATGGTCGAGATTCTGCAATTGCGTCAGGAGCTGGCCGAGCTGCTGGGTTTTGCCAACTACGCGGAGCTGTCACTGGCGACCAAGATGGCCGACAGCACCGATCAGGTGCTGGGCTTCTTGCGTGATCTGGCAGCGCGTAGCCGCCCGCATGCGGAGCGTGACCTGGCCGACCTGCGCGCCTTTGCCGCCGAGCACGGCTGCGATGACCTGCAAAGCTGGGATATGGGCTACTACGCTGAACAGCTGCGCCAGCACCGTTATGAGCTGTCACAGGAAGAGCTGCGCCCCTATTTCCCGGTTGATAAAGTGATTACCGGCATGTTCGGTGTGGTTGAGCGCTTGTATGGTATTGAGTTGCGTGAGGTCAACGAGTTCGAGCGCTGGCATGCTGATGCCCGCCTGTTCGAGGTGCTGGAAGGCGGTGAGGTAATTGGCCGCTTCTTCCTTGATCTGTATGCCCGCGCCAACAAGCGCGGCGGGGCCTGGATGGACGGCTGCCGTGACCGCCGCCGCCTGCCCAATGGTGAGTTGCAACGCCCGATTGCCTATCTGGTGGGTAACTTCACCCCGGCTTCCGGGGGCAAGCCGGCGCTGCTGACCCATGATGAAGTCACCACCCTGTTCCATGAGTTCGGTCACGGCCTGCATCACCTGCTGACCCGGGTGGATTACCCGTCCGCGTCGGGTATCAATGGTGTTGCCTGGGATGCGGTCGAGTTGCCGAGTCAGTTTATGGAAAACTGGTGCTGGGAGCCGGAAGGTCTGGCGCTGATTTCCGGCCACTATGAAACCGGTGAACCGCTGCCGCAGGATCTGCTCGACAAGATGCTGGCGGCGAAGAATTTCCAGTCCGGCCTGGGCATGCTGCGCCAGATCGAATTCTCCCTGTTCGACTTTGAGCTGCATGCGCGGCGCCATCCGGAGCGCAGCGTGCAGCAGGTGCTGGATGCGGTGCGTGAGGAAGTGGCGGTATTTATTCCGCCGGCCTTCAACCGCTTCCAGAACGGCTTCGGGCATATCTTTGCCGGCGGCTACGCGGCCGGTTACTACTCCTACAAGTGGGCCGAAGTGCTCTCTGCCGATGCCTTCTCGCGCTTTGAGGAAGAGGGCGTGCTGAATGCCGACACTGGTCAGGCCTTCCGCGACAGCGTGCTGGCGCAGGGTGGCAGCAAGGAGCCGATGGATCTCTTCGTTGAATTCCGTGGCCGCGAGCCCAGTGTGGATGCACTGCTACGCCACAGCGGGCTGCTGACCGGAGAGGCAGCATGAGTGAGCCGGTAAAACGCTTTATCGCCGGGGCGGTATGCCCGGCCTGCAGTGCCATGGACACCATCCGCATGTTCGAGCTGGATGGCTTGCCGCAGCGCGACTGTGTCGCCTGCGGTTATGCCGACAGTCTGGATATTCGCGGCAACGTGGTGCCCAGGGAAATCCCCACCCGGGTCAACAAAGACAAGCCCGCCAAACCGGCCGCCCAGGCGCAAACGGTGCAGTTTTTTCCCAATCCCAAGCTGAAGAAGAAACGCCCTGAATAAGCAAGGAGGGCCGCTTGACCATCGAGGGAAGAAGAATGCGCGGTCATGCTGCTCTGTCAGTATTTGAAAAAATCACTGCTATTGTTTTGTCTTTGGGCGTCCTGCTGCCCTGTGTGGGTAACACTGCTGCCGAGGGCAGTGGCTCGGTTGCCGTCTATATGCCGGATGGCAGTGAGCTTGAATACGAGCGAAAAGCGGAAAACAGGGAATTCATCTCGTTCTCGGGAGACGTCGAGCTGACAGGGGTCTTGCTGGCCTACTGGCAGCTGGATTATCTGGATGCCACTGCGGAATCCCTGGCAGAAGCAGGCACTGAACATTCCTTGCTGCTTCGCTTCTATCCGGATAGAGGCTCGGCTCGGTTATTGCCGCGCTTTGCTGAAGGCGGGCAGGGTGAACAGAAGCCGGTCCAGCGGATATTTCTCTACCACACGCGAGAAGAAGATACATTCTTCGATGGTTTCGAGATGAGCTACGGTGCAGAAGACTCGGCCAAGATCCGGAATATTGTCAGCTATTTCACCGAGCTGCCCGAGGGCTTTCTAGAGGACCACGAGGGCAAGGCGGTACAGCCGGTCAGTATCCTGGTAGATGGGTTGGCGAGCTTTATCGAAGGCAATCACCGCTTCATGTTTGGCAAGTCGCAAGCCATACGCGCAATCTCGCTGACCGAGTACAGCCTCGCGCAGATTCCCGATGCGCAGCCTGATGGTTATCTGAGCCGCCCATGGATCCATTACCTCTATCTTGTAGAGGATGCTGCCATACTGGATGCGCCCGGTGGTGAGCAGTTGCTGATGCTTGAGGCAGGTACGCATCGCCTGGAACGACTTGGGCCGCCTCAAAATGGCTGGGTAAAGGTGCGCTACGCTGAAGAGGCGAATGTGCTCCGAGGCTACATCAATGCGGCTGTGCTCAAGCCCGTTAACTAGTAATTGACGGCGCTTTTTGCGAGTTGCAAATGGTGCAATTCTTCTCGTGTCCTAAACAAAAGTAAGTGCGCTCCAGGTAGGGGCGTTTTTTGTCTCCAGGACGCCAACAATGAACTGCTCTGGCACCTTGGCAAGCAGAGACATTACAGCTCTTTGCTTGTGATTTGGACCTTCAATATTTTGGTATCGACGTTTATGCGGGCACTGGGCGCGCAAATGTTAAACAGGCCAATGCGCGGCACCGAACAGATGCCCTTCTGCCGTCTCAATTAGTCTTGACTCAGATCAGCTGACAGCTCTCGAGGCTGTCCTATGCTGACTCAGTGCGCTTGGTCTCGGCTTGCCCTCACTTGCGCACCACAGGCTGACAATTCCCGAATGCAGCCTGCGCTGAGGCGCCATGGATAAACGGAGCTTCCTTATGGCTGATGACAGCAAAACCGCACAACCCCCCGAAGATGACCTGAGTAGCCGTTTCCCCACGGCTTACAGCATTCTGTTTCTACTTATCATCCTGGTCGCCGGGCTTACCTGGATTATTCCGGCGGGCCAGTATGAGCGGGTGATGAACGACGAGATAGGGCGTGAAGTGGCCTTGCCGGGTACCTACGAGGTGGTCGACCCCAGTCCGCAGGGCATCGTAGACGTGTTGATGGCGCCTACGGCGGGCTTTTATGATCCGGACAGCTATGCCGCCAATGCGATTGATGTGGCCCTGTTTGTACTCTTTCTGGGGGGCTTTCTGGGTGTGGTGAATGCCACTGGGGCCATTGATACCGGCATACGCAGCGCCATGCACCGGCTGGAGGGGCGAGAGATCTGGATGATTCCGATCCTCATGGTGTTGTTTGCCCTGGGCGGCACGACCTATGGCATGGCCGAGGAAACCCTGGCCTTCTACGCCATTCTGATCCCGATCATTATCGCGGCCGGCTACGACTCGGTAACCGGCGTGGCGATCATTCTGATCGGCGCGGGTATCGGCGTACTCGGTTCCACCATCAACCCCTTCGCGACTGTAATTGCCTCCAATGCTGCCGGCATCCCCTTTACCGATGGCATGGCCATGCGCCTGGTGCTGTTGATCGGTGGTCTGGTGATTTGCTGTGCCTATGTGATGCGTTATGCCCAGCGGGTCAAGAAGGATCCGACGGAATCGGTGGTTGCCCGCCAGCGCGACGCACACCGCAAACTGTTCTTGCAAGGTCACGATGAATTGGGAAATGTCACCCTGTCGCTTACCCAAAAAGTGGTGCTGGCGGTCTTTGTACTGACCTTTATCGTCATGGTCTGGGGGGTGTCAACGCAGGACTGGTGGATGGCCAGTATGGGCTCGCTGTTCCTTGGCGCAGCGATTGTGGTTGGCCTGATTGGCCGGCTTGGTGAAAAGCGCCTGACCGGCAGTTTTGTCGACGGGGCCCGTGATTTGCTGGGTGTCGCACTGGTTGTTGGCCTTGCCCGTGGCATCGTGGTGATCATGGAGCAGGGCATGATCGCTGACACCATTCTGCATAGCGCCGAGTTGACCCTGGGTGGCTTGCCAGCGCTTGGGTTCATCAATCTGATTTTCTGGATTGAGGTGGGCATGAGCTTCTTCGTCCCGTCCTCGTCCGGGCTAGCGGTGCTGTCGATGCCGATCCTGGCGCCCTTGGCGGACTTTGCCAGTGTCGAGCGTGATCTGGTGGTAACTGCCTATCAGTCGGCCAACGGGCTGGTGAATCTGATCAACCCGACTTTTGCGGTGGTGATTGGCGGTCTGGCTATCGGTCGGGTGTCCTATGACCGCTGGCTGGTCTTTATCTGGCCGCTGCTGCTGATCCTGACTCTTTTCATCAGTCTGGTCATCAGCGTTGGTGTCTTTCTGTAACCCACCGGCAAGAGGAGTTTCACATGACAGAGCATACATTGGGTGTGCATTCCGAAACCGGGGTACTGCGTCAGGTGATTGTTTGCCGCCCCGGGCTGGCCCATCGGCGGTTAACCCCGAGCAATTGCGACGCGCTGCTGTTTGACGATGTTTTCTGGGTCAAGCAGGCACAGAAGGATCACGATGTGTTCGCCAGCCTGATGCGCGCGCGTGGCGTTGAGGTACTTGAGGTTCACGACCTGCTGGCGGACACTCTCGACAATCCCGAGGCACGGGCCTGGATTCTGGATAACCGGATTAACTGGGATCATATCGGCGTGGGTATGATTTCTGATCTGCGGGCCTGGATGGATGAGCTGCCGGGGCCTCGTCTGGCCGAGTTCCTGATCGGCGGTCTGCAGGTCAACGATCTGCCGTTTGACCCGACCGGGTTGTTCGGTAATCACCTGGGACCATTTGGCTTTGTGCTGCCGCCGTTGCCCAACTTCCTGTTTACCCGCGACAACAGCGCCTGGATATACGGTGGCGTGACGCTTAACCCAATGTTCTGGGCGGCGCGCAAACCGGAAACCCTGTTGATGGCGGCTATCTACCAGTTTCATCCCAAGTTCGCAGGGAAGGTCGAGGTGCTTTGGGGTGATCCACTCAAGGATCAGGCCCTGGCTACCCTGGAAGGCGGCGACATCATGCCGGTCGGCAATGGCGCTGTGCTGGTGGGTATGGGCGAGCGTACCTCGCCGCAGGCAATTGGTCAGTTGGCAACTGCCCTGTTCGAGCGCGGTACGGTCGACCGGGTGATTGCCTGCCAGATTCCCAAGACCCGCTCAGCCATGCACCTGGATACGATCTTCACCTTCTGCGGTGGCGATGTGGTCACCAGCTTTACCGAAATGGCCGATCAGATGGTCTGCTATGACTTGCGCCCGGGTGCGGGCAGCAAGCATCTGACGTTCACTCAGGACCCGCGAGCGATGTTCGATGTGGTGGCCGATGTGCTCGGTTACAGCAAACTGACCATAGTGCCCACGGGGGGCGACAACCCGGCCGAACGCGAGCGCGAGCAGTGGAACGATGGCAATAACGTGCTGGCGCTGAGCCCGGGTGTGGTGGTCGGTTATGACCGCAATGATGATACCAATGCTGCCCTGGAGGCAGCGGGTATCGAAGTGCTTGCAGTCCCTGGCGCTGAGCTGGGTCGAGGCCGGGGTGGTGGCCGTTGCATGAGCTGCCCGACCATTCGTGACGCAATCTGATCAGCAAGGAAGAGTTACCATGGCTTTCAATCTGAAAAATCGACACTTTCTCACCCTGCGGGATTTCTCTCCGCGGGAAATTACCTTTTTGCTCAAACTGGCGGCTGACCTGAAAACGGCCAAGTACGCCGGTACCGAAGTACCCCTGTTGCAGGGCAAGGACATTGCCCTGATCTTCGAGAAAGATTCGACCCGTACCCGCGTCGGCTTCGAGGTGGCAGCCTTTGATCAGGGCGCGCGGGTGACCTATCTCGGGCCAACCGGCACCCATATCGGCCACAAGGAGTTGGTCAAGGACACCGCGAGAGTACTCGGCCGGGTGTATGACGCCATCGAGTATCGAGGTTTTGGCCAGAACATCGTTGAAGAGCTGGCTCAACACGCCGGAGTGCCCGTCTACAATGGCTTGACCAACGAGTTTCACCCGACACAAATTCTCGCCGACTTTCTCACCATGCAGGAAAACGTCGAGAAGCCGCTGCGCGATGTTTCTTACGTGTTCATCGGCGATGCCGCCAACAACATGGGTGACAGTCTGCTGATCGGCGGTGCCAAGATGGGGATGGATGTGCGCTTGTGCGCACCCAAAGCCTGCTGGCCGCATGCCGATATCCAGCAGGAGGCGCAGAAGATTGCCGAAAGCACCGGCGCGCGGATCACCATCACCGAGAATATCGACAATGCCGTGGCCGGCGTCGATTTTATCTATACCGACGTTTGGGTTTCGATGGGTGAGCCGAAGGAAAAGTGGGCCGAGCGGATCAAGTTGCTGCTGCCCTATCAGGTCAATACTGCTTTGATGGAAAGAACCGGCAACCCGCGAGTACGCTTTATGCATTGCCTGCCTGCCTTTCATAACACCGAGACCGCGGTAGGCAAGGATATTCAAGAGAAATTCGGCATCGATGCCATGGAAGTTACCGACGAGGTATTCGAAAGCCCGGCCTCGATTGTCTTCGATCAGGCGGAGAACCGCATGCACACCATCAAGGCGGTACTCGTCGCCACCCTGGGGGCCTGAGGTGCTGGTCGTCGCTGCCCTGGGCGGCAATGCCTTGCTCAAGCGTGGTGAGCCACTGACTGCGGGCAATCAGCGGGCCAATGTCCAGATTGCCGCCAGGTCACTGGCCGCCATCGTGAGGGCAGGGCATGATCTTGTCGTAACCCACGGTAACGGGCCTCAGGTTGGCCTGTTGGCTCTGCAGGGGGCCGCTTACAAGGCCGATGAGGCCTACCCGCTGGATGTGCTGGGTGCAGAAACCGAAGGCATGATTGGTTACATCATTGAGCAGGAGCTGGAAAACGCGCTGAACCACGACCGTCCGGTAGCGACCCTGCTGACTCAGGTAGTGGTGGATCAGCATGATCCGGCCTTTGCCAAACCGACCAAGTTTGTTGGCCCGGTGTATACGCAAGAAGAGGCCGAAACCCGAGCCGAGGCCGCTGGCTGGCATATTGCCCGGGACGGGGACAAGTGGCGCCGGGTGGTGCCATCACCCAAACCACTGGAAATCCCCGATATGCGGGTCATTGGATTATTGCTGGAACAGGGCGTGGTAGTGATCTGTGCCGGGGGTGGCGGCATTCCGGTATTGCGGCGTGACGACGGTGGCATGGTGGGTGTCGAAGCGGTAATCGACAAGGACGCAGCCAGTGCTTTATTGGCCCGACAACTTGAGGCTGATGCTTTGCTGCTGCTGACCGATGTTGATGCCATTTACCGCGACTTCGGCACTGACAAGGCTGCTGCCATAGAGACGTTGACGGTAGAGCAGGCCCGCAGTCTGGACCTGCCTGCCGGTTCAATGGGCCCCAAGCTGAGCGCTGCTGCTGACTTTGCCGCCACCGGTGGCATCAGCGGTATCGGACGGCTGGAAGATGCGCTGGCCATCCTTGACGGCAAAGCCGGTACCTGTGTGCTTGGTTAGATAGCGCCCCGGCGCGCGAGTAGTTGCGCTAACCTAATTTACCGGGCTTCATCCGCCAGCCAGGCGAATATCCATCCCCAGGCGACTGGACAGGCAGGGCCATTGATCCCAGAGTTGCTGGCGCTGGCTGGCATCCAGCTGGTTGAGGTGCTGCTGGAATTCTTCGCTGGCAAACAGGCTGGCGGGTAGCAGGCCGGTGACGGCTTCTTCCACGGCTGAATCCAACTGATTGGCAAAGGGCTCGCCGAGCAAATGATGCACGATCAGGTTGGCGCGAGTGGTATCCAGTGGGATCAGCGGCGTTCCCCCATGGTTGGCATAGCGATCATTGATCTCTTCCACCAGACGATGCGCCAGATAGGCTTCATCGAGCAGCGCCAGCAACCCCTGATGTTCGGCCGGCAACTCCGGTGGTTGCAGGAAAAAGTCAGCTGCCACCCGGAGTACCGGTAACAACAGTGTTTCCAGGTTGGCCTGGCGAGCGACACTCTGGGCTGCTTCCAGTACGTCCGGCACTTCCTGGATATAGGCTTCAACAAAATGCAGCAGACCATCGACCCCATCGCTGGGAGGGACAATACTGCTGTGCAGGCTCGGCAAGCGCTCGGCCAGCCATTGGCGCAAGAGCTGCTGTTGATCCTGTTGGTGCGCGCGCTGCACGGTGTCGCGCAAGGCAGTGATATTCATCGGACAGACTCCGTAGTCGCCGGATTGACCGACGGCCATGGCGATACAACGCCGGTTGCGGTGGGTGAGCAAAGATTTTATGCCCAAATGTTTCAATGAAATCTAGCAGACAATTCAGAAAATGCTAGCAAGACGACAGCATTGGGTCTGAATGCCTCGAGATCGAGGCAAAAACCTTTTCAGATTACGCCTGGGCTCTGGATCAGGTGTTTCAGGAAATATTCTTTAGCAGAATCCGATTTTGGTCGTCTTGACATCGATCAAAAAAAGCAAATTATCCGTTGCCATGTGACGACTCAGGACTATACTCGACGGGTCTGGTCGCTTTTTGGGGGCGGTCCGTGGATTGGAACGACCGGGAATCCGGCTTTGCCGTGTCTCGCGATTCTTCGCAGAGCAGTAGCTTTTTGCCTGCACGCCCACCTGCCAGAATGCATAACAACAATAGTATGGGGAACCGGGAATGTTGCGATTAGCAAGTACCTGGCTGGTGGCCCTGAGTGCGCTCGTGGCCAGTTCAGTGGCCAGTGCCGATTGGGGGTTCAATATGACGCGGGGGGTGACGGAAGTCAGCCGCTCGGTCTTCAGCCTGCATATGATCATTTTCTGGATCTGCGTGATCATCGGCGTCATCGTCTTCGGCGTGATGTTCTATTCGATGTTTGCGCACCGCAAATCCAGAGGTGCCGTGGCGTCCAAGTTTCACGAGCATCTGGGGGTTGAAGTCCTCTGGACCGTGATTCCGCTCCTGATTCTGGTCGTCATGGCCGTACCGGCCACCAGGGTCTTGATTGATATCTACGACTCTGAAGATGCCGACATGGACGTGCTGATCACGGGTTACCAATGGCGCTGGGGCTACGATTACCTGGGTGAAGATGTCAGCTTCATGAGCAACATGAGCACCAGTGACGATGAGGTCTTCAACCTGGTCGACAAGGGCGAAAACTATCTACTCGAAGTCGATAACCCCCTGGTGGTGCCGGTCGGCCAAAAGATCCGCTTCCTGATTACCTCCGCTGACGTCATCCATTCCTGGTGGGTGCCGGCCTTTGCCGTGAAAAAAGATGCCATTCCCGGCTTTATCAATGAAGCCTGGACCCGGATCGAAGAACCGGGCGTCTACCGTGGCCAGTGCGCCGAACTCTGTGGTATCGACCACGCCTATATGCCGATTGTCGTAGTGGCCAAAGAACAGGCCGAATACGACGAATGGCTGGCCGAGCAGAAAGAAGCTGCGGCCCTGGAGCGTGAGTTGGCCTCCAAAGAATGGACGCTGCCGGAGTTGATGGAGCGTGGCGAAAACGTTTATGCCTCTGCCTGTGCTTCCTGTCACCAGTCCGACGGTCAGGGTTTGCCACCGACATTCCCGTCACTGGCGGGCACCGACATCGTGCTGAACGATATGCAAGGGCACATCGATAAAGTGGTCAACGGGGTGAGTGGCACGTCCATGGCGGCCTTTGGCAGTCAGTTGTCTGAAGTCGATATAGCAGCTGTGATTACCTACGAGCGTAATGCCTGGGGCAATGACACTGGTGACATCGTCACTCCGCTGCAGATTCTCGAATTCAAACAGGCCCAGGAATAGGAGACCCGTCATGAGTACAGTGATTGATCATCATCACGATGACCATGCGCACGGTCCGGCCAAGGGCCTGTCGCGCTGGTTGTTGACTACCAACCACAAGGACATCGGTTCGATGTATCTGTGGTTCAGCTTTGCCATGTTCCTGATCGGTGGCTGCATGGCCATGGTCATTCGTGCCGAGCTGTTCCAGCCCGGTCTGCAACTGGTTGACCCGAACTTCTTCAACCAGATGACCACCATGCATGGCCTGATCATGGTCTTCGGGGCGGTGATGCCGGCCTTCGTCGGCCTCGCCAACTGGATGATCCCGATGATGATCGGGGCGCCGGACATGGCTCTGCCGCGAATGAACAACTTCAGTTTCTGGTTGTTGCCGGTGGCTTTCGGTCTGCTGCTGTCTACCTTGTTCATGCAGGGCGGCGGGCCCAACTTCGGTTGGACTTTCTATGCGCCGCTGTCGACCACCTACGCGCCTCCAAGCGTCACTTTCTTCATCTTTGCCATTCACGTCGCCGGTATCAGTTCGATCATGGGGGCGATCAACATCGTTGCCACCATTCTGAACATGCGCGCGCCGGGCATGACGCTGATGAAAATGCCGCTGTTCGTCTGGACCTGGCTGATCACCTCCTTCCTGCTGGTGGCCGTGATGCCGGTACTGGCTGGGGTGGTGACCATGATGCTGATGGACGTGCACTTTGGTACCAGCTTCTTCAACGCTGCCGGCGGCGGTGATCCGGTGATGTTCCAGCATATTTTCTGGTTCTTCGGGCATCCCGAGGTATACATCATGATCCTGCCGGCCTTCGGTGCAGTGAGCATGATTATTCCGGCCTTCAGCCGCAAGCCGCTGTTCGGTTATACCTCCATGGTGTATGCCACTGCAGCGATTGCCTTCCTGTCCTTCGTGGTCTGGGCGCACCACATGTTTACCGTTGGCATTCCGCTGACCGGTGAGCTGTTCTTCATGTATGCGACCATGCTGATTGCGGTGCCGACCGGGGTTAAAGTGTTCAACTGGGTTACCACCATGTTCCGGGGGTCGTTGACCTTCGAGGCGCCGATGCTGTTCTCGATTGCCTTCGTGATCCTGTTCACCATTGGTGGCTTCTCCGGGCTGATGCTGGCCATTGCCCCCGCGGATTTCCAGTATCACGACACCTACTTCGTGGTTGCCCACTTCCATTACGTGCTGGTGCCGGGGGCGATCTTCGGGATCTTTGCCTCGGTCTACTACTGGCTGCCGAAGTGGACCGGGCATATGTATGACGAAGTGCTGGCCAAGACCCATTTCTGGGTGTCTTTCGTGGGTATGAACCTGGCCTTCTTCCCGATGCACTTTGTCGGCCTGGCCGGCATGCCACGACGGATTCCGGACTACAACATGATGTTTGCCAACTTCAACATGATTTCGTCCATGGGCGCGTTCATGTTCGGGGCAACGCAGTTGTTGTTCCTGTTCATCGTCATCAAGTGCGTGCGCGGTGGCAAGAAAGCCCCGGCCAAGCCGTGGGAAGGTGCCGAAGGCCTGGAGTGGACTGTGCCTTCGCCGGCGCCTTACCACACGTTCACTACCCCACCGGAAGTGAAGTAATTACAGGAGCACGGTCATGACCGAAGCGATGAGCACCAAACGATTGGTAACCTGGCTGTTTGTGCTGGTCGTTGGCATGTTCGGCTTCGGTTTTGCCCTGGTCCCCATCTATGACGTCATCTGTGATGCCTTTGGCATCAACGGCAAGACCAACAGTTCTGCCTATGCAGGTGGCGACGAGGTGGTGGATGAAACGCGGGACATTCGCATTCAGTTCATTTCCAGCAATGCCGAAGGCATGGTCTGGCGCTTTGGGCCGGAAACCAGCGAGCTGGTGTTGCATCCGGGTGAACCCCAGGTGGTGAACTTCACTGCGCATAATCCGACCAGCAAGCCCATGGTGGCTCAGGCCATTCCCAGCGTAGCGCCATCCACTGCGGCGGCCTATCTGCACAAGACCGAATGCTTTTGTTTTGAGCAGCAGGTGTTGCAGCCAGGGGAAACCGTGGAAATGCCGGTGCGTTTCATTATCGACCCGGGCCTGCCGCGTGAAGTGCGACGCATGACCCTGGCCTATACCCTGTTTGATGTTACCGAGCGTATGAGTGATTTGATTGAAGTCGCCGCGCTACAAACGAATTGAGCCGACGCGATATAGCGTGAGTTGTGTCGCGGCTGCTTGGTGATGGCTGCCGGACAAGGAGAACTAGAGATGGCAAGTCAAGATTCAACGCATGAAGAATATTTCGTACCGGCCCAGAGCAAATGGCCCATTGTCGCTTCGATCGCCATGTTGTTTACCGTGGTTGGTGCCGGCAAGCTGCTGAATGCCCTGAGTGCCGGGAATGGTACCGGTGTATCGATCATTGTGTTGCTGATCGGTCTGGGGATGCTGACCTGGATGTTCTTTGGCTGGTTCGGCAATGTAGTCAGTGAAAGCCGCCAGGGTCTGTACAGCCCGCAGATGGACCGTTCCTTCCGCATGGGAATGGGCTGGTTCATCTTTTCCGAGGTGATGTTCTTTGCTGCCTTCTTTGGTGCGCTGTTCTACATCCGCATGTTGGCTGGACCCTGGTTGGCTGGTGAAGGCGACAAAACGATGACCGGTGAGCTGCTGTGGCCGAACTTCGAATTTGCCTGGCCATTGATGAGCAACCCGGACCCTCGCGCTTATGCCGGCCCGCAGGAAACCATCAGCCCCTGGCAATTGCCGCTGATCAATACCCTGCTGCTGATCACGTCCAGTGTTACGCTGACGATTGCTCACCATGCGCTGCGTGCCGGGAAGCGGGCGGCGACCCGCAACTGGCTGGCTCTGACCATTGCGCTTGGCGCGGTGTTTCTGGTCGTCCAGATATACGAGTACGTGCACGCCTATCGTGATCTTGGACTGACGCTGGATTCAGGCATCTATGGCGCGACCTTCTTCATGCTCACTGGTTTCCATGGTGTGCACGTGACCATGGGGGCATTGATTCTGCTGGTGATGCTGATCCGGATCATCAAGGGTCACTTCAGCGCCGAAAGCCACTTCGGTTTTGAAGCGGCCTGTTGGTACTGGCACTTTGTTGATGTGGTCTGGGTCGGGCTGTTCCTGTTCGTCTACGTGTTCTGATCCATTCTGTGCAGGCCGCCCTGGTTGCTCAATGCAGCCAGGGGGTATTCCAGCCCAACTGGCCACTCCAGAAGCCCCAGCTAACCAGAATCATCAAGGCGACCGTCAGACCGATACGAAAGCTTAACGCCGTGAACAGGCGGCCACTGTTGTCCGTATCCTTCATCAGAAAGAACAGGCCGCTGAACAGGCTGGCCACCAGCGCTACCAGCAGGATAAGAATGAGCAGTTTCAACAACATGCGTTTGTCCAGAGTTGTAAAGGGTGCAGCAGAGTATAGACCCTCTGGGTGGCGTAGTGGACAACCGCATGCCTGCTGATATTAACAGCCGGCAGTTCGCTCCGGGTTGGCCCCTGTGGTTGTTCACGCTGGGTTTTCTGCCGGTACTGATCAGTCTGGGTTTTTGGCAGCTGGAACGCGCCGAAGAAAAGCGGGTACTTGATCGCCAGTTGAGCGCCGCCCAGGCGCAACCGGCAGTACCCTTGTCGAGCTTGGGACCGTCGGCAGAAACTGACTGGCGCGCGGTCACCTTGCAGGGGTATTTCGATCCGCAATTGATCTGGCTGCTGGATAACCGTATCCGGGGTGGCGTAGCCGGGGTGGAAGTTTTGCAGATTTTGCACCTGGCCGACAGCGCAGAACCGGTGTTGATCAATCGCGGTTGGCTGGCTTGGCCGGATCGCAGCGAACTGCCGCAAATTCCTACGCCAGAGCAGCTCCAGTTCCTGCATGCCGAGGTATTGCCGCCAGTCGACAGTGGCTTTACGCTGGGTGACAACGACGCCGCAGGCTGGCCAAGACTGATCAGTCGTATTGAGCTCGAGCTGATGGCAGAGCAAGCCGGTCTGGCCGATAGGCCGCAGCGGTTGCGTTTGCGCGAGCCGGGCCCGGCCAGTTTCACGCTGGACTGGCCAGGGCTGCCGACATCCGCCAGCAAGCACACCGGCTATGCGGTGCAATGGTTTGCCATGGCGTTGGCTTTGATAGCGTTGTTTGTTTGGGCCGGTTTGCGGCCCGCTTCCGGGGGAAATAACAAGAATGAGTAGTCAAGAAAGCGGCCTGGCCGACAAACCCAAGGGGCAACTCAAGCTGTTGCTGATCATGGCCATCGTTATCGGCCCGATGGTAGCGGCCTGGGTGATGGTAAAAATGGAGGTGGGCATACCCACGACCTACGTCAATCATTCCACCATGGTGCCATCCGGTGTGACGGTGCAGGATTGGAGCGCCGACGTTGAGCCGCTGGGCTTCGGCTCGCCCTGGCGCTTGCTGGTGACGGCCCCGGAACAGTGCGATAACGCTTGCCTGGACCTGATACATCGAGCACGACAAATCCACGTGGCGCTGAACCGCGATGCGGTTCGTGCCCGGCATGTGTTGCTGCTTGGTCAGCAGGAGAGTGAGCGCTGGATGGAAGAGCTCCAGACCGAGTTTCCCCAGGTCAGGGTTGCGGCCCTGGACAGCACGGCCTATCAACAGAGCCTGCAGCAGCATGCACCCGAGTTGCCGGCAGGTGTCCAGCTCTGGCTGGTTGATCCACTGGGTGCCGTGGTCTTGCAGCAGGGGCCGGAAGATGACGGCAAACAGTTGCTGGAAGACCTCAAGCACCTGTTGAAATTGTCCAAGGTGGGGTAGTGAGCATGCGCAAACCTGGATTCTGGCTGGCTCTTTGCGCCCTTGGCCTGGGCTTTGTGGTGGTGATTCTCGGTGCCTATACGCGGCTGGTACACGCTGGCCTGGGTTGTCCGGACTGGCCTGGTTGTTATGGCTTTCTGTCCGTGCCACGCAGTGAAACCGGCCTTGAGATGGCGCAGCTGCGTTTTCCCGATGAGCCGCTGGAAATGTTCAAGGCCTGGGTTGAAATGATTCACCGCTATGTCGCCGGTGTGCTGGGTCTGATGATTCTGGGTCTGGCTGTATACAGCCTGCGCCAGCGCAAGCAGCCGGGCTATCCGGTATTGCTTTGCTTCGGGTTGTTGTTGATGGTAACCGCTCAGGCCATTTTCGGCATGTGGACAGTCACGCTCAAGCTCTGGCCACAAGTGGTCACCGGGCATTTGCTCGGTGGCTTTGCCACCTTGAGCCTGCTGACTCTGTTATGCCTGCGTCTGTCCGGGAAATTTCCGGCACTGAGTGGTCAGCGCGTAGCACGCTTGCGCAAACTGGCCTGGGTGGTGCTGGCCATCGTGATAACGCAGATCACCCTGGGTGGCTGGACCAGTACCAATTACGCGGCAGTGGCCTGTGTGGATTTTCCGACTTGCCACGGTGAATGGTGGCCGGAGACCGACTTTGCCACCGGCTTCAACGTGATGCAGGAAATTGGCCCCAACTACCTGGGCGGGCAAATGGACGGTCCGGCGCGTACCGCGATTCACATGACTCATCGGATCGGCGCGCTGGTTACGTTGTTTGCGGTATTGCTGCTGGCCGGGCAATTGCTGAGCCTGGGGCTGGTGCGCCTGGCAGGCCTGCTGGCGCTGGCGTTGGCGGTGCAAGTCGCTCTGGGCATCACCAACGTGCTGGCGCATCTGCCGCTGGCGGTGGCTGTTGCGCACAATGCTTTCGGGGCAGTATTGCTGTTGGTCATGGTCACGGTGGTTTACCGTTTGCGCAGCGATCGGCACAGCCGGGTTTTTTCCCGATCTGCGGATGGATTGGGGCTGGCCAGCCACTGAATCAGACCGCATACTGGGCGGCAAAACATACAAGAATAATCAGGCGCTTCGGGCGTTGGGGGAGGTAGCCATGGCAACGTTGAGCAATACTCGCGAAGGGACGACAGTCGGCTGGCGCGACTATCTGGAACTGACCAAGCCGCGTGTCGTCGCGCTGATGATCATTACATCGGCTATCGGCATGCTGCTGGCAACCGAAGGCGCTGTGCCGTGGCATGTGCTTATCCTCGGCAATCTGGGTATTGCCCTGTGTGCCGGCAGCGCTGCCGCGATCAATCATCTGGTTGACCGACGCATCGATATTCATATGGCGCGTACCCAGCGTCGTCCGATGGCCCAGGGCCGCGTCAACCCGCTGAATGCCTTGCTGTTTGCCCTGGTACTGGGTGCCACCGGCATGCTGATCCTGCTCAACTGGATCAACGCGTTGACGGCTTGGCTGACACTGGGATCGCTACTCGGTTATGCCGTGGTTTACACCTCATTTCTCAAGCGTGCAACACCCCAGAATATCGTCATCGGTGGTCTGGCAGGTGCGGCACCACCGCTGCTTGGCTGGACAGCAGTCACCGGGCAGGTCAATGCTGAAGGGCTGTTGCTGGTGCTGATTATCTTCGCCTGGACTCCGCCGCATTTCTGGGCTCTGGCAATCCATCGCAAGGAAGAGTACGCCAAGGTGGATATCCCCATGCTGCCGGTCACCCACGGCGTGGCTTACACCAAGCTGCATATCCTGCTGTATACCTTTATTCTGCTGGCGGTCAGCGTGTTGCCTTTTGTTATCCAGATGAGCGGCCCGATCTATCTGGCTGCTGCGCTGGTGCTGGGTGCGCGGTTTATTGACTGGGCCTGGGCGCTGTATCGCGACAGCCGAGAGCAGGCCGCGATCAAGACGTTCAAATTCTCTCTCTGGTATCTGTTGTGGCTGTTTGTTGCCCTGCTGGTCGATCATTACGTGGGAGTGGCCGGATGGCTCTGACCGGGATTCAGAAAACCGTAATCGTGATGGTTGCTGCGGTAGCGGTAGTGATTGGTTTGACGGTGAACAAGGTGACTCGTCCGGTGCCGCTGGACCGTGATCAACTGTCCCGCGCGGGGATTTTCCTGTTCGAGCAGCCGCGCTCGATCCCCGAGGTCAGCTTGCGTTCGGCGGCTGCTACGGCCTGGGGACGCGATGACCTGGTTGGTCAATGGGACCTGCTGTTCTTCGGTTACACTTTCTGCCCGGATATTTGCCCGACGACCATGGCTGAATTGCGTCAACTGGTCAGCGCCTTGCCGGAAGAGCGCCGCGAGCAGTTGCAGGTGACCATGGTCAGTGTCGACCCCAATCGCGATACGCCGGAACAGATGAGTAGCTACCTGAGTTTCTTCGATGCCGGTTTCAAGGGTGCGACCGGTGATCCGGAAGAGTTGGCGCGTTTGGCCCAGGCCTTGTCGGTGGCCTATATCGAGCCGGATACCAGTGAAGAAAACTATCTGGTCGATCACAGCGGCCAGGTGATCCTGGTCGATCCGCAAGGCCAGTATGCCGGTTTTATTCGTCCGCCATTGAAGCCGCAGGAACTGGCGCACTGGCTGCCGCGCGTAATGCAGGAATAACCTTCGCTCAACTGCGCCGGGGAATGCTCAGCGCGAAGATGAACAGACCGGCGGCGGTCACCACAATCGAGGGGCCGGCCGGTGTGTCGAGATACCAGGACATCGCAAGCCCTCCCAATACCGCCAGACAGCCCAGCAGGCTGGCTCCGAAGGCCATCTGCTCCGGGGTGCGGGCGTGGCGCTGAGCCGCCGCCGGCGGAATGATCAACAGTGATGTGATCAGCAGCACACCGACGATCTTCATCGCGACGGCGATCACGATGGCAATCAGCAGCATCAATGCCAGGCGAATGGCAGTGACCGGCAAGCCTTCTACCCGCGCCAGTTCCTCATGCACGGTAATCGACAACAGGCTGCGCCAGAGCAGGCCCATCAGCAGCATGACCAGCAGAATTCCGCCGAGCATCCACTGCAAGTCTTCGATGCTGATAGCCAGCAGATCGCCAAACAGATAGGCCATCAGGTCGATGCGTACATTGTCGGTCAACGCCAGCACGACCAGGCCCAGTGACAGTGTGGAGTGCGCCAGAATACCGAGCAGGGTGTCACTGGCCAGCCAGTTCTTCTGTTGCAGTGCGACCAGCAAAACTGCCAGCAGGATGCAACCGACGGTAACCGCCAGGGTCAGATTGATGTCCAGCAGCATGCCGAAGGCAATACCCAGCAAGGCCGAATGCGCCAGCGTGTCGCCAAAGTAGGCCATGCGCCGCCAGACCACAAAGGAACCCAGCGGGCCGGCGACCAGCGCCAGCGCAATGCCGGCAATCAGAGCATAAAGCAGAAAATCAGGCATGTTTGCAGTCGGGTCCGTGGCTGTGGCTGCCGGGAATCACTTCACCATGCAGGTCATGGTCGTGGTCATGATGGTGGTTGTAGACCGCCAGAGCACTGGCCTGCTCGCCAAACATGGCGACAAAAGCCGGGTCCGTGCTGACCTGTTCCGGATGTCCGGAACAGCAGACATGGCGGTTCAGGCAGACTACGGTGTTGGTGGTGGCCATAACCAGGTGCAGGTCATGCGAGACCATGAGCACGCCGCAATTGTAGCGGTCACGCAGGCGGGTGATCAGCTGATAGAGTTCGATCTGACCGTTGACGTCAACCCCCTGGACCGGCTCATCCAGTACCAGCAGGTCTGGCTTGCGCAGCAGTGCGCGGGCCAACAGGATGCGTTGCAATTCGCCGCCGGAGACCTGTTGCAGCGGGCGCTTGAGCAAATGGCTGGCGCCGACTTCACTCAGTGCGGCTTCCGCAGCCGGGCGCCGGGTGCCGGGTGACAGCAGCAGAAAACGTTCCACCGTCAACGGCAGGGTGGCATCGACCTGCAACTTTTGTGGCATATACCCAATGCGCAGACCCGAGTGGCGCTGAACCTGGCCGGAATCGGCGGCCAGCAGGCCGAGAACGATGCGTACCAGGCTGGTCTTGCCGGCGCCATTGGGCCCAATCAGGGTAACGACTTCACCGCGGCGAACCGACAGGCTGACCTGTTCGAGAATGTTGTTGCCGTTGAGTTGCAGGTTGACGTCTTCAAGACCAAGCAGCTGTTCACTCATCAATGGCTCCGGCATTGACGGCACAGGCCGAGCACTTCCACCGTCTCCGATTCCACGGCAAAGCCATGTGCCTGGGCACTATGTTCGATTGCCTGGTGGATGTCGCTGTGGTCAAGCTCAATGGCAACGCGGCATTCACGGCAAATCAGGAACTGGCCCTGATGGCTGTGTTCAGGGCTGGTGCAACCGATAAAGGCATTCAATGAGGCAATGCGATGGATCAGGCCATTGTCGAGCAGGAAGTCCAGAGCGCGATACACGGTGGGCGGTGCTGCGCGGCGACCGTCATCGCGGGACAGGGTCTCCAGAATGTCATAGGCGCCAAGTGGTTTGTGACTCTGCCAGACCAGTTCCAGCACCCGTCGGCGCAGGGTGGTGAAGCGAACGCCATCACGGGCGCAGACATGCT
This sequence comes from Halopseudomonas salegens, assembly GCF_900105655.1. Taxonomy (NCBI): domain Bacteria; kingdom Pseudomonadati; phylum Pseudomonadota; class Gammaproteobacteria; order Pseudomonadales; family Pseudomonadaceae; genus Halopseudomonas; species Halopseudomonas salegens. The sequence continues at coordinate 3,682,474 of NZ_LT629787.1, forward strand.
CGGCGGCAGCCAGCGCGTGATCAACGCATTGCTGATGGTCGTGCTGGTGCTCGTCACCGTGGTGGTGCTGGGTGGTCATGCAATACTCCTGGCGAGCGCCAAATGGCGCGACGCTGTATCTGACAGGCAATCAGCTGTTATTATATAACAAACCCGTTCCTTGAGGTATGCCCCATGCTGCGTCTGTTGCCGGCCATCCTGCTGTTGCTGGCCTTGCCATCCTTTGCTCAGGCTGATCAGCCCCGAGTCGTCACCACCATCAAGCCGCTTCAGCAGATTGCCACGGCAGTTCTGGCCGATGTTGCCCAGGTGGATGTGTTGTTGCCACCAGGTGCCTCCCCGCACGCTTACGCCATGCGCCCGTCCGATCGCCGCATGCTGATTGCGGCCGACCGTATTTACTGGGTGGGCCCTGATCTGGAATTGTTCCTGCAAAGCCTGATGGCGGAGGAAGGTAGCGCCAAAGCCCTGCTGAGCATTGATGGTCTGCAGACGCGCAGTTTCCCACAGCAACGCCATTCAGAGCAGAGCCATGCCAGCGAAGAGGGCCATGCTGGCCATGACCATGATGATCATCACGATCATGCGGAGCATTCAGGCCACAATGACCACGCCGACCACGCCGACCACGCCGACCACGCCGACCACGCCGACCATGACCATGGCCCGGGCTCTGTGGATGCGCACATCTGGTTGTCACCGGACAATGCGCGGGTGATTGCGCGTTTCATGGCGGCAGACCTGAGCGCGCTGTTTCCTGAGTATGCCGAACAAATTCAGGCCAATCAGGCTGCTTTTGATGCGCGCATCGCGGCACTCGACGCGGAACTGACAGAGCGGTTTGCGCCACTGCAAAACAAAGGCTATTTCGTATTTCATGATGCCTACGGGTATTTCGAGGACCACTACGGTCTGCAGGCTCGTGGCGTATTCAGCGTATCCCACGAGGTTCAGCCTGGTGCGCGACAGATCAACCTGTTGCGTGAGCAATTGCGCAGCAGCGGGCGCGTTTGCGTATTTACCGAACCGCAATTTACCCCGCGACTGGTGCAGAGCCTGACCCGTGATTTGCCGGTTGAGCAAGGTGAACTGGACCCCCTGGGTGTTGATCTTGCTGTTGATGCTGAGGGTTATGCGGCTTTGCTTCAGCAGCTGGCGGACAATCTGGCGGGCTGTCTGGAGCAGTTGTAACCGGTTTCAGAGTGCCAGCGGCAGGCCGATGCTGACCTGCCGGTGCTGGGCAAAAATGCGCTGGAAATGCGCCGGGTCTTTGACCAGAACACCGGGTTGGTCCTGATGCTGTGTGGCTGCATGCTGGCGTGAAAGCCAGAAGCGCAGTGCCGCAATACGCAGCATCTCCGGCCAGGCATCCAGTTCCGCAGGATTGAATGGGCGCAAGGCGGCATAGCCGGCCAGCAGTGCCCGGGTTCGTGCCGGATCCAGCTGGCACTGGCTGTTCACGCACCAGTCATTGCAGGCGATTGCCACGTCATACAGGGTAATGCCGCTGTGGGCATTGTAGAAATCGATGATTCCACTCAGGTGGTGACCATCAAACATCACGTTGTCGCGGAACAGGTCGGCATGCACAATCGCACGAGGTAAAGCCGGCGGTTGTTGCCGCCACTGGTTGATGCAGCTTACTGTCCGTTCCAGCTGCGAGCGCAATTCACCCGTTTCCAGTTCGGCAGCCAGTAAGGCACCTTGCTCTGACAGCCAGTCCAGGCCACGGTCACTGCGCCGCTCCAGTCGGCTCTGACTGCTGGCCTGGTGCAGCTGTGCCAGAGCAGTACCGACTGCCTGGCAGTCACTCGGGTTGGGTGCATTCAGGTGCTTGCCGGGCAGGCGCGGTTGCAGCAGTGCTGGTCGACCATTCAGCTGTTGCAGGCATTGTCCGTTGCGATTTTCAATGGCGTAGGGCACAGGCAAGCAGGACTCATGCAGCTCTGCCAGCAGCTGGATAAAAAAATCCAGCGCCTGCACCGGGCCACGCTCAATCAGGGTCAGCACATATTCACCGCGACTGGTGGCAACGAAAAAATTGCTGTTTTCGCTGCCCCCTTCGATGCCTTGGTAATCCAGTAACCGGCCGAGGTCAAAGGCAGTGAGAAAATCTTCCAGCTCGCTGCGATTGACCGGGGTAAATACCGACATCAGCGATCTACCACTCGAAGACTTTCCAGCTGGGAATGCGTAGCCCCTGCTGCACCTGATCAGCACGGGCAAAGTTGCCTTCCTCGTCGACCGCGACAAGGAAATAAGGGGCGCCACTGGGCGGTGTGATCTTGATCGCGTAGAGGAAACCGTTCATCCGGTATTCCTCGATAATGCGGTCGCCATCTTCGCGGATGGTCACTTCCGGTTCAGCGGTCAGGTTGTCCTGCGCGCTCAGTGGTAGACACAGGGCAAGCAGCAGCGTGCCCAGAGCAAGGCGAAGTTGTGTGGTCATGATACTCTTGTCCTTTGTATGAATGATGCTTCTATCTTAGACCCTTTTTCACTTGCATAGTTGATCCAGCGCATGACCGACCACGCTCCACTGATTCTGGTAGATGGCTCTTCCTACCTATACCGTGCCTTTCACGCCCTGCCGCCCCTGACCACATCCAGCGGTCAGCCGACCGGGGCGGTCAAAGGGGTGCTGAATATGCTCAAGAGCTTGCGCAAACAGTATCCGAAGAGTCCCTTTGCCGTGGTGTTCGATGCCAAGGGGCCAACCTTTCGCGATGAGCTGTTTGCCGAATACAAGGCTCAGCGCCCGCCCATGCCCGATGAGTTGCGTTCCCAGGTCGAGCCGCTGCATGCCAGTGTCCGCGCCCTGGGCTTGCCATTGCTGTGCATCGAAGGGGTTGAGGCGGATGACGTGATCGGCACCCTGGCGCGGCAAAGTGCAGCGGCCGGCCGTGAGGTGGTGATTTCCACCGGTGACAAGGACATGGCACAGCTGGTCGATGCCCATATCACCCTGGTCAATACCATGACCGGGACGGTAATGGATATTCAGGGTGTACACGACAAATTCGGTCTTGGTCCTGAGCTGATCATCGACTATCTGGCGCTGATGGGTGACAAGGTCGACAACATTCCCGGCGTGCCGGGTGTGGGCGAGAAAACCGCGTTGGGTTTGCTGACCGGTATTGGTGGCGGCCTGGATGTGCTCTACGCCAACCTGGAACATGTTCGCGAGCTGCCGATTCGTGGTGCAAAAAAGCTGCCGGAGAAACTGCTTGAACACAAGGACATGGCCTATCTGTCCTATGAGCTGGCGACGATCAAGATTGATGTACCGCTGGAGGTCAAAGTCGATGAACTGGAACCCCAGGCACCGGATCGCGAGGCCCTGCTGACACTGTATCGCGAGCTGGAGTTCAAGACCTGGCTGGATGAACTGTTGCGTGCCCAGCGCAGCGAAGAGGCTGGCGACGAGCGTAATGCCAAAGGGGCGACGCTAGAGGAATCCAGCGAGACAGCGGCAGAGACGCCGGAAGCCGAGGTGGAGAATGATTACCAGACAATCCTGGACCAGGCCGGGTTTGATCTCTGGATAGACAAACTGCAGCAGGCCGAGCTGTTTGCCTTTGATACCGAAACCACCAGTGTGCATGCACAACTGGCCGAGCTGGTGGGTGTATCCCTGGCGGTCAGCCCGCATGAAGCGGCGTATATCCCGTTGGCCCACAACTACATGGGCGCGCCTGACCAACTGGACCGCGAGACGGTACTGGCCGCGCTCAAACCGCTGCTGGAAGATCCGGACAAGCCGAAAGTGGCGCAGCACGCCAAGTACGACATCAACGTGCTGGAGCGCTGTGGTATTCAGGTGCGCGGGGTACGCTTCGATACCATGCTGGAATCCTATGTGCTGGATGCGACAGCCACCCGGCATGACATGGACAGCCTGGCGCTGAAGTACCTGGGGCAGAGCACTACGCGTTTTACCGATATCGCCGGCAAGGGTGCCAAGCAACTGACCTTTGACCAGATTGCGCTGGAGCAGGCGGGTCCGTATGCCGCGGAAGATGCCGATATCACACTGCGTTTGCACCAGCATCTGTGGCCGCGCCTGCAAGCCGAGCCGGGTCTGGCCAGGGTGTTACAGGAGATTGAAATTCCTCTGGTGCCGGTACTGGCGCGGATCGAGCGCAACGGCGCTCTGGTTGATCCTAAATTGTTGGGTGTGCAAAGCCGTGAGCTGGGCGAGAAAATGCTCGATTTGCAGCAGCAGGCCTATGATCTGGCCGGCCAGGAATTCAACCTGGGTTCACCCAAGCAACTGGGCGTTATCCTGTATGAAAAGCAGGGCCTGCCGGTGATCAGCAAGACCGCCAAAGGGCAGCCTTCGACCGCTGAATCGGTCCTTGCCGAGTTGGCCGAGCAGGGCTATGAGCTGCCACAGGTAATCATGCAGTACCGCACCGTGAGCAAGCTGAAAAGCACCTATACCGACCGTCTGCCAGAGCAGATCAATCCGCGTACGCACCGCATTCATACCAGTTACCACCAGGCGGTGACGGCCACCGGGCGATTATCGTCCTCCGATCCCAATCTGCAGAATATCCCCATCCGCACCGCCGAAGGGCGGCGTATTCGCCAGGCTTTTATTGCCCCCGAGGGCTATCGCCTGGTCGCAGCGGATTATTCACAGATCGAGCTGCGGATCATGGCCCATCTGGCCCAGGATCCGGGCCTGCTGGAGGCCTTCCGCAATAATCTGGATGTGCACAAGGCCACTGCCGCCGAAGTTTTTGGCGTGCCGCTGGAGGAGGTCAGTGCCGATCAGCGGCGTCGCTCCAAGGCAATCAACTTCGGCCTGATCTATGGCATGAGCGCTTTCGGTCTGGCCAAGCAGATCGATGTCGACCGCAAGCAGGCGCAGGAATATATCGACCGCTATTTCGAGCGCTACCCCGGTGTGCTGGATTATATGGAGCGCACACGGAAGCAAGCGGCCGAACAGGGCTATGTGGAAACCCTCTTTGGTCGTCGCCTCTACCTGCCGGAAATCAACGCCAAGAACCAGGCCATGCGCAAGGGCGCTGAGCGCACCGCTATCAACGCGCCAATGCAGGGCACTGCTGCAGACATCATCAAGCGTGCCATGCTGGCGGTGGATGCCTGGCTAGAGGAGAGTGGGCTGGACGCGCGCATGGTCATGCAGGTACACGATGAACTGGTTCTGGAAGTGCGTGACGACCAGCTGGACGCGCTGAGCGAGGGCTTGCGCAAACACATGAGTGAAGCGGCCGAGCTGGATGTGCCGCTGGTGGTGGATGTGGGTGTCGGTGATAACTGGGATCAGGCGCATTAGGGACGACTTATAAACAGCCCTGGCCTGATAACTTATCCGTCTGACAACTTTTTTGAACTTAACCCGCACAGCCTCGTCAGAGTTAGTGAATGGCTGGTAAGCCCTTCAAGCTCCCTAGATGTGATTTAGTGTTGGCAAATCGAACCGGGCATTCTTCCCCTAGCACAGCCCGGTGGTTAGACCCCGAACTTTTCTCCCCATAGAAGTTCGGGGTTTTTTTTGCCTACTCGAACGCTGCTGCAATGGGCTGCAAGACGCGTATCGGGCCGAAACGGGCGCTTTCCGTATAATGCTCGCGGAAAAAAACATCCAATGCATGGTTGCCACTGGACTGAGCCGACGCATTCGGCTCCTGCATGCTGTCCCAGCGCTCATCAAGTATTGCCAGGCGGGGCGGCTGGCGCGTGAAGCTGTCGATCATCTCCTGCTGTACCCGTGCCTGGGTCTGGATGCCCGGGTGCAGCTCATGCCAATAGGTCGCGCTTGACCGGTCGAGCAAAAAGTACAAGCCGACAGCATTGACGAAAACCTTGTCGTGCCGGCCACTTCCGACATAGATAGGGTCGCCTGGCTGGGTGTGGGCAAGGATATAGTCACTTGCCCGTTGATAGTCAGCATCCACTGCCACGCAGTGGCCGCGTGGCAACTGGCTGTCCTGGCACGGCAGCTGGACGGGTGTGCTGAGCCAGTGGTCAAGATTCTGGCTCAGGTTGTTCTTCACCAGTTGAATCCCGGGCAGGCAGGCCGCGCCGGCCAAGACAGCGGATACCAGTAGCAACGCCAAGCTGGCCGGCGCGCGGATAAGCCCGGGTCGCAGCTGCGGCCACAGGCTGGCCAGGCAAATCACGGACAGCAGAATGGCAGGCAACATATGCACAGCGGACACGCGAACACTGCCTTTGAGCGTAAACAGCAAACTGCACACAGCCAACAGCACCAGCAGGCTCGAGCGCTCGGGTTGCGCTGTGTACGTTCGCTGACGGCGCAGCCTGATATGGGTGAGCAGCAGAATCGGTAGAGCCAGAAAGGGCAGATAAACCGCATACTCTGCCAGAACTGAATAATGGTGGCGGGAGATGGCCAGCAAATCGCTGCCGGGCCACGGCAAAGCGCGGTGGTCGGCGTAGATGGTAGCCGGCGCCAGAACCAGGTTGAACCACAAGTCCTCAGCCCCGGCAGCCCGGAGTAAAAGCAGGAACACGGGCAGCAGAACTACCAGCACGCCGAGCGCATACCCACTGCAGATGCGTCCTGTGTGCCAGAGCGCCTCGGTCTTGTTGGCCCGGCTGACGAATTGCTGGTGGCTGACCATGGCTGCCAGTGCCAGGCAAAAATAGAACCCCAGGTCATGGCGGAACAACGCTGCCAGACCAATGATCGCGCCTGTCAGCAACAGGCGAGGGGCAGCAGGGTTGCTGGACCGCGGTAGACTGAGTATGGCCAACATCAGCAACAGCAAGGCGGGGAAAACCGGAAAACCATCCAGTTGCATGCCGAACAGAACAAGGAAGCCGATAGCGGCTGCCCCCATGGCGACCAGTGGGCCGGTATTCAGACGCACCAGGCTGAAGCATGTTGCGGTACTCAAGGCTTTCAGCGTTATGCCATACAGGCGCACAGTCAGGTCATCGGTACCGAAAGCTGCAAACAAGCCGGCCACAGCATAGAACTGGCCGGGTCCATACATGCTCCAGAAATCCCGATAGGGTATTTCGCCACCCAGTACGCGCATGGCACCAAAGGCAATGATGCCGTCGTCGTATAAGTTGAATACCGGAGCAAAGGCCAGTATTTGCACGATGAACGCTGCCAGGGCGATCGACAGAAAACCGATCAGGTTCTGCCTGGCAGAGCTGCACTGGGTAGCGGTGGATGAGAAAGTAGCCGACAAAAGGGGCTCGCTTGCGCTGTCTGGAATCCTGTGGCTGGATTATGGTTGCCTGAACAGTGGCCGTAAAGCCAGACAGGTGAGTTTCGCCTGATCACCAGCCAACACGCAGATCAATAGAGCTGCTCCGGTTGTTCGCCGGGTGGCATGGTGGCTATACAACAATAAATATGACAGAGAGGCACTCATGCGCTGGAAACACCGACCACCGGGCTCCAACTGGGGCGATTTTGGTGCCGATGACGAAGTCGGCCGACTCAACATGCTGACCCCGGAAAAGGTGCTGCAGGGAGTCGCTGAAGTCCATGAGGGACGCAGTTTCTGTCTCAGTCTGCCGCTGGATTATCCCGGCGGCAATGCGCTGAACAAACTGCGGCATCCACCGCGACGCTTCACCTCCGGTCGAGCCGCCACGCCAAACTGCAACTTTCCATTGCAGCGATTGAATCCGCAATTTACCGATGTGGTCAGTGACGATGCCGTGCTGCTGTTTACCCAGTACTCGACCCAGTGGGATGCGCTGGCGCATGTCGGCGGACTGTTTGATGCCGATGGTGACGGCGTGGCCGAACCGCTGTACTACAACGGCTGGCGCGCCGGTGAGGATATTCTTGGCCCCCGCGGTAGCGAAGATGCCCTGGAAGGGGTAGAGGCAAAGCGACTGGGTATCGACAAGATGGCGGAAACTGCCGTCAGCGGCCGCGCGGTGATGATCGATCTGGAAAAACACTGTGGTCATGCCCGCGAACTGATCGACCATGCTCGCCTGCAGTCCATTATGCAGGCAGACGGTATCGAAGTGGAGTCCGGCGATATGGTCTGCCTGTATACCGGATTTGCCGATGTCGTTCTGGGGATGCAGCGCGAACCGGATGCGCACACGCTGGAAAACAGCTGCGCCGTTCTGGATGGGCGTGACGCGGCCTTGCTGCAGTGGATCACCGACAGTGGTCTCAGCGTGCTGATCGCCGATAATTACGCGGTAGAAGCCTACCCGGCACGCCCGGGTACCGCCGATCACTGCTGCGCCGCGCTGCCACTGCACGAACACTGCCTGTTCAAACTCGGCATTCATCTCGGCGAGCTTTGGTACCTGACCGACCTGGCGCACTATCTGCGTGCCAATAACCGCTCTCGCTTTATGCTGACGGCGCCACCGCTGCGCCTGCCGGGCGCGGTGGGTTCACCGGTTTCCCCGGTGGCGCTGGTGTGAGGAAGTCGGCGGTACAGTTACGAAAATGGCCACCCGAAGGTGGCCATTTTGCGTGACTGACGCCGGCTCAGGCTGGTTGCAGTTTCTTGTGCAAGCCTGCGAGTACAAAGGCAGCGACAAGAATGCCGATCGAGAGCAGGAACAGCTGCAATTCGTTGAGCGCCAGCAGTGGGTTGTGTGGCATGGCCAGTAACAGGCCGCCGACCACCAGCATCAGGCGCAGCGGCCAATGCAGAAAGCCGCGTTCAGTCAGATTGCCGAGCCGTGGCAGGTAGCCCTGCAGGCCGCCTGCGACCATCAGAATCCCGCCGACGGCGCAGACAATGGCGACCACGATTTCGCGCGGCGTGCCTTGCAGTATCAACGCCGGTTCAAGGACGAAGAAGAAGGGAATGAAGTAGATGATACTGCCCATCTGCATCGACACGAAGCTGGTTTTCATCGGGCTGGAGCCGGCCACCGAAGCAGCGGCAAAGGCACCAATGGCGACTGGCGGGGTGATAAAGCTGAGCATGCCCCAGTAGAGTATGAACAGGTGCACCGCCAGTGGATTCATGCCGCCGTTGACCAGCGCGGGTGCAAGGGCAATGGCGAGGAAGATGTAGGCGGCAGTAACCGGCATACCGATACCCAGAATAAAGCTGGTCAGTGCGCCCATCAGCAGCAGGATAAAGATATCGCCACCGGCAATAAACAGCAGGTCATTGGCAATGGTGCCGGACATGCCGGAGACTGCCAGTGCGCCCATAATCAGGCCGACCCCGGCCATCAGGCCGGTCAGTTCGGCGAACAGTGCGCCACAGGATTCGGCAAAGTCCTTGAAGTCTTTCCATACCCAGCGGCTGTGCTTGCGCAACTGGTTGATGACCAGCAGCAGGGCGGTGGCATAGAAAGGCGCAATGGCTTCCTGTTTCATGAACAACAACATCCAGATCAGGAAGGCGAAAACGAAAATGTAGTGCCAACCTTCTTTCAGGGTTTGTCGTACGCTGGGCAGCTCGATTTCCGGCAGGCCCTTGAGGTTGTTGCGGCCGGCATAGAAATCGATCTGTACAAACAGGCCGAAGAAATACAGCGCCGAAGGAATCGCTGCGGCCATGGCGATTTCGCCGTAGGGAATATCCAGGAAGGTTGCCATAACGAAGGCAGTTGCCCCCATCACCGGAGGCATCAATACGCCCCCGGTTGACGCACAGGTTTCTACCCCGGCGGCATAGGACCTGGAAAAACCAACCTTGCGCATGGCGGGAATCGACAATGGGCCGGTGGTCAGTACATTGGTCACCACGCTGCCAGACATTGAGCCCATCAGGCCGCTGGAAAAAATCGATACCTTGGCCGGGCCACCGCGCACCTTGCCGAGCAGGGCAAAGGCAAGATCGATAAAGAATTTACCGCCACCGGTACGTTGCAAGGCAATCCCGAACAGCAGAAAGCCGATGACCAGATTGGCAAAGGCCTGCGAAGGAATGCCGAGCAGGCTCTCGTCACTGTTGGTGTGATAGATGGCGACCAGATCAATTGGCGTATGAATACCGGCAAAACTGTCGGGCAGCTTGCCGGCGAACATCGGAAAAATAGAGGCGAGAAAGACCACGGTGAAAATCGGCCAGCCACCGCAGCGACGGGTGGCTTCGAGCGCCAGTGCCCAGGTCAGCAAGCTGATGTAGACCACGTATTGCGGTGCTTCATACTCCCAGCCATGTTCGACGGCAGTTTCTGAATGGTAGATAAAGAAAATACAGCAGGCCGAGCTGGTGATAGCCATGATCCAGTCATACCAGGGGACGCTGTGGATGCGTCGGCCACGGGCTGCGGGGATGGCGATAAATACCATTGGCAACATCATGGTCAGCAGGCCGTAGATGTACTGGCCGGTCAGCATGGTATAGCCGGTGTAACTGCCCAGATTGAAAATATGATAGATCGCCAGTGCGGCGGTCAGCACAGCAACAATGCGCAGCAACAACCCGGCAACGGGATTGCGCAAGGCTTCTTGTAGTTCTGACATGCGGTGTACTCGATTCAGGTGATGGTGGTTGGATGCGGGTTCGTCGCTCAGTTGCGCCGGAAGCCGGGATCAAAGCCCTCGGCGCTCAGAGCCTGGGCACGTGTACGCATCCAGCCCATGGCAAAATCATCTTCACTGGCCTGGGGCAGGTACTCGGCCCAGGCGTTGAGCAGAATGGCCTGGCGTTGCAGCAAGGCGTCGTTGTGCGCCTGATGCTCATCGGTCCAGACGCCGGCCTCACGGAAATAGCGGATAGCCCCTTCATGGTAAGGCATGACCCAGTCGAACACCTGGCGGCTCAGTTCCCAGCCTTCGGCCCCCGGAGCCAGGCTTTTGAAATCATCATAATGCTCATCGACGAAGCGGGTCAGGGCGTAGACTTCTTCGTCATCACGGTTGGCATTGGTGACCAGAATCGGCAGCGCATAGCCGCCGCCTTGCCAGGGGTTGGACTCGGATACGCCGGCGCCCCGGGTTTCCAACTGCGGCAGGTAGTATGGAATAACCTGTTGCGCGCGTGCCCAGGCGGCCTGTTCCTCTTCGGTTTCATTTGGCATGTCGAGCCAGTTGATGCCGCGCGGACTGGAGGCAATGCGCTCCATCAATGGTGTGCGGGTCGACATCGGCATCACGTCCGCATGGCCGTTGATGATGGCTTCGATGGCTTCATTGGTGCCAGCGGCATCGACCCGGCGCACATCGTCCCAGGTCAGGTTGGCGTAAGCGAGAATGGCGGTGGTGATCATGTTGATCGAGTCGGCGCCACGAATAAAGATGATGCTTTGTCCGCGCAGGTCCGAGGGTGAATCCAACCCTGTATCGGCGGCTGCAGCCAGGCCAAAGCTCTGGGTGCCCTGGCTGGCCAGCACCATGCGAATCGGTTGTGGACCCCAGGTGGGGCGATTGAACAGAAAAATGCCTTCCTGACCAAAATAGCTGGCGATACCGCACAGACAATAGTCGGCACGGCCATTCTTCAGCGGGATCATCCGTGATACGTCATTGCGGCCGGGAAGAATACGGATGTTGCTGCCTTCCTCGTGTTTGAGCAGGCCGCCGAGAGCCGCTGCCTGGGCATAACCTGCAGCACCTGTGCCGTAGGCAGTCCAGACCATGACCCGGGGCAGGGCAGATTCGGCGAGGGCTGTCAGCGGCAGAATCAGGCCGAAAGCCAGGGTGCCGGCAAGGTGACGAAAACGCATGCGCATAGTGTAAGGCCTGTCTTATATTTGTTTTGCACAGCGAAACTGAATAGCAATTATGTTTCGCCTGTCAGAATGGTATTCTACTCATCGTGAGACACAATGCAAAAGGTCGTAGGCACAGTTAAGCTTATTTTGTCACTAATTGCAGGGACGGAAAGTGTAGGTAAAACAGGAGGTCAAGGGGTTACGATACTGCACTGATTGCGACCGGCCTCTTTGGCCTGATACAGGGCGTCGTCTGCTGCTTGCAGTACGTCATGCAGCGAGGTGTCGGCAGCGGCCAGGTAGGCGCCAACGCTGACAGTAAAGGCTGGGCCATCTTGGTCCGAGGCGTCAGCGATCATTTCACGCAGGCGTTCGGCGGTCAGGCTCAGGGTGGAACGGTCACAGGGATTGAGCAGGACCAGGAATTCGTCGCCACCCCAGCGTGCGGCATGGTCGTAGGGGCGAATGCCCGCCCGCAATTGGGTGGCAACGGTCTGCAGTGCCAGGTCGCCCTTGCCATGCCCGTGGTTGTCATTGATGTCCTTGAAGTTGTCCAGATCCAGCCAGATCAGGCCGTAGGTCTGGTTGTCCCGAAGGCAGCGAGCCTGGACTTCATGCAGCAGTTCATTCATGCCGCGGCGGTTGAACAGGCCGGTCAGGTCGTCATGCCGGGCCAGGCGATCCAGCGCCATGGTGCGTTCATGCACTTTGGCTTCGAGGTGCCGGGTGTTGTCACGAATAGCGCGGGCCATGGTGCGGAAATGGCTGATCACGCGGCCAATTTCTCCTTCGCTTGATGGCAACTCATCGGCTGCCTCGAAGTTGCCGGCCTGCACTTTTAGCATGGCTTGCTCCAATGCCAGTAGCGGGTTGAGCAGCAAGCGGCGCAAGGCAATATGCATGATCAGTAGTGCACCCAGCAGCATCAGGCTGAACACCAGGGCAACCGAAGCGAAATGGCTGACCGGCATGAGTTCGTCCAGATCGATCAGGGTGACTTCAAACCAGTCAATTGCGGGCAGGTAGGCGATACCTGCCAGATGGCGCTTGCCATCCATGCTGACGAAATCGGTGAGCACCTGTTCCGGCCCGGCGTGTTCAGCGCGAAGTTGCTCCATCATCTGGCGCATGCGCACTTCGCCGCCGTCCAGCAGCAGGTCGATACTGTTTTTCTGGCCTTCGGGTTTGACCAGGCTGGCGTAATCAATGACGTCCGGATCGCGGTGCAGCTGAATGGCACCACTATGATCAACAAACAGAGTAGTAATGCCGGGTTGACCGATGTCGACGATTTCTTCCAGAAAACTGTCAAGTTCCAGGCCGGTGCCGACCATGCCGGTGATTTCGTTATCATCGTGCATCAATACATCGATCCACAGCTTGGTAACGCCCAGCTCGACATCGGGGTTGATGTTGATATGAAATTGCTTGCCCTGTTCGATCAGCAAAAAGAACCAGGCATCGTCGGGATCATCCGGATCAAGACTGTACCGATAGGGTTCATCGACAAACTCGTTGGCGGCGTTGTTATGGTAATAAGCGCCGGATTCGCGCAGGGCAACAAAATAGTTCTGATCGCGGAAGTTGCGCCGGAAGCTTTCCATTTCGTCTTTGGCGGCTGCGAGCAAATCGGCATCTCGCGGGTTGCGCGACCAGCGACGCAATACGGTAGAGTCGGCCATCTGCATGGCCAGGGCAATTTCCCGTTCAAGGGGTTGCAGCAGGCGAGCGCTGTCATAGCGAACCTGGATTTCGGCTATGCGCAGCCCCCACTCTTCAACGATACCTTCGGCGATGCGCTCGAACACGGCCCAGGTTGCCGCCGAGGTGATCAGCAGTACGGCGGCTATCAGCAGTTGAAAGCGGGTTTTCAGGCTCACGCAGACGTATCCCGAGTACGGTGGGGTCGATGCCATTATGCTGGCATGGGTATTTTGCCTGCAACCGGCTGGCAATAAAAAACCCCGACGCTTGCGAGCCGGGGTTTTTGTCTTGCTGCAAGCGTGGTGCTTACACCTTGCTTTCCAGTTCGGGTACAGCTTCGAACAGGTCAGCCACCAGGCCATAATCGGCAACCTGGAAGATCGGGGCTTCTTCATCCTTGTTGATCGCAACGATCACTTTGGAGTCTTTCATGCCCGCCAGATGCTGGATAGCACCGGAAATACCCACGGCAACGTAGAGTTGCGGTGCAACGATCTTGCCGGTCTGGCCGACCTGCATGTCGTTGGGTACAAAGCCGGCATCAACCGCAGCGCGTGAGGCACCGACGCCTGCGCCCAGCTTGTCAGCCAGTTTGTAGAGCATTTCGAAGTTGTCGCCGTTCTGCATGCCGCGGCCACCAGAGATAACGATCTTGGCGGAAGCCAGCTCGGGGCGGTCGGACTTGGCCAGTTCTTCGCTGACGAAGCTGGAAATACCGGCGTCATGGGCAGAAGAAACGGCTTCTACACTGGCGCTGCCACCTTCGGCGGCGACGGCGTCAAAGCCTGTCGGGCGCACGGTGATTACTTTGACATCGGCAGTGCACTGCACGGTGGCAATGGCGTTACCGGCATAGATCGGGCGCTTGAACGTATCAGCGCTTTCAACGGCGATGATTTCCGAGACCTGATCGACGTCCAGCAGGGCAGCAACGCGCGGCATGAAGTTTTTGCCGTTGGTGCTGGCCGGAGCCAGAATGTGGCTGTAATCCTTGCCCAGTTCAGCGACCAGCAGGGAGATGTTTTCCGGCAGCTGGTGGCCATAGGCGGCGTTGTCAGCCAGCAGGACCTTGGTAACGCCTTCTGCTTTGGCAGCGGCGTCAGCCACGGCGGAACAGCCTTCACCGGCGACCAGAACAGCGATGTCACCGCCGATCGCCTTGGCAGCGGCCACGGTGTTCAGGGTGGCGCCATTGAGTTCGGCGTTGTTGTGTTCAGCAATAACCAAAATCGTCATTTAGATCACCTTGGCTTCGTTCTTCAGTTTGTCGACCAGCTCGTCCACAGTCTTCACCTTGATACCGGCGCTGCGGGCGGCAGGAGCTTCAACCTTCAGGGTCTTGACGCAAGCCTTGACGCTTACACCCAGATCTTCCGGCTTCAGGGTTTCCAGCGGCTTTTTCTTCGCTTTCATGATGTTCGGCAGCGAAGCATAGCGCGGCTCGTTCAGACGCAGATCGGTAGTCACGATAGCCGGCAGTTTCAGATCAATGGTCTGCAGACCGCCGTCGATTTCACGGGTGACCTTGACGTTGTCACCATCAACGGCAACTTCAGAGGCAAAGGTGCCCTGAGCATAACCGCTCAGTGCAGCCAGCATCTGGCCAGTCTGGTTGTTGTCGGAATCAATCGCCTGCTTGCCGAGGATGACCAGCTGCGGCTCTTCTTTGTCAACCACACCCTTGAGCAGTTTGGCGATGCTCAGCGAGCTCAGGTCGTCAGCTGACTCGACCAGTACTGCGCGGTCGGCACCCAGTGCCAGAGCGGTACGTAGCTGCTCCTGGGCAGCGGTCGGGCCAACGGAAACAGCGATGATTTCAGTCGCGACGCCTTTCTCTTTCAGACGCACGGCTTCTTCGACGGCAATTTCACAGAAGGGGTTCATCGACATCTTGACGTTGGCGAGGTCTACACCGGAACCGTCCGCTTTGACGCGAACTTTGACGTTGTAATCGACCACGCGCTTCACGGCGACGAGGATTTTCATGGACGTTCGTCCTCCACAGGTCTATGAGACGCCCGGCGGGCGCATGACATTCAAAAGGGTGCATAGGATAACGGTCGAAGCGGTTATCCGATAGTGCAATTTAACAGATTTCTGTGACAAAAACGCCTGATCCGGTCATTTTCTGCCCGAATCAGGCGGTAGCGCTCACGATCAGGCCAGGCTCAAGCCTTTCGAATAGGCCTGCAGATGATGGTCATCATCACCCAGTTGGTGAGAAATGGTCACCAGACGCTTGGCATAATGCGCGCCGCTGTATTCCCAGGTCATGGCAATACCACCGTGCAGCTGGATGCTCTGCTCGGCGACATACTGCGCTGCACGGTTGACGATGAACTTGGCTGCGGACAGCTTGGCAGTACGCTCGGCACTGTCATCATCATCTGCCAGACAGGCAGCCAGGATGGTCATGGACGTGGCCCGCTCCAGCTCGCTGATCATGTCGACCATGCGATGCTGCAGCACCTGGAATTTACCGATCGGTACGCCAAATTGCTTGCGGGTTTTCAGGTAATCCAGGGTCATGTCACAGGTGATGCGCATGGCGCCAACGGCTTCGGCACACAGGGCGGCGATGGCGCGGCCGGCCTGATAGGCGATAGCGTCATAGGCATTGCCGACGCTGCCCAGCAGCTCGCCTTCAGCGTTATCCAGGAACAGCTCGCAACCCTTGCGGCCATCGACGGTGGAGTAGACGCGACGGCTGACACCGTCAGTGCCTGGGTCGACAAGGAACAGGCTGATGCCTTGCTGGTCACGGACATCGCCGGCGGTACGCGCAGACACCAGAATCTTGCCGGCTGTGTGGCCACCGATAACGACACCTTTACGACCGTTCAGGGTCCACTTGTCACCGGATTGCTTGGCGGTGGTTTGAACTTCCTGCAGGTTGTAATGGCTGTGCAGCTCGTCCAGTGCGACGGCAGCTTGCAGCTCGCCACTGGCGATCTGACCCAGCAGTTCGTCTTTCTGTGCATCGCTGCCCAGTTGGGTGATCAGGCCACCGGCCAGAATCACGGATTCCATGTAGGGCTCGAGACAGATGCCGGCACCCAGCTGTTCCATGATCAGCATGGTTTCCACGCCCTTGCCACCAAAACCACCCAGCTCTTCCGGGAAGGGGATGGCGGTCAGGCCCAGTTCGCCCATCTGCTGCCAGAACTCGGTACTGAAACCGGCCTCGCTGTCGCTGAATTTAAGGCGCTTGTCAAAGGTGTATACGTCGCGTACCAGTCGCTCCGCAGTTTCCTTCAACATCTGTTGCTCTTCAGTCAATTTGAAGTCCACGGTCGACCTCCTTAAAGTTCAAGAATCATTTTCGAAACGATATTCTTCTGGATCTCGTTGGATCCGCCGAAGATCGACAGTTTGCGCATATTGAAATACGAGCCGGCCAGTGACGGACTGTAGTCTTCCAACAGGACGTCACCGTCGTAGCCATACTCCATTTCTTCCGGCAGGAAGGGCAGGGCGTAGGGCCCCAGCGCCTTGCGCATCAGATGGGTAATGGTCTGACGGATTTCAGTGCCCTGAACCTTGAGGATCGAGCTTTCCGAGCCAGGCACGCCACCTTCGGAGGCTGCCGCGACGATGCGCAGGGTACTCATTTCAGCCGCCATCAGTGACATTTCGATTTCGGCGATCTGGCTGCGGAACATGCTGTCTTCGATCAGCGGCTGGCCATTTTTCAGTTGCTTGCTGGCAATGCGCTTGAGGTTGCTCAGCGCTGCCTTGGAGGCGCCGATGCCGGCCAGACCGGTACGCTCGTGGGTCAACAGGTACTTGGCGCAGGTCCAGCCCTTGTTTTCTTCACCGACCAGGTTTTCCACCGGTACCTTGACGTCATCGAAGAAGACTTCGTTGACTTCATGCTCGCCGTCCAGGGTATGGATCGGGCGCATGGTGATGCCGGGGGTGTCCAGGTCGATCAACAGGAAGGAAATGCCTTGCTGTTGCTTGGCTTCAGGATTGGTACGTACCAGACAGAAGATCCAGTTGGCGTGCTGGCCCAGTGTTGTCCAGGTTTTCTGACCATTGACGATGTAGTGGTCGCCATCGCGTACGGCGCGGGTTTTCAGCGACGCAAGGTCGGAACCGGCGCCTGGCTCGGAGTAACCCTGACACCACCAGTCGGTACCGTCGAGGATACGCGGCAGGTAGTGGGCTTTCTGCTCTTCAGTGCCGAACTTGATGATAACCGGAGCCACCATGTTGACGCCGAAAGGCACCAGGCGCGGGGCGCCGGCAGCAGCGGATTCTTCGTCGAAAATATGCTTCTCGATCGGACCCCAATCGGTGCCGCCGTGCTCGACCGGCCAGCCGGGCGCGTACCAGCCTTTGGCGGACAGAATTTTCTGCCAGCGCTCGTGGTCTTCCTTGGACAGGTGCTTGCCCAGTTTGACCTTGGCTGAAATATCCGCAGGCAGCTCCTGCTTCATGAATTCACGCACTTCATCGCGGAAGGCGATTTGTTCAGGGGTGAAATGGATTTCCATGGGTTTTCCTCGTTTAAATACAGGTAGTGGATGGCCCGCCTCACGGCGGACCATCCCGAGTCATCACAGATCAGCGAACTTGCGCCCTTCCTTGGCCAGCTTTTCCAGCAGCGGTGCGGGTTTCCACCAGGCACCATGCTGTTCATGGAATTCGCAGATGCGGGCATAGACACGGTCCAGGCCAATGCTGTCAGCATAGAACATCGGACCACCCTGATGCGATGGGAAGCCGTAACCATTGATGTAGATTACGTCGATGTCACTCGCCCGCTGGGCAATGCCTTCCTCGAGGATCTTGGCGCCCTCGTTGATCAATGCATACATGCAACGCTCAAGAATGTACTCATCCGAGAGCGGTTGACGCTGGATACCCTGCTCTTTCGAGGCTGCTTCCAGAATGGCGGGCAGCTCAGGGTTCTCCAGCGGTGTGCGCGACCCTTTTTCGTAGACGTAGAAGCCCTTGCCGGTTTTCTGCCCCAGCATGCCGGCATCTGCCATCTTGCCGAGAATGGTCGGCAGTTTGTATTCCGGGCTCAGGGTCTCGCGTTGACGGTTGCGAATCGCCAGGCCGATATCCAGGCCAGACAGGTCACGCATGGCGAAGGGACCCATGGCCATGCCGAACTTTTTCAGCACACCATCGACTTGAGCCGGGGTAGCGCCTTCTTCCAGCAGGAATTCGGACTCGCGACCGTACTGGAACACCATACGGTTGCCAACAAAACCGTCACAGACGCCAACCGGCACGGCGACTTTCTTCAGTTTCTTGCCGATGGCCATGGCAGTGGCCAGCACATCGTTGCTGGTCTTGGCGCCACGCACCACTTCCAGCAGGCGCATCACGTTGGCCGGGCTGAAGAAATGCAGACCGACGACATCTTCCGGGCGCTTGGTGAAGTTGGCAATCTCGTTCAGATCCAGCGAGCTGGTGTTGGACGAGAGAATAGCGCCGGGCTTGCAGTTGGCGTCCAGTGCCTCGAAGACCTTCTGCTTGACGCCCATATCTTCAAACACGGCTTCCACGACCAGGTCGACATCGGACAGGTCGGCATAATCGGTAATACCGCTGACCAGCGCCATGCGCTTTTCCAGCGCCGCTTCGCTCAGGCTGCCGCGCTTGACGCTCATGCCGTAGGTGTCGCGGGCACGTTCGATGGCCTTGTCGCGGGCTTCGTCGCTGATTTCCAGAATCTTCACCGGAATACCGGCATTGGCAAAGCACATGGCAATACCGACACCCATGGTACCGCCACCGATCACACCGGCGGATTTGACCTCACGTACCGGGGTATCTTTCGGCAGGTCGTCGACCTTGGAGGCCAGACGCTCGGTAAAGAAGGCATGCACCAGTGCCGCGCGCTGCGGTGATGTCAGGCATTCGCCGAACAGCTCGCGCTCACGCTTGAGGCCGTCGGCCAGTGGCAGGGTAAAGGAGGCTTCGACGGCGGATACGCAGCGTTGCGGCGAGAACAGGCCGGGCATTTTCTTGTCGATCTCGGCACGCTTGGCGGCGACCAGGGCAGCGTTATCCACGCCTTCCAGCTTGTCGGTACGCTCACCGGTGCGGCGGGCACCCTTGCCATCGGCAATCAGTTGCTCGGCAAAGGCTTTGCCGGCTGCCAGCAGGTCACCGTCGAACAATTCGTCGACTACGCCCAGCTCGTTGGCTTCCACTGCGCTGATCGGTGCACCGCTGACAATCATGTCCAGTGCTTTTTCGACGCCCACTACGCGGGGCAGGCGCTGGGTACCACCGGCACCAGGCAGCAGACCCAGTTTGACTTCCGGCAGGCCGACCTTGGCGTCTTTGCGCGCAATGCGATAATGACAGCTGAGGGCAACTTCCAGGCCACCGCCCAGAGCAGTTCCGTGGATCACGGCGATGCTCGGCTTGCTGCCGGCTTCGATGTCGTTGACCACTTCCGGCAGGCCCGGGCTCTTCGGTGGCTTGCCGAATTCCTTGATATCGGCACCGGCAATAAAGGTATTACCTTCACAGACCAGAACAATCGCCTTGACCTCGGCATCCGCCTCGGCTGCCTTGAAGCTGTTCTGCAAGCCTTCACGTACGGCAATACCCAACGCGTTGACCGGGGGGTTGTTGACCCGAATGACTGCTATGGGGCCCTGGCGTTCCAGTGTGACCACGTCCGACATGCGTAACCTCCGTTAAGGTGATTCATTTCAGGAAACCGCTGCAAACTCGCTGCGTGGCCTCGAACGCGTTAAAAGCCGGTGCGAGCATGCGCTTGCTCAGCGTGCTCATGTGCAACCGTCAACTGCGCCTTCTGGTCTGTTCTGGCCTTGTTGAGAAGGCCGGCCTGCGTTTGCAGAGATTTCTGAATTCCACTATGCGAAATAATGAAATCATATTCCGCTAGGCAAAATACAAAAAATAAAGCGGCTTGTCGATGCCTGGTTTGTGGAGAATGGGGATTTATCAGTAAAGATGATGTGTCAGCGACCCGCCAACCGGACCGATAGCCGGTTATAGACCGGCGATCAGTTAATGCCGCATTCAGCCCTGTTTGCGCTGATTGGCGATGGAAAAGCGAGTGCCGTTGCGAGGTAAACCCGGATTGCCTGGCGTCAGACGCCGAGGCGTTCGATATCCCGGGCGAGCATCGCCAGTTGGTGAGCCAGCTGGTTTTTGACTTTCTCTTCGGAGACCAGATAGGACGGCGCGCCGCAGGTCAGGGCCATGATGGTGCCGTCCTGCAGATACAGGGGTACCCCGGCGGCATTGACGTTGCGGTCCCAGTTACCCAGCGACAGGCAGAAGCCGTGCTGACGGAAATCTTCGAAGCAGTCATCCAGTTGCGCTCGCCATTCCGGCCATTGCTCCGGATTGCGCGACTCGATGGCGGCCAGTACGTGGGCCCGCTCCTCGTCTTTCATTGCGGCCAGATAAGCGCGTCCGGCAGCCGTGGTGGCCAGCGGCAAGCGCACGCCCACATCCATGCGTAGCGAGGTCGTTTCGGCGGGTCGGCAATTTTCCACATAGATCATCGACAGGCGATCACGGCAAGTCAGGCCGACCGAGGTGTTGGTGGTGCGCGCAAACTCATCCATATAGGGTTTGGCCAGTTGACGCACGCGCAAATTGGATACATAGGCGTAACCCAGTGCCAATACCCCTGAATCCAGTTGATACTTTTCCAGTTGCGGCGAGTAGCTGAGGTAGCCCAGCTTGGTCAGGGTATAGGTCATGCGCGAGACAGTGGGTTTCGGCAGCCCGGTGATGCGGGCGATATCCTGATTGCCCATGACTACAGCGCCCTGGCTGAAGGCGCGAAGAACGTCCAGGCCACGCGACAGCGCCTCGACGAATTTGCGGTCTTTGGGCTCGGCAGGGGTAGCTGGGCTGGTTTCCAGGTCGTCGTTCATACGCTCTGCTTGCTGTCTGTTCGGGCCGGCACTGCGGTCTCCGACGGTCTATTATTACGGACGTGTCCGAGTCTCATTTCGACTTTGACGCCATTGATCGTCTCAATCATTGCACAGTCATATCGGATAGAATAGCATCTTTTTGGTATTTTATTCCGCTCTGCAAAACAATAGTCCGTTAAGAGGTTTCTATGACGTCACCCGGTCAATATCAGGTCAATTCCCAGTTGGCTGAACTCGGGCACCGCAGCATTTACGACATTCTCGCCAGGGCTCGGCAAGATTATGGCAACAAACCGGCGTTCTCTTGCGGTACGGATACCCTGAGCTTTATCGACCTGGATGATCGCGCTGACCAGCTGGCCCGTTACCTGCGCCATGGGCTTGGTCTGCAACCGGGTGATCGCCTGGCGATCCTGCTGCCCAACCTGCTGCAATATACCATCGGAATCTTTGCTGCGCTCAAGGCGGGGCTGGTAATCGTCAACACCAACCCGCAGTACACCGCCAGCGAAGCATGCCATCAGTTCAGTGACTCGGGCGCCAAAGCCGTACTCGTCCTGGACAAGCTGGTCCCTCTGGTGCGCAAGGTGCAGGCAGAGACTGACATCCGGCACCTGATAGTGACGAGCCTGGATGACCTGCAGGTGCCGCAGCTGACAGCCAACAGTAGCGATGAAACGCGCTTCATGCAGGCATTGCAGCTAGGCACCGAGTTGCCGGCAGTGAGCCCCGAGCGGAACCCGGATGATCTGGCTTTGCTGCAGTACACCGGCGGCACCACCGGAGTGTCCAAAGGCGCCATGCTGACCCACCGCAATATCCTCTGCAATGTGTTGCAGGCAGTCAGTATCTTCAAGCCCGGAGAGGTCGAGTACGGCAATGAAGTGCGCGTCTCGCCCTTGCCGCTGTACCATATCTTCGCTTTTACCGCGAACTGCATCGCCTCGGTATTTACCGGTTTCCATAGCGTGTTGATCAGCAATCCGCGTGATCTGGATGGCATGATCGCTGATCTCAAGCGGCATCCTTTTACCCTGCTGACCGGGATCAACTCACTGTTCGTTTCGCTGATGGCGCATCCTGAATTCGACACCATCGATTTCAGTCGACTGAAATGGGTCAATTCCGGCGGCGCGCCCTTGAATACCGAAATTGCCAAGCGCTGGTTGGCGCGCACCGGCAGTGTGATCCGCGAAGGCTATGGCCTGACCGAAACCTCACCGGTGGTCGTCGCCTCGACCGCGAACACGCCCTACCGCGAGGGCTATATCGGCAAGGCGGTGATCGATACCTTTATGCAAACCGTGGATGATGACGGCAATCCGACCGCGCGCGGCGAGCCGGGTGAGTTGCTGATCAAGGGGCCGCAGGTGATGCTGGGGTACTGGCAGCGGGAAGACGAGACGGCCAAGACCTTCAGCGCCGATGGCTGGCTGAAAACGGGTGATGTCGGGGTGATCGACGAGGAAGGCTTCCTCAAACTGGTCGACCGCAAAAAGGACATGATTCTGGTGTCCGGATTCAACGTCTACCCGAACGATATCGAGGATGCGGTCATGCGCCATCCCGGCATCCGCGAATGCGTGGCCGTGGGTATTCCTGACGAGCGCACCGGCGAAGCGATCAAGCTGTATGTCAGTCTGCACGATGCCGAGCTGGATACGGCAAGCATCATTGCCCATTGTCGCGAACATCTGACCGGCTACAAGATTCCCAAAAACGTCGAGATTCGCGACGATCTGCCCAAATCCACCGTGGGCAAGTTGTTGCGCCGGGTGCTGCGTGACGAGGCGCGTGCCGAGGCGGGGGCAGCATGAGTCAGCGGCTGCAGTTCAACCTGAGTGACGGTCTGGCGGAGATCGTGCTGGATGACGGCAAGGTCAATGCGCTGTCCGAAGCCATGCTGGAGGAGTTGCTCGCAGCCATCGACGAGGCAGCCGCCGCGGATGCGGCCTTGCTGATCAGTGGTCGCCCGGGGTGTTTCAGTGCCGGCTATGATCGCAAGCTGATTGCCGCCGGTGGTCCTGCCTGTGACGCCATGCGTGCCGCGGGCGACCGCTTGACCCTGGCCCTGCTGGATTATCCGGCACCGCTGGTGATTGCGGCTAGCGGCCATGCCATGGCCAAGGCTGCCTTTATGCTCCTGCTGGCCGACTACCGTGTCGGCACCACCGGGGACTGGCAGGTTGCCCTCAACGAAGTGGCGATTGGCATGACCATGCCCCAGGCTGCCATGGCGATTGCCCGGGACCGGGTTGCACCCCAGTGGCTGTCCCGCTGCGCGCTGCAGGCACAAGGTCTGACTCCTGAGCAGTCGGTGCAGGCAGGCTTTTTCGACGAGCTGCATGCCAGCGAGCATGTGCTGCTGGAAGCGCGCAGCCATGTGCAACGCCTCGCGGCCTTGCCTCGCAGTGCCTACCGCGAGACCCGTGCCTTGCTCAATGCGCCCTTGCGCGCTGCGGTAATGCCCTGGTTGCAGGCATGACCCGGCCGGGCCACCCACCGGTTGGCCCGGAACTGACTATTCCTTGAAGTAAGCTACCTGCGTGCTGGTCAGCAGCAGGGTGCCGTCGCTTGCCCAGAGGTGTGCGATCTGGTCGGCATAGTTGTGGTGATAACGACTGGCGCCGGCCTGGCCAAGCAGAAAGTCGCTACCGGCGCGTTGCAGGTCGTCCTGAGTGGCATGAAAGTAATGCGTCATCGACACGGTACCCGCCGGGGTGAATGCCTGGCGGCGGCTGAAAATCCGCGGTGCAAAAATGTCGCCAATCGCTGTCAGCGCGGCAAAATCCAGTGGCCGTGGTGGCTCATCACGCACCCAGAGCAGGCTGTCATTGGACTCTTCGCCGCCTGGCTGGAAGACGCCACTGATATAGCGCATATCGTAATGCTTGAACCAGGCCCGTTCATGCCGCTCCATGCGGGGTAGCTCGTCGACGGCAGGGGCCTGCGGGCAGGCAGCTACCTGCTCTGACCAGGTTTCCCGGCGGTTGGCAAAGAAGGCGGTGGCGCTGGTCATTACCTCACCGTCCTGACGCAACAACAGCAACCAGTGCTGGGTGGAGCGGTTGGTGCGCAAGGGTGTGGCTTCGACCTCGAAATCGCCGAGGGCAACCGGGCCGGCAAAGTTGACCGTCAGGGACACCGGATCACCGAGGCGAGCGGGGTGTTGCAAGGCGGCATTCAGCAGAGTGGCAGCGGTCATACCGCCAAAGGGGCCGACCATATTCAGGTAGGTTTCATCGCAATGGCCACTGAATTGATTGGCCGCCGTCATTTGCAGGCGAATGGCCTGGTCAAGGGCATGGGTCGTAGAGGTAGTCATCGGGGATTCCGAACTGCGTTGACAGGCAAGGTGGCACGGCAGGCGCCGTGCCACCCGGAGGGAGGGGTAAACTCAGCCGCGTTTGTAAGTACCGATCAGGCGGTTCATGGCCAGCGCATGTGGCTCGATTTTGGCCAGCAACTCCCACAGGGTGAGGCCAGGTGGCAGCTGCAGGTCTTCATCCAGGGCAATAACCCAGAAATAGTACTGGTGCAGGCCGTGACCTTCCGGAGGCATGGGCCCGTTATAGCCGCTGTTGCCAAAGTCATTCTTGCCGCGGGTGTATTCCTGAATGCCTTCGCTCAGGGCATTCACCGAGCCGGGAATGTTGTACAGCGTCCAGTGGACAAAGCCATAGGTCCCGCGCGGGGTGATCAGTGGGGCATCCGGGTCGTGGCAAATGATCGCGTAGCTTTTGGTTTCGGCCGGAGCATTGGCCCAGCTCAACTGTGGCGACACATCGGCTCCTTCGCCGGTGTGCCGTTTTGGAATCGGGCTGGCGGGATCAAAGTTGCTGCTGTTCAAGGTCAGTTCATTGGAAAAAGCAAAACCCATAATCGTCTCCTTGCAAGTGGATAACGTGATTGGAAAACGTCTTCAGCCTAGCCCTTTACGGCCAGCCAGGACAACCGTATGGGCAGCGCAATGTCAGCGAATCAGCGCGCTGAGCAGCCAGAGGCCGAGCAAAATCCAGATTATTCCGGCAACAAAGCGCTTGCGAAACATACGCTGCACGCCAAGGTAAATCAGAAACAGGCCGAGTATCACGGCGGCAAAAGTAAGAATGCCGCTGTCGACCCCGAGCGCCTGCGAGAAGCCGTTGATAAAGGCCGTACTGGCCCCGGTAATCATATCGAACAGCCACATAAGGCTATCGATTATGACCCGAATAACTGTGCCCAGAGCGGCACCGAGCCATTCAAACGGGTTGGAGGTGGTAGACATCTTTTGAATAGCCTCTGTGCTGGATACAGCCGCCTACTCTAACAGAAAGCCTAAGCCGCAGCGGCAAGCTGATGCTTGCCGCCACTCACTGCGTTTAATCGAGGCGCTCGATAACCGTAGCAACACCTTGACCCAGACCAATGCACAGGCTGACCAGTGCATAGCGCTTGCCGGTCCGTTCCAGCTGGCGCAGGGCGGTCAGTGTCAGGCGTGCACCCGAAGCCCCCAGCGGGTGGCCAACGGCAATGGCGCCACCGTTCGGGTTCAAGCGTGGATCATCAAAGGCAATGCCCAGTTGCTTGCAACAGCCCAGCACCTGGGCAGCAAAGGCTTCGTTGATCTCGATCACGTCCATATCGGCCAGGCTCAGGCCGGCACGGCTGAGCGCTTTCTTGCAGGCTTCAACCGGGCCCAGGCCCATCACGCGGGGCGCAACGCCGGACACGGCACCACTGATAATGCGTGCACGGGGTTTGATGGCATATTTCTGCCCGACCGCCTCGTTGCCGATGATCAATGCGGCAGCGCCGTCATTCACACCGGAGGCGTTGCCCGCGGTCACTACGCCACCTTCAAACAACGGACGCAGCCCGGACAGGGCTTCGAGGTTGCTCTGCGGGCGCGGGTGTTCGTCCTGATCGACCAGTTTGGCCGGCTTCTTGCGACCCTGGCTGACTTCGATCGGCAGAATTTCATCGGTAAAGAAGCCTTCGCTGCGCGCCTTTTCATACAGCGCCTGGCTGCGGGCGGCATAGATGTCCGCTTCTTCGCGACTGATGCCCTGCTCGGCGGCCACGTTGTCTGCGGTTTGCGGCATGGTGTCGTCGCCAAAGGCCTTTTCCACCCTGGGGTTGGGGAAGCGCGCGCCAATAGTGCTGTCAAAGGCACGGAAATCCCGCGAATAGGGGCTTTCACTCTTGGCAATTACGAAGGGCGCGCGGCTCATGCTCTCGGCACCGCCGGCGACGAACAGCTCGCCTTCGCCGCTTTTTACTGCGCGCGAGGCATCCAGAATGGCGGCCAGGCCGGAACCGCACAGGCGGTTGACGGTAACCCCGGCGACTTCCGGCGGCAAGCCGGCCAGCAAACCGGCGTGGCGGGCAATGTTGCGCGCATCTTCGCCGGCCTGGTTGGTATTGCCCATGACCACGTCTTCGTAGTCTTCGCCGGCAAAGGGGTTGCGCGCAACCAGTGCACGCATCACTTCGGCCAGCAGGTCATCCGGGCGCACGCTGGCGAGGGCGCCGGCGTGGCGGCCGAAGGGGGAACGCAAACCATCATAAATATAGGCAGTCATTATCGATTACTCCTGAGAATCCGGGGTGGTCAGCGGCAGGTCGAGCTGTACCCGGCGACGCAGCCAGGGGCTCGGGCGGTAGCGCGGCTCGCCATACACTGCCTGCATGTTGTTGAGTACCTCGAGCACGGCCTGTTTGCCGTAGTGCTCGCCGAAGGCCAGTGGGCCTTTCGGGTAACCAAGCGCCAGTTGCAGCGCCCGGTCGAGGGTTTCCGGGGTGGTTATGCCTTTCTGCGCGATTTCGCAACCCAGATTGATCACACTGGCGATCAGGCGCTGAATAACGAAACCGGGTGAGTCGTTGATCAGTTCTACCGGAACGCCGTCAGCACTCAGTGCCTGGCGGGCCTGGGCCGCGACGTCGGCGCTGGTCGCGGGGTTGCGCATCAGGGTGCGGCGCTTGTCCCAGGTGGCAAAGGTATCCAGAGCCAGGGTGCGACTGGCATCCAGCCCCTGATGCACCAGGGCATGGGTGCAATCTTCACCCCGTGGGGTAACCAGGCAGATGGCCTCTTCGCTCGGCAAGTTACCGGTTTCCAGTGTTGCACCAGCGACCGTCAGTACCGCATGCACATCGCTGCGAACGGCGGCATCATGGCTGTCGAGCCAGAACGGGCGGTCGATCAATAAGGTTTCCGGTGTTGCTTCCGCTGTTTCAATTTTCTGGCCGTCTTCGTAGCGATAGAACCCCTGGCCAGTCTTGCGCCCAAGCAGGCCTGCAGCCACGCGTTGCGCGGCTATGAAAGACGGCGTGTAGCGCGGGTCGTGGTAGAACTGTTCGTACACTGACTCCATGACCGCATGGGATACATCCAGCCCGGTCAGGTCGAACAGCTCGAACGGACCCATGCGGAAGCCGGGGCCATCACGCAGGATGCGGTCGATTTGCTGCGGCGTGGCGACACCTTCGCTGAGCATGCGCAGTGCTTCGGTACCGAAGGCGCGGCCGGCGTGGTTGACCAGGAAACCGGGGGTATCCGGTGTGATTGCCGGGAAGTGCCCGGCCTTGTCCGCCAGCTCGACCAGGCCCTGGATATAGCGCTCATCGGTGCGCGCACCACGGACCACTTCGACGATTTTCATCAAGGGTACGGGGTTGAAGAAGTGGAAGCCGGCAATACGTTCCGGGTTCTGGCAACCGGCAGCAATGCGGGTTACCGACAGGGAGGAGGTGTTGGTGGCCAGCACGCAATCAGTGCGCACGATACCTTCGAGCTCGCCGAAAACTTTCTGTTTTACCTCGAGGATTTCGACGATGGCTTCGATGACCAGATCGCAGTCCTTGAACTCTTTCAGGTCAGTGGCCGGCTGCATACGCGACATGATGGCGTCGAGTTCGTCCTGGCTCAGCTTGCCCTTGGCGACCGACCGCTCCAGCAACTTGCGATTGAATGCCAGCGCCTCGTCAATGGCCTCGCTGCGGGTGTCGTAGAGCTGCACTTGCTGGCCGCTGGTAGCGAACAGCTGGGCGATACCTCGGCCCATGGCGCCAGCGCCAATTACGCCAATCCGGTTGAACATGCATTGCCTCCTCGTTTACCCTATTTGTTTCGCATAGCGGAATAATATTTCGTTTAATTGTGCGAGATTAAATCCTGCGCAGTATCAGTGCAAGTTCAAGCCTTGCCAATTTGGATCACTTGCGCACAATGCCTACGCCTGCTGAAGTTATGTCTCAGGGCTGGTTCATCAATGGAACAGCAGGTATCCGGACAAGGCCTGTCCAACGCAAATTATCAGTCTAGTCATCTTTTATATCGGTGAGGTAACAGCGTGGATCAAGCAGAACGGCAGGCGGTAGCACGCAGTGTGACCGGATTTTTCCAGGACATCGGTTGCGAGCTGGAGGAATACAGTGAAAATCGTGCCGTGGTCGGGCTGACGCTGACGCCAAAGCACCTGAACAATGCCAGCAACCTGCACGGTGGCGTTACCGCAACCCTGCTCGATATCGCCATGGGCCTGTGTGGTACCTGGGCGGAGAAGGCCGATGAGCGCCGGGTGGCGATTACCCTGTCGATGAATGTGAATTTCACCGCAGTGGCCGGGGCCGGCACCCATATTCGCGCCATTGCGACCTGCCGTAACAACGGCCACAAGATATTCATGGCCAGCTGTGATCTGGTCGATGAGCACGGCAAGCTGCTTGGTTTTGGTGAGGGCGTGTTCAAGAAGGGTGCATACCGCAAGGATCTGCCATGAGTCTGTTGGCGTGAAAATGGCGCTGCTGCCACTCGGGGTTGCCCTTGAGCTGCTGGCGCTGTTGTCAGGTTTGTCGTCGTTCAGTTGGGCGGCGGCACTGGCTTTTGCGTTGTATTTCTTGTTGCACTTTACCCGGCTCAATCCTTACCCG
Organism: Halopseudomonas salegens; assembly: GCF_900105655.1. NCBI lineage: Bacteria > Pseudomonadati > Pseudomonadota > Gammaproteobacteria > Pseudomonadales > Pseudomonadaceae > Halopseudomonas > Halopseudomonas salegens. Next base: position 3,711,597 of record NZ_LT629787.1, read on the forward strand.
CGTTGGCTGGGTATCATTACGTTTGCGGTTTTGCTGGCGGCGCTGTTCAGCCCGCGGACATCCGCTGAATTATGGCCTCGGCTGGCCAGTTCGGCGGCCTATTACACGTCGTTTCTCGGTGCGCTGGGCCTGATGCAGTTGTTGGCCATGCGTTTGCCGCAGCTGCGCGATTTGCACAAGGCCTTGCTTACGGGCCCGAATGTGATTCTCTATCCACGTTATGTGCTGACTGCGGGCAGTATTGGTTCGATTCTCAATTTCGGCATGATGAACCTGCTCTGCGGCACCCTGGTGGAGCATCTGAAACGCTATTCGCTGTCCGAGGCGGACCGCATTGCCGGTTTGCGCAGTGTGATGGTAACCACGTTGCGCGGTTTTGCCCTGGTGCCCTTGCTGGCGCCGACCAGTGTGACCATTGCGATCATTACCCGCGAGATGCCGGAGTTGTCCTGGAGCATCATGGTGCCTTTCGGCATTGTTGCGGCCATGATGATGATTGGTGTCGGTTGGTACCGGGAAACCCAGGGGCTGATTGCGTTGCGTGACAGCATTGGTGATGCATCCAAGGCCGATGGCATGATTTCTCTGCTCTTGGGCAGTTTGCTGGGCTTGTTGGCAATTGGTGTGCTGGCCACCTTTTCGGGCTTGTCGGCGTCGCAGTCGGCGATGGTGCTGGTGCCGGTGGGGGTGATTACCTATCTGCTCTGGCGTGATCGCTCGCCGAAGCTGGCGCTGCGTCAGGTCGGTGAGAATATGATGAGCATGCACAACGAGATGTTCATCTTTGGTTGTGCCGCGCTTCTGGGTGGCATCCTCGGGGCCGTAGCGCCACTGGAACAGCTGGCAGCCTGGCTGGCGCAGGAGCCGAAATACAATGTGCTGCTGGCGATAGCGAGCCTGTTCAGCACCATCACGCTGGCGGTGATAGGGGTGGCGCCCATTGTGTCACTGTCGTTGATTGCGGGGTTGCTGGCGCAGTTGAACCTGTTGGGTGTGCCGATTCTGACACCGGCGGTGGGCTTGATGTGCGGCTTCTCGCTGGCAATGATTTTCTCCCCCTTCGGGCCCTCGACATTGATCCTGTCGCGTTACAGCGGCGTGCCGCCGATGCAGGTGGCCTTTGGCTGGAATGGGCGCTTTGTGCTGAGCGTGATGCCCTTGTTGCTGCTGCTGTTGCTGTTTACGTATTGGCTGTATGGGTAAGGGCAAAGCTGACAGCCAAGAGCCTTAAACCAGTAGCTGACTAGCGCGCATAATGACAGCATTCTCAATGGTTCCATCATTATGTATTTCGGGAGGTTCAGTGCCATGACAGAGGCGTCCATACCTGCACCGCCACCCGCCCAGCCGATTTCTCGTTATCACCGTGGCCCCATGGGGCGGATGCTGGAGGCATTCCTGCAGCGTCCGGGTGTTGATCAGCGTGATTTCAGCCTGGTCGAGCTGGGGCGTCTGTGGCAGCTTGCCGGGGAGGTTGATCCGGCCATCGGCTTGCATCTGTTCGCCCGCTTTACGCCCCAGGACTGGCACATAGTGGCCTACCTGACACTTTTTGTTGACCGGGTTGAAACGGCTTTTCGTCTGTGGCGCAAGTACGGGCCGCTGGTTACCGAGGCGCACCAGGTTGGGCATGTCGACGCCGAGGGCCTGATGGGGATCGAGCTGTCAGTCGATGAGCCGGATGAGTATGCGCACTATCTGATAGAGCATTACGCTGTGATGTCGTTGACCATGTTGCGGCATGCCACCGGTCAGCGGCTTTACCCGCAGCGGGTTCAGTTCCGGCATGCCCGTCCGCACTATGCTGAGGCCTATGCGGCGTGTTTTGGTCCATCGGTCGAGTTTGGCTGTGAGCACAATCGGCTGTTGTTTGACCACGCCACAGCGAACTTGCCAATGCAGGGGCACAATCAGGTGCTGACCGAAGTGATTTGCGGTGAGCTGGACCGGCGTCTGTCCAGTCGTCGTCAACTGGATGGCTGGGCCGGCAAGGTGGCGTTGCACAGTCGCAAGGCGTTGCTGGAGGGCCGCGTTCCGAGCCTGGAAAGTGTGGCCAGTGACATGCACCAGAGTTCGCGAACCCTGCGTCGCCGCTTGACCGATGAGGGCATTAATTACCGTGCCATTCTGGATCACGTGCGCGCTGACCTTGAGCAGTATCTTGAGCTGCAAGGGCTGAGCAGGGCCCAACTGGCTGAGCGCCTGGGTTACAGCGAAACAACGGCCTACCTGCATGCGCGCAAGCGCTGGTGTCAGGACTAAGCTGCCAAACTGCGGTTTTCCATCATCCGATTGTCCAGAATTACCAGCATTTCGGCCTGTTCGGTCACGGTCAACCTTGCTCCCTCCGCGCATACTCCCTTCAAGGACATAATCACCTCGACAGCGACAGGTAGCCCTTTGCGCTTTTTGCGTGCCAGGGCTTCACTTCTGGCTGGGTGTGATGTCCCGGTTTTCATGAAGCCTGATGGGTCGGAATCACTTTTGCCGATTGTCAGGCTGGTTGCGTTTCATTGCGTACAGGAAAATAACAATGCATAACTCATTCTCTTGCCGGGTTGGCGTGGGCCTGTTCGGCCTGGTCCTGGCCGGCACAGTTCTGGCCAGTCCGAAAGCTGCCGAACCTGCCACCACTAGGGCCAATGCTGCGGTGCTTGAACAACTGCCTTTTGCCGATACGCGGGCCTTTGATGATGCCCGGCGCGGTTTCATCGGCGCCTTGCCGGACGGCCTGGTGGTTAGCGACACCGGTCACACGGCCTGGAATATGGCGCCTTATGCCTTTCTGCAAAAGGAAACCGCACCCGATACAGTCAATCCGAGTCTGTGGCGGCAGGCGCGGTTGAACGCCATCCACGGTTTGTTCGAGGTGGTTGAGGGCATGTACCAGATTCGCGGCATGGATCTGGCCAATATGACCATTATCGAGGGCGAGACCGGGCTGACCATTATTGACCCGTTGCTGACACCCGCGACGGCCAGGGCAGGGCTTGAGCTGTATTATCAGCATCGCCCTGAAAAGCCGGTGGTCGCTGTGCTTTACACCCATAATCATGCCGACCACTTCGGTGGGGTGAAAGGGGTCACCAGTGAAGAGGAGGTGCGGTCCGGCAAGGTGAAGGTGTATGCCCCCTACGGTTTTATGCAGCACGCGGTAGCGGAAAATGTGATCGCCGGCAATGCCATGACGCGGCGGGCGATTTATCAGTTTGGTAATGACCTGCCGCCGGGTGAACGGGGTCATGTCGATACCGGGCTGGGCAAGGCACTGGGTAATGGTCCGATTTCGCTGATTGCGCCAACCGATACGGTGCCGGATAACGCGACGCTGGAGATTGACGGCATCACCATCGAGTTCCAGATGGCCCACGGCACTGAAGCCGAGTCGGAAATGATGATGTTTTTCCCGCAGTTCAAGGTACTCAATACGGCAGAAATCACCAGCCAGCATCTGCATAATATCTATACCATCCGGGGCGCAGCGATTCGGGATGCCAGTGCCTGGTCGCACTATATCGACAAGGTGCTGGAGCGTTTCGGCGATCGCACCGATATTCTGGTTGCCCAGCACCACTGGCCGATCTGGGAGCGCGAACAGGCCCAGCACTTTCTCGCCAGGCAGCGTGACCTGTACAAGTTCATCCATGACCAGGCAGTGCGTCGGATGAATCGGGGTGAGTTGCCGGGTGATATTGCCGAGAACCTGATCTTGCCCGCCAGTCTGGATCAGGAATGGTCTTCGCGCGGTTATTACGGCACCGTCAAGCATAATGCGCGGGCTATCTATCAGCGCTATATGGGTTGGTACGATGCCAATCCGGCCAACCTGGATCCTTTGCCGCCGCAGCAGAATGCGTCGCGCACCATTGCCTACATGGGTGGCATTGAACAAGTGATTGAGCGGGCGCGCGAAGATTTTGCCAAGGGCGATTATCGCTGGGTGGCCTGGGTGATGAACCAGGCGGTGTTTGCCGAGCCGGACAATCGCGCTGCCCGTGAATTGGCAGCCGATGCACTGGAGCAGTTGGGGTATCAGGCGGAAGCCGGTACCTGGCGTGGCGCCTATCTGACGGGTGCCCAGGAACTGCGCAACGGGGTAGACGAATTGCCCCGTGGTGGCCTGCAGCCGGATATGTTGCAAGCGCTGGAAGCGGGTATGTTTTTTGACTTGCTGGCGGTGCGCCTGAATCCTGACAAGGCAGCCGGCAAGCACCTGGTGATCAACTGGACGCTGACGGATCTGGAAGAAGATTTCCGCCTGAACCTGGAAAACTCGACCCTGACTTATCGGGCCGGCACCCTGGCTGAGCAGCCGCATGTCAGCGTCAGCATGACCCGGGGCGCCCTGGATCAGATCCTGCTGGCCAAAACGACCTTCCCGGAAGCGGTACAAAGCGGTCAGATCACGTTGGACGGTGAACCCAATGCCTTCTTTGGCTTGCTGCAGATGCTGGAAGAGCCACCGCATGATTTTCCAATCGTTGAGCCGGTGCGGTAGGGAAACACTGATTAACTGCACAATCTCTACCAGCTTGATTGGCGTTGACCGGCTCTGGACCGTTAGATGCCAGGGATGGCATCTACGAGCCCCCAGGGAAGGGTTTACGGCGTGTCCAGAGCCGGTCGGCGCCAATCAGGCTGACACACATAAACCGATTTAATCAGTGTTTCCATCACCGTTACACAAAAGCCCAGGGGCAGTCGCGTGAGTTGCTGCCCCTTTTTTGTTCTCTTGCTACCATGGCGCCTGCCTGATTCCCGCCCCTTGATTGTCAGAGAGCGAAGCGCTGCATGCCTGAATTACCTGAAGTAGAAACCACCCGCCGTGGTATTGCGCCGTACCTGGAAGGCAAACGGGTGACGCAGTTGATCGTGCGTGACCGGCGTTTGCGCTGGCCGATTCCGGAGGATCTGGCCATCCAGATCGAGGATCAGGTGTTTACCCGGATTGATCGTCGGGCCAAGTATTTGTTGATGCATATCGGCGGCGGGGTGCTGATCGGGCATCTGGGCATGTCGGGCAATATGCGTCTGGTGCCGATCGGTACGCCGGCGGCCAAGCATGCGCATGTGGATATCGAGCTGGATTCGGGGCTGGCGCTGCGCTACACCGATCCGCGCCGCTTTGGTGCCTTGCTGTGGAGTAATGACCCCATGGCCCATCCCTTGCTGGCCAGCCTCGGGCCGGAGCCGTTAAGTGAAGCGTTCAATGGTGAATTGCTGTACCAGCGTTCGCGGGGCAAACGCTCGGCGGTGAAGCCGTTCATCATGGACAATGCAGTGGTGGTCGGGGTCGGGAATATCTATGCCAGTGAGGCGTTGTTTGCTGCCGGGATAGATCCGCGGCGCGAGGCCGGGCGCATCAGCAAGGCGCGCTATGTGCAGCTGGCGCTGGAGATCAAGCGCATTCTGGCCTATGCCATTGAACGCGGCGGCACGACCTTGCGTGACTTTACCGGTGGTGACGGGCAGCCGGGGTATTTCAAACAGGAGCTGTTTGTCTATGGCCGCGGCGGCGAGTTGTGCAAGGTCTGTGGGCGCACCTTGTCCGAATGCCGGCTGGGCCAGCGGTCGAGTGTCTACTGCTCCAGCTGCCAGCGTTAGGAAAGCGCTAATTAATTACACAAATACTTGGCAGCCTCAACCAGGCTGAAACACTGCGCTGGCAACACCGCCTACCAACTATGTGTTGATGCATCTGTTTAGGTGAGTATCGACATTTCAAGCACTTACCAAAATTTTTTGCCGCGGATTCCGTAACATCGGGATTTATGCCTACAATGGAAAGGTGTATGCAGTGCTCGGGACGAGTGTTGCTCGCCAATAACAATGCCTATCGGGCCACAACCAGGGATCCAATCATGCGCCTGTTACGTCAAACTACTGCTGTACTCGCCGGTATTCTGCTCAGTGCCAGTGTGCTGGCGGCCGATAACGCCTACGGTTACGAAGAAAGTGAACCGGGCATCTTCGCCATGACCAGTGACCTGCTGATTGCTCGCCCCTTGCTGCTGGGCGTGACGGCGGTGGGTGCGACTGTCTTTGTCGTCAGCCTGCCCTTCACGGCAATGGGAGGGAATATCCCGGAAGCAGGTCGTGAATTGGTGGTGCGGCCGGGTCGCGAGACCTTCGTGCGCTGCCTGGGCTGCACCAAAAGCGGCTATGGCCGCAAGCAACAGGACGGAAACCGCTGATTTTCGGCGTTTCCTGATCTGACCAGCCGGGCGCTCAGCCCGGCCTCAGGGGTCATATGAAAGCATTTCTGACACCCAGATGGGTGCCAGCAGTCTTGCTGGTGCTCATTGTTCTGTTCTTCTGGCGCCCCGAACTGGCCACTCTGGCGGCGGGTATCGCACTTTTCATGTTGGGTATGCACCATCTTGAGGATGGTTTCCGCGCCTTTACCGGGGGTGCGCTGGAACGGTGGTTGTCGCGCAGTACCAACCGCATGTGGAAAAGCCTGCTGTTTGGCGTGGTGAGTACCGCGCTGGTGCAATCGAGCTCACTGGTAACCCTGTTGACCATTGCCTTCCTGAGTGCCGGCCTGGTCAGCCTGATTGCCGGTATCGGGATTGTGTTTGGCGCCAACCTGGGGACCACCACGGGTGCCTGGCTGATTGCGCTGGTAGGCCTGAAGATTGATCTGGCGGCGGTGGCCATGCCCCTGCTGGTGTTCGGCGTGATGCTCGGTCGCCGTGTCGAAGCGGTATGGAAGGGGCTTGGTCAGGTACTGCTGGGTATCGGTTTGTTGTTCCTGGGTATAGACCTGATGAAAGCCGGTTTTGAAAGCTTTGAAGGTGTGCTCAATCTCGAGCATTACCAGCTCAGCGGTTGGACCGGGGTCCTGGTGTATACCTTTATCGGGCTGCTGGCGACTGTGCTGATGCAGTCCAGCCATGCCTCGATGATGATAACTCTGGCGGCGCTGGCCAGCGGTCAACTGGCCTACGGCAATGCGCTGGCGATGGCGATTGGCGCCAACCTGGGTACCACGGTTACGGCGGTAATCGGCGCCATGGGGTCAAACAATGCCGGGCGTCGGTTGGCCGGGGCACATATTCTGTTCAATCTGGTCACTGCCGTGGTGGCTCTGGTCATTCTGCCCAGTCTGACGCGCGTTGTTGAAGATTTGTCAGCCTGGCTGGGTATAGCCGCTGATGCCCATACCCTGAAACTGGCGCTGTTTCATACTCTGTTCAACGTTCTGGGGCTGGCCATCATGCTGCCCTTTGTGCCTTTGATGGTGAAATATCTGATGCGTTGGCTGCCAGATGTCGCAGCTGTGGATCCGGCTCATCCCGATCTCAGCGAGCAGCCGCCGATGCGCGCTCATTATCTGAATGACTCCAGTCTGTTGCATGCTGACGCGGCACTCAAGGTACTGGATCAGGAAGTGCGCCATCTGGCGGAGTTGAGCCGCGAAGTGATCGGTTCGGCACTCTATCTGCCGGATCTCAAGGCCGGTTTGAACAATGAACAGTTACTGGCTCGCCTGCAGGCACCGGTGCCCATGGATGAGCGGGTGGAAGCCGATGTGCTTTATGAGCGCCATGTCAAAGGGGTCTATGGCGATATCATCGATTTTATCAGTCGCCTGGATACCTCTTTGCTACCGGAGCAACAGCAGCAGTTGATGGATTACAGCCTGGCGGCGCGGGACCTGGTCGAGTCGGTCAAAGCGGCGAAACATCTGCAAGCCAATTTGCGACGCCAGATTGACAGCGCCCAGCCGACTATCCGCAACGCTTATGACCGCCTGCGCTGGCAATGCATCCAGGCCATGAAAAGTCTGGATGCACTGGCGGTAGTTGGTGACGGCATGGATACGCGTCGTCTGGCTTTTGCCGATTACGAACGCCTGGAAAAGCAGTTTGCCGACACCTTCCAGCGTGAGGTACAAAGTGCACTGCGCAATCGGGAAATGGACGGTTGGCAGGCTTCATCCTTGCTCAATGACCTGCATTATCTGTTGCGTATTCAGCGTCATTTGGGCCTGGCCTATGCCGCGCTGGATGAGGTCGCGGCTCTGGCGGCAGCGACGGACAAGCCGGTGGAGAAGTCGCCGGCTGACCGTGAGCGTGTCGAGCCAACTGTGGATGCCTGATCCGGTTACTTGCAGTATCCGCTCCGGGCTGGCCCCGCATGGCCCGGAACAGAATAAGAACAAGGAAAAACAATGCGAGATTTCAGTAATAAAGTGGCGGCCATTACCGGCGCCGGTTCGGGAATTGGTCGGGCCCTGGCCCAGAATCTGGCCGCCAAGGGCTGCCATCTGGCGCTCAGCGATGTGAACAGCGAGGGGCTGGCAGAAACTGCCCGGCTGTGCGAAGCCAGCGGGGTCAAGGTAACCACGGCAGCGCTGGATGTTGCCGACCGGGCGGCAGTCTTTGCCTGGGCCGGGCAGGTGGTGCAGGAACACGGTCGGGTCAATCTGATCTTCAACAATGCCGGGGTCGCGCTCAGCGTGCCGGTGGAAACCGCTCGCATTGAAGACTTCGAGTGGCTGATGAACATCAACTTCTGGGGCGTGGTACACGGTACCCAGGCCTTCCTGCCGCATTTGCGGGCCTCCGAAGACGGCCACGTGATCAACATTTCCAGCCTGTTCGGGCTGATTGCCGTACCCACCCAGGGCACCTACAACGCCAGCAAGTTTGCCGTGCGCGGTTATACCGAAGCCCTGCGCATGGAGCTGGAGATGGCCGAAGCCCCGGTCAGTGTCACCTGTGTGCACCCCGGCGGCGTTGCCACCCGGATTGCCGACAGTGGGCGGGTGGATGCCAGCGTTACCGATGTCACTGGCGAGAGCGCTGAAGAAGCCCGCGCCAATGCGCGCAAGGCGATTCAGACCACCACACCGGCCTCGGCAGCCGAGCAGATCCTGCGTGGTGTCGAGCGCAATGCCCGGCGCGTGCTGGTCGGTCCGGATGCGCGCTGGCTGGATCGTCTGGTCCGACTGCTGGGTAGCAGCGCCTACCAGCCGGTACTCCTGTGGATTCTGCGCAAACGCAAAAGCAACGTCTGAACCACGCCTGTCGTCTGCCAGAGAAGAATAACAATGACCGATATCAGCATTCCGCAGCCCAAGCCAGCTCCCTGGCTGGGCAATTTGCCCGACATTGATCCGCAAACGCCGATCCAGTCGATGATGCAACTGGTCCGTGAATACGGCCCGCTGATGCGGCTGGATTTCCCCGTTGGCCGCGTGCTGATGCTCAGCTCGCAGGCGCTGGCCAACGAAGTCTGTGACGAAAGCCGCTTTGCCAAGAAAGTGCATGCTTCCCTGCAGCAATTGCGCGCGATTGGCGGTGACGGCCTGTTTACCGCCTACAACGACGAGCCGAACTGGGGCAAGGCGCATCGCATCCTGATGCCGGCTTTCGGCCCCATGGGGCTGCGCGACATGTTTGAGCCCATGCTGGATATCGCCGAGCAGATGCTGACCCGCTGGGAGCGTTTTGGCGCCCATGTCGAACTGGATGCCGCCGAACAGATGACCCGTCTGACGCTGGATACCATCGCCCTGTGCGGCTTTGACTATCGCTTCAACAGCTTCTATCGGGATGACCTGCATCCCTTTGTCGATGCCATGATGAGCAGTCTGACCGAGGCGGGTATCCGCTCGCGGCGGCCACCCTTTATCAACAAGCTGCGCAAGAAGGCCGCGCGCCAGTTTGATAAGGATACCGAGCTGCTCTATGGGGTCTCGGACCAGTTGATTGCCGAGCGGCGCAAGCGCCCGGTCGACAAGCCGGACCTGCTCAACCGCATGCTCGAAGCCGTCGACCCGGTTACCGGCGAGCGGCTGTCGGATGAGAATATCCGCTATCAGATGGTTACCTTCCTGATCGCCGGGCATGAAACCACCAGTGGACTGTTGTCTTTTGCACTGTATTTTCTGCTCAACAATCCGGAGGCGCTGCGCAAGGCGCAGGCCCAGGTTGATGCGGTGATGGGTGAATCCATCCCGACCCTGGATCACCTCTCACGGCTGCGCCATGTCGAACAGATCCTGATGGAAACCCTGCGCCTGTGGCCCACTGCGCCGGCCTTTGCCGTCAGCCCGCATGAAGACACCCTGCTGGCCGGCAAATACCCGGTCACGCCGCGTGACGTGCTTATGGTCATGTTGCCGATGCTGCACCGTGACCCTGCTGTCTGGGGCGATGATGCCGATGCCTTCCGCCCCGAGCGGTTTGACCCCGAGCTGGAAAAGGCCTTGCCGCCGAATGCCTGGAAGCCCTTTGGCAACGGCATGCGCGCCTGCATTGGTCGCCCCTTCGCGATGCAGGAAGCCATGCTGGTGCTGAGCATGCTATTGCAGCGCTTTGACATAGAAGCGGTGGACCCGAACTACCCGCTGCAGATCAAGGAAACCCTGACCCTGAAACCCGAAGGTTTCCAGATCCGGGTACGCCGCCGCAACAACCAGCCGCAGCGCTGGGCCGGCGTGGTGGCTACGCCACAGGAAGCGCCAACCGCCAAAACCACTGCGCACGCGGAGACTAGCGCCAAAGGCGTACCCTTGCTGGTCCTGTACGGCTCGAATACCGGCAGTGCCGAAGCCTTTGCCCGCCGTATCAGCGAGGAAGCCGCCCACAATGGCTTTGCTGCGCGCTGCCATAGTCTGGACGAGCAGACCGGCAGCTTGCCGACCGATGGCCCGGTATTGCTGTTGAGCGCCTCCTACGAAGGCGAACCACCGGACAATGCCCGGCGTTTTGTTGACTGGCTGGCGGATCAGCCGGCGGACAGCCTGACCGGTGTGCGCTATGCCGTGTTCGGCTGCGGCAACCGCCAGTGGGCATCAACCTACCAGGCGATTCCGCAAAAGCTGGATGACTGCCTGCAGCGGGCCGGGGCCGAAGCCCTGTTGCCGCGCGCCGAAGCCGATGCCAATGCCGATTTCTTCGCCACCTTTGATGACTGGTATCGCGGCCTGTGGCCGACGCTGGCAGAGGCCTGCGGTATTGAATCAGTCGCCCAGGCACCCAGCATCAGCCTGCAGGCCTCAAGCCAGTCGCGCTGTCGGGCGCTGAATCAGCCGCAGATGCAGCTGGCGCAGGTGCTGGACAACCGTGAACTGGTCGCGACGGCCAATGCCAACAGCGCCCCGGACGGGCGCAAGCGGAATATCCAGCTGGCCCTGCCCGACGGTATGACCTACCAGACCGGGGATTATCTGACAGTACTGCCGAGCAATCCGCCGGCTCAGGTCCAACGGGTGTTGCGGCGCTTCGGCCTGACCGCCGATACCCGCATCAGCGCCGATGCCGTGCCCGGATTCTGGAATGCCACGCAATCGCTGGGCGATCTGCTCAGTCATTATCTGGAACTGGCGCAACCGGTCAGCCGTCAGCAATTGCAGCAGCTCTGTGCTGCCACCCGCTGTCCGCCGGAAAAAGCGGAACTGGAGGCCTTGCTGGCCCCCGAGGTGTTCCAGCGCGAGCTGGCCCAGCCACGTGTGAGCGTGCTGGAGCTGCTGGAGCGGGTACCGGGGTGCGAGCTCTCGCTGGCCGATTATCTGGCCATGTTGCCGCCGCTGCGCCCGCGCCAGTACTCGATTTCATCCGCGCCCGCGCAGCACCCCGGCCAGTGCAGCCTGACCCTGTCGGTACTGCAGGGCAAAGCCTGGTCCGCGCAGGATGATTTTGTCGGTGTGGCGTCCAACTGGTTGGCGGGACTGCGCCCCGGTGATCGTTTGCCGGTGCTGGTGCAGGCGTCCAGCTTCCATCCCCCGGCCGAGGTGCAGCAACCGATAATCATGGTGGCTGCCGGAGCCGGACTGGCGCCGTTCCGTGGCTTTATCCAGCAGCGCGCCGCCAACTGGCCTGAAGGACAAGCGCCAGATCTGTTGTTTTTCGGTTGCCGCAACCCGGAGGCCGATCTGCTCTATAGCGATGAGCTGGAAGCCTGGCAGGCAGACGGGGTAATCAGCCTGCATACCGCCTTCAGCCGGCGTGACGGCGAATACATTCAGGCGGTGTTATGGCGTGAGCGGGAACAGGTGATGGACCAGCTGGCAGCGGGCGCCAGCCTGTACGTCTGCGGCGAGGGCGAAAAAATGGCTCCGGCCGTGCGCGATACCCTGATCCGCGCCTGGGCCGAACGCGAAGGCGTTGACCAGGCCGCAGCCGCTACCTGGTTTGCCGGCCTGCGTGAGCGAGGGCGTTATGCAGAGGATATTTTCGCCTGATCAGGGCGCCGCAGCTTCAACGCGACTCTCGCCTACGCCGCGTGGGTCGCTGGCGGCCTCGAGTGTGTCGCTGCCCTTGTGCCAGATCACCAGCTGCATGTCGCCGTAGTCACGGCCGACTTCGTGCAGGTCATGGCCGAGCGCTTCCAGCGCCTTGCGCTCATCGGCGTTGAAGGTGTCGCTTTCGTGCTGGATACGGTCGGGCAGATACTGGTGGTGAAAGCGCGGGCGGGTGACGATCTGTTCGGCGTTGGCGCCCTGGCGGGCGGCTTCGATGCCGAGCAGTACCATGGTGATGATACGGCTGCCGCCGGGCGTACCAATCAGCATCAATTGGTCCGGGCTGTCGAGGATGGTCGGGGTCATGCTGGAGAGCGGGCGTTTGCCGGCCTCGACGGCATTGGCCTTGCCCCCGGCCAGGCCGTATTCGTTGACGCCATGAATGTCGGCGGCAAAGTCGTCCATCTCGTTGTTCAGAATCACGCCGGTACCGGGGATGGTCATGGCGGCGCCGAAGGGCAGGTTAATGCTCAGCGTGGCGGCAACGCCATTGCCCTGGGCATCCAGCAAGGAAAAGTGCGTGGTGTTGTTGCCTTCACTGAACAGCTGCGGCTCGCCCAGGCTGGCACTGGGAGTGGCCTGCTCGGGGTCGATCTGTCGGGCCAGTTGTGCCGCATAGTCGGCGCTGAGCAAGTGTGCGACCGGTACGTCAACAAAGTCGCTGTCCCCCAGCAGCACCGAGCGATCACGATAACTGCGGCGCATCAGTTCGACCAGGTGATGGGTCCGGGCGGTACTGGCGTAATCCGTGGCGGGCAGGTGTTGCTGGCCCTGCAGTATCTGCGCCAGGGCAATGCCGCCAGCAGAGGGCAGGGGGCTGCTGATCACCTCGGTATCCCCGAGCCTGAAGCTTACCGGTTCCCGTTCGATGATCCGGTACTGGTCAAAATCGGCTTGCTGCCAGATACCGCCGGCAGCCTGCACGCCCTTGAGCAGTTGCTCGGCCACCGGGCCCTGATAGAAACCGGCGCGGCCATTGGCTGCCAATAAACGCAGGGTTTGGGCCAGCTCGGGTTGCCTGATCAGGGTGCCCTCGGCAGGAATCTCGTTGTCACGCAGAAACAGGCGGGCGGTTTCCGGGTCGCTGCGCATGGCTTCAAGGCGAAAGCCGCCGAGTGCCTGATAACGCGTGGTCACCGCAAAGCCGTGTTCTGCGGCGGTAATCGCCGGCGCCAGGCTCTGGCTCAGCGGCAGTTTGCCGTAGTGCTCGGCCAGGTGCACCAGCGCTGCCGGCAGGCCGGGAATGCCAGCAGCCAGGGCGCCATTGATGCTGGGTGCACGCTGTACGTCGCCGCCTTCATCACGGTACAAGTCCGGGTGTGCCTTGAGCGGAGCCGTTTCGCGGGCATCGACAAACAGGTGGCGCACGCTGCCATCGTCCTCGACCAGGCGCAGCAGGTAAAAGCCGCCACCGCCCAGGCCAGAGCCATAGGGTTCAACCACGCCCAGGGTCGCACTGGCGGCAATGGCGGCATCAAAGGCGTTGCCGCCGGCGTTGAGGATCTGGTCTGCAGCGGCGGTGGCAATCGGGTGTGCGGTGGCAATGGCGTGGCGTTCGGGAGCGGCCTGCAGGGACAGCGAGAAGCTCAGCAGCAGACTGAGCAGCAGGCCCTGCAGGCTAGGGAAGGGCGTCAGGCGAAGGCGTGAGGTCATGCTTCCCCGGTAATGATCTTGTACTTGTCCATCAGCTCATCCTTGCTTTCCACATGGGCAGGATCCAGTGGAATGCAGTCCACCGGGCACACCTGCTGGCACTGGGGCTCGTCATAGTGGCCGACGCACTCGGTACACAGATCGGGATCGATCACGTAGATCTCTTCACCCTGGGAGATGGCGTTGTTCGGGCACTCGGGTTCGCAGACATCACAATTGATGCAGTCATCGGTAATGATCAGGGCCATACAAATGCTCCGGGAAAGCAGGCGGTATCAGTCGTGATAGCGCTTGAGCAGGGCTTCATGCACTGCCGGGTGTACAAACTGGGAAATATCGCCACCGAGGGAGGCAATTTCACGCACCAGGGTGGAAGAAATGTAAGAGTACTTTTCCGAGGGGGTCAGGAACAGACTTTCGACCTGCGGGGCGAGCTGGCGGTTCATATTGGCCAACTGGAATTCATACTCGAAATCCGAGACCGCACGCAGGCCACGCAACAGGATATTGGCATCGACTTCCTTGACGAAATGCGCCAGCAACGAGGAAAAGCCCACCACTTCCACATTCGGCAGGTGGCTCAGCACTTCGCGCGCCAGTTCAACCCGCTGCTCAAGCTCGAAGGCCGGGTTCTTCTTGTTGCTCGCCGCAACGGCGACCACTACACGGTCAAACAGCTTGGACGCCCGTTCGGCCAGGTCGGTATGGCCTTTGGTGATGGGGTCGAAGGTGCCGGGATAAAGCGCAGTATTCATCGGGCGGTTCCTGGATCAAGGACGTGAACTGCAGATGGTAGCCCAACGCCAAAGCGGGGCCAAGCGGCTAAATGGTTTCGGCCGGGCATGCTGGCCCGGCCGGAGTGCTGTCAGGCCACCAGGTCATCACTCAACTGACTGGCCAGGCGGCCAACCAGACCGTAGATCGACAGCTGGGGATTGGCGCCGACGCTGGTCGGGAACAGTGAGCCGTCGAGCACCGAGAGGTTGCTCAGTTGATGATGTCGGCCCTGGCTGTCGACCACCGCCTGCTGGGGATCTTCACCCATGGCACAGCCTCCCATCACGTGTGCGCTGGCCAGGCGGACGTCGTAAATGCGATAGCTCAATTGCTCGATCTGCGTTTTGTAGTCGGCGAGGTTGCGGCTCAGACGGCCGTGCGCATGGACCGGCAACACGGCTTTGGCGCCCGCAGCAAACTGGATTTCGCCCATGGCTTGCCAGGCCCGACGGGCGCCTGCCCAGAGATAGTCATTCAACGGGTAATCCAGTGTCGGGCTGCCATCCTTGCGCAGCACCACCTGGCCGCCCTGACTTTGTCCGTGAAAGCCGTCACGCATCAAGGCAATCATCACATTACTGTAGGCCAGACGTTGCATGCGTTCGAGGCTCTGCTGGCCGTGCCCGCCCAGGGTTGCAGAGATCAGGCTGGGTTGCATTGGCGGTACTTCCAGCTTGAAGCCCATGGGGCCGGTGGGGCCCTGATCCCACTGGAATTCATCGGAATAGATGGATTGCGGCGCACCGTAAAAGCCGTCAATGCGTTTATCGAACTGTGCTACCGAGAAGTTGACTGGATGCAGGAAGGTGCGCTTACCCAGCCGGCCATGGGGGTCAGGCGCTGCCGAGCGCAGCAACAGGGCCGGCGAGTTGATGCCGCCGCCGGCGAGCACCACATGCCTGGCTCGAAGAGTCACACGAGGCCCGTCGGCGCGGGTCATGGTGTGGTTCATGCCACGGGCTTCCACGCCGGTGACCTGATCGCCGTCGAATACCAGACGTTCGGCGCGCAGACGATGAATCAGGTGCGCGCCAGCATCCAGTGCTGCGGGCACACTGGTAACCAGCATGGATTGTTTGGCATTCAGCGGGCAGCCGGTACCGCAATAACCCAGATTGGCACAGCCGCGCACATTCCGTGGAATCACCGCCCAGTGCAAGCCGAGCTGTTCGCAGCCGGATTTCAACACATCATTGTTGGCATTGGGTGGCACGGCCCAGGGAGCAATACCCAGGCGCTCTTCGGCGCGCTGGAACCAGGGGGCCATACTGGTGCTGTCCAGCCCCTTGACCTGATGTGCTTCGGCCCAGTGCTGCAAGGTGGCTTCCGGGGTACGGAAGCTACTGGTCCAGTTGACCGTGGTGGTACCGCCAACAGCGCGGCCCTGCAGGATGACAATGCCGCCATCACTGGTCGAGCGAGCGCTGCCTTCCTGATACAGCTCGGCATAGGCCTTGGCTTCGTCGCCCTTGAAACTGCTGGAAGTAAACAGCCCGCCCTCTTCAACCATGAGGACGCGCAAGCCGGACTGGGCGAGAATTTCTGCGCTGGTCGCGCCGCCGGCACCGGTGCCGATGATGAGCACATCGGCGTCAAAGCTGCTGTCGGTTTCCAGGCTGGTAGCATCGGTGACCTGCCAGCCACGGGCAATGCCCTGGGTATAGATATCGGGTATCGACATGGGGAATTCCTGGTCAGATGGCCGGCGGGCCGGGGTATTCGATGCTGTCCCATGTGGCAGGCAGCGCGTACCAGGCCATGAGCAACAGTTGCGTCAGTGCGTTATGGCCTTGGCGCAGCAAGGCCAGACGGCTGTCACGCCAGCGTTGCAGGAAGTGGGCAACCTGCTCTGGCTGGGCCTTTTCCCAGCTGCCCCAGATGCCGGTCATTGGGCCTCGGGTTACCCCCATGTTGAGCAGGTCGAGCATTTCATACAGGTCCTGATGAATCTGTGTGGACATGTATGACAGGCTCCAGTCCAATTGGCGCAGGGCTGCTGGCACTTGCGCAGGCATGGCCGGGTGGGCACCAATCAGGGCGGGCAGTATGACACCGAGAATAACCAGATCGTTGCTTCGCAGCACCTGATAATCGGTCGCTGGGTCACTGCTGCTGCAACGGGTCAGAGTGGCGGTAACGCCAACAGTGGTAAGCACCAGACTGGCGCCGGCACCCAGTTTAAGCAGCTCGCGGCGGCTCAACCGGGCTTGGGTAATAGAGGACATCGTTAACCTCACTTGTGTGGCTGGACCACTTTTTTGTTGTTCTTTACCTGCAATTTGGCCAGCAAATTTCTGGCAATCAGGCTGAAGCACGGAGCTGGTTCAATCAGTGTTTCCTTTGCCTTGACGTAACAGCACTCTTACCGAATAAACAGCTTGTACACCCACTGCAGCAACTTCCCTCCATAGGGCGGATAGATAGGCCGTGCACCGTTGAAGCGTTGCTTGATATACACACCCTTGGCCTTGCTGAAGGTCAGAAAGCCTTCGTGGCCGTGGTAGTGGCCCATACCAGAGGGGCCGACACCGCCAAAGGGCATGTCATCCTGGGCAACGTGCAAAATGGTGTCGTTGATACACATGCCGCCAGCATGCGTCAGCTCGCTGATGCGTTGCTGCTCGTGGCGGTCATAACCAAAGTAATACAGCGCCAGGGGGCGCGGGCGGTCGGCAATGTAATCCAGCGCCTGCTGCAGGTCCGCGTAGGGCACGATAGGCAGAATCGGGCCAAAGATCTCTTCCTGCATCAGCGTCATCTGGTTATCGCTGTCCAGTACCAGCGTCGGCGGAATGATGCGCGTATCGCTGAAGTCTTCATTGGCCGGGTTGATCGGAATCAGCCGCGCACCCTGGCTTTCGGCCTGTTGCAGCCAATTGCTCAGGCGCTGGTATTGGCATTGATTGACGATCCAGGTGTAATCCGGGTTATCGCGCAGGGTCGGATACATCGTGCTCAGGCGCTTGCTCAGCGCCTCGGTCAGCTCGGCTACCTTGCTTTCAGGGCAAAGCACATAGTCCGGCGCCACGCAGGTTTGCCCGGCGTTGAAGCCCTTGCCAAAGGCAATGCGTTCGGCGGCATCGGCAATCGGCATATCCGGCGCAATCAGCGCCGGTGACTTGCCACCCAGCTCCAGCGTCACCGGCGTCAGGTTCTCCGCCGCCGCGCGCATCACATGGCGGCCGATTTCAGTGCCGCCGGTAAACAACAAATGATCAAAGGGCAGTTTGGAGAAGGCCTGGCCCACGTCAACCTCGCCGGTGATCACCGCGACTTCATCCTCACCGAAACAGCTGGCCAGCATTTGCCGCAGGACAGTGGCCGTTTCCGGAGTGGATTCGCTCATCTTGATCATCGCCCGGTTACCCGCAGCCAGCGCGCCCACCAATGGGCCGAGGGCCAGATAGAGCGGGTAATTCCAGGGCACGATAATGCCGACCACGCCCAGCGGCTGATACACCACCCGCGCCTTGCCCGGCTGAAAGGCCATACCCACCTGGCGCCGCGAGGGCTTCATCCAGCCGCGGATACGCTTGGTGCTGTACTTGATGGCTTCGACCGAGGGTAGCAATTCGGCCAGCAAGGTTTCATCGGCGCTGCGGCGGCCAAAGTCACTGCTGATCGCTTTGATCAGGGGCTGTTGATAATCGATCAGCGCCTGTTTCAATTGCTTCAGGGCATTGATGCGCTGTTCAGCGGATGGCATCGGGGCGGCACGAAAGGCTTTTTGCTGCTGCTGGAAAATCCTGTGCATGGCATCGATGGCATCTGTGCTTTCAGGTGTTGGCTGCGCGGCGTTCATAAAGCCTCCGGGGCGTGGTCAGCAGCCTTGGGGCACGCCGGGTTTCGGCTATTGCGCAGGTGCTGTATTGTTATGCTGAAAAATAATTTAGAGTAAATGCTCTATTCTGTCAAATAGCTGCGGAAACATTGATGAAAACCCGTGAACGCATCCTGCAAGCCAGCCTCGCGCTGTTCAATGAACAGGGTGAGCGCCAGGTGACGACCAATCATATTGCTGCTCATCTGGGCATTTCGCCGGGGAATCTTTACTACCACTTCCGCAACAAGGAGCAGATCGTTGCCGAACTGTTCAGTCGCTATGAAACCCAGCTTGCCGACAGTCTGGCCTTGCCGGTTGATCGTGGCCTGGTTGCAGAAGACAAGGTGCATTATCTGGAGACCCTGTTTCAGGGGATCTGGGATTACCGTTTCCTGTACCGGGAACTGGAGCATTTGCTGCTCAGCGATCCGGCGTTGTCAGCACGCTTCCGTCCTTTCGCCCAGCGCTGTATTGCCCAGGGCCGGGCGATCTATCAGGGGCTTGTTGATGGCGGGATTCTCTGTGCCGAACGTACCGATCCACAGGCAATGGCGATCAACAGCTGGTTGTTGTTGACCAACTGGGTATCCTTCTTGTGCTCGGTCGTCAGCAATGAGCCAGGTCAGGCACTGGACCAGCGCTTGTTGCGTCGGGGGGTCCATCAGGTATTGGCGCTGGAGCGCGGCTTGCTCACGCCGGAAGCTGCAGTTGTAGTCGAACAGGCGATGGCGGACTTCTATCAGCCGTTGCCGGGACTGGATGCCTGAATCACGCTGGCCAGCCAACCGGGAAAGCGCTGCTCCAGATAATAGCGTGGCCGCCATGGCGGGCCTTCAACAAAGCCGACATGTCCGCCAGTGGGGTAAAGCTCCATTTGCGTGTCTGGGGCCAGCTCTGCTTGCTCGGGAATGCTGTATGGATACACAAAAGGATCGTCCAGCGCCTGGATAATCAGCGTGGGTACGCGGATGGCGGAGAGAAAGTAGCGGCTGCTGCAGCGACGGTAGTAATCCTCTGCACTGGCAAAGCCATGCAGGGGGGCGGTTATGCGATGATCGAAATCCCAGAAGCTGTCCATGTCTTCCAGCGAACCAATCGCCTCAAGGCGCGCATGTTCCGCGTGCAGGCCCTGATGGGCAAACAGCCGCTGCTTGTTGCGTGTGTAGGCCAGCAGGTCTCGCAAAAAGCGCGCCTGATAAATGCGTGAAAAGCCCTGACCGATGCGGTCGGCGCACTGGTCGAGGCGAAAGGGTACCGAGACGGCGGCAGCGGCTTTCAGCCGGCAGTCGGCACCGCATTCGCCGAGGTATTTGAGCAATACATTGCCGCCCAGCGAATAACCGACGGCGGCCAGGGTGCGCCCGAGTTGTTGCTGGCTGAGATAATCCACCACTTCGGCGAGGTCTTCGCTGGCGCCGGAATGGTAACTGCGCGCCCGCTGGTTGGGTTCGCCGGAGCAGCCACGCCAGTTCACCGCCACGCTGGGCCAACCCTGCGCTGCCAAGGCCTGTTGCTGGCCAAGGATATACAGCGAATTGGAACTGCCTGTCAGACCGTGCAGCAGAATCACCAGCGGTGCATCGGGGTTATCCGGGCCGTACCAGTCCAGATCCAGAAAGTCGCCATCGCTGAGGGTCAGGCGTTGCCGCTGGCGGTGGAGTTGCGGTGCGCGGCGGAAAAACGGACTGAACAGGGTCTGACTGTGCCCGCCGGGCAGCCAGCGCGACGGGCGGAACAGGCTCATGCCTGGCGTTGCCACAGGCTGTACCAGACCTTGCCGGCGCGCTTTTCCCGGTGCAGGTGCCAGTTAGCCGGCAGGGCAAGCTGTGCCGGGCTTTGCTCGCTTTCCAGGTAAACCCAGGCGCGGCTGGTCAGCCAGCCATTGGTTTCCAGCGCCTGGCAGGCCGGCAGCAACAGATCCTGATGAAAGGGCGGATCAAGAAAGGCCAGCTCATAGGGTTCAGCCGGGGGCAGCGCCACCAGGCTCAGGGCATCCTGCTGGCGAACGTCGGCGCGATCACACTTCAGCGTTTGCAGGTGCTCGCGCAGGGTGCTGACTACCTCGCGGCTAAGGTCACAGGCGAGCACTTCGGCAGCGCCCCGTGACAGGGCTTCGAGCGTCAGTGCGCCACTGCCGGCAAACAGATCAAGACAGCGCGCGTTTTCCACCTGGCCGCCAAGCCAGTTGAACAGAGTTTCACGCACCCGATCCGGGGTAGGTCGCAGGCCAGGCTGAACGACAAAGTCGAAGCGGCGGCTGCGCCATTCGCCGGCAATAATGCGTACCTGACTGCGTTCCGGCTTTTTCGGACTACCGGGTTTGCGTGCGCTCATGCGTCGTCCTCATCCAATGGCGGGCCCAGGGTTATGGTCAGGCGCTGTTCGGCAGGGAGGTGTTGTTGCAGTGCTGTGCGGATATCTTCAGCACTCAGCGCTTCAATCTCTTTGATAAATTGCTGCATCTGGTTGGCTGGCAGGTCATAGAAGCCGTTGGCTGCCAGCTGGCTGACAATGGCGCTATTACTCGAGGTACCCAGTACAAACTGGCCAAGCAACTGGCGTTTGGCGCGCGCCAGTTCATCGTCGCTGGGACCTTCGGCAATGAACTGATCCAGCGTCTGGTTGATGACGTCGAGGGCTTCGCGGGCCTGATCGCTGCGCGTCTGCATGCTGATCATGAAGGGACCTCTGGCCGCCATGGGGGTAAACCCGCTGCTGACTGAATAGGATAGCCCGCGCTGTTCCCTGATCTGTTCCATTAGTCGCGACCCGAATCCGGAACCACCAAGAATCTGGTTGGCGACGTAGAGTGCGGGGTAATCGGGGTCATGCCGGGTGACACCGTGCTGGCCGATCAGGATATGGGTTTGCTGGCTGTCGAAGTCGACATGCCGGTGGTCGCCCGCGACCTCGGGCAGAGCAGGCAACTCGTCGGCGACACGGCCTTGTGGCAGCGCATCAGCCAGCTGTTGGGCAATCTGCTCGGCCTCGTTGCGGTCCAGGTCGCCAACCAGAGCAATGGTCAGGTTGCTGGCGTTGTAAAACTGCTTGTGAAAGTCGTGCAGTGCCTGCGGTGTCAATGCCGCCAGGCTGTCCACACTGCCTTGCGGCAAATGACCATAGGGGTGGTCCGGATAGAGTGCGCTCCAGAAGGCTTCACTGGCCAGAGCCGCGGGCCGCTGCTGGCGGAGCTGCAGGCCGGCCAGATACTGCTCGCGTAGCCGCTCGAAAGCGTCTTCGGGAAAGCTTGGGGCTGCTACTACCTGAATAAAAAGATCCAGCGCCGCTTGCCGTTGCTCCATCGCGCTCAGGCTGCGCAGGTTGGCGGTAGCCATATCGCGATGTGCGCTGTTGTCGAACTGGGCGCCCAGCTCTTCAAAGCCGGTGGCAATGGCCCCGGCATCCAGCTCGCCACTGCCTTCTCCAAGCAGACTGTTGGTCAGGCTGGCGATACCGGGTTGATCGCCATCACGGCTGGCCCCGGCGGCAAACACCAGGCGCAGGTCGAACATCGGCAACTCCGGTGCCGGCATGAAGTACACCAGCCCGCCCTGGGTCGTGCGCCAGCTCTGCAAATCGAGCTCACGACTGGGCAGTGGTTGATCATCCACCAGTACGCTCAGCGATTCCAGGCGGGGCAGGTCGGCTGCATTCAGGCCGGGAATCTCGAGGTCATTGACCGATGCTGGTTCCATTTCACTGGTCGGTGAAACAGGTTCGCGTTTCTCGGTTTCCCGCCACAGCAGCAGGGCGACCACGATCAGCATAACAATGGCGCCGACCCAGCGCGCCGGTGACATGGGTTGTACGGACATCAACGGGACTCCTTCAAATGGGCAGGCAATACGTGACTGCGGGTCAGGCGCTCGGGTTGCAGGTAACGACGAGCGACGTCACTGACCTGTTCGGGCGTGATTGCCTGCAAGCGCTCGATATCCTCGTCCAGCAGGCTCCAGGGCAGGCCGACACTTTCCAGTTGGCCGATCAGGCGCGCCTGATGGCTGATGCTGTCTTGAGCGAAGACCAGTTGGGCGATGACCTGATTGCGCACGCGGTCCAGTTCATCCGCACTCGGTGGTTCGGCTTGCAGGCGTTCGATCTGTGCGTGAATACCGGCTTCCAGTTGTTCCAGGTCGGCATCGCGCGACTGGTTGGGAATGCCGCTGAACAGGAACAGGGTATCGCCGCGGCTGAACGCGTCGTAATTGGCGCCCACCGAGGTGGCAATGCCGCTACCGCGCTCCAGTTCACTGGCCAGCCGCGCGCTATGGCCGGCATCCAGTACACCATTCAGCAGGCGCAAGGCATAGGCTTCCCAGTCTTCTTCGGCGGTGACCAGGCCAGGGACGTTGTAGGCCATCAGCAGGGTCGGCAATTGCACGTTGAGGTACTGTGTAATGCTGCGCTCGCCACCGGCAGGCAGCTCCAGCGGTGGCCGACGCGGCGGCACAGGGCCGGCCGGAATCGGGCCAAAATAAGTTGTTGCCAGTTCTCGGGCCGTAGCCAGATCAATATCCCCGGCAAGCACCAGAATGGCGTTGCCCGGATGGTAATGCAGGTCGTACCAGGTACGCAGGTCGTCGACCGTCAGGCGCTCGATATCATGCATCCAGCCAATGATCGGCTGACTGTAGGGGCTGGCCATATAGGTCTGGGTCAGAAAACGCTCGTAGGCCAGCGAATTGGGGTTGTCATCCACCCGCAGGCGACGCTCTTCCTTGATTACTTCCAGTTCGGACAAAAATTCGTCTTCCGGCAGGGTCAGGCCGCGCATGCGCTCGGCTTCGAGTTCCAGCGCGATCGGCAGCAGGTCGCGACTGAGCAACTGGTAGTAACCGGTATAGTCGCGTCCGGTAAAGGCGTTTTCCTGTGCACCGAGTGCACTCAGCAGCCGTGAGGCCTGGCCGGGTTCGACGTTGTCGCTGCCCTTGAACATCATGTGCTCGAGTACGTGGGAGATGCCGGTCAGCCCCGGTGGTTCGTCACTGCTGCCGACCCGGTACCAGAGCTGGGAAACCACCACCGGGGCGCGTCGGTCCTCGCGCACGACGACCTTGAGGCCGTTATCCAGAGTGAATTCATGGGTACTGTCTGGCGCTGCTGCCAACAGCGGGCTGCTGACGAGTAGCAGCAGCAAAGGCAAACAGATTCTAAAACTCGCGCGCAACATTCGATGTCGTCCCGTTCAGTCGAGGGTCATACCGCCAAGGGCGGAAGTGGGGTAGGATAACTCATCCTTCAATGCGACCGCGAAAGCGAATCGCCTGACTCTAGATAGTGAACATCCATGTTTGGTTCCAAAGACAAAGCAACACCGCCTGGCAACGCGGCGGACGGGCAGGATGCCGGCAAGCAGGAAAAAAAAGGCCTGTTTGGCTGGATCAAGAAAAAGGGTGATGACAGTGCAGACCCGCCTGTCGAACAATCAGCCAGCGCTCCATCCGCAGAGCCCGGCGAACCCTCGACCGGTGACGCCGCTGCGCGCCAGGTAGCGGCCGAACTCTTCTCCGGGCTGGCCGAAGAGCAACCGCCCGCCGCAGAAAAACCTGCCGAGAGCGAACCCAAAGGCTTCTTCGCCCGCATGAAGCAGGGACTCTCCAAGACCAGCAACAATCTTGGCGAGGGTATGGCGAATCTGTTCCTCGGCGAGAAAGACATCGACGACGAACTGCTGGAAGAAATGGAAACCCGCCTGCTGATGGCCGATGTCGGTATCGAGGCAACCATGTTGATCATGGAGTCTCTGCAGGGCAAGGTGCGCCGCCGTGAATTGTCCGACCGCAAGGCGCTGTACCGCGCGCTGCAGAATGAACTGGAAGCGCTGCTCAGCGATGTTGCCAAGCCGATGCAGGTCGACAGCGCGAAAAAGCCCTATGTGATCCTGGTGGTCGGCGTGAACGGCGTCGGCAAAACCACCACCATCGGCAAACTGGCCAAGCGGCTGCAAAGCGAAGGCAAGCAGGTCATGCTGGCTGCCGGCGACACCTTCCGCGCCGCTGCCGTCGAGCAGTTGCAGGTCTGGGGCGAACGCAACCAGATTCCGGTCGTTGCCCAGCACACCGGTGCCGATTCCGCCTCGGTGGTTTTTGATGGGCTGCAAGCGGCGAAATCGCGGGGCATGGATGTGCTGATCGCCGATACCGCCGGCCGTCTGCACAACAAAGACAACCTGATGGACGAGCTGAAAAAGGTCAAACGGGTAATGGCCAAGCTGGACGGCGAAGCCCCGCACGAAGTGCTGCTGGTGCTGGATGCCGGTACCGGCCAGAACGCCATCAGCCAGACCAGGTTGTTCAACGAGGCCGTCGACCTGACCGGCCTGGTACTGACCAAGCTGGACGGTACCGCCAAGGGCGGGGTGATCTTTGCCCTGGCCAAGCAGTTTGGCTTGCCGATCCGTTACATTGGTGTCGGTGAGCAGATTGATGATCTGCGCCCGTTCACTGCACCTGAATTCGTCAAGGCACTGTTTGGCCGCGAGTAAGCGATGATTCGTTTCGAGCAAGTAGGCAAGCGCTACCCCAACGGCCATATGGGCCTGGACGGGGTGAGTTTTCATATCCGCCGCGGTGAGATGGTGTTTATCACCGGTCACTCGGGCGCCGGCAAGAGCACCCTGCTCAAGCTGATCATGTGCATGGAGCGCCCGAGCAGCGGCCAGGTGCATATCGGCGGGCAGGATCTGCGCGATCTCGGCAGTAACGATATTCCCTACCTGCGTCGGCAGATCGGCGTGGTGTTCCAGAATCACCAGTTGCTGTTTGACCGCACCGTGTTCGATAACGTCGCCCTGCCATTGGTGATCAACGGCACCCCGACCGATGAAGTGGGCCGCCGGGTGCGCGCCGCGCTGGACAAGGTGGGCCTGCTGAACAAGGAAAAGAGCTACCCGATTGCCCTCTCTGGCGGTGAGCAGCAGCGCATCGGCATCGCCCGCGCCGTGGTGCACAAACCGGCCCTGCTGCTGGCCGATGAGCCGACGGGTAACCTGGATCCGTCGCTGTCGGCGGAGATCATGGCGTTGTTCGAGGACTTCAATCGGGTCGGCGTTACGGTAATGATTGCCAGTCATGACTTGCCGTTGATTGCTCAACTGGATCACCGCATGCTGACCCTGGATCAAGGTCAGTTGGTGACCGACGGGGAGCAGGCATGAGCGCAGACAAGAAAGCTCCGGAGCGCAAGGAAGCGCGACGCAAAAGTGCCAGCGGCGCCGCCCGGTCACGGCGTGACTGGCGCCATCCGTTGCGTGGCTGGGCGGCCAGCCATCGGGACAGTGCCCAACAGGCTGTTACTCAGTTGCGCCGTTACCCGTTCAGCAGTGCCATGACAATTCTGGTAATTACCATTGCGCTGGCCCTGCCGATGGGGCTGTCGGTGCTGATCAATCAGATCGGCCAGCTGGGTATCGATTGGCAAAGCTCTACTCAGCTGTCGGTGTTTCTCGAAGATCGCGTCAGCCAGGAAGAGGCTGACACGCTGAGTGCCGACATGGCCGCTCTGCCTGGCGTCGCCAGTACGGAGCTGCTGGATCGCACCCTTGCGCTGGCCGAGTTCCAGCAACATTCCGGCATGGGCGATGCCTTGCAACAGCTGGATTACAATCCTTTACCGCATGTCATTGTGGTCACGCCGACCTCGCTCACTGGTGGCGCGACCGCGCTGGAACCTTTGCGTGATCGCCTGGCCCAGCTGGAAGGGGTCGAGCTGGTTCAGATTGACCTGCTCTGGGTTGAGCGTCTGGCAGCCATTCTGAACATGCTGGAGCGTTTCGTCGGCGGTCTGGCCCTTATGTTGGTGCTGGCGCTGTTGCTGGTGATTGCCAATACCATCCGCCTGGCGATTGAAAGCCGACGTGACGAGATTCAGGTGGTCAAACTGGTCGGTGGCACCGATGCCTTTGTGCGCCGGCCTTTTCTGTATATCGGCGTGCTCTACGGGCTGATAGCCGGTTTGTTGGCCTGGTTGCTGCTGAGCATCGGCCTTTTCTGGCTCAACCGCACCGTGCGTGAGGTCGCCAGGCTGTACAACAGTGATTTCGGCCTGGGTCTGATGCCCTTTGGTGACGGGCTGACATTGCTCGCCGGCGCCATGTTGCTGGGCCTGGTTGGCGCCTGGTTGGCAGTTGGTCGGCATATTCGGGCCATTGAGCCGCAGTAGGCTGGAGGGCTCCCAGCCTCGCTATCAGCCTGCTGGTCTGATTTTCTCAGTTGACGGCAGACAACAGTTTTTTCGCGTGGGCCAGCGACTCTGCCGTCATGTCCAGGCCTCCGAGCATGCGGGCAATCTCCTCGGTGCGCTTGTCGCTGTCGAGACGGTCAATACAGGTCCGGGTTGAATGCTTGCTCTGCTCCTTGCGCACAAACAGGTGCTGGTGGCCTTGCGCGGCGACCTGGGGTAGATGCGTAACGGTAATGACCTGGCCATTGGCACCCAGTTGACGCAATAACTGCCCGACAATTTCTGCGGTGGGTCCGCCAATCCCGACATCTACTTCATCAAATACCAGTGTGGGGGTGCGAGAGGTTTGTGCGGTGACCACCTGAATCGCCAGGCTGATTCGCGACAGCTCGCCGCCCGAGGCCACCTTGGCTAGCGGTTTGCAGGGTTGGCCGGGGTTGCTGCTGACCAGAAATTCGACGCTTTCCAGGCCTTGCGGCGGATAGCGCTCGGCATCCAGGGCTGTCAGTTGCAGTTCGACCCGCCCGCCCGGCATGCCCAGTTGCTGGATATTGCTGCTGACCGCCTTGGCCAGCTTGCTGGCTGCTTTGCTGCGCGCGGCACTCAGTTTGTCAGCCAGTTGCCGATAGTGTTCGCGGTAGGCCTGAAGCTCTTCCTGCAGGCGTTCGGTATCGGCATCCTGTTGCTGAAACCGTTCCAGTTCGTCGCTCAGTTGCTGTTGCAGCTCGCCCAGTTGCTCGGGCTGGATACGGTGTTTGCGGGCCAGTTCATAAAGGGCACTCAGGCGTTCTTCCACGTCCTGCTGGCGAGCGGGGTCGGCTTCGAAATGATCCAGGTAGCGGTTCAGCTCGCCCATGGCTTCTTCGACCTGTATCTGCGCGCTGGCCAGCAGGTTCTGAGCTTCCTGCAGGTGGCGGCTGTGTTCGCTGATGCCATCGAGCCGGCTCAGGCTGGCATTCAGTGATTGCAGTACGCTGCCACTGTCGCTTTCGCTGCACAGGCTGGTGATCTGCTGGCAGTTATGCAGAATCTGTTCGGCATTCGCCAGTTCACGCTGCTCCAGTTCCAGTTGGGTCAATTCGCCTTCCTGCAGGCCGAGATTGTCGAGCTCTTCCAGCTGGTAGCTGAGCAGCTGCTGACGCGCGCTCTGCTCCTCGTTGCTCTGGCTGGCCTGCTGCAAGGCCTGCTCGGTCTGCCGGCAGCGTTGGGCTGCCAGCTGCACCTGGCGCGCCAGATCGCCGTGGCCGGCATAGTCATCGAGCAGGCGGCGGTGGGAGTCTGTTTTCAACAGTGACTGATGTTCGTGCTGGCTGTGAATATCAATCAGCATCTCGCCGAGGCTGCGCAAATCCTGTTGCGGGCAGGGGCTGCCATTGATGTAGCCGCGGGAGCGACCCTCAGCGGTAATCACCCGACGCAGGATGACCTGATCATCGCTGTCCAGGTCGCGCTCCTGCAACCAGCTCCGGGCTTCGCTGATGTTGCTGATGTCAAAGGTGGCGAGGATGTCGGCCTTGTCGCTGCCGGGACGCACGGCACCGCTGTCGGCGCGGTCGCCCAGGGTGAGCGCCAGGGCGTCGAGCATGATGGATTTGCCCGCGCCGGTTTCTCCCGAGACCACGGTCATGCCCTGCTGAAAGTCCAGTTCCAGGTGGTCGACAATGGCGTAATTGTTCACCGCAAGGTGCACCAGCATGGGCTCTCTCCTTCGAAATCCGGTCTGGTTATTTATACAGTACTTTTTCCATGTCTGGCAAGCGCTGGAAAATCCCCTGGCGTTAACCCTTGAAGCCTGGGTTGCATGTCCCCATATAGGTCATCAGTCAACGCTCAAACGGGCTTGTCGCCCAAGCATTACAGGAGATCAGTATGGCGGATGAACAGAAGCAGGATCAGCAGGCAGCCGAGCCGATCGAGCAGGAGGATGCGGCGTCAGAGAATGATCTTGAGGCTCGCGTCGAGAGCCTGGAAGAACAGCTGGCCGAGGCGCAGGATCAGGTAATGCGTGCTGCGGCTGATGTGCAGAATGCTCGCCGCCGGGCAGAACAGGATGTCGAGAAAGCGCACAAGTTTGCACTGGAAAAATTCGCCCATGACCTGTTGCCGGTGCTCGATAGCCTGGAACGCGGGCTGGAATTGTCTGACCCGAACGATCCGGCGATCAAGCCGATGCGAGAAGGCATCGAGCTGACCCTGAAGATGTTTGCCGACACGCTGGCTCGCTTCAACCTGGCCGTCGTCAACCCTGAGGGTGAGCCCTTCAATCCTGATCTGCATCAGGCGATGGCCATGGAAGAAAGTGACAAGGTTGAACCCAATACCGTGCTCAAGGTGTTCCAGAAAGGGTACACCCTGAGCGGACGCTTGCTGCGTCCGGCCATGGTGGTGGTAAGCAAGGCGGCCAGCGCCAAGCCGGAAACGCCGACAATTGATGAGCAGGCTTGAAATCAGCCGCAGCGGCCCCATTAACGGGGCATGACAGTTAAACCCTGCCGCCGGGATTCCGCGGCCAAGTGATTTGGAGAGTGAAGATTATGGGCAAGATTATCGGTATCGACCTGGGGACTACCAACTCCTGTGTTGCCATTATGGAAAACGGCACGGCGAAAGTCATTGAAAACGCGGAAGGTGCGCGCACCACGCCGTCCATCGTCGCCTACAGTAACGACGGTGAGACCCTGGTCGGCCAGTCTGCGAAGCGCCAGTCGGTCACCAACCCGCACAATACCTTGTTCGCGGTGAAGCGCCTGATCGGCCGTCGGTTTGACGAAGAAGTCGTGCAGAAAGACATCAAGCTGGTGCCTTACAAAATCGTCAAGGCGGATAATGGCGATGCCTGGGTAGAAGCCAAGGGCGAGAAAATGGCACCACCGCAGGTGTCTGCCGAAGTGCTGAAGAAAATGAAGAAAACCGCCGAAGACTACCTCGGCGAGCCGGTTACCGAAGCGGTGATTACCGTGCCGGCCTACTTCAATGACAGCCAGCGTCAGGCGACCAAGGATGCTGGCCGTATCGCCGGCCTGGAAGTCAAGCGCATCATCAACGAGCCAACGGCTGCTGCACTGGCCTACGGCATGGACAAGGCGCGTGGCGATTCCACCATTGTGGTCTATGACCTGGGTGGCGGTACTTTCGACGTATCCGTGATCGAAATTGCCGAAGTGGATGGCGAGCACCAGTTCGAAGTGTTGGCGACCAACGGTGATACTTTCCTCGGTGGTGAAGATTTCGACATCCGGTTGATCGATTACCTGGCTGACGAATTCAAGAAAGACAGCGGTGTGGATCTGCACAATGATCCGCTGGCCCTGCAGCGTCTGAAAGAAGCCGCAGAGAAAGCCAAGATCGAGTTGTCTTCCAGCCAGCAGACCGAAGTCAACCTGCCGTACATCACGGCTGATGCTTCTGGTCCCAAGCACCTGGCGGTCAAAGTGACGCGTTCCAAGCTGGAGTCGCTGGTTGAAGATCTGATCACCCGCAGTCTCGAGCCGTGCAAGGTAGCGATGAAAGACGCCGGTATCGACATGAGCGAGCTGAGCGAAGTGATTCTGGTCGGCGGTCAGACCCGTATGCCGATGGTGCAGAAGGCCGTTACCGAATTCTTCGGTAAAGAGCCACGTAAAGATGTGAACCCGGATGAAGCGGTAGCCGTAGGTGCGGCTATTCAGGGTGCGGTTCTGTCTGGTGATGTGAAAGACGTGCTGCTGCTCGACGTGACGCCGCTGTCACTGGGTATCGAAACCATGGGCGGTGTGATGACCTCGTTGATCGAGAAAAACACCACTATCCCGACCAAGAAGTCGCAGGTGTTCTCGACCGCTGATGACAACCAGACGGCAGTAACCATTCACGTGCTGCAGGGTGAGCGCAAACAGGCCGGACAGAACAAGTCACTGGGTCGTTTCGACCTGGCCGACATTCCGCCGGCACCGCGCGGCATGCCGCAAATCGAAGTCAGCTTTGACCTCGACGCCAACGGCATCCTTAACGTCTCGGCCAAAGACAAGGCGACCGGCAAGGAGCAGTCGATTATCATCAAGGCCTCGTCCGGTCTGACCGATGAAGAGATCGAGAAGATGGTGCAGGACGCCGAGGCGAATGCCGAGGAAGATCGCAAGTTCGAAGAGCTGGTGACGACTCGCAACCAGGGTGACCAGTTGCTGCACGCGACACGCAAGACACTGACCGAAGCCGGTGACAAGGCGACCGATGACGAAAAAGCGGCCATCGAGTCGGCTCTGAGTGAGCTGGAAGAAACGCTCAAGGGTGATGACAAGGCGGCCATCGAAGCCAAGATCAACGCGTTGTCCGAAGCCTCTGCGCCACTGGTGCAGAAGATGTATGCCGAACAGGCACAAGGGGCTGAAGGTCAGGCACAGGATGCTGCTGGCGATAACAACGCTGATGATGTCGTTGACGCGGAGTTTGAAGAGGTCAAGGACAACAAGTAAGTCCTTGTACGACCGAGCCAGGCAACGCGGGATTCATTCCCGCGTTGCTGTTTGTGGCACAGGCCCATATTGAGGGAAACCAAGAATGGCCAAGCGTGATTATTATGAGGTGCTGGGCGTTGAGCGTGGTGCCAGTGATGCCGAGCTGAAAAAGGCTTACCGCCGTCTGGCGATGAAATACCATCCCGATCGCAATCCCGATGATGAGGATGCGATCGAGAAGTTCAAGGAAGCCAACGAAGCCTACGAAGTGCTGACCGATGGCAACAAGCGCGCGGCCTATGATCAGTATGGTCATGCTGGCGTTGACCCGAACATGGGTGGCGGCCAGGGTGGAGGTTTTGGCGGTGGTGCTGACTTCTCCGATATTTTTGGCGATGTATTCGGCGATATTTTCGGTGGCGGCCGTGGCCGAGGTCGTTCCAGTGTGCAGCGAGGCAGTGATCTGCGTTACACCCTGGAACTGGACCTTGAGCAAGCGGTGCGGGGTGATGAAGTCACCATCCGCATTCCTACGCTGGAAGAGTGTGAAACCTGCGATGGCAGTGGGGCCAAGAAGGGCTCCAGTCCGGTGACCTGTACCACCTGCGGTGGTATTGGTCAGGTACGCATGCAGCAGGGCTTTTTCTCGGTGCAGCAAACCTGCCCGCGTTGCCATGGCACTGGCAAGATGATTACCGACCCGTGCACCGATTGCCATGGTCAGGGACGCAAAGAGAAACAGCAGACCCTGTCGGTGAAGATTCCTGCCGGGGTGGATACCGGTGATCGCATCCGTGTCAGCGGCAAGGGTGAGGCTGGCCTGAATGGTGGCCCGCCAGGTGATCTCTATGTGGTGGTCTCGGTGCGCGAGCACAAGATTTTCCAGCGTGACGGCAAGAATCTGTTCTGTGAAGTGCCGATCAGCATCACTGATGCGGCGCTGGGTGGCGAGCTGGAAGTGCCGACCCTGGATGGCCGGGTCAAGCTGAAAATTCCTGCCGGTTCGCAAACCGACAAGCTGTTCCGTATGCGTGGCAAGGGGGTCACCCCGGTGCGTGGCGGCGCTACCGGTGATCTGCTCTGCCGTGTGGTAGTGGAAACGCCGGTCAACCTGACCAAGCGTCAGCGTGAATTGCTGGAAGAGTTGCGCGAGACCTTGCAGGAAGAGGGTAGCAAGCAGTCACCGCGGGCCAACAGTTGGTTCGAGGGCGTGAAAAAATTCTTTGATGACATGAAGTCATGAGTGAGGCGGCGATGACACGAGTTGCGGTAATCGGCGCGGCTGGTCGTATGGGCAAGACCCTGATCGAGGCGCTGACACAGACCGAAGGCACCACGCTGACCGCAGCAATCGAGCGCCCGGAAAGCAGCCTGTTGGGTGCCGATGCTGGCGAGCTGGCTGGCGTCGGCAAGCTGGGGGTGGCGGTTACTGGCGATCTGCAGGCGGTGACTGACAGCTTCGATGTGTTGATCGATTTTACCCACCCGACTACTACCCTGGTCAATCTTGGTATCTGCAGGGCTGCCGGCAAGTCCATGGTCATCGGTACGACCGGCTTTTCCGAGGCGCAAAAGGCCGAATTGGCAGCGGCTGCCAAGGATATCAGTATTGTCTTTGCGCCCAACTTCAGTGTCGGTGTCAACCTGTGTCTCAAGCTGCTGGATATGGCAGCGCGGGTCATGGGCGAGGATGCCGATATCGAAGTCATTGAAGCGCATCACCGGCACAAGGTGGATGCTCCATCGGGTACCGCCTTGCGTATGGGTGAAGTAGTTGCCGATGCGCTGGGGCGTGATCTGGGCAAGGTGGCGGTCTACGGTCGTGAGGGTCAGACCGGTGCGCGCGAGCGCGACACCATTGGCTTTGCTACCGTGCGTGCCGGTGATGTGGTCGGTGACCATACCGTGCTCTTTGCTACTGAAGGTGAGCGGGTGGAAATCACCCACAAGGCCTCCAGTCGCATGACCTTTGCCAGGGGGGCTGTGCGTTCCTGTGCCTGGCTGCAGGGCAAGCCGGCGGGTTTGTTCGATATGCAGGATGTGCTAGGTCTGAAAGGCTGAGAGCGTCTCTGGTCGTCAGGCAGGCAATAAAAAACCCGGCTGCGTGAGCAAGCCGGGTTTTTTGTGGCTGGCTGGGCTCAACCGGTAGTGCTGATACGGAGTTGTTCGCGAGCCAGATTGTTCAGGGTGTCGGTATTGCGCAGCAGGTAAAAAGCAGCAATGGTCGGCACCCAGTCCTGATAGTAGGTGATCAGGCGGGGCTGGATGAAGCTGTATTGCTGGTCCAGTTGGGATATCGCAGCAGCCTGCTCGGGCAGCAGGCTGCGCATGGTGCTGAAGCGTTCGACGATGCTGGCATTCATGTCGCTGAAGATGCCTTCGTGGGTGTCCATGAAATAGACGCCGATCGAGCTGAACATGTTGTTCTGATAAAGCAGCAGGATCTGGTTGGTTTCCAGGCTTTGCTGATGCAGTACGGCAAGGCGTTCGTCGGCCAGATCGGCATGCTCGGCATAGCGTTCGGCAAGCACCTCGTCCAGCTGGGCATGCGTCTGCATGATGCGGTTGACCGTGGCAAGGTTGTAGTGCGCCTCGTCTTCCGGCTGGTTTTCCAGGTCACGAATCATGCCGGTGAACTGGTCAAAAACAGTCCTCAAATCGCTGGGATTGTCGATCTGGCGGATGCGGCTGTCCATGCCGTCCAGGGCCTCGTGGTAAGCCTCCCGGTGGCCGGGTTCACGCACGCGCTGATAAAGGTTGTTGTCGATCAACAGATAGGTGGCAGCCTTGTAACCCTCACTGCGAATTTCGTGCAGGGTCTGCAGGGTCTGCAGATCAGCCTTGACCAGTGGTGCCAGGCAGAGCAACCCTACCGCTAACAAATACTTCAGGTGCTTTGACATGCTCGATTCCCTCGGGGCGTTCTTGTTGTTCTGTGCTGGTCATCTGCAAACACATTCCATGGCGCAGACGCCTTTTAATACAGACTGACGTGCAGTTTTAGCACAGTTGGCGAACAGAATGAATACTTTCGGTCGGTTGTTGGTCAGGCAAGCAGGCACCGAAACAGAGCCTTGCCTGTCCATTGATGGGCAAATGGCCGGTGTGGTGTGGATATTTATGCCCTCAGCCGGTAAACTTGCGGGCTAATCTGTCTTTCAGCGCGTATCTGACAATGCCTTGATGCGGGATGAAGTGGTCATACACCTCATTCCCGCTTTTGTGCAGCCCGCGTTTGGTGAAACGTGTCAGCTCAATCGGAGGTTTTCTTGTCCAAGCCAGCCATTCTAGCCCTTGCCGATGGTAGTGTTTTTTACGGTGAGGCCATCGGCGCCGACGGCCACAGTGTCGGCGAGGTCGTGTTCAATACGGCCATGACCGGTTACCAGGAGATCCTGACCGATCCGTCCTATTCCCGTCAGATCGTGACCCTGACCTATCCACACATCGGCAATACCGGGGTTACCCCTGAAGATGTCGAGTCTGACCGCGTGCACGCCGCCGGGCTGGTTATCCGTGACCTGCCGCTGATGGCCAGCAGCTGGCGCAGCAAGCAATCGCTGGATGACTACCTGCGCGACAACGGCATTGTCGCCATTGCCGGTATCGATACCCGTCGACTGACGCGGATTCTGCGTGAGAAGGGCTCGCAAAACGGTTGCATCATTGCCGGTGATCAGGTCGACGCCGATCAGGCACTCGGGCTGGCGCGTGATTTCCCGGGTCTCAAGGGCATGGATCTGGCCAAAGAGGTCACCGTCAAGGACAGCTACCAGTGGCGCTCCGGTGTGTGGGCGTTGGCGAGCGATAGTCACCCGGAGCACGCGGATGCCGATCTGCCTTATCACGTGGTGGCCTATGACTACGGCGTCAAGCAGAACATCCTGCGCATGCTGGTTGCACGTGGCTGCCGCCTGACCGTGGTGCCGGCGCAGACGCCGGCCAGCGAAGTGCTGGCACTGCAGCCTGACGGCGTATTCCTGTCCAACGGCCCGGGTGATCCGGAGCCCTGTGATTATGCGATCACGGCCATTCGCGAGGTGCTCGAGACCGACATGCCGGTATTCGGTATCTGCCTGGGCCATCAGCTGCTGGCGCTGGCCTCCGGCGCCAAAACCCTGAAAATGGGCCACGGCCATCACGGGGCCAACCACCCGGTGCAGGATCTGGACAGCGGTGTGGTGATGATCACCAGTCAGAATCACGGGTTTGCTGTCGATGAAACCAGCCTGCCGGCTAACCTGCGTGCCACGCACAAGTCATTGTTTGACGGCACCCTGCAGGGTATCGAGCGTACCGACAAGGCTGCATTCAGTTTTCAGGGTCACCCGGAAGCCAGCCCGGGCCCGCACGATGTTGCGCCGCTGTTCGACCGTTTCATTGCTGCCATGGCCGCCCGCCGCTGAGCCCTCAAGGATTTGTAGACGACTATGCCAAAACGTACTGACATCAAAAGCATTCTGATCATCGGCGCCGGCCCTATTGTGATTGGCCAGGCCTGTGAGTTTGACTATTCCGGCGCTCAGGCGTGCAAGGCGCTGAAGGAAGAAGGCTTCCGCGTCATTCTGGTCAACTCCAATCCGGCGACCATCATGACCGACCCGGCGATGGCCGATGCCACCTATATCGAACCGATCAAGTGGCAGACTGTCGAGAAAATCATTGCCAAGGAGCGTCCGGACGCGGTGCTGCCGACCATGGGTGGCCAGACGGCACTGAACTGCGCTCTGGATCTGGAAAAACACGGCGTACTCGACAAGTACAATGTCGAGATGATCGGTGCCAACGCCGATACCATCGACAAGGCGGAAGACCGCTCACGCTTTGACAAGGCGATGAAATCCATCAACCTCGAGTGCCCGCGTTCGGGTATCGCCCATAACATGCAGGAAGCCTACGGCGTGCTCGATCAGGTTGGCTTTCCGTGCATTATCCGGCCGTCCTTCACCATGGGTGGCACGGGTGGCGGTATCGCTTACAACCGTGAAGAGTTTGAAGAGATCTGTACCCGCGGTCTGGATTTGTCGCCGACCAACGAGCTGTTGATTGATGAGTCGCTGATCGGCTGGAAGGAATACGAGATGGAGGTGGTCCGTGACAAGAAGGACAACTGCATCATCGTCTGTTCGATCGAGAACTTCGACCCCATGGGTGTGCACACAGGGGATTCCATTACTGTCGCGCCGGCGCAAACGCTGACCGACAAGGAATACCAGATCATGCGTAACGCCTCGCTGGCGGTATTGCGTGAGATCGGCGTGGAAACCGGTGGCTCCAACGTTCAGTTCGGTATCTGCCCGGATACCGGCCGCATGGTCGTGATCGAAATGAATCCACGGGTATCGCGCTCTTCAGCGCTGGCGTCCAAGGCGACCGGTTTCCCGATCGCCAAGATCGCTGCCAAGCTGGCCGTGGGCTACACGCTGGACGAGCTGCACAACGATATTACCGGTGGTCGCACCCCGGCGTCCTTCGAACCGGCGATCGATTACGTAGTGACCAAGATCCCGCGTTTTGCCTTCGAGAAATTCCCCAACGCCGATGCGCGCCTGACCACGCAGATGAAGTCGGTCGGCGAGGTGATGGCGATTGGGCGCACTTTCCAGGAATCGCTGCAGAAAGCGCTGCGTGGCCTGGAAGTCAGTGCCATGGGGCTGGATCCCAAGGTCGAGCCTACCGATGCCGAGGCGCGCACGCAGATCACCCGTGAGCTGACCGTGCCGGGTGCTGACCGCATCTGGTATCTGGCGGATGCCTTCCGCATCGGCATGAGCCGTGAAGACGTATTTGCCCTGACCAAGATCGATCCCTGGTTCCTGATCCAGCTGGAAGACCTGGTCGCCGAAGAAAAGGCCATTGCCACCGGTGGTCTGGCTGATCTGGATTACACCCTGATGCGCCGTCTCAAGCGCAAGGGGTTCTCCGATGCGCGCCTGGCAGAACTGCTGGCGGTGAGCGAGAAGAGTCTGCGTAACCATCGCCACAAGCTGAAGGTGCTGCCGGTGTACAAGCGGGTGGATACCTGCGCCGCCGAGTTTGCTACCGATACGGCCTATATGTACTCGACCTATGAAGAAGAGTGCGAAGCCAATCCGACCAGCCGTGACAAGATCATGGTGCTGGGTGGCGGCCCCAACCGCATTGGTCAGGGTATCGAGTTTGACTACTGCTGCGTGCATGCTGCGCTGGCCATGCGCGAGGACGGTTATGAAACCATCATGGTCAACTGCAACCCGGAAACCGTCTCTACCGACTATGACACTTCCGATCGCCTGTATTTCGAGCCGGTCACCCTGGAAGACGTGCTGGAAATCGTCCGGGTCGAGAAGCCCAAGGGCGTGATTGTGCAGTATGGCGGTCAGACCCCGCTGAAACTGGCGCGTGCGCTGGAAGAGGCCGGTGTGCCGATTATCGGTACCAGCCCGGAAGCGATTGACCGCGCCGAAGATCGCGAGCGCTTCCAGCAGATGGTCGAGCGGCTGAAGCTGTTGCAGCCAGCCAACGATACCGTACGCAGTGAAGAAGAAGCGATTCGTGCGGCGAACAAGATCGGTTACCCGCTGGTCGTGCGTCCGTCTTATGTGCTGGGCGGCCGGGCGATGGAAATCGTTTACCAGGAAGATGAACTCAAGCGTTATCTGCGTGATGCGGTGAAAGTGTCCAACGACAGCCCGGTGCTGCTGGATCACTTCCTCAACTGCGCCATCGAAGTGGACATTGATGCGGTATCCGACGGTACCCACGTAGTCATCGGTGCAATCATGCAGCATATCGAACAGGCCGGCGTACACTCGGGTGATTCCGCCTGCTCGCTGCCGCCTTACTCCTTGCCGGCTGCAGTGCAGGACGAGATTCGCGAGCAGGTGCGCAAGATGGCACTGGAGCTTGGCGTGGTCGGCTTGATGAATGTGCAGATGGCAGTGCAGGGTGAGACCATCTATGTGATCGAGGTCAACCCGCGCGCGTCGCGTACCGTGCCTTTTGTGTCCAAGTGCATCGGTCAGTCATTGGCCAAGATCGCCGCCCGTGTCATGGCCGGCAAGACCCTGGCCGAAGTCGGCTTCACTGAAGAAGTGGTGCCGACCTACTTCAGCGTCAAAGAGGCGGTGTTCCCGTTCGCCAAGTTCCCGGGCGTGGATCCTATCCTTGGTCCGGAAATGAAGTCGACAGGTGAGGTGATGGGCGTCGGTGACAGCTTTGCCGAGGCCTTCGCCAAGTCCCAGGTGGGTGCCGGCGAGCGTTTGCCGACCGAGGGTTGCGTGTTCATCAGTGTGCGTGAAGACGATAAGCCCTTTGTGGCCGATGTCGCCCGTGATCTGGTCGAGCTTGGATTTGAGGTGGTCGCTACCAGCGGCACGGCGAAAGTGATCGAGGCGGCCAATATTCCGGTACGTCGGGTCAACAAGGTGACCGAAGGCCGTCCGCATATTGTCGACATGATCAAGAATGATGAAATCAGCCTGGTGATCAATACGACCGAGGGCCGGCAGTCGATTGCCGATTCCTACTCCATTCGACGCAATGCCCTGCAGCACAAGGTCTATTCGACCACTACGCTGGCGGGTGGCGAGGCGATTTGCGAGGCATTGAAGTTTGGTCCCGAGCGGGCGGTGCGTCGCCTGCAGGATCTGCACGCGGGGATTTGATGCGATGAAATATCCAATGACCAAAGAGGGTGCAGAAGCCCTCGAAGTGGAACTCAAGCACCTCAAGAGTGTGATGCGTCCGCAAATCAGCAAGGCAATTGCCGAGGCGCGTGAGCTGGGTGACCTCAAGGAAAATGCGGAATACCATGCCGCGCGGGAACAGCAGGGTATGGTCGAGGCGCGCATCCGTGATATCGAAGGTCGTCTGGGTAATGCCCAGATCATCGATATCACCACCATTGCGCATACCGGCAAGGTGATATTCGGTACCACGGTCACCATTGCCAATGTGGACACCGACGAAGAGGTGGTTTACCAGATCGTGGGTGAAGATGAGGCGGAGATCAAGAAGCGCAAGATTTCGGTTACCTCACCCATTGCCCGTGCCCTGATCGGCAAGGAAGAGGGTGACGTGGTGACAGTGCAGACCCCGGGTGGTCTGGTGGAGTACGAAATCGTCGAGGTCAGCCACCTGTGAGTACGCCTGCGGCCATGCCGGGTTTGCGCGGCGGCCGCATTGCCTGGCAATTGAGTCAGACCCTGTGGGTAGGGGGTGCCTGGGTATTGCACTTTGTGCTCATGCCGGCCTTGCAGCAATACGGTCTGGCGCCTCGATTGCAGCAGGATCTGGCGGAATACCTGTATCCACTGATGACCGGATTTGCAGCCGTGTGCATCGCGCTGCAGTTGGCTCTGGTTGCCTGGTTGTTGCGCCGGCGCTTCTGGTCTGACCTGCGCGCGCAATTGTTGTTGCTGGCGGCCGTCGCCTGCGCCGCATTTTTCGTTCTGCGCGGACTGGGCGAGGTAGACTACTTGAGTGGCCTGGCGTATCTGGTCATGGCCTTTGCCGGGCTGGTGCTGCTGTTGCAGCGCCGCCCGGACGAAGAGTGATCAGAGCTCTTTGTAACGCAACAGGTTGGACAGGTTGCGGTTCGGCTCGGGGTTGCGTTTGAGCAGTACCGCCATTTTCCCGATCACCTGAACCAGTTCAGCGCCGGTCTGTTTGCACAGCTCGGCGATCAACGCCTGTTTGGCTTCACGGTCGCTGACGTTGATGCGAATCTTGATCAGTTCATGGTCGTTGAGTGCACGTTGCAGTTCGGCGATAACGCCTTCACTGGCGCCCTGTTCACTGACCAGTACCACCGGTTTGAGATGATGGGCGATGCGTTTGAGATCTTTTTTCTGTGCCGAGCTGAGCGCCATAAGAATCCGTACAATGTGATGAAAGGGCTGAAAAGTCGGCCCGGTAAAAGTAGTTCCCAGTATAACCGGCGGATGCCTGCGATGCATAAGGGATTCCCGGTACTGTCGAAAACTGACGGAAAGCGTGCGGCTGGACCTTGATGTTTCCATCATCACCCCAAGTATAGAGGGGTATGACGGTGGCAGGGTGGCGCTGTGTACCTTGAAATCCGGCAAGCCGACGAACCTTTGAGGGGATGGGCTGTTTCGCGACATAGCGGGTTACAGCCACAAGCTGCCGAGCGGTTGAAACTGGTGTAAGGTATTAGGGTCATAGAACTGAATTCAGACAGGCAGCGACGGAGTTCCGGCGCACCACGAGGGTAGTAATTTGAACGACATGGCGAAAAACCTGATTCTGTGGTTGATCATTGCCGCGGTGCTGGTCACGGTAATGAACAACTTCAGCAGCAGCCCCGAGCCGCGCACAGTGAACTATACCGAGTTTCTTGAATTGGTCAGGGATCGCCAGGTCGAGCGTGTAACCGTGGATGGGCATACCATTGTTGGCCAGCGTCGGGATGGCGGTGAATTCCGCACCATTCGTCCGGCGATTCAGGATGCCGGCCTGATCGGCGATTTGCTGGACAACGACGTTGTGGTTGAGGGCAAACAGCCTGAACAACAGAGCATCTGGACGCAGCTGCTGATTGCCAGCTTCCCGATTCTGATCATTATTGCGATTTTCCTGTTCTTCATGCGCCAGATGCAGGGCGGCGGCGGTGGTCGTGGTGGCCCGATGAGCTTCGGCAAAAGCAAAGCCAAAATGC
This sequence comes from Halopseudomonas salegens, assembly GCF_900105655.1. Lineage (NCBI taxonomy): Bacteria > Pseudomonadati > Pseudomonadota > Gammaproteobacteria > Pseudomonadales > Pseudomonadaceae > Halopseudomonas > Halopseudomonas salegens. Next base: position 3,752,381 of record NZ_LT629787.1, read on the forward strand.
TGGCAGAGGATCAGGTGAAAACGCGGCTGGCCGACGTTGCCGGCTGTGATGAAGCCAAGGAAGAAGTGGGTGAGCTGGTCGACTTCCTGCGCGATCCAGGCAAGTTTCAGCGCCTGGGTGGTCATATTCCCCGTGGCGTATTGATGGTGGGTCAGCCGGGTACCGGTAAAACCTTGCTCGCCAAGGCGATTGCCGGCGAAGCGCGGGTCCCCTTCTTCACTATTTCCGGCTCGGATTTCGTGGAAATGTTCGTGGGTGTCGGTGCCAGCCGCGTGCGCGACATGTTCGAGCAGGCCAAGAAGCATGCCCCCTGCATTATTTTCATCGACGAAATCGATGCTGTTGGTCGTCACCGGGGTGCCGGTATGGGCGGCGGGCATGACGAGCGTGAACAGACGCTGAACCAGTTGCTGGTTGAAATGGACGGTTTTGAGGCCAACGACGGCATTATCGTGGTCGCTGCGACCAACCGCCCGGATGTGCTGGATCCAGCATTGCTGCGTCCAGGTCGCTTTGACCGCCAGGTGGTTGTCGGGCTGCCGGATATTCGTGGTCGTGAGCAGATTCTGAAGGTTCACATGCGCAAGGTGCCGATGGGTGATGACGTCAAGCCTGCGGTGATTGCTCGCGGCACGCCCGGGTTCTCCGGTGCCGATCTGGCCAACCTGGTCAATGAAGCCTCTCTGTTTGCCGCTCGTGCCAACAAGCGGTTGGTCGATATGAAGGAATTCGAGCTGGCCAAGGACAAGATCATGATGGGCGCCGAGCGCAAATCCATGGTCATGTCGGAGAAGGAAAAGCTGAATACCGCCTATCACGAGTCAGGCCATGCGATTGTCGGCCGCCTGGTGCCTGATCACGATCCGGTCTACAAGGTATCGATCATTCCCCGTGGCCGGGCCCTGGGTGTGACCATGTTCCTGCCTGAAGAAGATCGTTACAGCCTGTCCAAGCGGGCGTTGGAAAGCCAGATCTGCTCACTGTTCGGTGGTCGTATTGCCGAAGAAATGACCCTGGGCTTTGATGGTGTGACTACCGGCGCTTCCAACGATATCCAGCGCGCTACCCAGTTGGCCAAGAACATGGTGACCAAGTGGGGTCTGTCGGAAAAAATGGGGCCGCTGCAATATGCCGAAGAAGAGGGTGAAGTCTTCCTCGGCCGCAGCTCCGGTAGCAGTCAGAGCAGTTTCTCCGGTGAAACCGCCAAGATGATTGACCAGGAAGTTCGTCGCATCATTGATGAATGTTACGGTACGGCCAAGCGTTTGCTGGATGAAAACCGTGACAAGCTGGAGTTGATGGCTCAGGCATTGATGAAGTACGAAACCATTGATACCGAACAGATTGACGAGATCATGTCGGGCAAGGCCCCCAAACCGCCGAAAGACTGGTCAGACGACAAGCCTTCCGGTCCGTCGGCTGCCGCTGGTGATGCGGGCGAGGATGATGCCGAAGAAGACCGCAGCCGAGATCGCAATGATCCTATCGGCGGCCCGGCCGGGGAACACTGACGCTCCATGGCTGATGCAGTACGTGCTCGCTGGCTGCCGTGTGGCAGTCAGCGGCTAGATCTTTCTACCACCCAGGTCATGGGTGTTCTCAATGTCACGCCAGACTCGTTTTCCGATGGCGGCCACTTCAGCAAGCTTGATGCGGCTTTGTATCGCTGTGAGCAGATGCTGGATGAAGGTGCCACCTTGATTGATGTGGGTGGCGAGTCTACGCGTCCCGGGGCAGAGCCGGTCAGCGCTACGGAAGAGCTGGATCGGGTGGTGCCGGTGGTTGCGGCCCTGCGCGAACGCTTTGATGTGGTGGTATCCATGGATACCAGTACGCCCGAGGTTATGCGTGCCGGCGCTGCCGCAGGCGCCGGAGTCATCAACGATGTGCGCGCTTTGCGTCGTTCTGGCGCTCTGGCTGCCGCTGCCGAGACGGGTCTGGCGGTCTGTCTGATGCATATGCAGGGTGAGCCGGGATCCATGCAGGCAGCTCCGCACTATGAAGATCTGCTGGCTGAGGTCAGTGCTTTTCTTGGTGAGCGGGTGGCAGCTGCCCGCGCAGCCGGCGTGTCGGAAGAGGCGTTGGTGATCGATCCCGGTTTCGGTTTTGGCAAAACCCTTGAGCACAACTTGCAGCTTTTTGCCCGGATGTCCGAGGTGGCACCCTTGCAGCGCCCGCTGCTGGTCGGGGTATCCCGCAAAAGCATGATCGGCAATGCCTTGCAGCGCCCGCTCGAACAGCGTCTGGCTGGCGGGTTGGCGCTGGCCAGCCTGGCGGTCACTCTCGGCGCGCGGATTATCCGCACCCATGATGTGGCAGCCACTCTGGATGCGGTGCGCATGACCGAAGCGGTACTGGCCTCGCGCGGCTGAGTTGCTGCCAGTTTTGCGCCGATCTGCGACAATAACGGCAAACGGCAGCCACGCCGAATCGCTACAGGAACACAGCATGCAGAAAAAATACTTTGGCACCGACGGTATTCGCGGTCAGGTCGGCCAACACCCGATAACACCCGAATTCATGCTCAAGCTGGGCTGGGCAGTAGGTACTGCCTTCGGTGGTGAAGTCGACTGCAAGGTCGTGATTGGCAAGGATACGCGCATTTCCGGCTACATGTTTGAGTCTGCGCTGGAGGCGGGGTTGTCGGCGGCAGGCGCCGAGGTGAAGTTGCTTGGCCCGATGCCTACTCCGGCGATTGCTTATCTGACGCGTACTTTTCAGGCTGACGTCGGTATCGTTATCAGCGCCTCGCACAATCCCTTTTATGACAACGGCATCAAGTTCTTCTCCGCGTCGGGCAGCAAGTTGCCCGACGAGATGGAGCTGGAAATCGAGCGCCTGGTTGACGGGCCCATGTCCGTGGTCGATTCCTCCCTGCTGGGCAAGGTGGCACGGATAGATGATGCCTCCGGGCGCTATATCGAGTTTTGCAAAAGCAGCGTGCCGGTGGGTACCAGTTTTCGCGGTATGAAAATAGTGCTCGACTGTGCCCATGGTGCGACCTACAAGGTGGCGCCCAGTGTGTTTGCCGAGCTGGGTGCCGATGTCAGTGTGATCGGGGCAACGCCGGATGGGCTGAACATCAATGCCGAGGTTGGCTCGACGCATACACAGGCATTGCGCACCGCAGTCCTCAAGCAGGGTGCCGATCTCGGGATCGCCTTTGATGGTGACGGTGACCGGGTGATGATGGTGGACAGTCAGGGCAACGAGATTGATGGCGATCAGCTGCTCTACATCATGGCCATGGATCTGCACGAGCGTGACCTGTTGCGTGGCGGTGTAGTTGGCACGCAAATGAGCAATCTGGGTCTGGAATTGGCGCTGGGCAAACAGGGTATCGAGCTGGTGCGCGCCAGGGTGGGCGACCGCTACGTCATGAGCGAGTTGCGTACACGGAACTGGATATTGGGTGGTGAGTCCTCTGGGCATCTGGTGTGCCTGAACAAGACGTCGACCGGTGATGGGATTATCGCCGCCTTGCAGGTGCTCAAGGCGCTGGAGCGTAGTGGCAAGAGCCTGCCCGAGGCGCTGTCGGGCATGCAGAAGTGCCCGCAGACGCTGATCAATGTCCGCTACCAGGCCGGCACCCAGGCACCGCTGGATGATCCCGGTTTGCAAGATGCGGTGGCCGCTGCAGAGCAACGCCTGGCTGATCGCGGTCGTGTGTTGTTGCGGTTGTCGGGGACCGAGCCGCTGATCCGCGTCATGGTCGAAGGACAGGATGCGATCGAGGTCAGGCATGAGGCTGCCGCGCTGGCTGAGCGAGTGCGCCTGTTGTTTGCTGAATAAACCCGGGCGAGCGGTTGTGTCGCTGCAGCAACTTGGTTAAGATTGGCGCCCGCTTGAGCAGAGAGGTTGGGCATGCGCCGTCCGCTGGTAGCAGGTAACTGGAAAATGCACGGTACCCGGCAGTCTGTCGATCGTCTGCTGGACGAGCTCTGTCGGGAGGATTGGCCTGAACAGGTTGACCTGATGATTGCGCCGCCAGCGCTGTATATCGAGCGCTGTCTCTCGGCTCTGGCATCGACACCGTTGCGCCTGGCGGGTCAGACCAGTGCCTGGCAAGCCGAGCCGGGCGCTCTGACCGGCGAGATATCGCCGGCCCAGCTGCGTGATGCAGGTTGTGAATATGTATTGGTAGGCCACTCCGAGCGGCGCAGTCTGTTTGCCGAAACAGATGAGTCGATCTGCCGCAAGTTTGCGGCGGCGCTGGCATGTGGCTTGCGCCCCGTGCTGTGTGTGGGTGAGACGCGCGAGCAGCGTGATGCCGGGGCAACGGCCGAGGTGGTTGGGTCTCAGCTACAAGCCGTGCTGGATGTGTTTGGCGTCGGTGGGTTGGCTCAGGGTGTGATAGCCTACGAACCGGTTTGGGCTATTGGCACCGGCTTGACGGCCAGTCCTGACCAGGCGCAGGACGTACATGCCATGGTTCGCGCTCGTCTGGCCTTGCTGGATGATGAGCAGGCGCAGGCAGTACAGATAGTTTATGGCGGCAGTGTCAAGGCGGATAACGCCGAAGAGCTGTTTGCCATGCCGGATATCGATGGCGGGCTGGTTGGTGGGGCCTCGCTCAATGCAGAAGAATTTGGTGCGATTGCGCGCGCCGCGGGAAAAGCATCATGATTGAAACCGTTATTGTTATTGTCCACCTGGTCGTCGCCATTGCGTTGGTTGGCCTGGTGTTAATGCAGCAGGGAAAGGGAGCCGAAACCGGTGCATCCTTTGGTTCTGGCGCTTCAGGTACGGTTTTTGGCAGCCAGGGCGCGGCAACCTTTCTAAGTCGCTTGACTGCTGTGCTGGCTGCTGTATTCTTCGCAACCTCGCTGGGTCTGGCTTATTATGCCAGTACGCAGGCAAGTCAGATTCGTGACGGTGGTTTGCCGGATCCGGTGCTGCTGACCGAGCCTCAGCCTGCGATCAGTGATGATGTGCCTGTTCTGGAAGAGCAGGATACGGAAGCTCCGGCTACCGGTGATGTACCCTCGGTTGACTGAAGGGTCGACACAGTTTTTGCGGAAGTGGTGGAATTGGTAGACACGCTATCTTGAGGGGGTAGTGCCTTCGGGTGTATGGGTTCGAGTCCCATCTTCCGCACCAATCTCTCAGAGCCTCTTATGGGGCTCTTGTCTTGCAGGGGGCGTTTGCGCCGGTTGTCATGTTTGGCTTCCGGGCGTATAATTCATGCCCTCGGATTCGACGCGGGGTGGAGCAGTCTGGTAGCTCGTCGGGCTCATAACCCGAAGGTCGTAGGTTCAAATCCTGCCCCCGCAACCAGTTTAAGGCCCCTGTTCAGGGGCTTTTTATTAGGGGTTTTGTCTGTCCCGGCGGCGTTTCCGATCGGGGTTTTGGCGTACCCCGGAAGTCTGGACCCTATGCTTGGCATCAGGGTGGCCAGAGTCGTGATGGGCCAAGGGCCCATTTTTTGTTGGTGGAGAAAGAGGCAAGTCAATTTGGCTGGCAAGCAGACCGAACTGGAAGCATTGTTGGTACCCGGCATAGAATCGCTGGGCTATCAGTGCTGGGGTATTGAATATCTGTCGCAAGGGCGGCATACCCTGCTGCGGGTGTATATCGATCATGCCGATGGTATCGATGTCGAAGCCTGTGCAGCCGTCAGCCGACATCTGAGCGGTCTGCTCGATGTGGAAGACCCGATCAGCAATGACTATACCCTGGAGGTTTCTTCCCCAGGCATGGACCGGCCCCTGTTTACCCTTGAACAATATCAGGCGCACATTGGCGAACAGGTCAAGGTCAAACTGCGCAGTCCCTATGAAGGGCGCAGGAATTTTCAAGGCATCATTCGCGGCACTGAAGCCGATGAGGTGGTGCTGCAGGTGGATGATCACGAATATCTGTTGCCGATTGATACGATCGACAAGGGCAATATCATACCCCGTTTTTGAGGTGGGCTAACCGCCCCTCTGGATGGCTTTAGGCGAGGCATACGATGAGCAAAGAAGTGCTGCTGGTTGTGGAATCCGTTTCCAACGAAAAAGGCGTGCCACCCGGCGTAATTTTTGAGGCCCTGGAACTGGCATTGGCCACGGCAACGAAAAAGCGCTACGAGGACGAAGTCGATGTGCGCGTCGAGATCAACCGTCAGACCGGTCTGTACGACAGCTACCGTCGCTGGACAGTGGTCGCCGATGAAGATTTTGAAGAGCCGGAAATGCAACTGACACTGGATCAGGCGCAAGAGCGTGATCCGTCGTTGGAGATTGGCGCGGTTATCGAAGAAAAAATCGACTCGATCGAGTTCGGCCGTATTGCCGCACAAATCGCCAAGCAGGTCATCGTGCAGAAAGTGCGCGAAGCCGAGCGGGCCCAGGTCGTCGATGCCTACCGCGAACGGGTTGGCGAAATCCTCAGCGGCACAGTGAAGAAAGTCACCCGTGACAGCATTATTGTTGATCTGGGCAACAATGCCGAAGCGGTATTGCCGCGCGAGGAAATGATTCCGCGCGAGACTTTCCGCAGCGGCGTGCGTATCCGTGCCCTGCTCAAGGATATTCGTACCGAGAACCGTGGTCCGCAACTGGTGCTGTCACGCGCTTGCCCGGAAATGATCATGGAGCTGTTCCGCATCGAAGTGCCGGAAATCTCCGAAGGCCTGATCGAACTCATGGGGGCTGCCCGTGACCCGGGGTCGCGGGCCAAGATTGCCGTGCGCTCGAAAGACAAGCGCATTGATCCCCAGGGTGCCTGCATCGGTATGCGCGGTTCGCGCGTGCAGGCGGTAACTGGTGAGCTGGGCGGCGAGCGTGTGGATATCGTGCTCTGGGACGATAACCTGGCTCAGTTTGTCATCAACGCCATGGCGCCGGCTGAAGTCGCTGCCATTATTGTCGACGAAGATACCCACGCAATCGACATTGCGGTCGGGGAAGACAATCTGGCGCAAGCCATTGGCCGTAGCGGTCAGAATGTTCGTCTGGCCAGCCAGTTGACTGGCTGGACGCTGAACGTGATGACCGAGGATGACATTCGCGCCAAGCAGGAAGCCGAGACAGGCGATATTCTGCAGCTGTTCATGGACGAGCTGGATGTGGAAGACGACCTGGCCAGTGTGCTGGTTGAAGAAGGCTTTACCAGTCTGGAAGAAGTGGCTTACGTGCCAATGGAAGAGATGCTCGAAATCGACGGTTTTGACGAAGATATCGTCACTGAGCTGCGTGCCCGGGCCAAGGATCGTCTGTTGACCAAGGCGATCGCCAACGAGGAGAAGCTTGAAGAGGCCCAACCGGCCGATGACCTGCTGGGGATGGACGGTATGGAACGCGCCCTGGCATTCCAACTGGCGGCCAATGGCATTGTGACCATGGAAGACCTGGCCGAACAGTCGGTGGATGACTTGCTGGATATTGACGGTATGAACGAAGAGCGGGCCGGCGCCTTGATCATGGCCGCTCGTGCCCCCTGGTTTGCATAACCGGTCGGTGCTGGAGACAAGCCTGCGGTGACGCATGGATCCGACTGAGGAGAGACGTGAATGGCTGAAGTAACGGTCAAAGAATTAGCCGCTGAAGTAGGTACGCCGGTTGAGCGCCTGCTGCAGCAGATGAAAGAAGCCGGGCTGGAACACAGCAAGGCCGAGCAGAATGTGAGCGACAGCGAAAAACAGATGCTGTTGACCCACCTGAAAACAGCTCATGGTGGCGAAGCCAGTGGCGAGCCGCGCAAGATTACGCTGAAGCGCAAGACCGTAAGCAAGCTGCGGGTTGCCGGCAGCAAGACGGTCAACGTTGAAGTGCGCAAGAAGAAGACGTATGTCAAGCGTGATCCGGCCGAGCTGGAAGCCGAGCGCGAGCGTGAGATAGCCGAGCAGCGTGATGCTGAAGAAGCGCGCATCAAGGCTGCTGAAGAGGCGAAGACGCGTGCCGAGGAAGAAGCGGCACGCAAGGCTGAGGCGGAGTCCAAGTCTGCAGCCTCTACGGCCAAGCCAGAGGCGGCAACCGAGCCGACTCCGGCACCGGCGCCCGAACCGGCACCGGTAGCGCCCATTGCTCCCGAGCCAATCGTCGAGAAGAAAAAAGAAGAGCCACGGCGCAAACATGCCGCCCCTTCACGTGCTGATGACGACGAAGAACGTCGTCGCAAGCGCGCTGGTGGCCATGCTGGCAGCAAGGCTCGCAATACCGGCCGCATAATGGATGAAGATGGCGGCGGTGGCCGGCGTCGTGGTGGTGGCAGCAAGCTGAAGGCGAACAAGAAGCGCAATCAGCATGGCTTCGAGAAGCCGACAGGTCCCGTGGTTCGCGAAGTGGTCATCGGTGAAACCATCACGGTCGCCGAGCTGGCACAGAAGATGTCGGTCAAAGCAGCCGAAGTGATCAAATACATGTTCAAGAACGGCACCATGGTGACTATCAACCAGGTGTTGGACCAGGATACTGCGGCCATTGTTGCCGAAGATATGGGTCACAAGGTCAAGCAGGTGCGTGAGGACGAGATCGAAGATCAACTGGTCGAGACCCATGCCCACGAAGGCGAGCTGGTGTCACGTGCGCCGGTGGTTACCGTCATGGGTCATGTTGACCATGGCAAGACCTCGCTGCTCGATTATATTCGTCGCGCCAAGGTGGCTTCCGGTGAGGCAGGTGGTATTACCCAGCATATCGGTGCCTATCATGTGGAAACCGAGCGCGGCATGGTCACCTTCCTGGATACCCCCGGTCACGCGGCCTTTACTGCCATGCGTGCTCGCGGTGCCAAAGCCACGGATATCGTGATTCTGGTAGTAGCCGCCGATGACGGCGTGATGCCGCAGACCGAAGAAGCCGTGGCGCACGCCAAGGCAGCCGGTGTGCCGCTGGTCGTTGCAGTCAACAAGGTCGACAAGGAAGATGCTGATCCGGACCGTATCAAGAACGGTCTGGCTGCGCTGGATGTGATCCCGGAAGAGTGGGGCGGCGACACCATTTTCGTCCATGTATCGGCCAAGGTCGGTACCGGGATTGACGATCTGCTGGAAGCTGTCCTGCTGCAGGCTGAAGTACTTGAGCTCCAGGCGCAGCCATCGGCACCGGGTCGTGGTGTGGTGATCGAATCCCGTCTAGACAAGGGGCGTGGTCCGGTGGCTTCCGTACTGGTTCAGACCGGTACCCTGCGCCAGGGTGATATTGTCCTCGCGGGTGTCAATTATGGCCGCGTGCGCGCCATGCTGGATGAAAACGGTCAGCCGGTGAAAGAAGCGGGTCCGTCGATTCCGGTCGAAATTCTTGGCCTGGATGGCACGCCGGATGCCGGTGACGAGCTGAACGTCGTCGCTGATGAACGCAAGGCGCGTGAAATTGCCCTGTTCCGCCAAGGCAAGTTCCGTGAGATCAAGCTGGCTCGGCAGCAGAGCGCCAAACTGGAAAACATGTTCGAGAACATGGGCCAGGGCGAGAAGAAAACGCTCAATGTGGTGCTCAAGGCTGACGTGCGCGGTTCACTGGAAGCGCTGCAAAGCTCACTCGGCGAACTGGGTAACGATGAAGTTCAGGTCAAGATCGTTTCCGGTGGTGTCGGTGGTATCACTGAAACCGACGCCAACCTGGCACTGGCCTCGAACGCCGTTGTCTTTGGTTTCAATGTGCGGGCTGATGCCTCGGCGCGCAAGATCATTGAGAGCGAAGGTCTGGACCTGCGTTACTACAGCGTCATCTATGAAATCATTGATGATGTGAAGAAGGCTTTGACCGGGATGTTGGGCAGCGATGTTCGCGAACAGATTCTCGGCGTAGCCGAAGTGCGTGATGTGTTCCGTTCACCCAAGTTCGGTGCCGTGGCTGGTTGTATGGTCATCGAAGGCACTGTTTACCGTAACCGCCCGATTCGCGTACTGCGCGAAGACGTGGTCATCTATGAAGGCGAGCTGGAATCCCTGCGTCGCTTCAAGGATGACGTCGCCGAGGTGCGTAATGGTATGGAGTGCGGCATCGGGGTGAAAAACTACAATGACGTTCGCGCCGGTGATCGCATCGAGGTGTTCGAGCGCGTTCAGGTAGCGCGGACCCTCTAAACCCAGCTGAAAGCTGGAAGCTGAACACCGGGTGTTGCCTCAGGGCGGCATCCGGTTGCCAGCTTCCGGCTTTGTGCTTTCTTGTGAGGAGCACGAAAGTGGCCAAAGAATATAGTCGTACCCAGCGCGTTGGTGATCAGATCCAGCGCGAGCTGGCGTTGCTGATTTCGCGTGAGGTCAAGGACCCACGGCTGGGTATGGTGACCGTGACTGCGGTGGATGTCAGCCGTGATCTGGCACACGCAAAGGTGTTCATTACCCTGATGGGCAAGGACAGCGATGAGGATATCGCGCAGAATCTGGAGATCCTCAAGGATGCTGCCGGTTATCTGCGTATGTTGCTCGGCCGCAGCATGAAGCTGCGTAGCGTGCCGCAACTGCACTTCCATTATGATGAAAGTGTTCGTCGTGGGGTACGCTTGTCGTCATTGATCGAGCAGGCGGTGGCAGAAGATCGCCGGCACCATAAAGATAGTGGCGACAAGGAGTCGTGACCGTGGGAGTACGTCGCAAGCGCCGGGATGTCGATGGCGTACTGATTTTTGACAAGCCACTGGGCATGACCTCGAACGCCGCGCTGCAGAAGGTACGCTGGCTGTTCAATGCCAACAAGGGTGGGCATACCGGGAGTCTTGATCCTTTGGCCACTGGCGTACTGCCGCTGTGCCTGGGTGAAGCGACCAAGTTCTCCCAGTATTTGCTGGATGCCGACAAGGCCTATATCACCGAAGGTCGTCTGGGCATGACCACCACCACCGGCGATGCCGAAGGTGAGGTGCTGGAGATCAGGCCGGTGGCTGTCGATCTGGCGGCGGTCGAGGCGGTCTTGCCGCGTTTTCGTGGCGCCATCGAGCAGGTGCCGCCGATGTATTCGGCACTGAAAAAGGATGGCCAGCCGTTATACAAACTGGCGCGGGCCGGCGAAACCGTGGAGCGTGCTGCGCGATCTGTTACTATTGATCGATTAACCCTGCTGGGGCTGGATGGTGATCGTCTGCGCTTGCAGGTGCACTGCAGTAAAGGCACCTATATCCGCTCCCTGGTGGAAGATATCGGTCAGGCTCTGGGCTGCGGTGCCCATGTTTCGTCCTTGCGGCGGATTCAGGCTGGCCCTTTTGTCGAGGCTCAGTGCGTGACGCTGGAACAACTGGAAGCCATGCATGCCGACGGCGGCGCCGAGGCGCTGGATAGCCTGTTGCTGCCAATGGATAGCGGCCTGGAAGACTGGCCAGAAGTACAATTGACCGAGGATACCGCGCATTACCTGAACCATGGACAGGCAGTGCGCGTACCCGGTTCACCGGCCTTTGGTCTGGTCCGTCTGCGTGATCCGGCCGGGCGCTTTATCGGTATTGGTGAAATGACCGATGATGCACGCGTGGCACCGAAGCGTTTGATGCGCTTCAATGGCTGATAATTAAATCGCCTGTGGCTTCGGCTGCAGGAACCGAGTTGACCCGTCAGGGTCACAACGAGGGTGGCTGTCAACAGGCACGGTCATTCCTCGCTATATCACACGGGACAAGATCCCGGCCTGTTACCTCAGAGGAAATTTCAACATGGCACTGAGCGTTGAAGAAAAGGCTGCAATCGTTTCTGACTACCAGCGTGGCGAAGGTGATACTGGTTCTCCGGAAGTCCAGGTAGCGTTGTTGACGGTAAACATCAACAAGCTGCAGGGTCACTTCAAGGACAACAAGAAGGATCACCATTCGCGTCGCGGTCTGATCCGCATGGTTAACCAGCGCCGCAAGCTGCTGGATTACCTGAAGTCGAAAGACACTACGCGGTACAGCGATCTGATTGGCCGTCTGGGTCTGCGTCGCTAAGCGATAGCACCCTTTTGGACATGACCGGGTCCGATTCCCGGTCATGCCCAGGATTCCGCCCGAAGGCAAGTAGAGAAGAGAGAGAAGCACCGTGATGAAACCGGTAATCAAGCAATTCAAGTTGGGTGACAGCACTGTCACTCTGGAGACTGGCCGTATGGCCCGCCAGGCTTCTGGCGCCGTACTGGTCAGCGTCGATGACGCCGTCAGCGTACTGGTCACCGTGGTCGGCGCCAAGAAAGCCGATACCGGCAGGGACTTTTTCCCGTTGTCGGTTCACTATGTCGAAAAAACCTATGCCGCCGGCCGTATCCCCGGCGGTTTTTTCAAGCGTGAAGGGCGTCCGTCCGAGAAAGAGACCCTGACCTCGCGTTTGATTGATCGCCCGATCCGTCCGCTGTTCCCCGAAGGCTTCATGAATGAAGTGCAGGTTGTCTGCACTGTGGTGTCAACTGACAAGACCACTGACCCGGATATCGCCGCCATGCTGGGCACCTCAGCTGCGCTGGCCATTTCCGGCATTCCTTTCGAGGGCCCGATTGCGGGCTCGCGCGTCGGGTTTGACGAGAACAACGGTTACATCCTCAACCCCAACTATGAGCAGCTGAAGAGCTCGCGACTGGAAATGGTGGTTGCCGGTACCGAAGACGCCGTACTGATGGTTGAGTCGGAAGCGCAAGAGCTGACCGAAGACCAGATGCTGGGCGCCGTACTCTTTGCCCACATGGAATTCCAGCCGGCCATTCAGGCCATCAAGGAATTGGCAGCCGAAGCTGGCAAGCCGACCTGGGACTGGCAGCCGGAGCCGGAAAATACCGCGCTGCTGGACGCCGTCAAGGCCCAATTCGGCTCGTCGATTGCTGCGGCTTACACCATCACTGACAAGATGGAGCGTTACACCCGTCTTGGTGAGTTGCGTAATCAGGCCATTGAAGCGATTGCTGGCGAGGCAGATGATCAGCCCAGCGCTGGTGAGGTCAAGGATGCCTTCGGTGAAATCGAATACCGTACCGTGCGTGAAAGTGTGGTCAACGGCAACCCGCGCATCGACGGTCGCGACACCAAAACCGTTCGCCCGCTGAATATCGAAGTCGGCGTACTGGGTCGCACCCATGGTTCCGCACTGTTTACCCGTGGTGAAACCCAGGCTTTGGTGGTAACCACGCTGGGTACTGCGCGTGATTCACAGCTGCTGGATACGCTGGAAGGTGAGAAGAAAGACCCCTTCATGCTGCATTACAACTTCCCGCCCTATTCGGTCGGTGAGTGCGGTCGTATGGGCGGCACTGGCCGCCGTGAAATCGGCCACGGTCGTCTGGCCCGTCGTGGTATCCAGGCTGTGATGCCGGATATGGAAGAATTCCCCTATACCATTCGTGTCGTTTCTGAAATTACCGAATCCAACGGTTCCAGCTCCATGGCGTCAGTCTGTGGTGCTTCGCTGGCGCTGATGGATGCGGGCGTACCGCTGACCGCACCGGTTGCCGGTATTGCCATGGGTCTGGTCAAGGAAGGCGACAAGTACGCGATCCTGACTGACATTCTGGGTGATGAAGATCACCTCGGCGACATGGACTTCAAGGTAGCCGGTACCGAGAAAGGTGTGACTGCCCTGCAGATGGACATCAAGATCAACGGTATCACCGAAGAGATCATGGAAACGGCGCTGGCCCAGGCACTGGAAGCACGCCTGAACATCCTGCAGCAGATGAACCAGGTGCTGCCAGCATCGCGCAAGGAGCTGTCTGCCAACGCCCCGACCATGATCAGCATGAAGATCGATTCCGACAAGATCCGTGACGTGATCGGCAAGGGTGGCGCGACCATTCGCAGCATCTGCGACGAGACGGGCGCTTCAATCGATATTACCGATGACGGTACGGTGAAGATCTTTGCTGCCAGCAAGGATGCGGCGAATGCCGCCAAGGCGCGGGTTGACGGCATCACTGCCGAGGCTGAAATCGGCAAGATCTACAGTGGCAAGGTCGAGCGCATCGTTGATTTTGGTGCCTTCGTCAACATTCTGCCGGGTAAGGATGGTCTGGTACACATTTCCCAGATTGCCAACACCCGCATCGAGAAAGTCACCGATGTGCTGCAGGAAGGCCAGGAAGTCCGTGTTCTGGTGCTTGATGTGGACAACCGCGGTCGTATCAAGCTGTCGATGAAAGATGTCGACGCTGCCGAGGTGAGCGGGGTCTGAGACCTGCGCTGATTGGCGGTAACAAGAACCCGGCCTATGGCCGGGTTTTTTGTGTCTGCTCAACCGCTTGCGGTGGTGTACTTTGCTTTAAAGCGTCAGCCGCGTTTAAATGAGGTACATTTTCCGAATCAGGGTCGAGTCCTTATGCTCTGGTTGTTAACGTTGCATATTGCCGCCTTGCTGATCTGGGCTGCCGGACTTGTCTATCTGCCTTTGCTGATTGCCGGTACGCGAAGGGACAGTCTGGATCTGGGTGGCGCGCCCACCAACGCCGACTCCATTGCCCGCTGGTTGTTCACCCGCATGGCCAGTCCGGCAGCTGCAGTGGCCATTGTCGCTGGTAGCGCTGTATTCCTGATCAACGGCACCACTGATCTCTGGCTGATGGCCAAGTTGTCCCTGGTTACCCTGCTGGTCGTGGCGCATGCATTGGGTGGCTTCTTGGTGATTCGTCTGGAAGCGGGTAAATCAGTGGTGTCTGCCAGTTACACCTTGCTTGCCAGCGTGCTCTTGCTGTTGGCAGCCATTCTCTGGCTGGTACTGGCCAAACCGGTATGGGGGTGGAGCTGATGGCGCTTGATTCAGGGCCGGGTGTCGCGATTCTGCGCCCCGTCAATATCAACGCCAACGGCATATTCATACACCAGTTGGCCGCCAAGATAACCCGTTACCGCGATCAGCAGCCCACTGAGCAGGCTCAGATAAAGGCCCCAGGGAAAGATGCTGTCGCTCACATGCTGCAATCGCAGCGACCAGTTCAGACTGGCCAGCGACAGCAGCATGATCGCCAGCAAGCCATGACTCCAGCCGCTTACCAGGCGACGAATACGGCGCACAGCGAGCAAATCCAGCATGCCGACCAGCCCGGCCAGGCACCCCCCGATGGCACCCACACCAGCGAGCCACAGACTGGCTCGTGCCCAGAAAACATCGGCAGTCCAGAGAAATGCCAGATCGCTGCCAATCAGCCCGATCAAGGCGGCAACCGGGAAATGCACCAGGGCCGGATGCAAGGGGTGACCACGAATGGCCATGCGGCTGGGGATCTGCGTTGTGGGCATGGGCTGTCTCGTCTGCGCACTGTGATGGTTGGAGTCGGCAAAGACCGGCATCGATTGCCTTCAAGGTTAACAGCCTGCACGGTTTTGGCCAGCTCTGTGCTGCTGGCAGGTTGCAGCGGTCCCTTGTCGACTCTGGATCCGGCGGGCCCGGCAGCGGCTTCGGCAACCCATATATGGTGGGGCATGTTTACCGTGGCCAGTGTCGTGCTCCTGGTGCTCTGCAGTCTCTGGTGGTATGCCATGCGTCGTTCGCCCAGTGAATTGTCGCCGACGCGGCAGGCACAACTGGAGCGCCGTTGGATTGTCGGCGGTGGCCTGATGCTGCCAATGGCCTGTATCGGTGTCTTGCTGCTCTTCGGCATACCGGCCGGGCAGCGCATGTTGCCCTTGCCGGTCGATAGCAGGGAGCCGCTGGTGATCGAGGTCACCGGGCATATGTGGTGGTGGCAGGTTGAATACCCCGAGCAGGGCATCGGGTTGCAGAATGTGTTGCATATTCCGGTCGATCACCCGGTGGATATCCATTTGCGCAGCGCTGATGTGATCCACGCTTTCTGGGTGCCGCGTCTGGCCGGCAAGCTGGATGCCATTCCCGGGCGCACGAATGTGCTGCGTCTGCAGGCCAGCCAGAGCGGTGAGTTTCATGGCCAGTGTGCCGAATTCTGCGGGGCTGGCCACAGCCATATGCATTTCCGGGTAATCGCCCATGAGGCAAACAGCTTCGGGGACTGGATCAAGGAGCAAGGTAGCGATGAGTGAACCCGGCAACACCCGTGCGCATACCATGGCAAAGGTCTGGGCCAATCTGCCGGGCTGGGGGCAACTGGCGGCGGTCAATCACACCAGTATTGGCCTGCGCTTTATTGCTACCGGCATGTTGTTCTTTCTGGTCGGTGGTGTCTTGGCCATGTTGGTGCGCTCGCAACTGGCTTTGCCGCAACAGGAACTGATCAGTCCGGAAGCCTACAGCCAGCTGTTTACCATGCATGGCACGGTGATGATGTTCCTGTTTGCCATTCCGGTGCTGGAAGGCCTGGCGATCTACCTGATCCCCAAGTTTATCGGTGCCCGTGATCTGGTGTTCCCGCGGATCAGCTCGCTGGGCTATTACTGCTATCTGTTCGGTGGGCTGATTATTCTGTCCAGCCTGTTTTTCGGTGTGGCACCGGATTCCGGCTGGTTCATGTATACCCCGCTGAGCAGTGCCGAGTTTTCCCCGGGGCCGGGGTCGGATTTCTGGTTGCTGGGGATTACCTTTGTCGAAATATCTGCCATGGCAGCGGGCATCGAGTTGACCGTCTCCATTCTGCGTACCCGCGCGCCGGGTATGACGCTGAGCAAGATGCCTATCTTCTGCTGGTACATTCTGGCCATGGCGCTGATGATCGTGTTCGGCTTTCCGCCACTGATTCTGGGCAGCATTCTGCTCGAGCTGGAACGTGCAGGGGGCATGCCGTTTTTCAGTGTCGCCGGGGGCGGCGACCCCTTGCTCTGGCAGCACCTGTTCTGGTTGTTTGGTCATCCCGAGGTATACATCATCTTTCTGCCGGCGGCGGGCATCGTCTCGACGCTGATTCCGGTGTTTGCCCAGCGCCCGCTGGTGGGGTACCGCTGGGTGGTGCTGGCGATCCTGCTGACGGGGTTCATCAGTTTCGGACTCTGGGTGCACCATATGTTCACCGTGGGGATTCCCCAACTGGCGCAGCTGTTCTTCTCCCTGGCCAGTATGCTGGTCGCCATCCCGACGGCGATTCAGGTGTTTGCCTGGCTGGCTACGCTGTGGAGCGGAAAGGTGCGGTTTGAGTTGCCGATGCTGTGGATATTCGGCTTTCTGGTGATTTTCGTGTGTGGCGGTCTGACCGGCGTCATGCTGGCGCTGGTACCGTTCAACTGGCAGGTGCACGATACCCATTTTGTGGTTGCCCACCTGCACTATGTGCTGGTCGGCGGCATGTTGTTTCCGCTGCTGGCGGGTCTGTATTACTGGTTGCCACAATTGACCGGTCGCATGCCGAGCAAGCGCCTGGGCACCTGGGGCTTCTGGCTGATCTTTGGCGGGTTCAATGCCACCTTCCTGTTGATGCACCTGACGGGCTTGTTGGGTATGCCGCGACGGGTGTACACCTACGAAGCCGGGCTGGGTTGGGACTGGCTCAACCTGTTGTCCTCGATGGGTGGCTTTGTCATGGCCGCGGGCCTGGCGATGGTGCTGCTGGATCTGTTGCTGCACAGTCGCTTCGGTCGTCCGGCGGGGCGCAACCCCTGGCAGGCGGATACCCTGGAGTGGGCAACGGATATGCCGCCGACGACGTACAACTTTGCCAGTATTCCCGAGATCAGCGACCGGCACCCGCTGTGGCGTGATCCAGCCTTGCCGACGCGTATCGCCGATGGTGACTATGGCTTGCCCGATGCCTGGCATGGCCGGCGTGAAATGGTCGGCACCGATGCCATCAGTGCACGGCTCAAGGAGGTGGTGCACTTGCCGACCAACTCCTGGTGGCCCTTGCTGGCCTCGCTGGGGCTGGCTCTGGTCTGTATCAGCTTGCTGCTGCGGATCTATCCCCTGGCGCTGGTGGGTTGTGTTCTGGCAGCAATTTTCCTGTTGCGCTGGAGTTGGGAGAATGGCGTCCAGCGCCATGCTGCGCCGCTGGGTGTGGATGAGCCGGAGCACCCGCCCTTGCATTCGCGTACCCAGGATGGTCCCGGCCGCTGGGGCATGCTGGTTACCCTGATGGCCGATGCGGCCCTGTATCTGTCACTGCTGTTTGGCTGGTTCTATCTGTGGACGGTAGCGCCCAATTGGCGATTGCCGGATCAGCCGGTCTTTGAACTGCTTGGCCTGGTACTCTGCGGGGCTCTGCTGACGGCCGCCTGCTGGCGTTACCAGCATCTGGTTCGGCAGTTGCAACAGGGCAAGGGTGAGGGCCTGAACTGGGCTGTCATGCAAGTCGCGCTGCTGGGTCTGGCGCATACGCTGGTGCTGATCAAGCTGCTGCTTGATGCTGATCTGCAGCCACAAAGCCTGACCCATGACGCGATCATCCTGGTCATGCTCTGCTATCTGTTGTTCCACAGCGGCCTGGCCAGCGTGCTGACCCTGTTGCAAGCCTGGCGGGTGCGCCTGGGTTATGTCAGTGCGCAATTGCCCTACGAAACCCTGGTACTGCGGCCTTTCTGGCAGTACAGCCTGACGGTGTACTGGGTCAGTGTAGTGGCCTTTGTGCTATTGCCAACCTGGTGGGGTGCGGCCTGATGCGTGCTGCTCTGCTGGCGCTCTGGCGTCCTGATCATCCGGCGCATGCACTGGTCGGCTTGTTGCTCTGGTGTCTGTGGTTTGTGCTGCTGTATGCCGGCCTGTCACTGGGTTGTGCCGGGTTGCCGGAAGCCGGAACATGGGCATCGCCCTGGAATGCGATCAATCTCGGGCTGGGACTCATGACCTTGCTGTTTCTGGCACTCTATGCCCTGCTGGTCTGGCGTAGCTGGCGTGCTCTGCAGGGCAAACCGCAAGCGCAGTTCATCGTCTGGTTAGGCTTGCTGGTCAACCTGTTGTCAGCCGCAGCCACTCTGTTTGTGGTCTTGCCCATAGTTTATCTGCCGCCATGTATCTGATGCCTGTCTTGTTCGCTGCGCTTTTACTGTCGATCAGTCCGCACGCGACGGCGCACAGCCTGTTTGACAGCCAGGGTCCGGAACAATGGTCAGCCGGGCTTACGGCACTGTTGCTCGGCGTATTCTGGGTCCTGTACTGGCAGGGCAGTCGACGACGGTCACCCGGGCGCTGGTCCAGCCTCGTCTTCTATCTGACCTTGTTGCTGGCGATTCTGAGCCTGCTGGGCCCACTGGATGACTGGGCCAAGACCAGCACTGCGGCGCACATGACCCAGCATATGTTGCTGATGGTGGTGATCGCGCCGCTGTGGGTGTTATGCCGGCCTTTGCCACAACTGGCCGCCGGCTGGGGGCGGCATTTGCGTGGCCTCTGGCAGCCAGCCCTGCGGATGGCCAGGCATCCGCTGTATATGGCTTATCTGCACGGATTCTTTATCTGGTTCTGGCATGTGCCGCGCTTCTACATGCTGGCGGTCGAGGATCCCTGGTGGCACCTGATCGAGCACCTGTGTTTTCTGCTCTCGGCCGGGTTGTTCTGGTGGGCAATCCTGCGTGCCAGTGCGCGCAACCTGCCGTTGGCCCTGCTGGCGTTGTTGTTTACCCTGATGCATACCGGTTTTCTCGGCGCCCTGCTGACCTTTGCCAGCAGCCCGCTGTACGGCGAGGCGCGTAGCCTGCAGGACCAGCAACTGGCTGGCCTGATCATGTGGGTAGCGGCGGCGATTCCCTATCTGATGGCTGCGGCCTGGCTGGCGCGGCGCTGGTACCGGCAACTGCTGGCGCAAGGGCGACTCTAGCGTCCCTTAACAAAGTTCGTCGCATTTCAGAGCCTGAATCAGATGTTCAGGGACACCAGGCTGGGCCTGACCGGGTTTGGCTGGCAGAATAGCCCTCAGTTTCGCGCCCGGGGAGGCCGCTGTATGCAAATGATCCTGCTGTTGGTTGCACTGATTCTGTTTCTGGTGGTGCCGGTGATGATCGCCGCGCGCCTGGTCAAGGCGGAGAAAACCGGTTTTATGCCGGCGCTGGTGGCGGTCGTCTTGTTGACCGGGCTGTTTGCCGGGCTGGAAATGCTTGCGCTCAGTGAGTGGGTAACCATGCTGTTATCGGCACTGATTGGCGCCGGGGTTTTTGCCTTTGCTCTGGGTACCAGTATTTTGCGTGGCTTTTTGATCAGCGTCATTGTGGTGTTGTTGCAGGCAGCGCTGCTCTATCTGTTGCTGGGTGTCTGGCTGGGTGATGGTGCACTATGACCGACAAACCCGGATATGGCGAGGCGGATGCCTCCTATCAGGCAGCCGGCGGCATTGAGGGTATTCGGCGGCTGGTGGATGACTTCTATCAGGTGATGGATACCTGGCCGGATGCAGAACGTATTCGCCGCATGCACCCGGCCGACCTGAGCCCGGCGCGCGACAAACTGAGCTGTTTTCTGTCCGGTTGGCTGGGTGGCCCAAGGTTGTTTCAGGAGACGTACGGCAGTATCAGTATTCCCGCCTTTCATGCCCGCTGGCCAATCGATACGGCAGATGCCGAAGCCTGGCTGGGGTGCATGCAGCAGGCGATTGCGCGACAGCCATGGTCTCCGGCATTCAAGGACTACCTGTTGCGACAGCTGGCTGTCCCCGCTCAGCGGGTAGTGCAGGCCGCCCAGGCACGTCAGGCGGCGCAGCAGTAAACGGGTTTCTTATGGCGTAGTCCAGGTGTAGTACGCAACGCCTTCATATATATAGGAGGCAAAACGTTCAATCACACTGTCCCGTTCAGCAGCACTCATGGTGTAAAAATGAGAGCGGGTTGCGGTGTTGTAGAAGCGATACAGCGGCTGGCTGCCAGAGCCGAAACCGGTTTGCGCATGCCAGGCGACACCTTCATAAATATAGCTGGGGAAGCGCTCGATGACAGAGTCACGCTCGGCCTGGCTGATGGTATAGAAATGACTGCCGGTTGCTTCGTTGAAGAAGCGATATACCGGACTTAGTCCGCTGCGACTGGCCGGATAAGCGTAGAAAGCCACCCCCTCATAGATAAAGCTGCTAAAGCGTTCAATAACATTGTCGCGCTCTTCCGCACTGGCGGTGAAGAAATGTGCCCGCGAATTATTGTTGTAGAAGCGGTATACCGGGGTTCGCAGGTCTTCAGCTGGCGGCAAGGCGGGGTCAGTCGGTTCCGGTTCGCTGGGTTCACTGGGTTCCTGCGGCGGTGGTGGCGGTGGCGGCGGAGTGCTGGCATTCAACCATTGCTGCATACCATCCTGATAGGCCAGGTCAAAACGTCCATAAAAATCCGAACCATCGGGTGCATCGCAGGAAGAATTGCCCCCGGTTAACTGACCAATCAGAAAACGTTGCCCGTTAGTGGGCCAGAACAGCCCGGAACCACTGCTGCCGGGTTCAACAACCCCGCTAGACCAGGTGACGCCCAGGTGGGTAGTGTTGGATTGAGGGCCTGACGTGCACTGAGTCAATCCGCACGTAAAGTACTGAGAAAAATTGGCTATGGAAACCTTCTGCAGGTCGCCCCTCGGGTGATGCAGGCTACCCAGCTCCTGCCCACTGCCGGGCAACGCATTGGTCCAACCCAGGAAGTTGACCCCTGCTGGCGGGGTGTTGTTCAGCCGCAACAGGGTTGTATCCGTGCTGCTGGCGGTATAGAGCAAGGTACTCCCACCGGTCAATGTCCGCGAGAGGTTGCTCAGGTTGTCGGAATTGCAGGTGGTACTGCGATAGAACCAGAAGGTTTGCAGGGTAGAGGCTACATTCTGGGTGGACAGGCAGTGGTTGGCGGTCAGGAAGTAGGGGGTTGAGCTGTTGCTGGTGTCATTCAGCAGGGAACCCGAGCATAGGAAGGAGCTGCCGGTTGACGGGTTGGAAAAGAGCATGCGGGCTACGCCGTTGCTGACCGTTTCCCATTCTGGCCGACAGATCGAATCGAAGTTACAGCTACCGCTGTCGCCGATGGCTTTCAGCCAGGGGTTGGTTGCCATCGGACTGACGTCCAGATGCGACATGTGCGGAACCGAGAGCTGGAGGTCGTCTGGATCAACGCCGGCGGGCAGAATGATTTCCAGCAGAGTACTGTCGCCAGTCTGATAGGGAGCTGCAAATCGTCTGGCCTGATCGGATTCGGGGGTCTCCGCATGGTTCAGGAAGATGCGGTCAAGCATACTCATGGCGCTGATGGTGGCTGCTTCGTCAGGATTGCCACCACTGAAGTGAAACTGAATGCGTGGATCAAGATGCTCGATATGCAAAATCAGTCGATTGCCGACAGCACCCGGAGACGTGAACTCGATTGCACTGGCCAGGCTACCATCATCCAAAGCTTCCCACTCCAGCCTGGCCGCCAGATCGCCGATAGTCTCGGTTTGCTGCACACTGCGGCCGGTGCCGACTTGTAGCGGGGCAGCCAGTGGATCAGCGGCAGTTGGAGCAGGCTGCTGCTTGTTCTGCACGAAGGGGGGCAATACGACCTTAGCGGGGACCGCTTTGCGTTTGCTGATGACGCGCTGGACATCATCCTCGACCCCGTCAGCGGTGGAAGCCTCATTGAACGACGTGTGCAGCGGAGCTACCCACTCGATGGGAGCGGCATTGAGGGTTGCCGGCACTGCAAGGCTACACAGCAGCGCGAGCGTGATGAAGGCGTAACGCAGGTAATTGTTAGACTGTTGACGCATTGTCATGACACTCTCGCTACTGAAGGCAGTAATGAACGTATTCTAATAGCTGTGCCGTCATTGGCACAGCTATTTACTGAAGCCAGCAAGACGATGAGGCGCGGGCTTAGCTGCCTTCGATGCGAAAGCCAAGTTTCACCACGACCTGATAGTGGCCTACCTTGCCGTCGACCACATGGCCACGCGTCTCGACAACTTCAAACCATTCCACATTGCGCACATTCTTGCTGCATTCGGCGATGGCATTGTTGATTGCGTCTTCAATGCTGTTTTTTGATGAGCCGACAATCTCAACCCTTTTGTAAACATGGTGATCACTCATGTGTTTACTCCGGTTATGAATGTGATTTCAGTATGGCACAGCGGTCATGACCCTGCAGGTGAAGGAAGTATCCTGATATATCAGTCATCGGTCTGGTATTGCCGGTGGGTGCCCTCTCAGTCACTGGCTTCCTGCGGGCGATCGAAACGATCGGCAAAGTCATGATTGACATCACGGTGCTCGGCTTCGTCGGCGCGCACTGCAATGACCACTTCACGCAGCCGGGCATCGGCAGGAAGCTGCCAATAATCGATGGCGATCCGGGGTGCCGGTACGTTTTCCAGTTTGCCGTTGTCTATTTCGGCCAGGTACTGGGTATAGCTGTAGACGGCCTCTTCTTCGAAGTAGCCGACCAGGCGGTGGGCGGTGCGTCCGGAAATGACATAGAGCAGGAAAAAACAGGTAAAGAAAATGCCCTGGGCGAGCAGGATGACCATGCGCTCGAACCAGTTCGGTCGAGCGATTTCCACGAACGTCATCAGGTGCATACGCTCGTTTTCCGCTTCCGCCAGCAGGGTATGAATCCAGTCGCGGTCATCCTCCAGCCGACGCAGGCTGCGCATGTGGCGAATCATGCCACCGACCATGCCGGGTACCCCGGCTACGGTTTCCAGCACCACGGCGCGATGACCGTAGCGTTGGGCAAAAAACAGGTCGGCAAAAAAACGCAGCAAGCGGGTGAGCCGAAAGGCAATCTGATCGGAGAGCCCTTTTGGCGCCCGGTGCTTTGCCAGTGGATCTTCACAGGCGATGGTACTGTTGTCAGGTTGCTGTTGGCTCATTCTCGCTCTCCTGATGGTGGCGCAGCGGTAACCTCTGCCGGATCGGCGGCAAGTGGTGACCCGGGAGATACTTCTGCACCCAGGTGATCATTGGCATCCAGCATACGCATCAAACGCTCATGGGTAACGGCCGCATGCAATTCAATTTGTCGCTGTTCGTTGCGTAGAGCAGTGAGCAGGGAAATAGCCATAAAAATCATCAGTAACATGAAGGGCAAGGCGGCGAGGATGGAAATCGTCTGCAGTGCAACCAGGCCACCGCTGAGCAGCAGTACCCCGGCTACCAATACCTGGATCAGGCCCCATGTCAGACGTGACCAGCGTCTGGGGGTCAAGACGCCGTGGCTGGTAAACATGCCGAGGACGAAAGTGGCCGAGTTGGCGGAGGTGATGACGAAAAGCGTTATCAATACCAGCATCAGCAGGCTACTTGCGGCGCTGCCGGGCAGTTGGGCGAGCGTGGCAAACAGGCCGGCACTCATCTCTTCGGCGACCACGGCGCTGATGCCGGCCTCGGCGAACAGCTCGAAATACAGTGCCGAGCCGCCAAAGGTGGCAAACCACAGCATGCTCAACAAGACCGGCATACCAATCACGCCGATAACGAACTCGCGCACCGTGCGGCCGCGTGAAATACGTGCGATAAAACTGCCGACAAAAGGCGCCCAGGACAGTCCCCAGGCCCAGTAGAAAATGGTCCAGCGTTCCACCCAGTCATCGCCGGTATAGGGCGACATGATCAGGCTCATGCCGATCATGTTGCTGGCGTAGTCGCCCAGCGCTGTAGTCATCACGGCGGTGATGAAGTCGGTTGGCCCAACCAGGAAGACGAAGAGCAACAAACCTCCAGCCAGCAACATGTTGGCATCGCTGACATAGCGAATGCCGCTTTCCAGCGGTGCCATGGCACAGAGCAGAAAGATGATTGCCACACCGGCCAGAATGGCCAGTTGTTGCGGACTGCCAAAGCCGATGCCGGCCACACTGACCAGGCCACTGTTGATCTGGATAACGCCCAGTCCCAGTGTGGTCGCGACACCGAAGACAGTTGAGACCACGGCAAGAATATTGATTGCATGCCCCCATCCGCCGTCTACCCGTGAGCCCAGGCTTGCGCGGAAGGTTTCACTGATCAGGCCGGGTCTCTGCTGGCGGAAACGCACGTAGGCGATTGCCAGCCCGACCACAGCAAAGTTGGCCCACTGGTGAAAGCCCCAGTGAAACAGCGAATATTGCATGGCCAGTTGCGCTGCCCGGGGGCTGCCGGCATCGGCCTGGCCGAAGGGCGGGCTGGCCAGGTGACTCATGGGTTCGGCAACTGCCCAGAACACCAGGCCAACGCCCATGCCGGCAGAAAAGATCATCCCCAACCAGGCCAGGTAGGAAAACTCTGCTGCTTCGCCGTCCGCGCCGAGGCGGATGCGCCCATAGTCACTCAGGCCAATGCCGATACAGAAGAGCAGGAAGCCTGTCGTCGCAAAAAGATACAGCCAGCCGAAGTGCAAGGTGGTGAATTGCAGTGCTTGCCCAGCCCACTGCGCCAGTTGCTCGGGGTGGCTGGCACCCAGCAGTACAAAGAGCGACAGCAGAATCAGTGAGCAGTAGAACACCCAACCGGGGCGACGGTTCATGAGCACTCCTGTGCATGGTCAGCAATCAGGGAGCAGCCTAACATGCGAGAGCAGCCTGGCTGAATGATCCGGGTCAGGTTGGATCCTGCACGGCATGGATTTCCCTACTGCTTAATGGCCTGAAGTCACCGGGTGCCAGTGCCGGGTCCAGTTGCAATGGCCCCATGCGCTCACGATGCAGAGCACAGACTCGGTTGCCCACCGCATGGAACATGCGTTTGACCTGATGATGACGACCTTCGTAAATACTGAGCAGGGCCTGACAGGGACCGAGAAGTTGCAGTGCAGCCGGGCGGGTATACAGGTTTTCCCGGGCCAGAAAGATACCATCAGCAAAGCGGGCTGCCGCCTCGGGTGAGATGGGTTCGCTGGTGGTTACCCGGTACACCTTGGCCAGGTCCGAGCCGGGGGCTGTCAGCCGGCGTGACCATAGACCGTCGTTGGTCAGCAACAGCAAGCCGGTGGTGCTGCGGTCAAGGCGACCGGCCAGGTGCAGGTGTTCACGCAGTTCGGCAGGCATCAATTCCAGTACGGTCGGGTGTTGCGGGTCCTGAGTGGCACTGAGGTAGCCGGCGGGTTTGTGCAGCATCAGGTAATAGCCGGGTTTTGCCACTTGCAGGCAATCGTGGTCAAGGGTGACCTGCATAAAGGAGCTGATGGCCTTCAGGCCATCGCGGCAGATCTGATCATCTACCCGTACCCGGCCTTGATGCAACAGGTCGCGTGCGGTCTGTCGACTGATGCCATTCTGGTTGCTGAGGAGTCTGTCCAGACGCATGGGATAAGCTTTTCTCCCGGTTTCAGTGCGGTTGCACCCTTGCTGACAACTGATCGGTCAACAATGCCCTCAACCGCCAGGGGGCGCAACTCACTGCAGTGCAGGTTGGCTGCCTGCGGGCAGCCTCAGCGGCCGGATTGATCAATGCGCATGGCACTGTCGCGCGATAGTGCCATGTCGAGTCTTGTTTGTCGCCGCCCCTTTGGACGGTCGACAGTTGAATACTCAAGGTTCAGGCCGCTGCCTCGGCATGTTTGCTGCGCAGCTGGCGCGCGGCGGTGACCATCGCCTGCAAAGCCGCGCGGGTTTCCGGCCAGTTGCGGGTTTTCAGACCACAGTCGGGGTTGACCCACAGGCGCTCCAACGGAATAACCCGCTGTGCCTTGTTCAGCAGCTTGACCATGTCGGCTTGCGATGGCACCCGAGGTGAATGGATGTCATACACGCCCGGACCGATGGCATTGGGGTAGGCGAAATCGGCAAAGGCATCCAGTAGCTGCATATCCGAGCGCGAGGTTTCAATGGTGATCACATCCGCATCCATGGCAGCAATGGCATCCAGCGTATCGTTGAATTCGCTATAGCACATGTGCGTATGGATCTGGGTGCGGTCATCGACCCCGCTGGCGCTGAGACGAAAAGCGCGCGCAGCCCAGTCCAGGTAATGCGGCTGGGCTGTGCGTCTTAGCGGCAGGCCTTCACGAAACGCAGGTTCGTCAATCTGGATAATGCCGATGCCGGCCGCCTCCAGATCAACCACCTCATCACGCACTGCCAGCGCCAATTGCAGGGCACTGGTTTCGCGGCTGACATCCTCGCGAGGGAAGGACCACATCAGCAGGGTCACCGGGCCGGTGAGCATACCCTTGACCGGTTTCCCGCTCAGGCTTTGTGCATAGCGTGTCCATGCGACCGTCATCGCTTGCGGACGGCTGACGTCGCCAACGATGATCGGTGGTTTTACGCAGCGTGAACCATAGCTTTGAACCCAGCCAAAGCGGGTAAAGGCATAGCCCTCGAGTTGCTCCCCAAAGTATTCGACCATGTCGTTGCGCTCGGCTTCGCCGTGCACCAGTACGTCCAGCCCGAGTGTTTCCTGCTCGGCGATGACCTGAGCTATCTCGGCACGCATGGCGTTGTTGTAACTGGCATCATCCAGTTTGCCCTGGCGCCAGGCTTTGCGCTGTTGGCGAATATGGCTGGTCTGTGGAAAAGAGCCAATGGTCGTGGTGGGTAATAGCGGCAATTGCAGCTTTTCCTGCTGCAGGGCAGCCCGTTCGGTGAACGGCGTTGCCCGTACACTGTGTTCTGGCGTCAGTGCTTGCAGGCGTTTAGCAACGGTGGAATTGTGCACCCGGGCTGATGTTGTACGGGCTTGCTGTACCGCGACCGAATCAGCCAAAGCTTGCTGCACATCCGAGCGATCCGGCGTACGCAGGGCCTGGGCGAGCAGGGTGACTTCCTGCAGCTTCTGTTCGGCAAAGGCCAGCCAGCTACGCAGTTCCGCATCCAGCTCGCTCTCGCGGCCAAGATTCACCGGGCTGTGCAGCAACGAGCAACTGGGTGCTACCCATAGCTGCTCACAGCGTTCGGCAGCTGACGTCAACAGCTGGAGCGCGTGTTCAAGATCACAGCGCCAGACATTCCGGCCGTTGACCACGCCCAGGGACAGGACCTTGTATGCAGGTAAACGATCGAGCAGCAATGGCAACTGCTCGGGCGCGCGCACCAGGTCGGCATGCAGACCAGCCACCGGCAAGCTGCAAGCCAGGCCGAGGTTGTCGTCGAGGCTGTCAAAATAGGTGGCCAACAGTAGCTTGACTGGCGCCCGTTGCAGTTGGCTGTAACTGCTTTCAAAGGCGGCTTTCCAGTCGCTGGGCAGGTCCAGTGCCAGAATCGGTTCATCGATCTGCACCCAGTCGATACCCTGTTCAGCCAGGCGCTGCAGAATACTCTGATATACCGGCAGCAAGCGCTCCAGCAGTTGCAAACGATCAAAGTCGGCGCCCTTGATCTTGCCCAGCCAGAGCCAGGTCAGCGGTCCGATCACTACCGGTTTGACCCGGTAGCCAAGAGCCTGCGCCTCGGCGACCTCGTCGAACAATTGTGTCCATTGCAGGCTGAAGGTCTGTTCGATGTGCAGTTCCGGCACCAGATAGTGGTAGTTGGTATCAAACCACTTGGTCATCTCGCAGGCGAAGGTGCCTTCCTTGTGCGGATGCGTGCCACGGGCCAGATGGAACAGGGTATCCAGGTCAGGCTCGCCAGCATCGGCAAAGCGCTCGGGTATGGCGCCGAGCATCAGGCTCTGGGTCAGCACCTGGTCATACCAGTGAAAGTCGCCGACGGGTAGCAGATCCAGCCCGGCTTCGGCCTGCTGCTGCCAATGTTCATGGCGTAACGTTCGGCCGCAGTCTTCCAGTGCGCTGCGCTCGAGCTTGCCGCCCCAGTAGTCTTCAAGGGCAAATTTCAGTTCACGGTCGCGCCCGATCCGCGGAAATCCCAGGTTGTGGGCAATGATCATGTTGGCTCTCCTTGGGTGGCCATATTGTTGGCAACAAGGGTCGGCTTTTAATCATGTTGAATCAAACTCATTGTATTAATGCTAAGATCAAGTTTTATTCACGTTGGAGGCGGCATGCTGGAATTACGGCACCTGCGTACCCTGGTCAGTTTGCGCGAGGCAGAGAGCCTGGTAGAAGCGGCGGAACGGCTGCATCTGACCCAGTCCGCGCTGTCCCATCAGTTGAAAGATCTGGAACAGCGACTGGGTTTGCCATTGTTTGTGCGCAAGACCAAACCGGTACGTTTCACCAGTGCCGGCCTGCGCCTGTTGCGCCTGGCCGATCAATTACTGCCACAGGTGCGCCAGGCTGAACGGGATTTGCAACGGCTTGCCGGTGGTCAGGCTGGACGGTTGCATATGGCGATTGAGTGCCACAGTTGTTTCCAGTGGTTGATGCCGACCATTGATCAGTTCCGCATCGCTTGGCCGGAGGTTGAGGTGGACTTTGCTTCCGGCTATTTCTTTGCTCCGCTGCCGGCGCTGGCACGGGGCGACCTGGATCTGGTGGTGACGTCGGATCCGCAGACCTTGCCAGGTATCAGCTATGTCCCGTTGTTCACCTATGAAGCACTCTTGGCGGTGAGCAATCAGCACCCACTGGCCGCGCGCAGTCACGTCGAGCCGGCCGATCTTGCCGGTGAAACCCTGATCACCTATCCGGTTGAGCGTGAGCGGCTGGATGTGTTCAAGCAGTTTCTTGATCCAGCCGGGGTGGAGCCCTTGAGCGTTCGTACAGCCGAATTGACGGTGATGATGCTGCAGTTGGTCGCTTCCGGACGAGGGGTCAGTTGTCTGCCCAATTGGGCATTGGCCGAATACAGCCAGCGCGGCTATGTCAGCGCCCGTCGTTTGGGGGCCGAGGGTCTGTTCGGCACTCTGTTCGCAGCGGTGCGGGAGGATATGCTGGGCATGTCTTACCTGCAGGACTTTCTGCTGACGGCCAAGGATACGTCTTTTGCCACGCTCGAAGGTGTCAGTGCCAAACCGGTCAGTCAGGTTTAA
The DNA here is from genome assembly GCF_900105655.1 of Halopseudomonas salegens. Lineage (NCBI taxonomy): Bacteria > Pseudomonadati > Pseudomonadota > Gammaproteobacteria > Pseudomonadales > Pseudomonadaceae > Halopseudomonas > Halopseudomonas salegens. Next base: position 3,781,858 of record NZ_LT629787.1, read on the forward strand.
CCGGTTGCTTGCGCAACAGGTAGCTGGCCGGGTGAATCAGGACAAACGCCAGTAATGTCACACCCAGCAAGGCACCCAGCATGGCCACCCAGTCGAAAGTGCTGGCAACATAGGCGAGCCTTGAATGGGTCAAAGCGGGAATCCACAGCAGCCCGCTGAGACCGGTCAGCGCCGCCAACAACAGGCTGAGGCCTTTGCGGTGCTGCAAAAACCGGTAACCGCGGAGGCGGGCCACAACCTGCAGCGCAAAAAACACCGCTAGCAACAGGGTAATAAGCCACAGGTATGGCATTACGGCATAGCCGAGAATGGTCAGTGCACCGGTAAAAGTCATCAGCTCGTCTCCTAGGCGCGGCCTTCCAGCACTGCGTAATAGGCCGGTTGCAGCATCTTGTCTTTCATCGTCCAGGTCACCCAGGATTCTTCGGTCGGGTCAATGAAAGGGAAAGAGGGCAAGAAGTTCATGTCATAGCCAAACTCCACCAGCATGGCTTTGCCGATGCCGGTAATCATCGGGCATGAGGTGTAGCCGTTGTGCTGGAGCGGGAGCGGCAGCCCCTGCATCTGTGCCAACAGATTGGCTTCGACCACCGGTGCCTGAGCCTTCACGCTGGCAGCGGTTTTGTTGATCGGTGCACCGATAACATCGCCAATGCCGAATACTTCCGGATAACGGCGGTGTTGCAGGGTATGGATATCGACATCCAGCCATTGCCCGATAAAAGGGCCTTCCTGGGCGGCCAGGCCGCATTGGCGAATCGCGTCCGGCGCACTCATTGGCGGCACCACATGCAGGAAATCAAATGACTGTTCGCTGGTCGAGCCGTCGGTTAGCCGGAAATGGGCGACTCGGCGTTCAGGTTCAATAGCGGTCAGAGTGTGGAAGTTGTGTTGCTGTACGCCCTGATCGGCAAAACGCTGGATGACGAAGTCATTGACCCAGGGTTGGCTGAATACGCGGTCACCGGGACAGAAAAAATCCACTGCGTAATTCTCCCGCTGCCCGGTACTTTCAAGTCGTGACAGGGTGGTAAAGGTCATTTTCAGCGGCGCGCCGGCACACTTCATGGCTGTCGGTGCCATGGTGAACAGGCCTCGTCCCGAGCCCTTGGCGATCCACTGCAGAATCAACTGATTGGTGGCAGTCGCCGCCTCCAGACTGGCGTAGACACTACCGATACCATGCTTGCCAATCAGCCGGGTATCCATGCCCTCAATCAGGTCGTAATTGAGTTGCAAGCCAGTGGCCACAATCAGGTAGTCATAACTGAGGTTGTCGCCGTTACTGAGCATGACCTGACGGTTATCCGGATCGAAGTCATGGGCGGAGGCCTTGATCCAGTTAACGTCAGCAGGTACAAAACGGGCGTTTGGGCGCGTAGTTCCCTGGGGTTGCCAGACCCCGGATGCCACCAGCGTCCAGCCCGGTTGATAATGGTGAATCTCGCGCTCATCCACCAGGCTGATGCGCGCACCGTCCAGGCTTCGCGACAGCCGGTTGGCCATCGCCATGCCTCCGGCACCAGCACCGATAATGACAATATGCGCCGAAGTCTTGAGACCGCTGGCATAAAGCCCATGGCTGGTCAGCAAGCCACTGGCACCTGCCAGGGCAGCAAATTTGAGTAGCCGGCGGCGGCCGGGACTGGCGACAGTGGGAGTGCTGATCATGGTGGCTCTCGCTTTATTCTGCTTATACCCCCAAGTGTATGTTCCGGCGTTATCGCTGGCTACTGATGCTGATCAATAAATGATCATTCTTTAGTCGTATACATGCTTCGTCAGTGCTGGCGTTATATTGTCAGATCACCGAAGAGCCGCCCGTTGAATACTGGATTGCTCATGGTTATGGATTTCTGCTGGCACCTTGCCTGCTGCTGACTACACTGAAGACTATCTGGACCCGCATTCAGCGGACCTGATCGAGGCACTTGCCATGCTATTCCGCACTCTGCCCATCAGCTTGCGTCTGTGGCTGATCCTGGTTTTTTCGTTAGTCCTGCTGTTGGCTCTGGGCAGTCTGTTGCTGGTGCAACTGAATGCCCAGTTGCATGCCGGCAAGGTCGAGATGACGCGCAATGTGGTGGCCAGCACCAGTGGGGTTCTGGGGCACTATCACCAGCTGGAGCGAAACGGCGAGCTGACCCGTGAGCAGGCCCAGCAGGCAGCTATGGAGCAGATTCGGGGTTTGCGCTACGCCGGTCAGGAATACTACTGGATCAATGACCTGCACCCTCGAATGGTCATGCACCCGACCAACCCGGCGCTGGAAGGTGAAGACCTGTCTGGCTATCGTGATCCGGATGGCAAGGCGCTGTTCAATGAAATGGTCGCCGTTGCGCGCAGCAGCGGTGCTGGCCTGGTGGAATACCGCTGGCCCAAACCTGGCGCGACCGAGCCGGTGGAAAAAGTCTCCTATGTACAATTGTTCGAGCCGTGGGGCTGGGTTCTCGGCTCCGGCGTGTATATCGATGACATTCGTGCCTTGTTTCGCCAGCAGGCGCTGCAGGCCTTTGGCCTGATTCTTGTGGTTGCGCTTTTACTCGCGCTACTGGTCGGCTTGATCGGGCGCAGTATCAACCGCCCGTTGGCGGCAACGGTAGATGCGTTGGCCGACATTGCCGAAGGTGAAGGTGATTTGACCCATCGACTGGATACACAGGGCCGAGATGAACTGGCTGGTCTGGCTGGTCATTTCAATGCCTTTACCGGCAAACTCGCGGCTCTGGTGCGCCGCCTGCTCGGTTCGGCCCAGTCACTGGATACGGCTGCCACCGAACTGGGAAATATGGCCCAGCGGACCCAGCAACACAGCGCCGAGCAGTCGCAACAGATGGAGCAGGTGGCGACGGCGGTCAACGAAGTCAGTTATGCGGTACAGGATGTGGCCAAGCATGCGGAGCAGGCAGCAGAGCAGGTACGCACCGCGGATGACGCTGCACGGGAGGGGCAGACCGCGGTGCATCAGGGCGTTGCCGAAGCGCAACAACTGGCCAGCACCATGACGCGGGCAGTCACCACCATGCAGGATGTGGAGCGCGAAACCGCCCAGATCGGCAAGGTGCTGGATGTGATCCAGGCGATTGCCGAGCAAACCAACCTGCTCGCGCTGAATGCGGCTATTGAAGCGGCGCGTGCCGGAGAGCAGGGACGGGGCTTTGCCGTTGTTGCCGATGAAGTACGCCTGCTGGCGCAGCGTACACAAAGTTCCACAGCGGAAATTCATCAGATGATCGAGACCCTGCGTGCGTATGTCAGTGAAGCGGTCAAGGTGATTGGCGAGAGCAGTCAGGCGACCGAGCGCACGGTGACGCGGGTGAATGAAACGGGTGAGCGCTTGCAGGACATCGTCAACGCCTTGCAGCAGGTCAGTGGGCTCAATCAGTCGATCGCCAGCGCCACGTTGCAGCAATCCCATGTGGTTGAAGAGATCAATCGAAACGTGACCAGCGTCGCCGGGCTGGCGCGTGACAATGCGGCTGCGGCAGATCAGGCCAGCGCTGCGGGTGCGCAATTGACTGCATTGGCGCAAGATCTGAACCGTTTACTGGGTGATTTCCGGGTCTGATCCTGATCAGCCCTATTGGCTGGCGAGCTGCAATTGGTTAGGGTGTTGACTGATTGATCAAGACGAGAGCAGCCATGCAAGGGGACAGTATCCAGGTTCTTGCCATCAGCACCGCCCAGGCACAGAACTTCACCGTCGGCCAGCGCACGTTGCGTACTGGGCATTTCAAGCAACCACAGGCCGGCGCGGTCGACATTGGCACGGAAGGTATTGCCGGCGACTTTATCGGCAACCCGAAACATCATGGCGGGCCGGATCAGGCACTGTATCTGTACAGTCAGGCTGATGCTGACTGGTGGGCGAATGAGCTGGATCGGACGGCGCTGCCTGCGGGATTTTTCGGGGAGAACCTGACCATCGATGACTGGTGGCCGGCGGTGCGTGTCGGCGACCGCTTGCAGTGTGGAGATCTGCTGCTGGAAATTACCGGGCCGCGGATACCGTGCGCCACTCTGGCAGCGCGGGTAGGTGATGCCGGTTTTGCCAAGAGCTTTGTCAAGGCGGAACGCCCCGGGGCCTATGTGCGTGTGCTTCAAAGCGGCGAAATCAAGGCAGGCGATAGCTTGCAGGTTCAGCCAGCCAGCGAGGCTTTTCCGACCGTGGTTGAACTGTATCGCTTCTGGCACACGCGGCGCCAGGACGCCAGCTTTGTGCAGCGCACACTGGCCGCCCCCGTGGCGAGTCGTATGCGGGCAGAACTGGAAGAGCTGGCGGCGCGGCAGGCAAAGGAAACCCAGCCGCTGCCGGGTATCTGATCAGACCTGACGTGCGCGTACGCTGCGGCCTTTCACCTTGCAGCCCTGCAAACCCTTGAGTGCCGCGCTGGCATGCTCGCGCTGGATGGCGACATAGGCGCAGGTATCAAACAGATTGATCTTGCCGACAGCGGTGCCGGGCAGCCCGGCATCCTTGGTCAGGGCGCCGAGAATATCCCCTGGGCGCAGCTTGCTCTTGCGTCCGGCATCCAGCTCCAGGGTCACCATGCTGGCGGCCTGTGGCTTGGCCGCCGTTGGCGCCAATTGCTCCAGAGTACGCATGTCGGGTGTCTGCTCGGTGAAATGCCCGATCTCTTCAACCCGCTGTGTTTCCTTTGGGGTAAACAGCGAGACCGCACGGCCAGACTGGCCGGCGCGACCGGTACGACCGATACGGTGTACATAAGTGTCGGCATCGCGCGGCACATCGAAATTGATCACCAGCGGCAGATCCGGCAAGTCCAGCCCGCGGGCGGCGACATCGGTGGCAATCAACCAGCGCGCGCTGGCGTTGCTGAAGCGCACCCAGACCTGGTCACGGTCTTTCTGGTCCAGGTCGCCATGCAGGGCCACCGCCGCAAAGCGATGCTGGCGCATAAAGTTGGCCAGCTCGGCACACCCTTGCTTGGTCTGGCAGAAAATCATCCCGGCCTCCGCCGGATGCTCGGCCAGTACTCGCAGCAACACGTCGGCCTTGTCGCTGGCCTGGGCGACGCGGTAAAAGGTTTGGGTGATCTGGTCCTGAGCATTGCCACTGCTGACCTGAATACGTTCCGGTGCGCGCTGGAAGGCGGCACTCAGCTCGGCAATGGCATCCGGGAAGGTGGCAGAAAACAGCAGTGTCTGGCGCTGGTCGGGGGTTTGTTGGGCGATGTTGACGATGCTGGGGTAAAAGCCCATATCCAGCATGCGGTCGGCCTCATCCAGCACCAGAGTGCGCAACTGATCCAGTTGCAGGGTCTGTTTGCGCAGGTGATCCTCGATGCGCCCGGGCGTGCCGACGACGATATGTGCGCCATGCTCCAGCGAGCCGATTTGCGGGCCGATTGGCGTGCCGCCACAGAGGGTAAGCACTTTGACATTGGCCAGCGGCTTGGCCAGCTGACGAATGCTCTCGGCGACCTGGGTTGCCAGTTCGCGCGTGGGGCAGAGTATCAGTGCCTGGCAGCCGAAAAAGCGCGGGTTCAGGCGTTGCAGCACGCCAAGGGCAAAGGCGGCAGTCTTGCCGCTGCCGGTATCGGCCTGGGCGATCAGATCCTTGCCGGCGAGCACGCGTGGCAGGCTTTGTTGCTGGATCGGCGTCATCTGCGCATAGCCAAGCCGCTGCAGGTTATCCAGCAGCTCGGGGTTCAAGTCCAGTTGGGAAAAATCAAGGTCAGACACAGGCAGGCTCGGCTCACGCGGCAGAAAAAGGAGCCAAGCCTAGCAGAGGCGGGGGATTGAGGATAGCGCGAGCAGACGGGCAGTCAGGGGACTGCCCGTCCTTCAGACTCAGTTGCGCTCGATGGCCAACGCCACGCCCTGACCGCCGCCGATGCACAGGGTGGCCAGACCCTTTTTGCTGTCGCTGCGGATCATTTCATGCAGCAGGGTGACCAGCACGCGGCAGCCGGAAGCGCCGATCGGGTGGCCGAGGGCAATGGCGCCACCATTGACGTTGACCTTGCTGGCATCCCACTGGAGTTCACGGCCGACCGCCAGGGCCTGGGCGGCAAAGGCTTCATTGGCTTCAATGCGGTCCAACTCATTCAGTTGCCAGCCGGCTTTTTGCAGGCAGCGCTGGGTGGCCGATACCGGGCCGATACCCATGATCGCGGGGTCAACCCCGGCGTTGGCATAACCTGCCACGCGGGCAAGTACGGGCAGCCCCAGTTCTTTTGCCTTGCTGGCGCTCATCAACATGACCGCAGCGGCGCCATCATTCAGGCTGGAGGCATTACCCGCGCTGACAGTGCCATCTTTCTTGAAGGCCGGGCGCAGTTTACCCAGGCTTTCGGCGCTGATGCCGTCACGTGGCTGCTCGTCAGTCACTACCTGCAGCGGCTCGCCCTTGCGCTGGGGCACGCTGACTGGCGTAATTTCGTCGGCAAAGTGCCCGGCTTTTTGCGCGGCCACGGCCTTTTGTTGCGAGGCGGCGGCGAAGGCGTCCTGGTCTTCCCGGCTGATCTGGTATTTCTCCACCAGATTCTCGGCGGTGATACCCATGTGATAATCGTTGAAGGCATCCCAAAGACCATCGTGAATCATGCTGTCGATCACCTGGCCATGGCCCATGCGCTGACCGGTGCGTGAGGTGGGCAGCAGGTGTGGCGACAGGCTCATCGACTCCTGACCGCCGGCAATCATGATCTCGGCATCGCCACAGCGGATGGCCTGAGTGGCCAGATGCAGGGCCTTGAGGCCGGAGCCACAGACCTTGTTCAGGGTCAGTGCCGGCACGCTGTGCGGCAGGCCGGCATGAATGGCCGCCTGGCGCGCCGGATTCTGGCCACAACCGGCGGTGAGCACCTGACCGAGGATAACTTCATCGATGGTGGCCGGGTCGACCCCCGTTTGCGCCAGAAGGGTTTTGATCACAGTGGCGCCCAATGTGTGGGCGGGGACCTGGGCAAACTGGCCGCCAAAACTGCCAATGGCGGTACGGCTGGCGGCTACAATCACGACCTCTTGCATGAACGACTCCTGGCACTCTGTTCTCTGGGCTGACTAGGATAGTGCTCCCGGTCACCAACGGCAACGTCAGCGACCATTTTGTTCACAGCCTCAGGCGCGGTTGAGTCGATGGGCAATCAATTCCTCGACGACTGCCGGATCAGCCAGGGTTGAGGTATCACCAAGGCTCTCCAGTTCATCTTCGGCAATTTTGCGCAGGATACGTCGCATGATCTTGCCCGAGCGGGTTTTTGGCAGCCCCGGCGTCCACTGGATAAATTCCGGCTTGGCAAAGCCGCCCACCTGCTCGGCAACAAAGGCCTTGAGTTCGCTGATCAGGGCATCACTGGGTTCGACATCATGCATCGGCATCACGTAGGCATAGATGGCCTGGCCCTTGATGTCATGCGGACAACCCACTACAGCTGCTTCGGCGACTGAATCATGCAGAACCAGTGCGCTTTCCACTTCGGCGGTGCCTATGCGGTGGCCAGAAACGTTGAGTACATCATCTACCCGGCCGGTGATCCAGTAGTAACCGTCCTCATCGCGCCGAGCCCCATCGCCGGTAAAATAAAGGCCGGGGTAGGCACTGAAATAGGTGTCGACCAGACGCTGATGATCACCATAGACGGTGCGAATCTGGCTCGGCCAACTGCGCTTGAGCACCAGGTTGCCGCTGGCAGCACCCTGCAATTCCTTGCCGTCAGGGTCCATCAGCGCCGGTTCCACACCAAAGAAGGGGCGGGTTGCCGAGCCCGGCTTGAGGTCGGTGGCGCCGGGCAGGGGCGTAATCATGATGGCGCCGGTCTCGGTCTGCCACCAGGTATCCACAACCGGGCAACGTGAGTCGCCGACGACGTGGTAATACCATTCCCAGGCTTCCGGGTTGATGGGTTCACCCACAGTGCCCAGAAGGCGCAGGCTGCTGCGCTGGCAGGAGGTAACGAACTCGTTGCCCTTGGCCATCAGCGCGCGAATGGCCGTGGGGGCGGTGTAGAAAATATTCACCTGATGCTTGTCGACCACCTGCCAGCAGCGCGAAGCATCCGGATAAGTCGGCACCCCCTCGAACATCAGCGTGGTGGCACCGTTGCACAGTGGGCCATAGACGATATAGCTGTGCCCGGTGATCCAGCCGACATCGGCCGTGCACCAGTAAATTTCGCCGGGTTTGTAGTCGAACACATAGTGATGGGTCATGGCGGCGCTGAGCAGGTAGCCACCGGTGGTATGCAGCACGCCCTTGGGTTTGCCGGTGGAGCCGGAGGTGTAAAGAATAAAGAGCGGATCTTCGCTGTCCATCGGTTCTGGCGCACAGTCGGCACTGACCTGCTCGATCGCTTCGTGGTACCAGAGATCTCGGGTTGTATCCCAGTCGATGGTTTCACCGGTGCGGCGCACGGTGATGACGCTATGCACATTGGGACATTTGGCCAGGGCTTTATCCACATTGGCCTTGAGCGGTACCGGCTTGCCACCGCGCACGCCGTAATCGGCGGTAATCACGGTCTGGCAGTCGGCATCGAGGATACGGTCACGTACTGCATCGGGCGAAAAGCCACCGAAGACCACCGAGTGGACGGCACCGATGCGGGCGCACGCGAGCATGGCATAGGCCGCTTCGGGCACCATGGGCATGTACAGACACACCCGGTCACCCTTTTTGACGCCGCGACTTTTCAGCACATTGGCCAGGCGGCAGACTTTTTCATGCAATTCGCGGTAGCTGATGCGCGCATCGTCGGTCGGTTCGTCACCTTCCCAGATGATTGCGGTCTGTTCTCCCCGGCTGGACAGGTGACGGTCGATGCAGTTGACGCTGACATTCAGCTTGCCACCAATGAACCAGGCGGCCTGGCCTTGCCTGAAATCGCAGTCACTGACGGTATGCCAGGGGTGCTCCCAGGTCAGAAAACGTTCGGCCTGCTCGGCCCAGAATTGCTCGGGTTGCTCAATGGATGCGCGGTACATGGCCTGATAGCCGGCCTCATCCAGATGGGCGGACTCTCGGACCTGATCGGTGACCGGGTGAAGCTCTTTCGGGTACATGCTCGGCTCGCTCTTGTTGTTGTCGGCGATAGCGCGACCGCAGGCGGTCGCGCATGGCTGTTCCCTACAGGATTGACCCTAATGGCCGGCAATTCAACCCTGCTTTGGTCGCATGCTGAAACGCAGGTTGTCGATCAGGCGGGTTTTGCCCAGAAAAGCGGCGGCAAGAGCAACCCCGGTCCGGGTATCCGGGCCAATGGCAGCCAGGCTGTCGGCATCGCGCAGGTCGAGGTAATCTGCTGTGAAGCCTGCACTTTCCAGGCTGTGGCGGGCCGTCTCAATGATGGCGGCATAATCGCGTCGACCGCTCTGTACTGCCGCAGCAATCTGCTGCAGTTGTTGGTACAGCAAAGGTGCCTGCTGACGCTGTCTGGGGGTCAGGTAGCCGTTGCGCGACGACAGTGCCAGGCCATCCTCGGCACGGCAGGTGGGCTCGCCGACGATATGCACCGGCAGCGACAGGTCCTGGGTCATTTTGCGAATGACGGCCAATTGCTGGTAATCCTTCTCGCCAAATACCGCAAGATCTGGCTGGACGATATTGAACAGCTTGCTGACCACGGTCGCCACGCCGTTGAAGTGGCCCGGGCGACTACCGCCACAGAGCCCTTCAGACACCACAGGAACGCTGACCTGGGTATGGCCATTCAGGCCGTCCGGGTACATCTCGGTGGCATTTGGCGCGAAAAGCAGGTGCGCGCCAGCGTCAAACAGTTTGGCCTGGTCTTCACTCAGGGTGCGCGGGTAGCTGTCGAGATCCTCATTGGGGCCGAATTGCATCGGGTTGACGAAGATACTGACGACGACAAAGTCGCCACGTGCCAGGGCAGTGCGAACCAGGGCGATATGCCCGGCATGCAGGTTGCCCATGGTCGGCACCAGGCCGATGCGTTTGCCTTCTTCACGCGCACGGGAAACGGCCGCGCGCACCTGAGCAATGCTGTGCACGGTATTCATTGTGTTCAGAACTCGTGTTCGCGGGCGGGGAATTCGACCGCCTTGACGGCGTCGACATAAGCCTTGATGGCAGCGGGTATATCCGCTGTCTCGGTCATGAAGTTCTTCACGAAACGTGGCAGGCGTCCACTGATCGACAGGCCAAGCATGTCGTGTACCACCAGCACCTGACCGTCGGTACCGCTACCGGCACCAATGCCTATCACCGGCACCTTGACGCTCTGGCTGATCCGGGTGGCCAGATCACTGGGTACACATTCCAGCAGCAGCATGCTGGCACCTGCGGCTTCCAGAGCCACGGCGTCTGCCAGCAAGGTGTCAGCCTGAGCCTGCTCACGCCCTTGCACCTTGTAGCCACCCAGCACATTGACTGTTTGTGGCGTCAGACCGAGGTGAGCACAGACCGGAATGCCACGCTGTACCAGTGCCGTGATGTTCTCGGCCAGCCAGCCGGCGCCTTCCAGTTTGACCATATGGGCACCTGCCTGCATCAGTGCGGCGCTGTTGTTCAGAGTCTGCTCCAGGGTGGCGTAAGCCATAAAGGGCAGATCAGCCATGATCAACGCACCACGGTTGCCGCGTTTTACTGACCGGGTGTGGTAGGCCATATCCGCAACCGTGACCGGCAGCGTGCTGTCATGCCCTTGCAGCACCATACCCAGAGAGTCACCGACCAGGATGACCTCGACTCCGGCCTGGCTTTCCAGATGGGCGAAGGTGGCATCATAGGCCGTCAGGCAGACAATCTTTTCTGCAGATTGCTTGAGCTTGTACAGCGTTGTCAGGTTTACATCAGGCATGGTGGCTTCCAATAATTCGGCCTCACTGAGGCGAGATGTCTTGGGTTGTGGGGTGACCGGTCAACCGGCGCAGCATGCTACCACTTTGCGCAGTATAGTGCCGATCCTGCGGTGGCGGCGATGGTGACCAATCAATCTGCTGCATGGTCATTCATGGCTCGGGCGGATTCAGCCGCTGCAAGCCATGGCTTTGGCATTGTTGCAATAGCTCGGCAACTCGACAGCCGTTGGGTAGTACCATTTCCGGCTCCAGCTCGGCCAGGGGTTGCAGGACGAAATCGCGATATTGCAGGCCATAGTGTGGCACTGTAAGGCGGGGTAGGTCGATGCTCAGTTGGTCGTACAGCAGCAAGTCCAGATCCAGTGTCCGCGGCCCCCAACGCTCGGCCTTGCGTTCGCGGCCATGCAGCTGTTCTATGGCCTGCAACTGATCCAGCAATGCCAGCGGCGCCAGCGCTGTATCCAGACAGGCGACAGCATTGACGTAGTCGGGTTGCTCTTGCGGACCCATGGGGGCACTCCGATACAGGCTCGAACGGGCGACCAGTTCGCTTTGTGTCAGCATGGCCAGGGCGTTGAATGCCTGCTGCAGTTGCCTCTCGGGGTTGGCCTGATTGCTGCCAAGGCCGATATAGCAGCGCGGCATGTCAGTCGCCGGTGCGAGGTGCACGGGGTTTGCGTTTACGTCGCCCCCGTGAACGCTTGCCGGCGCCTTCACTGCCCAGCTCGCGGATCATCTGCCGGCGCTGGTCCTCGTTGGCGTCCTGGTACCGGGTCCACCAGTCACCCAGGCCCTGGGTTTGCTCGCCGGTAGTTTCGCGGAGCAGCAGAAAATCATAGGCAGCCCGGAAACGCGGGTGTTCCAGCAACTGGTCGGCGCGGCGCCCGCTACGGCGCTCCAGGCGCGGCTGCATATCCCATATTTCGCGCAGCGGTATGGTGAACCGCTTGGGTATCGCGGTATGTCGGCATTGCTCGGCGAGCAGCTCCTGGGCGGCCTGCTGTTGTGCTGGAATGGTTGGGATGCCCTTGTCTTCCAGTGCCTTGACGCGCTCAGGCAGTGCTGGCCAGAGCAGGGCGGCGAACAGGAAGGCAGGGGTTACCGGACGGTCTTCACGGATGCGCAGGTCGGTATTGCGCAGGGCCTGTCGGATCAGGGCCAGTGAGTAATCGGGATTGGCCTCAATGGCTTCTTCGGTATCCGGAAACAGGGGTGAAAACAGGTCATGCTCACGCAGTAGCTCGAAGGTCAATTCACCCTGGCCACTCATAAGCAGCTTTAGCACCTCATCGAACAGGCGTGCGGGCGGAATGTCGTGCAGTAATTCGGACAACTCGAAAATTGGTTCGGCACTGTGCGGTTCAATATCGAAATCCAGTTTGGCAGCAAAGCGCACAGCCCGCAGCATCCGCACCGGGTCTTCCTGGTAGCGGCGTACCGGATCGCCGATCAGGCGGACCTGGCGGTTTCTCACATCATGAATGCCATTGGCAAAGTCATGAATATGGCCATCAGTCGGGTTGTAGTAGAGCGCATTGATGGTGAAGTCCCGGCGCTGGGCATCTTCTTCGAAATTGCCATAGACGTTGTCGCGCAGCAGGCGACCGCTTTCACTTTGCCGTGACAGCTCTGAGTCATCGAGATTCTCACTGTCGCTGTCACTGTCATGACTGGCACGGAAGGTGGCGACTTCGATGATTTCACGGCCAAAACGCACATGCGCCAGTTTGAAACGGCGGCCAATCAGGCGGGCATTGCGAAAAGTGGCGCGGACTTCTTCCGGGGTGGCGCTGGTGGCCACATCGAAATCCTTGGGCACGATATCCAGCAGCAAGTCACGCACGCAGCCCCCGACCAGGTAGGCCTCGTAACCGGCGCGTTGCAATTGCTCAACCACACTGACGGCATGCCGGCTGATACGGCGGGGGTGCAGATTATGCTGGCTGGCGGCAATGACCTGAGGCGTTGTGCGCTGACGTGTCTGGCGGCCAAATGGCGTTGGTAGTTTTTGCAGGATTTTGCGAATCATAGGTGCGGGTTATCCACCAGCATAAGGTTACCCTTTGCGCCCAAGGCTGCAGGGAATAAATGAATGCGGCATTCTAGCTTGATTTGCTGGGGATTTGAATGTATCAGGGAGAGAAAGCTCAAGGGGAGTAGAAACTCCCCCCAATGGTATTTTTGTTTTTATTCTGTGAGCTGTTTTTGTTGTTGTAGGCATTTGCGGCAAAGCCGCAATCCCAAACCCATCCCGGGTTACAAAAACAAACGGATTGCTTTGGAAGCTTAGCGATTCACGTTGTGCCATCTTGGCGGGTAGTGTTCATAATTCTGTGTCACCTCTTTAATCTACTCATCAGAGAGGTGAACCATGAGCAAACCCACATTCGACATTGACGCCGCCCTGCAAGCCCTGCGTGACGGCCAGGATTTGACCGGTAAAGACGGCATTCTCACGCCGTTGATCAAGCAACTCACCGAAGCCGCCATGCAGGCTGAGTTGGACAATCATCTTGCCAAAGAAGCCACGCCGAACCGCAAGAACGGCACGACTGGCAAGACCATGAAAGGCCCCGTCGGCAGCTTCGAATTGAAGACGCCCCGTGACCGCAGCGGCACCTTCGAGCCCCAGCTTATCAAGAAACACCAGACGCACCTGACCGATGAGCTGGAGCGCAAAATCCTGGCCCTGTTTGCGCTCGGCAACAGCTACCAGGACATCCGCGCTCACATTGCTGAGTTATATGATATTGAGCTGTCCAACGGCACCATCAATGCTGTCACCGACAAACTTCTGCCAGAGCTACAGGCATGGCGAGAGCGTGATCTTGAAGTCATCTATCCAATTGTCTGGCTTGACGCCATTCACTACAAAATCAAGGAAAACGGGCGTTACGTCAGCAAGGCCATCTACACCATTCTCGCCCTGAACATCGAGGGAAAGAAGGAGCTGCTTGGCCTGTATCTGTCCGACCAGGAAGGCGCCCATCACTGGCTCTCCGTGCTGACAGACCTCTACAATCGTGGCGTTAAGGACATCCTGATCGCCTGTGTAGATGGCCTGAAAGGCTTCCCGGAAGCCATCGAGAGCATTTACCCGAAAACGGAAATCCAGCATTGCGTGATTCACCAGATCCGCAACTCGCTGAAGTATGTCGCATCGAAAAACCAGAAAGCCTTCATGGCTGATCTGAAGCCCGTCTACAAGGCTGCAACGCTGAACGCCGCAGAAATCGCACTCGATGAACTGGAAGCCAAATGGGGCGAGAAATATCCAATGGTGATCAAGTCTTGGCGGGGCAAATGGCCAACCCTATCGGCCTACTTCAAATATCCCGATTACGTCCGCACTGCGATTTACAC